>NZ_JANUEZ010000004.1:0-396303 GCF_024807925.1 Bacillus sp. JUb11 | reverse complement strand
GTGGTGACACGTGGAGCTGACAGATACTAATAGATCGAGGACTTAACCTATATTCTAATGTGAAAAATGAACATTGTTATCTAGTTTTGAGAGAACATTCTCTCCATCAGGTTTGGTGGCGATAGCGAAGAGGTCACACCCGTTCCCATACCGAACACGGAAGTTAAGCTCTTCAGCGCCGATGGTAGTTGGGGGTTTCCCCCTGTGAGAGTAGGACGCCGCCAAGCTTTTTGTTTATATCCTTCCAATGGAAGAAGTTACTTTATCCATTCCGCAGTAGCTCAGTGGTAGAGCTATCGGCTGTTAACCGATCGGTCGTAGGTTCGAGTCCTACCTGCGGAGCCATGCTTCCATAGCTCAGTAGGTAGAGCACTTCCATGGTAAGGAAGAGGTCAGCGGTTCGAGCCCGCTTGGAAGCTTTCCTCTATATGATAATGGTAAATGTTAAGGTTTCTCGTTGATGAGAAGGCTTTTTTTGTTTGTTTTAAAATAAGTTGACGTTTATTGATCTTAGTTAGGCTCATGAAAATAGAAAATGACTCGAGCGATTTTGATGGAAGCTTTGCCTTAGCTTTCTACATACCCCTTCTATTTGTTCTTGATTCTTCGGCGTATTTCTTTTATCCTTACTAAAGTGATGACTTCCTCTCTTACAAAAGACTCTGTACGTTCCTCTTTTTCCCCGAAATTGAATGGTTATTGTTTTTCCCTTTCTGTATCTCCGGTTTTTATTCGCCTTCTTTTTCCTTGTACGGTATGTATATAAAAAGGAGTAGATGGTTTGAAAGATTTATTTGTAAAGCAAGAATGGTTTGGACATGTGCGTCAGGATGTGCTGGCGGGTATTTTAGTGGCCTTGGCTTTGATTCCTGAGGCGATTGCGTTTTCAATTATTGCGGGCGTTGATCCTAAGGTCGGTTTGTATGCTTCGTTTTGTATCGCGATTGTGATTTCGTTTGTTGGTGGACGACCAGGTATGATCTCTGCCGCTACTGGGGCTATGGCGCTGGTCATGGTCAATTTAATTGCAGATCATGGATTGCAGTATTTGTTCGCAGCTACGATTTTAACAGGCTTGATTCAAATTATGTTTGGATTGTGCCGTGTTTCTCGTCTGATGAAATTTATTCCGAGGTCTGTGATGGTTGGTTTTGTCAATGCGTTGGCAATTATGATCTTCATGGCCCAGCTGCCGCATTTCGTTGGGGAATCCATGGCTATGTATATCATGACAGGTGGAGCATTGTTGATCATTTATGTATTGCCGATGGTCACAAAAGTTATTCCCTCTCCACTTATTGCGATTATTGTGATGACGATGATTGCTGTATTTGGGCATATTGATGTCAGAACGGTTGGGGACATGGGAGAGCTTCCTAGCTCTTTGCCAACTTTTCTTATTCCCAATGTACCGTTTAGCTGGGAAACACTTGCTATCATTTTTCCTTATTCCTTAGCACTAGCGATGGTTGGTTTACTTGAATCTTTATTAACAGCACAGATTGTAGATGATATGACGGAAACGTCTAGTCGTAAAAATAAGGAAGCGAGAGGCCAAGGAATTGCCAATGTGGTGGCAGGATTTTTTGGCGGTATGGCTGGCTGTGCGATGATTGGTCAATCTGTGATTAATACAAAGGCAGGGGGACGAGGCAGGCTTTCTACCTTTGTGGCTGGTGCATTTTTAATGGTATTGATTTTTGTGCTCGGTGATGTGGTTGTTCAAATTCCGATGGCTGCTCTTGTGGCTGTCATGATCATGGTTTCTATTGGTACCTTTGATTGGAGTTCATTCCAGCAGCTGAAAAAGAACCCAAAAACAGATTCTCTTGTGATGCTTGTCACGGTCGTGACGGTGGTGTTCACTCATGATTTATCCAAGGGTGTTTTTGCAGGGGTGCTGCTTAGTGCCGTATTCTTTGTGGCTAAAATATCAAAACTCCATATTACCTCTACAGAAAGCCAAGCTGGTACATGGGTTTATCGAATTAAGGGTCAAATTTTCTTTGCTTCCGTGACTGAATTGATTCAAGCCTTCCATCATGGAAACGACCTGAACACGGTTGTGATTGATTTGTCTGAAGCGCGTATATGGGACGAATCAGGTGTGGCCGCGATTGAACGTGTGAAGGAAAAATATCGTACAGCTGGTGTAGAGGTGGACGTAGTTGGAATGGATACGTCTAGTCAAAAACTTATGAAACAAGTGATCGGATCTTAAAAAGACTTTTCTGTTTGTTACAATAGAACAAGGAAGAAAGTGAAGGATGGAGGTGGCCGGCATGCTTGTCCGTTTGAATCAGGTGCTCGGCCGTATGATGCCGCTCATTACGCCTGTCAGCGTGCTACTTGGTGTATTATTGGCGGCGTATTTAAAAGATTTCACCTTTTTGGTGCCTTGGGTGTTTGCTGTGATGACATTTTCAGGGAGCTTGTCATCTACTTTTTCAGCTTTAAAGCATACGGTGATGCATCCATTGCCTTTGATTTTATCGTTTGTGATTTTGCATGTGCTGATGCCCCTTTATGCATGGTCGGCGGGGCATTTGATATTTGCAGGTGATTCTATGACGATCACCGGTTTGACGCTTGCGATGGTGATTCCGACAGGTGTGTCTAGTTTAATATGGGCGGCAATGTATAAAGGGAATGTGGGGTTAACGTTATCTATCATATTAATTGATACATTGCTTTCGCCATTGATTGTACCAGTAAGCTTGTCAATCTTCGTTGGTACACAGGTCCATATGGACATGGTGGCGATCATGAAAGGACTATTCGGTATGGTGGTGCTGCCCTCTATTTTAGGGATGCTCGTTCGTCAGTATGCAAAGCCATCGGTGACAAAAGCAATGAGTCAGACCTTGGCTCCTTTTTCAAAATTAGGCTTGTTTGTTGTCGTATCGATTAACAGTTCTGTTGTCGCCCCATATTTGCGTGAACTGGATGCTGCATTTTTTAGCAAAGCAGCGACTGTCTTTTTCATTGCGATGAGTGGGTATGCTTTTGCGTGGTTGATTGGAAAGGCGATGAAATGTACCCAAGGAGAAATTGTGGCGATTGTGTATACGGGCGGTATGCGGAACATTAGCGCGGGTGCTGTGCTTGCCATTAGCTTTTTCCCGCCTGCTGTTGCTGTTCCTGTAGTGATTGGCATGCTGTTTCAGCAAGTGCTTGCAGCCTTGTTTGGCTTTTTACTTCATCGTTTCGAGCTGAAAGTACCTGCTGTGACTAAGTCTTTATCATGAAAAAACCTCCATCCTTTAAGGTGGAGGCTTTTTTGCGATTAATAGATGAGGTATTTCTTCCGTTTCTTTTCGAATGTCTTTAGGTCATGGTGGTATTGTTTCATGATGTGTTTGATGGAAGTGCCTTTATTGATTTCTTCTTTGATCCAGCTATTCCCGATGAGTTTATCAAAGCTGCCTGTTTGTAGGAATTGAAAGTCATTAGGATACAAGTCATGAATTGCTTTGATGATGGATAGACCTGTTTTGACTGCTTCGAATGATTTTCGGTCTGTGACATACAGCTGTACCCCGTGAGACAAAGTCCCGGCATGTTTTGAAAAGGTAGGGGTAAATGAGACAGGTCTAAATTGAACGCCTTTTAGTTTTAACCTATTTAAATGATCTGCTAGCTCATTGCTATTGATATATGGAGCGCCAATGAGTTCGAACGGTTTTGTCGTTCCTCTGCCTTCAGAAACGTTTGTGCCTTCGATTAATCCTGTTGCTGGGTAAACAAAGGTACTATCAACGGTCGGCATGTTAGGTGAAGGGAGGACGAACGGCAGCTTCGTGTCATCGAACGTCATGGATCGTTTCCAATGTTTCATTTTGATCACTTTTACATCAGCGTTGATATGAAACTCTTTGTTAAACATGTATGCAAGTTCTCCAGTTGTCATCCCATGTCTTAATGGGATGGGATAGAGACCTACAAAAGAGGCGTGTTCTGGCTCTAATACGGGTCCTTCTACTTTTAGCCCGCCTATGGGGTTTGGACGATCTAAGACAACAAATGGAATGTTGTTTTCCTTAGCTGCTTCCATTGCATACGCCATCGTGTAAATATAGGTGTAATAACGAGTACCAACGTCTTGAATATCAAATAGCAGGACATCTACATTTTTGAGCATTTCAGGAGTTGGCTTTCTTGTTTTTCCATAAAGAGAGTAAACAGGCAGGCCCGTTTTTTCGTCGGTATACGATTCGACGCCTTCTCCTGCTTGTGCATCACCGCGGACGCCATGTTCAGGCCCATACAAGGCAGTCAGTTTAATATCGGGGTGTTCAAATAGCAGATCGACACTGCTTTTCATGTTTGCATCAATGCCTGTAGGATTCGTAATAAGCCCTACTTTTTTCCCTTTAAGCCAAGAGAGGTTACTTGAGAGTAATGTTTCGATACCTGTTTTGACTGTTGCTTTTTTTCCTTTTGTATCTGTTCGTTCTGAATCTGCGGGGGAGGCGGCGGTCAATGTGCTGATCATGAGAATGCTAGCGAGTATCAAGCTTGCTGTCTTTTTCAAGAGAATCCCTCCTATTTGATCTGTTTTCCTTTTAAATTGAGTCCATAGCCAAATGGGTAAAGGGTTTGATTAGGATGAGTGACTGATGGGATAGCGACGGGTAATTTCCCTTTAGGTGAGGCCGCTCCAAAAACCACTTCTAGTCCCGCAGGAATATTCGGTTGATTGAATTGTCCGTTTGAGTACCCTTTAAAACCGTACACAGCCAGTAAGGCGTCGGCTTCCTCGAAATTTGCCGCATCATAAGGGTTTCTAAGACTCATGATGACCAATTTTTTGTTTTGTGCTGCTGCTTCTTTCATGACAGCACGAGGGAAGGCCGTTGCCCATTTTTTCGGATCCTGTACACCGTCATCAATGACGCCATCATTCACAGCCGGGTCATTTTGGACAACGTAAGAGCCGGTAATGACATAGTCAGCATCTTGAATGAGTTTGGCTGTTTCTTTGGAGAAGCTCTTATCTGCAAATGCGTATGATTGGATACGCACAGGTTTGATCTTTTTTTGTTTGATTAGTGATTCAATTGTGACGGACATTGCTTTTGTTTGATCTTCGTACGGTGCCATGAACAAGATTTTGTCATTCTTTTTAGGCTTAAAAGGCAAGGTTTTGTCGTTGTTTTTAAGGAGAGTGATTCCTTCGCGTGCCATTTTTTGTTCTGCTTTTCGGTGCGACTTTTGACCAACGAGCTGTGTGGCTTTTTTGATTTTCTTCTCAAGGCTTACTGATTTATTGGCGGAAATGATGCCGCGTTTGATCTTTAATTGAAGGATTTTTTCGACAGATTGATTGATCTGGGACATTGGAATTTCGTTTGTGAGAACTGCTCTTTTTAAAGCATTGAACACATTCTCTAGGTTTTTTTCTGTCTTTAAGGACGTGACAGGTGCTGGCATGAGGGCAATGTCGACGCCTGCTTTAATAGCCATTACCACAGCTTCTTCCTGTCCGAAGTTATCTGCAATCGCTTTCATATTGAGGGCGTCTGTTACAACCACTCCTTGAAAGCCCATGTCTTCTTTTAATAAGTTTGTGATGACTTTTTTTGATAAGGTTGCTGGAACCATAATGTCCTCGCCATCTTTTTTGCTTTTATACGTTGTGTCATCAATGGCTGGGAATTGAACATGAGCGGTCATGACCATATCTGCCCCTGCGTTGATTGCTTGTTGAAATGGATACAGCTCCACCTTTTTAAGACGATCTAGATCATGTTCGACAAGCGGAAGACCGTAGTGACTATCAACAGCTGTATCACCATGTCCTGGGAAATGCTTTAATGTGGAAATGGTCTTTTCCTTTTGAAGTCCTTTCATGGTTTGCAGACCAAGTTTCGTGACAAGTTCAGGGTCAGAGCTAAAGGAACGGACACCGATGACGGGGTTATTCGGGTTATTATTTACATCAAGAACAGGAGAGAAATTTGTATTGATACCTAGAGCGTTTAATTCTTTGCCGATGATTTTACCAGTATCATAAGCATTTTTCTTACTTCGAGAGGCACCAATCGACATATTTCCTGGGAAATGTGTTCCCTTTTGTAGTCTTGTGACGATTCCGCCTTCTTGATCAATGGAAATGAGTAAAGGAATGTTGGGTGATGCTTGTTGAAATTCATGTATGAGTTTGACGGTTTGTTTCGTATCAACGACATTTTCTGCAAATAATATGACACCGCCTAAATGATATTTCTCTACAAGGTGAGAGACTTCTTTATTCATTTTTGTGAAGCCTGTAGGAGCGGATTCACCTTCTGCTTGCCAATTGCGAAAGTCTGGCATGAGCATTTGGCCAATTTTTTCATCCAAGGACATGTCCTGAACCATTTGTTTGGCAGTTGGGAGAGGGGCGGAGCTCACCTTTTCCGTTGGAATGGAAGAGGTGAGCAGGGCCAAAACGAGTGCAGCGGGGAACAGAGCTTTTAACATCGAATTCCTCCTTTTACTTAAAAGATTCGTAGATTGCAGTCATGATGCTTCCATAAGTACCAGTTGGGAAAAGGTCACCTTCAAATTGATTTGGGTTGACTTCAGGTGAAACGACGGGTGAATGTTTTTTATTTGTCAGCAAGACGACGCCTAGATTGTGTTTTGGATCAATCAAAGTCATCGTTCCGGTCCAGCCTGTGTGTCCATACGCTTCTTTACTTGCGTATTTCCCAAACATCCATTCCATGTCAGTATTGCCGTTTTTCCGCCAGCCTAGCCCGTAAGTTGGGTTCGTGTCTGATGATTCCGTAAAGAGATCGATAGAAGCTTGGTCAAAGATGGTTGTTTTCCCATAGCCTCCTTTATTGAGCATCAGCTGAAGCAGTACGGCCATATCTGATGTATTAGAGAAAAGTCCAGCATGTCCGGAGACACCTGCCATTGAGTAATAGGCTTTCTCATCGTGGACTTCACCTAGCAGGGTGTACCTGCGAATGTTTTCAAAATCAATGACACCATCTCTTGTATTGCCTAGACGCTCGGTTGCTGCAAAATGCTTTGGCTTGAATCCCTTTTTCAGCGGATTGAACATGGTATGTTTTAGACCAAGCGGTCGATAAATCGTCGACTCTACATATTGATCAAGTGGCATACCGGTTTTTTTCTCAATGATCATGCCTAACAGCATGTAATCAATATCACTATAAATATGCTGAGTGCCTGGCTTGTATTGCAGAGGTACCTTTGGCAGCCATTTCATGGTTGTTTGTCTATCTTGAGAGAAAAAAGAGCCCGCTTGCTCTTTGCTATAAAATAAAACACTGGAAGGCAGTCCGGCAGAATGGGTGAGAAGATCCTTGACTCGAAGCTGATCTTTGCCGGTTACCTTTGCATCTGGTTCATCTTGAAAGTCAGGCAGGATGGTTTGTATTTTTTCATTTACATCTAGTTTTTGTTCATATACTAGCTTTTGCAGGGCATAGTTGGTGGCATACATTTTTGTATTGGATGCCAAATCGAACAGTGTGTTCTTTTTCATTTTCTTATAGAATTTGAGTTCTGTTGTCCCTTTATATTTTTGTCTGTAGCCATAGGCTTTTTGATGGACGATCTGACCATCCTTGATAATGATGAGTGCTGCCCCTGGAAACCCTGCTTTGATATCGTTTTGAATCATGTGATCAACCTTCCTAAGCTGCCTAGAAGAAAAACCTACTTGTTCCGGTCGTTTTGCTTTTTTTAAGACGGGATATTCTTCAGGTGCTGTTTTAGACAAAGACGATACAGGATGGGAGCTAGTTGCAAATGTTTGCACTGGTAACCCTAGGAGCATGAACAGACTTGTGATGATGAGAAAATATTTCTTCAAGAACTAGACCTCCTATTGCTTATTTTCCTCGAATTCAACAGCCATATCATCATGAAATCCGAATAAGTATGTGAAGATAAATCCAGCGACATATGCAATGAAGAGACCTATTAAGTAAAGCAGCATTTGATGTGTGTGAACGATAAAGGTTAATGGGAGACCTGATACCCCGATTGCTTTAGTGGCGATTTGGAAATAGGCTTGAAATGCTCCGCCGATTCCAGCGCCGAGACAAGCAGTGAGGAAGGGTCTTCCGAGCGGGAGTGTGACACCGAAAATGAGCGGTTCTCCAATTCCAAGCATTCCTGAAGGAAGTCCGCCTGCAATGGCTCTTTTCAGATTTTTCTTTTTTGTTTTCATATAAATGGCAAAGGCAGCACCGACCTGTCCTGCGCCTCCCATAGCGAGGATTGGCAGAAGCGGGTCATCTCCAATTGAATTAATCAGTTCCATATGAATAGGTGTTAGGCCTTGGTGAAGTCCAGTGACAACAAGAGGAAGGAAGGTCGCACCAAGAACAAATCCGGCAAAAATACCGCCAATGTTTAATAGATAAGTAAGTCCAGAGGTGATGGCATCAGATATAAATCCGCCGACTGGCATGAAGATAACGTACGTGAAAATGCCTGTAATGAGTAGTGTGATGGTTGGTGTGACGATGATATCGAGTGATTGCGGGACGAAGCGTCTGATCCGGGTTTCAACAAGTGCCATAAAAATAGCTGCAAGAAGAACACCGATAAGTCCGCCTCTACCTGGTAGAATATTAGTGCCAAATAACATAATATCAGCGGCAGCTGGGTTAATGATGAGAATACCTGCTAATGCGCCTAATGCAGGAGAGCCACCAAATTCTTTTGCGGCGTTTGTTCCTACTAATATACCGAGATAAGCAAACAAGCCTGAGCCTATAACGGTTAGGATAATCGCAGCTTGAGATTTTTCATCGAGCCAGCCTGCTTGCACGACCGCTTTTGTAATACCCGTTATAAGACCCGATGCAACGAGTGCTGGAATAATGGGAATGAAAATGCTGGCGATCCGCCGTAAGAACAGCTTGAATGGTGTGCGGTTCTTTTGTGAAATGGCTTGTTTGTTTTTCTGTGCTTCGTTGTTTAAGTCATATGAACCTGAGGCTTTGAGCAGCTGTTCAAATGCACTTGATACTTGGTTAACAACACCTGTGCCTAAAATGATTTGCAGTGTTTCCGCTTCGACGACGCCAATGACGCCATCGAGTTCTTTGATCGCGGTAGTTTGCACTTTTTCACGATCAATGGGTGTAATTCGGAGACGTGTCATACAATGTGTGTGGGAAGAGATGTTTTCAGAACCACCACAGAGTGAAAGGATGTCTTTCGCCAACTGCTGATATTTCTTTTGATGACTCATGTTGAATCCCCCTTTGTTTTTCGTTTCATGGAGCGGATGGCATGCCTTGTTTTGTCAATATATTGTGCCGTCTGTTCATATTGACGAGAGGCTAAACTGAGGAACAAGACATCGATTAAATAGAGCTGTGCCATTCTAGAGGAAGTGGCAGCACTACGAAAAGGTGCTTCATTGGAACCGGACGTTGATAGATGGACATCACACAATGCAGAAACGCTTGTATGCCCTGGATGCGTTAAAGCAATGGTTTTCACTTCATTTTCTTTTGCGAGCTGAAGGGCTTGGATGATGTCTAACGTTTCTCCAGAAAAGGATATACCGAACACAATGTCATTCTTTCCAGCATTTGCGATGACCGTAGATGCGATGTGCATGTCAGTAAAGGCTGTAGCTGCATAATTGATTCTGAGAAATTTCTGCTGGGCATCAGCTGCGACGATGCCAGATGCACCCACACCGATAAAATGGATTTGGTTTGCATTCAGTAGCAGTTGAACAGCTTTTTCTAAAGCTTCTACATTTAAAATAGAGGCTGTATCTTTGATCGATTGAATGGTGTTTCCTGCTGTCTTTTGAATAATGGATTGAAGTGGTTCATCTTGTTCGATATCCCGGTAGCCTTGTTTATCAGTGTGCATTAAGTCTCCAGCGATCCGCATTTTCAAATCGTGATAGCCATCCAGCCCGAGAGACTTACAGAGGCGGATGACGGCAGAGCTGCTTGCGCCGGCAGCCTGACTGATTTCATGCACTGTGCTTTTAATGACTTTGTCAGGATGGGCAAGGATATAGTCTGCAATGATTTTTTCAGATTGGGGAAGCTTTGATTTCATTGTGTGTAGTAGGGTGAGTCCGCCTGCTGACATGAGTTTCCTCCTTTAAGATTGATGACGTAAGATGGCTTTGTCGATGTGACCATCTGCTTTGTTGAGCAGGTCTTTGGCTGTCTTTTTATCTGTTTTGGTTTGGAGCATGACGATGGCTGTTTTAACTTCTAAATCGGCTGCTTCAAGGGCTTTTACGGCTTGTTCGTAGGAAGCATTGGTCACATGCTGAATGATGGTGATGGCGCGTTCTTTCAGTTTATGATTGCTTACTTTTACATCTACCATCAGGTTTTCATATACTTTGCCTTGTCTGATCATGACAGAGGTGGAAAGCATATTTAAAATCATTTTATGAGCGGATGCGGCTTTCATTCGTGTTGATCCAGTGATGGCTTCTGCTCCTACGACGACTTCAATGGCGCAGTCTGCTAGTTCGCTAATCTCTGCTTGTTCATTGCAGCTGAGGGCTACTGTTTTTGCTCCAATGGTTCTAGCATAGTTTAAAGCGCCAATGATATAGGGTGTTCTACCGCTCGCCGCGATTCCGACAACCGTATCTTTTGATGTTAGGTGAATGTGTTCTAAATCTTTTTGACCAGCTTCTTCACTGTCTTCCACATCTTCTGCTGCATGTGAAAAGGCAGAGTCTCCACCGGCCATGATGCCTACGATGACATCAGGTGAAATGCTATAGGTAGGTGGACATTCGACCGCATCCATTACCCCAATTCTGCCACTTGTTCCAGCGCCTAGATAAATGAGTCTGCCCCCATTCGAGATGGATTCAAAGGCCAAGTCACTTGCTGTCTTTACGTCTGGAAGGACACGGTTGACGGCTTGAGCGACCTTCATATCTTCCGCATTTATCATTTGGAGTATTTCTAGCGGGCTTGCTTGTGAAATTCTCATGGTGTTAGGGTTTCTTGATTCTGTTGTCAAAGAACGCAGTTGAGATGGCTGCATGTGACATACCTCCTTATTTCTTCATTTTCAGTATATTTAGTATGACATGAAATTTCAATATTATATTTAAATACTGAAATTATATTTCAATCGAAATGTTGTGCTGATGAGGGTTGAATAGTTAGAAAATAAAAAAAATAAAAATCCCCTTTACAAAAGGGGGACAACCTGTATATAATAACTTTTGTCAGCTTCACGGAAACAGTAAACTTGACAAACTGGCCCGTTGGTCAAGCGGTTAAGACACCGCCCTTTCACGGCGGTAACACGGGTTCGAATCCCGTACGGGTCACCATCATGTGGAGGATTAGCTCAGCTGGGAGAGCATCTGCCTTACAAGCAGAGGGTCGGCGGTTCGAGCCCGTCATCCTCCACCATATGCCGGTGTAGCTCAACTGGTAGAGCAACTGACTTGTAATCAGTAGGTTGGGGGTTCAAGTCCTCTTGCCGGCACTGTTTTTCTTTTATCAATTCCATATGTGGAGGGGTAGCGAAGTGGCTAAACGCGGCGGACTGTAAATCCGCTCCCTCCGGGTTCGGCGGTTCGAATCCGCCCCCCTCCACCATTTTTGGGCTATAGCCAAGCGGTAAGGCAACGGACTTTGACTCCGTCATGCGTTGGTTCGAATCCAGCTAGCCCAGTTAAGACACCTTTTTTAAAAAGGTGTCTTTTTTTTATTTTGACGATTGGAATGTATAACTATTCAAAATATTGTTGAGTTGAGTCAGAAGGCACCGAGAAAGTAAAATATAAGCATGAACGGAAAGGGGATGTACATATGGGAGATCAAAAGAAGGTCACGATTGTTGGGGTGCCGATGGATCTCGGTCAAATGAGAAGGGGCGTCGATATGGGGCCGAGTGCCATTCGCTGTGCTGGTGTAAAAGAAAAATTGGAATCGCTTTCATTTGATGTCGAGGATTTAGGGGATATTCCCGTTGAGCAAAGAGATGATGAGAAAGGTCTCTATACAAGTGAAAAACTGAAAAACTTAACGGAGAATGCTGGCGCAAACCAGCTTCTTGCTGAAAAGGTTAGCAGTATTGTGCAGTCAGGTTCGTTTCCGCTGATTTTAGGCGGGGATCACAGCATTGCAATTGGTACACTAGCCGGTGTAGCCAAACATTATGAAAATTTGGGTGTCATTTGGTATGATGCGCACGGTGATTTAAATACAGAGGAAACTTCTCCTTCTGGAAATATTCATGGGATGCCGCTCGCTGTCAGTCTCGGCTTTGGGCATGCTGATCTAATCAATATTGGCGGTTATACCCCTAAAGTAAAGCCTGAGAATGTGATCTTGATTGGTGCTCGTTCTTTAGATGAAGGAGAGCGGGCATTGATTAGAGAAAAAGGCATTAAAGTGTATACGATGCATGAAATCGATCGATTAGGGATGACGAGAGTAATGGAGGAAGCCATTGCGTATTTAAAAGAAAGAACAGATGGTGTTCATTTGTCGCTTGATTTAGACGGCCTTGATCCAGCGGAGTGCCCTGGCGTGGGAACGCCGGTTGCTGGCGGCATCAGTTATAGAGAGAGTCATCTTGCAATGGAGCTTTTAGAGGAAGCAGGTATTTTGACTTCTGCTGAGTTTGTTGAGGTGAATCCGGTATTAGATGAGAAAAATAAAACAGCAGAAGCGGCAGTTGCATTAATTGGTTCTTTAATGGGTGAAAAGCTATTATAGAGCGGGACTTGTTCCCGTTCTTTTTTTAATTTTGGGGAAATTTAAGGATATGTTAAGGTTTTTACCGGCTGATAAGCGTAACATGCTGTCAAAAATTTGTTACACTATTTTTTAGAGGAGAATGAAACCTTTTGGAACGAGGTTCGTATACATAAAGACCGGTGAAGGCAGAGGTTGAATATACTATGGAAACAATGATTAAAAAGAGAATTAAGCAAGTGAAAAAAGGCGACCAGAACGCATTTGCAGACATCGTAGACCTGTATAAAGACAAAATTTATCAGCTGTGCTATCGTATGCTTGGGAATGCGCATGAAGCAGAAGATATTGCGCAGGAGGCGTTTATTCGTGCCTATGTGAATATTGAGAGCTTTGATGTGAATCGTAAGTTTTCCACGTGGCTGTACCGCATTGCAACCAACCTGACCATCGACCGTATTCGTAAAAAAAAGCCGGATTATTATTTAGATGCAGAGGTGGCAGGGACAGAAGGACTGAATATGTATTCTCAAATTGCGGCTGACGGCATTTTGCCAGAGGACGAGGTGGTGTCGCTTGAATTATCGAGCACCATTCAGCAAAAAATTTTAAGATTACCCGATAAATATCGCTCGGTCATCGTATTAAAGTATATTGATGAACTCTCGTTAAAAGAAATTAGTGAGATTCTGAATATACCAGTTGGTACGGTGAAAACGAGAATACACAGGGGTAGAGAGGCTCTCCGGAAACAGTTGAGAGACCTTTGAGTGAGGTGATTTTGATGAGCTGTCAGGAAAAAATCGTCCTGCTTATGCATCAGTATTTAGACGGGGACATAGAGCCCGAAGATGAAAAAGAATTAAAGAGCCATCTGCAATCGTGTGAGGAATGCCGTACTCATTTTCAACAAATTGAGAAATCCATCGCGCTCGTGCAGAGTACATCTCATATAGAAGCACCATCTGATTTCACTGCAAAGGTGATGGCAGGTCTTCCAAAGGAGAAAAAGCGTGTGTCGATTCAAAGATGGATCAAAGCTCATCCGCTAATGGTCGCCGCTGCCCTCTTTGTCATATTGATGGGAGGCAGTCTGTTTACTAGCTGGAATACGGATCATAATTTCAGTGTGTCAAAGCAGCCGAATCTCGTGGTTGAAAATGATACAGTGACGGTACCTAAAGGGGAAACCGTCAAAGGTGATGTCACTGTGAAAAATGGCAAGCTGATTGTAGAAGGCAAGGTTGATGGAAACGTAACAGTCGTCAATGGAGAACAGCTGACTGCTTCTGCCGGACAAGTCACTGGTCAAATCAATGAAATTAATGAAGTGTTTGATTGGGTTTGGTACAAAATGAAGTCTACAGCACAAGACGTGATGCGGGTCATTGGGCCAGAGGAGCAAAAGTAAATCAAACAGTGTGAGAGCAGTCTCTAAGGGGACTGCTCTTTTTCTATTGATGGACAGACTTGAATGCCAGCCAGATATGGCAACTATTTTCCTTGCTGAAACAAAATGTGGTATAATAGCCACGCTATGTACTTACACATAGGCTCTTTTTTTATAAAAAATGAATCGAACGAAGAATAACTGAAAATTCTGGAGGACGAGGAAATGGCTTTAGGGGATATTCCTTTTTTGCAGTACCTCGGTAATGCTGTTGATATTCTCGTTGTTTGGTATGTGATATATAAATTAATGATGGTCATCCGCGGAACAAAAGCGGTTCAGCTTTTAAAGGGAATTGTCGTCATTGTTCTCGTCAGGATGGGAAGTGCGTATCTCGGTCTTAACACACTTCAATGGCTGATGGATCAAGCGATTACGTGGGGGTTCCTTGCGATCATTATTATTTTTCAGCCAGAGCTAAGGAGAGCGCTTGAACAGCTTGGGCGCGGCCGTTTCTTCTCTAGAAGCGGAACACCTGTAGAGGAACAGCAGCAGAAAACGATCGAGGCAATTACAAAAGCAATTAACTATATGGCAAAACGAAGAATAGGCGCGCTGCTAACGATTGAGCGCGATACTGGGATGAATGATTACATAGAGACCGGAATTCCTTTAAATGCAAAGGTCAGTTCTGAGCTGCTGATTAATATCTTCATTCCGAATACACCGCTTCATGACGGCGCTGTGATTATGAAGCGTGATGAGATTGCAGCTGCGGCGTGTTATTTACCGCTGTCTGAAAGTCCTTTTATCTCTAAGGAGCTCGGTACACGTCACCGCGCGGCAGTTGGTATTAGTGAAGTAACGGACAGTTTAACCGTCATTGTCTCCGAGGAGACAGGCGGCATTAGTGTCGCAAGAAATGGTGATCTCCATCGAGAATTGACAGAAGAAGCGCTTGAAGAAATGCTGATTGCTGAGTTTAGTAAGAACAGCAAAGATGCTTCCTCGACCAAATGGTATTGGAGGGGCAAGAAAAATGGATAAGATTTTGAATAATCGCTGGGCCGTTAAGTTTCTTGCATTGGTCTTCGCTTTATTGCTGTATGGTGCAGTCAATTCAGCGCAAGCGCCCACGCCGAAAAAAATCGGTGAATCCTTTTTCCCAACATCGACAACAGACGAGGCAACCTTAACGGACATTCCTGTTAAAGCATATTATGACGACGAAAAGTATGTAGTCACTGGTGTGCCGCAGACAGTCAATGTCACGATTAAAGGATCAACTAGTGCTGTGAAAACAGCAAGACAAACGAAAAATTTTGAAATTTACGCAGATATGCAAAACCTGACGACAGGTACACATAAAGTCGAATTGAAGGCAAGAGATGTATCGAAAGGAATCACGTTAACGATTAATCCGTCTGTGACGACTGTGACGATACAAGAAAAAACGACAGCTGAATTTCCTGTTGAAACTGAATTTTATAATCAAAATAAAATCAAAGACGGCTATTCACCAGAGCAGCCTATTGTGAATCCGAAAAATGTCACGGTTACTGGCTCAAAAGACGTGATCGACAAAATTTCTGTCATTAAAGCATTTGTGAACTTAGAGGATGTCGATCAGCAAATTGAGAAAGAAGCGAAGCTCACTGTGTATGATAGCAGCGGGAATGAGCTACCAGTCGAAGTGAGTCCGTCTGTGGTAGATATTACGGTCCCGATTACGAGTCCAAGCAAGAAAGTTCCGTTTAAGATTGAGCGGACGGGCAGCTTGCCAGATGGGATCAGTATCTCAAGCATCGAGACAAGCCCAAGTGAGGTGACAGTCTACGGTTCTCAAAAGGTGCTGGATGCACTTGATTTTATTGACGGCGTTAAGCTCGACCTAAGCAAGATTAAAGATGATACAGAGATTGATGCCGACATTCCACTGCCAGATGGTGTGAAAAAGGTATCACCTGAAACTGTTAAAATCAAAGTGAAGGTTGCAACAGCTGAAGAAAAAAAGATCGATAATGTTCCAATTTCTGTCGTGGGTCTGAGCAAGGATCTTAGCTCTGCATTTGTGAGTCCGTCTTCTGGGCGTCTCACACTAACAGCAAAAGGATCAAAGAGTGCAATTGATAAACTAAAGGCTTCAGATATTGAAGCCTATATCAATGTCGGGGACTTAAACGAAGGAACACATGAGGTCAAAGTACAAGTGAATGGCCCTCAAAATGTGACATGGACATTATCTAGATCGAAGGTCAAAGTGAAACTGACTTCTACTGATACAGAAGATCAGCCGGCTTCTACGAATGATCGAAAAGATCAATCATCCGATGATGATCAGGAAGAGAAGAGTCAAAAGGAATCAACACAAGATAAAGCAAAAAAAGAATCGAGTCAAAGACAGCGGGTCAAAGAAGATAACAAAGAGGACGCAGCGTCCTCTTGAATGGTAAAAAAGGAGCGATTGAAACATGGGCAAGTACTTTGGAACTGATGGTGTAAGGGGTGTGGCTAATAGCGAATTAACGCCAGAGCTCGCATTTAAAATTGGGAGATTTGGCGGCTATGTGCTCACGAAGGATAAAGAACGTCCAAAGGTACTCGTTGGACGAGACACGCGTGTATCTGGTCATATGTTAGAAGGAGCACTCGTAGCAGGCTTACTTTCAATTGGGGCTGAAGTCATGCGTTTAGGTGTGATCTCAACACCTGGTGTGTCTTATTTAACGAAGGCAATGGATGCAGAAGCAGGTGTCATGATTTCAGCTTCGCATAACCCAGTTCAAGACAACGGAATTAAATTTTTCGGCGGTGACGGTTTTAAACTGTCAGATGAACAGGAGAATGAAATCGAGCAGCTGATGGATCAGCCGGTCGATCAATTGCCACGCCCAGTTGGCGCGGATCTTGGAACAGTAAATGACTACTTTGAAGGCGGTCAGAAATACTTGCAATTCTTGAAACAGACAGCAGACGAGGATTTCACAGGTATTCACGTAGCGCTTGACTGTGCACATGGTGCAACATCTTCTCTTGCAACACATTTATTTGCAGATTTAGATGCAGATGTGTCAACAATGGGAACATCACCAAACGGATTGAATATCAACGATGGCGTAGGTTCTACTCATCCAGAGGCACTTTCTGCTTTTGTGAAAGAAAAAGGAGCGGATATTGGTCTTGCGTTTGATGGCGACGGCGACCGCTTAATTGCAGTCGATGAAAAAGGTGATATTGTAGACGGCGATCAAATTATGTACATATGTGCACGTTATCTAAAGGGTGAAGGCCGATTGAAGGATGACACGGTCGTGTCAACGGTCATGAGTAACCTTGGTTTCTATAAAGCGCTTGAGAAGCAAGGCATTAAGAGCATTCAAACCGCTGTTGGTGACCGCTATGTGGTCGAAGCGATGAAAAAGGATGGCTATAATGTCGGAGGCGAGCAGTCAGGCCACTTGATTTTCCTTGATTATAATACGACAGGTGACGGCATGCTTTCTGCGATCATGCTGGTGAATACACTAAAAGCAACAGGAAAAACATTGTCAGAGCTTGCAGCTGAAATGGAGAAATTCCCGCAACTTCTAGTGAATGTAAAGGTATCTGATAAGTATAAAGTGGAAGAAAATGAAAAAGTAAAAGCTGTGATCCAAGAGGTTGAAAAAGAGATGAACGGTGACGGACGTATCCTTGTGCGTCCATCAGGAACAGAGCCGCTTGTACGTGTCATGGCAGAGGCGAAAACAAAAGAGCTGTGTGATGAATACGTGGCTCGCATTACGGCTGTTGTCAAAGAAGAAATGGGTATTGAGTAATTGATGTAAAGCAAATCGCTAAGCAGCGGTTTGCTTTTTTTTCGAATAAACGTCATAAGAAGAAAGTTTTATACGAATGATATAAGTGAGGGCAATTTGCTGCTTGCTTTCATACATAAGAGAGCACATCAAAGGTAGAACGTGACAAGCCTCATCGCATATAGTGTAGGGAGGTCTTACTTTCTAACATGATGGGGATCACCCGCTAAATTGTGATTGACGGAGGTCAGACCTTATAGTACAATCATCCTTGTGTTACTGGATTTTTATTCTAGCAGGAAAGGCAGGGTAGATGTTCAGCCACTCTTATAATTATAGCGCCCGAACTAAGCGATCGAACGAGACAGATGCTTAGTTGACGAGGATGGAGGTTATCGAATTTTTCGGCGGATGCCTCCCGGCTGATCAAATATAGAGATCACAGCCGTAAGTGTTTCTTTAAAGCAAAGAGGTGACTCTTTGTACAAAGGGAATACACATGATCTCCCAAATTAAACATGTAGAGAGGGACGAAGAAATGTCCCTTCTATTTTAGTAGGCTTTCTTTGTCCCTTTCACATGATCGGGAGGAAGAATATTTATGTGTGGAATCGTAGGTTATATTGGTCAGAATGATGCGAAGGAAATCTTATTAAAAGGTTTAGAGAAGCTTGAGTACCGTGGGTATGACTCAGCAGGTATCGCTGTGGCAAACGAAGATGGCGTGCATGTGTTCAAAGAAAAAGGACGTATCGCTGAGCTTCGTGAAGTCGTTGATGCAAACGTGGCATCTTCAGCAGGAATTGGACATACACGCTGGGCAACACACGGTGTACCAAGCCATCTAAATGCGCATCCGCATCAAAGTGCTTCTGGCCGTTTTACGCTTGTTCATAACGGTGTCATCGAGAACTATGTACAATTGACACGCGAATATTTACAAGACGTCACACTAAAAAGCGACACAGATACAGAGGTTGTTGTTCAAGTCATCGAACAATTTGTGAATAGAGGTCTTGATACAGAGGAAGCTTTCCGTCAAACGCTTCTTCAACTAAAAGGCTCTTACGCAATTGCCCTTTTCGATAACGAAAACAAAGAAACAATCTATGTGGCGAAAAACAAAAGCCCATTATTGGTTGGTTTCGGCGAAGATTTCAACGTTGTGGCTTCTGACGCAATGGCGATGCTTCAAGTAACAAACGAATATGCGGAATTAATGGATAAAGAAATGGTCATTGTCACAAAAGACGAGGTTATCATTAAAAACCTTGACGGTGATATTATGACACGTCCTTCTTATATCGCTGAGCTGGATGCAAGCGACATTGAGAAAGGCACATATCCTCACTACATGTTAAAAGAAACGGATGAACAGCCGCTAGTGATGCGTAAAATCATCCAAGAATATCAAGACGAAAACGGCAAGCTGTCAGTCGCTGGCGATATCGCAAGCGCAGTAGCAGAAGCAGACCGCATTTACATTGTGGCTTGCGGAACGAGCTACCATGCTGGACTTGTTGGTAAACAATACATTGAAGACTGGGCGAAAGTACCTGTAGAAGTCCATGTAGCAAGTGAATTCTCTTACAACATGCCGCTTCTATCGAAAAAGCCGTTGTTCATCTTCCTTTCTCAATCTGGAGAGACTGCGGACAGCCGTGCTGTACTTGTTCAAGTCAAAGAGCTTGGTCATAAAGCATTAACGATCACAAACGTACCAGGATCTACGCTTTCTCGTGAAGCAGACTTCACATTGCTTCTTCATGCAGGACCAGAAATCGCAGTGGCTTCAACAAAAGCTTACACAGCGCAAATCGCTGTTCTTGCGATCCTTGCATCCGTTGCAGCTGAATTAAATGGTCAATCTCTTGACTTTGATCTTGTGAAAGAGCTTGGGATTGTAGCAAACGCAATGGAAGCCCTTGTCGATCAAAAGGATGAAATGGAACAAATCGCTCGTGACTTCTTCACAGTGACACGTAACGCATTCTTTATCGGAAGAGGACTTGATTACTATGTGTGCCTTGAAGGTTCACTCAAACTAAAAGAGATCTCTTACATCCAAGCAGAAGGATTTGCTGGCGGAGAACTCAAACACGGCACCATTGCTTTAATTGAAGAAGGCACACCGGTCATTGCCCTTGCAACGCAAGAGCACGTAAACCTCAGCATTCGCGGTAACGTCAAAGAAGTCGTTGCACGCGGCGCAAACCCATGTGTCATCTCACTAAAAGGCCTAGAAGACGAAGGCGACCGTTTCGTCCTTCCAGCTGTACACCCAGCACTTGCACCACTTGCATCTGTTGTCCCATTACAGCTAATCGCTTACTACGCAGCCCTTCACCGCGGGTGTGATGTGGATAAACCACGTAACCTTGCGAAGAGTGTGACGGTGGAGTAGGTTTCAATAAAATCGGATTTTTGATACCCCTTTAGATATAATTGTCTAAAGGGGTATTTTTGTGTCAATAGAACTAACAGTTGAAAGATCTAAGCTGAACTTTGATTGATAGATACTATTTCCATGTTGCTATTATGATAAATATTCTTAGGGGGAAATATTATTTTTATTCGATACGTAAAAAAAGAAAAATGGGGAATTGTTTTTTTCATAATTGGTTATATTGCATTGTTTATCATTTCTTATTGTTTAATTGGAGGCCCTGTTTCAAGAGAAGGACCAATAGGTGTGTTCCTTGGATTTTGTATTGTTCAATTTCTTAAATATAGAGCTTTCAAGAAAGATGAAAGAAATAATAAAGGCATATATCATCGTTTATAAGTTGTATTTATAACATATTATACTAAGTGCATAATGAGAGAGACGTCCCCTTGAGAAAGCATGACAGTTTAAATATTTAACGAAGAAAGAGAGCAGATACATGACCAAACCTAAAATCTACACAATGAGCTTCGCAAAAGTCTATCCTCTCTATATCGCAAAGGCAGAGAGAAAGGGTCGAACGAAGGCTGAGGTTGATACGATTATTTGTTGGTTGACGGGGTACAGTCCAGCAGAGTTACAGCAACAGTTGGACAAGCAGATAGACATTGAAACCTTCTTTGCTGAGGCTCCTGAGCTTCATCCTTCCCGCAGTTTAATCAAAGGAGTCATCTGTGGTGTACGGGTAGAGGACATTGAAGAAGAAACGATGAAAAACATTCGGTATCTAGATAAGCTGATTGATGAATTAGCCAAGGGAAAGAAAATGGAAAAGATTTTGCGAGATTCGTCATGATCATCACAATCAAGCCCAGTGAATAACCTTCACTGGGCTTTTTTATATTTATAGATCATTCGACCAATAAAAATAAAATCCATTTGAACGAATTCTCTCTTCATGTCGTCAAAAGAAGTAATACCAAAACAAATTGACGTTTGAAAAGGGAGTGGCGTGATGGATATGAAGATGATATTACCTCTTATTTTGCTACAAGCGATTTTAATGGTGATTGGTTTGTTTGATTTGTTGAAAAGAGATCCATCGAGGATTAGGGGAGAAGTGAAGTGGGTTTGGGCTTTGGTGATTGTGTTTGTGGCGAGTGCCGGTCCTATTGCGTATTTCATTTTTGGTCGTAAACAATCTTAGTAGGGGGGATTCGCTTGAATATGTTGGAGTGTCACGGGCTGACGAAATCGTATGGACGGCATGAAGTGTTAAAAGATGTCTCGTTTTCTGTAGGGGAGGTTGGATGTGTTGGCTTTTTAGGAGCCAATGGAGCGGGGAAGACAACGACGATCCGGATTTTGACGGGGCTTGCTCGTCCTACGTCTGGCGTTGTGAAGGTGGCAGGTTTTGATGTCGAAAAGGACATGGATCAAATCAGTCAGGTGATTGGGTACTGTCCGCAGCATCCTGCATTTTATCAGGATATGACGGGGCAGGAATGGATGCATTGGGTTGGCGGGTTATTTCATTTAGAGAAAAACACCATTCGTTCCAAAACAGATGAATTGTTGAAGCTTTGCCGCATATACGAGGCGAAGGATCGTGCCATTGGCAGCTATAGTGGAGGCATGAAGCAGAGGCTTGCTATTGCGCAGGCACTGATCAACAGCCCAAAGGTCCTTATCCTAGATGAACCTGTGTCGGCACTTGATCCAATGGGAAGAAAAGACGTCCTGACTTTGATTGAGCGTCTAAAGCATGAGATGCTGATCTTTATGTCGACCCATATTTTAGATGACATTGAAAGGGTGGCCGATCATATTATCATGATCAACAGCGGCAAAATTGAGATGTCCTCTTCGATGAAACAGCTCAAAGAAGACTATATCCAGCCCGTGATTGAATTTCAATTAGAACAACAGAATCCGAGACTAGTGGCTTTGTTAAAAGAACGGGATTGGGTGGAGGATTGCATGGAGACAGGAGGCACTTATCAGGTACGAGTGAAAGATCAACAAATGGCATTGAGAGAGCTGCCGGGTCTCATCACTGAAGCTGGCGGTGTTCTTCTCCAATATCGACTATCTAAGCTGACGCTTGAAGATATTTTTATGAAGGTTGTGACGGCATGATGATGTTGAAAAAGGAATTTAGGGAGTTATTCACTAGTTATAAAATCTTATTTGTGCCGATCATTTTCACGATTTTAATGATCACACAGCCTATTACGCTCAAAATGCTGCCGGATCTTTTATCGAATTCGGCTAATTTACCTGAAGGGTCTACATTTTATATACCAGAGCCTAGTGCTGGAGAAGCTTTAGCCAGTGCATTGAGTAAATTTGATTCGCTCGGCGTGTTTATCCTGATTATGATCGTGATGGGGACGATTGCTGGAGAGCGTGCCTCTGGTGTGACGGCCATGATTATGGTGAAACCGATCAGTCGAATGAGTTATTATGCCTCAAAAATATGTGCCTATGCCTGTTTAACTTTGTTTAGTTTGATAGTGGCGGTGCTAGCTTCCGTTTATTATGTGGACATTCAATTTGGGTATGTGGATTGGGGCAATGTGTTAAAAGGAACGCTTTTGTATTATCCAAACCTACTGCTCATTGTGGTGTCGACCATTTGTGCATCGGCGTTCTTTAAGCGTTCAGTGACTGCGGGCGGCGTTTCCCTTTTGATCAATCTCATCCTGTTTACCGTTCCTTCGTTTTATGAGGATACATTAGGGAAGTTTGCACCTAAAGGCGTCACAAGTGCGGCTGAGGAGATGATTTATAGAGGAACCTATTCGGATCAGGCGCTTACAAGCTTTCTAGGTGTATCGGTATTGATTGGTTTCTTTTTTCTCATCGGATGGTTTCTTTTTAGAAAACAAGAATTATAGCATGATGTACCCTTTGGATATGAAAATCTAAAGGGTTTTTTATATATTTAGTAAGTAATAAATAAGAAATAAATACATATTATCATGATTTAAATGTTGAAATGATATATACTTAGTATATAATTACTCCGTAAAGGGGTGGGAGGAGTTTGCAGATGATTCAGATCAAGCATGTGAAGAAGGAGTTCATTCAAGGCCAGGAGCGGACTGAGGTGCTGAGGGGCGTTGATTTGACGGTAGAAGAAGGGGAGTTTGTAGCGGTGATGGGACCGAGTGGTTCTGGAAAAAGTACATTACTTCAGTTGTTAGGCGGGCTTGATCTGCCTACTGATGGAGAGATTTTGATAGATGAGCATCAGTTGAGTGAGATGAATGAGAAAGAGAGAACGATTTTTCGCAGAAAACAGATTGGGTTTGTGTTTCAAAATTATCAGCTGCTGCCTACATTAACTGTCGAAGAAAATGTGGCGTTTCCGCTGCATGCAGATGGACGTTTAACAAAGGAGAATCAACAGACGGTTGTAGAGCTGTTAGAGGCTGTTGGCTTGAATGGACTTGGACGGAAACGGGCTAGTTTGCTGAGCGGCGGGCAGCAGCAGCGTGTAGCGATTGCAAGAGCTCTAGTCAATCAGCCATCAGTGCTGTTAGCAGATGAGCCGACGGGGAACTTGGACCGACATAGAGCGGAGGATATTTTGGCGTTAATGTGCAAGTTCAATCGAGAAAGCAAGCAGACGATTATTATGGTGACGCATGATATTTTCGCAGCGGGGTTTGCGGATCGAATCATCCTTTTTAAAGACGGTGTTATTGATCAAGTGATTTCTAGAAAGGATGATGATTATGCTCAGTATGTGGCGAATTTCATGGCGTAACATGCTTCAGCATAAAAAGCGGTTCGCCATTTCTGTCTTAGGCATCATGGTGGGGATCGCTTTTGTCACGTCGATGCTCATTGCCGATCGAACGACAAATGATGTGTTTCATTACTATGAGCAAATGTATGTCGCTGATGCAGATTATTGGGTGTTGAGTGATGATCATACGTATGATGAGGAACAGATCTCCTCCATTTTAAAGCATCCTGATGTGACAGGATCATTATTAGCGCTGGATAAACAGACGTTTTTTGATGTAGAAGGTGATCACTCTCTTAACCAACGGGCGGTGCGCATTACCGGAGTACAAGATCAAACGAGCTCTTTACTGAAGCTGCCTGTGATTGAAGGGCGTTTGGATAATCAGGGGTTGGTCATACCAGATGTTGTGGCGAAACTGCTGAATAAGAAGGTGGGAGATACCATTCGTTTTTCTGATTTGGGCGAAGCGAAGGTATCTGCCATTGTGGAATATACACAGCTGCTTTCAAGTCCAAGTGACTGGGAGGGTGCAGAATCATCGAGCTTTCGTGTGATGGCGCCGCTTGATTTATTGAGAGACTGGACGGGACTCGATCATCAGCTTTCTTATATGAGATTTCAGACAAATGAAGGCGGGGAACAGCTCTTTCAATCTTTACAGAAAGAGTTCAAGGATGCCGATGTTTTTGTCCAGCCTGTGGTGGCGGATGACCGGCAAAGTAATGACATTGGCGGGTTGTACACGTTCTTTTACCTCATCGCAGGGCTGTCGATGTTTATGAGCGGTTTTATCGTGTTTAATATGATTTATACGAGTGTGATGGAACGAAAAAAAGAATTTGCGATTATGAAGAGCTTCGGTTATACACAGGGCTCTGTTTCTAAGCTGATGTTGATTGAGGTTTTGATCTTGGCATGTATTGGAACCGTCATTGGGGTACCGATTGGCGTTTGGCTTGGAGATGTGTTCATGCAAACACTGCTTGGTGTGTTTGCTTTTGATATGGTGTATTCGTTAGATTGGCAAGTGCCTGTTGTAATAGCAGTGATCATTGGTATTGTGTTCCCTGTGCTGTTTTCGTTATTTCCGATCTATCATGCAGGGAAAACGTCTGTGCTGCTGACTTTAAAATCCACCACCCAAACTTCTGCACCGAAGAAACAATCGGTCATTAGAGCGGCGATAGGGATAGGCTTGCTTTCATTTGTATGGGTGGATCATCCGGCTGCTTATCTTGCCATTTTAGCCAGCATGGTTCTGTTATTCCCATTTTTCCTGCTCTTTTTGAACCGGTTGTTGGCGCCTCTTTTGAAGCTTGTCTTTGGTTACCCGGGTTATCTATCCTCGCAGCATGTCACGCAGCAACTGAATAGAAATGCTAATACGGCGGCGATTCTAGCTGTTGGGATTGCTGTGATCTTGCTTTTAAGTGCGGTCATTGAATCGGCTCCAGATGGCTACGAAAAAGAGATTCGTCAAACGTATGGAGGCGATCTCAGGGTTACTTCTGAAGCCCCATGGACGAAAGCGGATCAAGAAAAGCTGTCATCCTATGAGGCTGTTGAGCGGGTGGAACCGATGATGGAAGCGGCTCCTTTGACATGGGAAACGGCTGATGGAGAGAAAAGACAATTTTCTCTGATCGGCGTAGAAGAAAAGGGACCGTCTTTTATAGAAGATGACAATAAAGGCGATTTGTATCAACATTTAGCAGAAAAGCCCTCTATCGTGTTAGGAGAGCGTGCGTTTGATGAATGGGGTGGGCGTATTGGAGAGAGTGTGTATCTCAATGCACCTTCTGGCCGGCAGCAGTTACAAGTCATTGATGTGGTCAAGACTTCTCATCATTCGGGTTATGTGGCATTTGTCGATCAGACATTTTTACAAGAGGATTTAGGGTGGACGCAGCCCCTTGATCTACTGCTTACGTTAAAAGACAAAGGGGCCGGTGAGTCTTTACGAGATCAGCTATGGGAAGACTTTGGGCAGCGGCTTTCAAAGGTGAAAACAGTAGAGGATGAGATTGAATCAACGACATCGGCTTTAACTGGTATGAACGAGTTAATTTCTATGATGTTCATTTTCATTATGGGGCTCGCGAGCATTGGAACAGCCAATACACTGCTGATGAATACGCTTGAACGTACATCTGAGATTGGCACCATGCGGGCGCTTGGGCTGACAAAGCAGCAGGTGAGAAAAATGATCGTCGGAGAAGGTGTGCTCATTGGGTTATCAGGTGTGATTGGCGGCATTTTATTTGGTGTGATTCTTCTATATGTCTCAAGCCAATCTGATTGGCTCGGTGGATTTGTTTCATTTCAGCTGCCATTTGTGCATGTGCTGCTGGCAGTGATCGCAGGAATTGCACTCAGTTTAGCGGCTTCGTGGATTTCTAGTGCGACAGCGAGTAAAATAGAGATGATATCATCTCTCAAAGAAGGTTAAATCATATGTCAGTGAAATACGGAATTTTAACATCGCTCTGTCAGCAGCAACATCATGGATATGAATTAAAGCTAGAGCTGGAGTCATTGCTCGGAATAAAAGGAAAAATCAATCCGGGTCAAATCTACACAACGCTTGATCGGTTAATTCGTGATCAATTGGTGACAGCAGTGGGAATAGATGACCAAGATCGAAAGTTGTACGACGTGACGGAAGAAGGCAGACAAGAGCTGGAATCATGGCTGTTGGCGCCTGTTCCGTATCATGCTGTAAAGGATGATTTTCACTTTAAATGGGGCTGTGCACGGAAAATCAGATTTCATCAAGAAAAAGAAATGCTTCAGCAGCAGAAAGCCGTCATCATGAAAGATGTGATGGAACTCACGAAGCTGAAAACGGAATGTCTTGTGCAAGGTGATGAGAGTCGGTACTTATTGATTTCTGGCACGCTGCTTCATTTAGAGGCGGATTTGAATTGGATTCATCAAATTGAGCATCGGAGCGGAGCATCATTTTAGAGAGGTCTTTCTTTTGAAGAAAGGTCTTTTTTTTGGCTTCGTTCGGAGCATACGCAGATAGGATGGGAAGAAAGTTTGGTATGATAGGTGTAAATTGATTGTATTTTCAGAAAAGGGGTTTGATCAATGAAAACATCACGTAATCCTGAGACCATTCACGCGCCAGTTGCACCGTACATCCATCAAATAGAGACAACAGGGCCGCAGCGTTGGTTAACCTTATCAGGACAAGTGGGGATGGAAGTCGATGGGACCATTCCAGCGAGCCCGATGGAACAGCTCGAGCTAGCGTTAGAGAATGTAAAACGCAATGTAGAAGCGGCAGATATGAAAGTGGAAGATATAACGAAGCTTGTGTTTTATTTGGTAGGTGAGTTTGATGCTGTGAGTAGAAAACGAATCATGGGTCAGTTTTTAGGAGACCACCTGCCTTGTATGACGATGATTTATGTGGTGGCTTTGGCTTCACCTGCTTTAAAGGTCGAGGTGGATGCTTGGGCTTGTCGGGATATGGATTCGGTTTGAATTGGTTTATTTAATAGATAAAAGGTTGGGATGATTGATGCCCAATCTTTTTTGTTTTGTTATCTTTTAGTATTTTAAATGATTATAATTCTCTTACCCTTTTATACCTCATATGGTAATATTGTGGTAAATAATAAGTGGGTCTAATTACATTTACATTCCACCGTAAAAACACCATAGATCAGCATACATCACTCTAATAAAAGGGAGAGATTTGATGCCATTCATGGAGGTTCAGAATGTAAGCAAACGATATAGCAATGGTGATGGGATAGAGGGCCTTTCATTTTCCATTGAAGCAGGGGAGGTTGTGGCGCTGCTTGGGCCTAATGGTGCGGGGAAGACGACAACCATTCGATGTTTAACAGGTCTCTATCAACCTGATCAAGGGGAAATACTCATAGAGGGATTTCCTCCTGGTCATTCCCATGTCCAAAAACAAGTAGCTCTTATTCCAGATCAGCCATATTTGTACCCAGATTTAACGGTTGCTGAACATGTTCAATTCCGTGCGAGGGGCTATCATAAAGGTTTAAAACAGATCAAAGAAAAGGTATTTGAGGCGTTGAAAGAAGTACATATCGAAATGAAGATGAACGAATTGTGCGGAAGGCTTTCAAGAGGTCAAAAACAGCGTGTCGTCTTAGCAGGGGCCATTGTGCAAGATGCCTCCCTTTTTATTTTAGATGAGCCGACTGTTGGGTTAGACATCCCTTCGAAACAATGGTTGTCAGATTGGCTGATACAGAAGAGCCTTCAAGGAGGTTCGGTTCTTGTGTCCACTCATAGCCTAGAGTTTGTTCTTGATACGGCTAGCAGGGTGATATTGATTCGAGATGGTGCCATCATGAAAAGTATCGCTGTTCCTAAGCGGCAGGAAGAACAAATGAAGTGGCGGGCAGAAGTCATTCAACTCTTAGGGGAGTGGTCTAGTGAATAACACACTTTCCCTTTTATGGATGAAATCCCAAAGGCGCTTGATCAGTAAAAATCAAGAAAAGAAAATGCCCTTTCTGATCTTGCTACTTATGATGGCTGCCATCGGTTTTCAGCTGAGCGCAGTCTCAAGTATGGGCGATTGGAATGCAAGTACAGCTGGATGGATCATTGTCGTTTTATTTGTTCTTTATACTGGCTTTGGCTTGTTTTCGAATAGGCTGCCTAGTCAGATGAACGATATCATGTGGTTGTATGGAAGTGGTGCTTCCTTATGGACAGTTGTGATGAGTGTATGGGTATATCACATTCTTTGGCGATGTGCTTTTCTCATTGTTTCTGCTGTGATGGCTGATATCCTCCTTCTTTGTTTAACGCAGCAGTACTTTTTTCTACTTGGTAAATCACTCCTGTTAACAGCGCTGTTATGTATGATCGAAACATGGATGATTGCGGTATCTTGTGCAAGAACCATTCAAGTATATAAGCGAGTGCTCTTCATTGGTTTTATACTGATGTTTGGTTGTCTTTCATTGCTCACTTTGAATCAATTGATATTGAAACAGTCGTCTATGATGGAGATATCTGCTTCTTTGATGTATCAAGTCGGACGCATGATAGAGGAGTTTTCATTCATTTCTGTATTGATATTACTTGGAGTGATAATTCTATCTTTCATGATGATGTACAGGTCGAGTCATCGTATAGAGATGATGGAGTCGTTAGTCAAAGAGGCGGCATTTTGGGAGGAGTTTGAGGGGAAACAGGTTCATGCAAATCCAATAAGTCCAAAGAAAAGCAAGACGTGGTGGGGGTTTTCAACATTAACGGGCATCTGGGCTTTCCTTTGGCTAGAAATATTGATGATCAAAAAGTATGCTACCTTCCACCTGTTATCTACCATGCTGTTGATCGGTACTTACTATGTCGTCAGTTCTTATTTTTCAGATTGGTTGACTCTATTCTTTCTGGTCATTGGTGCATCTGTCCTGCTCAGTTCATATTACGCTGGGATTGTAAGACACGGGCAAACAGGATTGCTGTATCTTTTTCCGGGTGCTTTATATCAAAAAATTCTTCTATTGGAAGTGTTTCAAACCTTTTGGTTGTATGGTGTCTACTTGATTTCTCTTATCTTGTTAGAGATTCATGATGTATTGTATTGGGCCATTTATGGGGTAGGGGTTTATATTTGGTTTTTGACCATACGGCTCTTTGCCTTTACGCAGCCTTTGAGACGAGAAGCGAGTCTTTCTTTGGGCATCTATTATCGATCATTGCTCATCGGATCTGTCATAAGTGCTGCGGTCATCATTGGGATTCATCTGTTCACTGATGGCTGGTTTACAACGATGACATGTGTATTTGCTGGATGTGTATGTTATGTGATGTGTTATCGATGCCGTGGGACTCATTAAAAAGAGGAGTTGATTGTCATGAAACCAGAAGATAAGCTATCCCAATCGGTTCAACGTTTAGTCAATACCAATGAAGTAACGATCGTTCAAGCCATGGGGGAGTTAAGGAAATCAGGAAAAGAGGCAGTGCCAGTGCTTGTTGAAGCCTTAAAAGAAGAGGGTTCTTTGCGGAATATTGCAGCAGCGGTTCTTGGTGAATTTGGAGCAGATGCAGGGGACGCAGCAGAAGCTCTTGCCAAACTGTTAGAAAGTGAAGAAGAGGAGACAAGAATGGCGGCTGCGATCTCACTCATGAGAATTGGTCAGCCTAGTTTGCCATTTCTTCTGCCTTTGGCAAAACGCTATAAGGGTCCTACTTGTTTTTGGGCGTCGTGGTGTATCTCTTGGATTGACCCATCAAAAATCGAAAAAAATATGTACGAGTGCCTAAAACAGGAACAAGAGAATCCATCAGGAAATGTGGCCCCTTTTGCCGCAGAAGAGGCACTAGGAAAAATCATTGCCTTTCAATTAAAAGAAAAGGGGGATGAGTAGTGGAAACGCAAATACATAAATGGCCTGAGCACCTTCCTTGGATTCATTCTTCACATCAGCGGTGTTTACCTGAAGGGCATACTCACCTTCTTTATTTTTGGTCAGTTAACTGTCCGCATTGTGAAGAATTAACCGATCACATTCTACATAGTGTGGATCAGTTGAGTATCCATTTAACCTGTGTCCATGTTCCATATACGGAAGAAGAAAAATCGATAGAGGTTGTTTCGAAATATGCGGAGGAAAAGAATCTCATTGCTCCCATTGTGTTGGATCAAGATTATGAGATTGTCACAAAATATAAAATTCAAGGATTACCAAGTTTTTGCCTCATAGATAAAGAGGGACAATTAATTGATCGGAAAATGGGAGATACCGGCTGGGAAAAGATATTAAAAAAACTAGAAAAACGATCATAATTAGAGTTATGGAGGAGAGCGTTTTGTTTCAATCAAAGCAAGAATTGAAAAAAACGGTGATCTTTTATGCAGGTGTGGGAGCTGTTTTGTTGATTCTCATGCTGTTGAAATGGCTGCCGATTTCTGCAGACTGGGAGTTGCCGTTGATTTTGTTTGGATTGGGGATTTTGTTTTATGTGAAGCGTGTGCTTTTTAAAGAAGAAAAAGATCATAAGGCATAAGTTTTCTACCGAGGTGATCTAGAAAGGTACAGTTGATGAAAGGTAAGTAATAAAAGGTTGGATGTTGCATCCAACCTTTTATTACTTCCTGTATTGAGTTTAAAAACAAGGGAATGCTTTTATATTCTCAGAGCAGTGTTTGAATCAAATTTTAAAAATCCAATGTCCTCCATGTATTTGAAATAGCGTTTGATTAAATGATCGTCCATAGGGGGATAGGTCATTCCATGTGCTTGGAGAACCGTTTGAGTATTTGTTGAGTCAAAGTGCGCCATGTTTTCGTATAATTCCCAGACTGTTTTGTCTCGTTCTACCTTTTCAGTGAGCATTGGAAGAAATGGCGTAAGGGCGTTGTCTGCGTGTTGGTCGCTTGCTTGAATGAGAGCTTCTACCCAATCGTTATATGCTTTCTTTTCTAATGGATAGCCTATTTCTTCTGTGATTTTTTGAAAAAATTCACCTAATTCCATGCTTTCTTCTTGAGGTGGAACGAGGTGATAGGCTTTGCCGAAGTTGGCTGGATCCTTGCATATGGTTGTAATGGCTTTTGAAACAAAGTCGACGGGTACGAATTCTTTTCGTTGATTCGGTAGCTCACCGTAAGCCTTTAATTGGATGCATCCTTTGATTAGTCTCGCCATGTAATCCTCTGTATTATGAACGCCTGTTTGACTGTCGCCCATGATGAAGCCGGGGCGAAGGACTGTGATCGGCACGCCACGTTTTTTTGCTTCCCACATGATTTTTTCTGCCACCCATTTACTTTGAGAGTACCCAATGTCCTTTTCTACAATAGGAAGATAAGCATCGATGGATGTATCTTCAAAAAGAACGGTCGTGCCATCTAGATACCCGGCAGGTCCGAATATGGCAATGGTCGATAAGAAATGAACAGGCTTTACCTGTTCTGTGCAGGCGAGTTTGATGATATTTTCTGTGCCGGTGACATTTGTATCCTTGTGCATGTGATAGGGCTGAACGTAATTGACTTTTGCTCCATTATGATAGATGACATCAATGGTTTGGGCGAGTTGTTGAAATTCCTCTGTTGAGAGCCCTAGTTGAGGCTTGTCCAAGTAACCTACAATCGGTTTTAGTTGTTTCAGATAATGTTCGTCCCATAGGTGATATTTCTCCATATTTACTTGTATTCTCTGTCTTGCGTGCTGTTTGTCTCTTGCTCTGATGACACAATAGATTTGGATGGAGGGATTCATTCGAACAAGCTCTTTAATGAGATAAGCGCCTAGAAAGCCGGTTGCTCCTGTTAATAACACGGCATTCTGCTTAAAGGATTTAGAATCGAATAGGTGCTTTGGCTGAATCTTTTCATCTAAAAATCCCTCTGATGTGAGCTGTTGTTTCGGCTCAGGTGTTTGATTTTGTAGCATAAGATGAACTTGTTGAATCGTAGGATGTTCATAAAGGGTGCTGGCAGGTAGTTCAACGTGTAATGTTTCCTGCATACGCATTAAGGTTTTGGCGGCAAGGATGGAGTTTCCTCCTAAGTCGAAGAAGTGATCGTTTGTGCCAATGGGCTCTACCTTTAATAGGTCTGTCCATATTTCACAGAGTGCTTCTTCGGTTTGATTAGTTGGTGCGACATATTCGGTTTGCAGTTTGGGTCTGTCGAAATGATGTCTTGGTAGTGCTTTTCGATCGACTTTTCCATTTGTGGTCGTAGGGAAGTTTGTCAATAGAACATAATGTGCAGGGCGCATGAAATCAGGGAATGTTTTCTTTGCATAAGTTTGAATGGTATATAGATCCCATGTCTTTTTGTTGGACGGAATGATGTATGCAATGATGCGTTTATCCCCAGGTATCACTTCTGTGGCTGTCACCAAACAGGATTTAACACTTGGGTGCTGGATCAACACATGCTCAATCTCGCTAAGCTCAATACGAAAGCCTCTAATTTTGACTTGGTCATCCTTTCTACCAATATATTCAATCAGCCCATCAGGTTGTTGTCGAACAAGATCCCCTGTTTTGTAATAGGTTCTTCCATTCCGTTCGATGAAACGTTCCTTTGTTAGATTTTCTCTTCGCCAGTAGCCTAATGCTAGTCCATCTCCTGAAGTGATGAGTTCCCCTATTTGTCCTTGAGAGACAGATTCACCTTGTTCATTTGTGATGTCAATGATGGTTCCTACTACAGGTCTGCCAATTGGTATACTGACGAGATCATCCCAGGTGTCTGGCAGTTGAAAAGTTGTTGTGAAGATTGTATTTTCTGTCGGGCCATAGCCATTAATGATGGTCGTATGTGGGAGCTCCTTTAATGCTTGATGGACGACTTGAGGAGACATGACATCTCCGCCAGAGACGATGTATTTAACTGATTTGATATCGTTCAGGTGTAACTCCATCATCAAGTTGAACAATCCAGTAGTTAAAAAAAGAATCGATACATCATAGTCTTTAATGGTTTGACTGACGAGTTCAGGAGTCAGTTTTCCAGAAGGAGGAATAGCGAGTGTCGCTCCATTTAATAAAGCGGACCATATTTCAAATGTAGAGGAATCAAAAGAGATGGTAGATAATAATGCTAAGGTATCAGAAGAATTAACGGGCAGAAAGGAAGGGTTATGCGTTAGGTGCACGATACATCTATGTGTAATGACAACACCTTTTGGTTTTCCTGTTGTGCCAGAGGTATACATGATATAAGCGGCATCAGAAGGTTTTGCATCAAAAGACGGGTTTGACGTTGATTGTGTAAGGATGAGATGTTTTTCTTTATCTAAGTAGATAGTAGGAATAGGCAAGGAGGTTAGGCTTTGAGTGACATGTGATGTTGTGAGTAAAAACGATAGTTCGGCATCTTCAATCATAAATTGAATACGTTCACTAGGGTAATTTATATCTATAGGCACATATACGGCTCCTATTTTGGTGATAGCGAGAATAGAGACAATCAATTGTGGTGATCTTTCTAAGGCTAGGCCAATATGAGAAGCTTTCGTTACGCCCATTTTGATAAGGTAATTGGCGAACTGGTTACTTTGTTTCTCAAGTTCAGCATATGTGATGTTCTGATAGTTGCACGCTAAAGCTGGATGATGCGGCGTGTGAGTGGCGTGGTGTCTCATGATATCACATAAATTTTGATCATTCATGATGATATTCCCCCTCTAGAATTTGATAGATTAGGAATGTTATTCCTAAATCCACCCAAAGTGTATATGAAGAAATATTCATTGTCAATGAAGGTCATATTAACAATGAAATGTAAAATTTATATAATAATTGAAATAATATGCAGATATATTGTCCTATTTAGAGATAAAATGTATGGGACCCTCGGCTTTTTCCTTGAATGAGCGTTTCGATGATCAAGAGGAGATGAAAATAGGGGGAAATTGAATCATAAGATAGGCTGGATTCACTGATAGGATGAAAGATCACTTTTTTATTAGAAATATATATACTATTTCGAAAAATATTTGGTAAAATATACAGGTATATCTTAAATTTGTTATATATTGTTTAAGGAGCTGTCGTGTTGAAGGGATCTAGGGTTGAGTTTATTGATAGTTTACGTGGTTTTAGTTTATTAGGTATTTTGATTGTGAATATGCTTAATTTTCAATATGATTATGATTTTGAGAAGATGTTTGATCCGAGCATATGGGGGCAGGAGTTTGGGGTATATGTGACGGAGATCTTGTTTCAGGGGTCATTTTATCCGATTTTCTCCTTTTTGTTTGGGTATTCTTTTATCAAGTTGATTGAATCCACGAAGGCAAAGGGGCTGAATACGAATGCCATCGTCGTTCGCCGCGGCTTTGGTCTTATTGTGCTTGGGATGCTGCATTTAATCTTTATTTGGAGTGGCGACATTCTTCTCTATTATGGAGCTTGTACGTTTTTCCTAATGATGTTTATACACAGCCGAATCAAAACAGTGTTTATATGGTCGGGTATTTTAGGTGCCATATCTTTAGTGATTTATCCATCTCTAATGAATTTTATTTACGGAAATTCTGAATTATTAACAAATGTATATGGAACTGGTACATATGGCGATATTGTGTTGAGCCGGATTACAATCGAAGATGATATGGTAATCGTCTCCATCATGATGGCAATTGTAACACTTACTCTGACACCAATTTTAAGTCTTCTCTATGCTCCTATCATGATCGGTCCATTTGCACTGCTTGGCATGGCGATCGGGAAAAAAGGTCATTTGACAGAAGAAGATCGAGGCATGGCTTATCGTAAAGGCTGGGTTTGGATGATTATCATCGGGCTCGCTTTAAAATGTGCGACGTTCAGTGATGCTCCTTGGAGCGAAATGGTGTTGACGTTAGGAGCCTATGTCCTGACGATCGGTTATATTCAAGCTTTTATTGTCTTCTACTATTCAAATGCTGCACAAGGGTTGAAACGTTTGCTTGCAGGACTGGGCCGATTGTCTTTATCAAACTATTTGGCTCAATCTATTATTTGTACAACGATTTTCTATTCTTACGGACTTGGGTTATTCGGACAAATGGGCTCAATGTTTGGACTGGTACTTGCTGTTGGACTTTACACAGCTCAGCTGTTCATCAGCTATCTCTATTTGAAAAAGTGGAGAAGAGGGCCTGTGGAATGGCTTATGGGAAAATGGGTATATTGGAGATAAATTGATTTGTTGAGGAACCGCATGGCTGAAGAGCTGTGCGGTTTTTTAGTTGGATCGCATTCAAAAAAGTTCATAAAAGGAGTTGAATATTTTTTCAGTGTGTATATAATGTATATATAGTGTATATACAATATTTCATTGCAAATACCAGTACAGAAAAAAGAGGTTTTTTATATGCAAATTACGATTTCTAACCATTCTAAGGAGCCTATCTATGAGCAAATCACGACGCAAATCAAATCGTTGATCTTAACGGGTGAGCTTGCAGAAGGTGCGGGACTGCCGTCTATCCGAAAGCTGGCGAAGGATTTACAAATCAGCGTCATCACAACAAAACGTGCATATGAAGAGTTAGAGAAGGCAGGATTTATTTATTCGATTGTCGGTAAGGGATCATTTGTTGCCGAGCAAAACCTAGAGGTCATGAGAGAGAAAAAATTGAAGGTGATTGAGGAACAGCTTGGAGCGGTTGTTACAAACGGCAAGGAATTAGGCTTATCTTTTGATGAATTGCAGCAGTTATTAAAGTTCTTGTATGAGGAGTGAGATGAGTGGAGCACGTGATTGAATTCAAAGGAGTATCAAAACGGTTCAAAGACTTTTCTGTGCAGAATCTTGATTTACAGGTCAAAAAGGGCTTTGTTACTGGGTTTATTGGAGAAAATGGAGCCGGTAAGTCGACCACGATTAAAATGATCATGAATTTGTTAAAACCAGATTCTGGTGAGGTTAAAATTTTTGGATTAGATTATCGCACCCATGAAAAAGAGATTAAGGAACGAATTGGCTTTGTTTACGATGCTAACGTTTTTTTCCCAGGATTGAATTTAAAAGACATCAAACGAATTGTGGCACCTGCCTATAAACGCTGGGATGATAGACTATTTTATCAATATATTGAACAGTTTGGTCTGCCGCTGAATAAAGCGATTAAAACATTTTCAAAAGGGATGCAGATGAAGGCATCGCTTGCGATTGCGCTGTCGCACCATGCAGAGCTGATTATCATGGATGAACCAACTGCTGGTTTAGATCCGGTCTTTAGAAGAGAGCTGCTCGGCACGTTACAAGAATTGATGATTGATGGAAATCGAACGATTTTTTTCTCAACGCATATGACGACTGATTTAGATCGCATCGCGGATTATATTGCGTTTATACAAAATGGAAGATTGGTCTTTCAACAGTCGATTCATGAGGTGGCGGAGAATTATGCGCTGGTGAAGGGGAGCCTGGATTTGCTGGATCGAGACACAGAAAAGGCGTTTATCCATATTCAGCGTACGGCAGCCGGATTTGAAGCATTAACAGATCGGATTGATGAGGTGAAATTTATTTTTGGGGATGCTGTTGTGATTGAACCGGCGTCGCTTGAGGATATCATGTTTTATTTGAAAGGCGGGGTTGCGCATGTTTCATTTAATTAAGCGTGATGTGATTTTGCAAAAGAAGCAGTTACTTATTTTTATTCCGTTTATCTTATTTTTCATTTTCATGGATGTCCATCCAGTATTAACGTTTCTAGTCGCTAGTGTCTTCATTCCATTTAACACATATGCTTATGATGAGAAGGCAGAAACGAATATTCTATTAAATTCCTTGCCCTATACACGTAAAGAAATTATCGCATCACGTTATCTTGGCGCCATTTTTTATATGAGTATTGCGATCGTGCTGACAAGTGCTGCATTATTTGTGTTTGGGAAGCTGTTTTCGCTGTCAGATATTGCGATTGGCAGCGGGTTGTTTTTATTGTTCGCAGCATGTACGTTTCCATTGTTTTATATCTTAAAGCCTGGTTATATCACAACGGCAGTGATCATTGGCTTTATCGTATTATCTGCTATGGGACCGCCTGTTGTTCTCTATTTAGCAGAGCAATTCAGTGGGATCACTGATTTTATCATGAATTTATCGATCCCTATTGTATATACGGGGTCAACTGTACTGATTATGCTCATCTACTTGCTGTCTTGGGGACTTTCTACTGCGATTTACCAGAGGAAAGTGTTTTAAATCAGAAGATCACATCATTTATAGAGAATCATTCATTTTGAGGTAGGCCTTTCAAAATGGATGATTCTTTTTTGCATCCGGTGAAATTGACATACAGAAGAAAAGAGGTTATTGTTAATTAACATAATGTTAATTATTTTTAACATATTGTTAAATAAATCATCCTTTAGGAAAGGAATCTGAAATGGAAATTAAAAATAGAATGAAAGTATTACGGGCAGAAAGAGACTGGACACAAAAGGATTTGGCAGAGAAGTTAGGTGTGACTCGTCAAACTGTGGCAGCGATTGAAAATGGTAAATATTCTTTGTCTTTAAAATTAGCATTTCAAATTGCTAGGACATTTGAAGTTGATTTGTATGACGTATTTCAAGAGGTCGACAAGGAGGAACAGCAATGATAACGACGATCATACTTTATTCTCTCATTACCCTTTCTATTTTAAGCACGGCCTTTCAATTTAAGAAAAACCGTGAATATAAACATGATGAACGAGGTCAATTTATTTTAGCGAAAGCCGGAAGTTTCTCCATTATAGGTGTGGCTTTAGCCTATATATTGGTTGCTGTCGTTCAATCTTTGGTCCATCAATTCTCATCACCAACAGAGTGGTTTTATATAGCAATTACGTTTATGTATGTATCAAGTGTTTGCGCAAATACAATCGGCATCATCTATTGTGAAAGAAAATATTAATTTTCATCGATGGATGTAAGCTAGAGTTCTTCATCATGAAGGGAAGAGAAAATCAATGAAAAAAATATTGAGAATCATGTTGATCTCCATAGGCACCATTATCACGGTCATGGTTGTTTTTCTAGCTACTGTTTATTTTGTAAACCTCATTAGTAATGAACGGGAGAAAGGGAAAATAGAAGCTTATGGGCAAAAGGTCTGGGTGGATGGGAAGCAGATGAATGTGCTCATTCAAGGCGCTGGGAAAGAAACGATTGTCCTTCTCCCAGGCTATGGAACTGCTTCACCCGTGCTGGATTTTGAACCATTAGTCAAGGAGTTATCGCCATATTATAGAGTCGTAGTGATTGAACCGTTTGGTTATGGTTTAAGTGACGACACAGATAAAGTAAGGACAAGTCAAAACATTGTGGATGAGATTCATGAATGTTTGCAGAAACTCAACATTAAAAAATATACGCTAATGGGTCATTCGATTTCTGGCATTTATGGATTAGAATATGTGAATCAATACGAAAAAGAAGTCCAAGCCTTTGTTGGAATTGATAGTAGTTTTCCTAAGCAGGAGGATGCAGATGAATTGCCAGTCTCCAGCTTACAGCTGCTTCATCAATCCGGCTTTTACAGATTGATAGTGAAAATGAATCCAGATCAACTAGTGATGCCTAAAGTAGATGATCAAACGAAAGCTCAGATTAAAATGCTGACTTTCCGAAATTTCTTGGATGAAAGCCAAGCTAGTGAGGCAGAAAACTTTAAAAACAATTTTAAAAACGCTCAACGCCTACATTTCCCTAAGAAGCTCCCTGTTGCTTTCTATCTAGCGGATCAAACGGAGAAAGAAACACCAAACTGGAAACCAATGCATGAAGAGCTGCTGAAAAATGTAGACCACGGAAAAGTCGTTACTTTCAAAGGCGGCCATTATTTGCATCATACGAAATCAAAAGAAATCGCAGATGATGTGAGGGAGTTTCTATCGAATAACGAGCGCTCACGTTAGCGTTTTTCCTCCTCAGCTGGACAGATGAAACATCGCAATTTTGATCAAAACGAGTGAACTGATTTGTTTTATGATCAAGAAGAGGTGAGGGAGATGATGTATAGTCGGGTGACGCAAGAGGTGATTTCTTATTTGGAGTCGCATTTGATGGATGAGCTGTCGCTGAAACAGGTGCATGAGAAAGTAGGATATTCACATTTTCATTTGCTGCGTGTATTTAAACGAGAAACCGGGCTGTCGATGGGGGAATATGTGCGGAAACGAAGATTAGCTACGGCTGCACAGCTTCTTTTGTATACGGATCAGGGGATTTTAGACATCGCTTTTTCGTTACAATTCCAATCGCAGGAAGCCTTTACGCGTGCTTTTAAGCATCTTTATTCTTTACCTCCCGGAATGTACAGGTCCATGATGAGAGACATGCAAATGAAAAAGGAGGAAGATTCGATGACATTACATGAAGCAGTACCTGGCTGGGGTTTGAGTGGTTCACATCCGCATATGTATGAGATGGGTGTTGATTCAGCAGAGTTTCATACGGGAAAGCAATCAGGTGTTTTATCATCTAAAGAAGGCGTACAAGAAGGACAGTTTGCGACGATGATGCAGGGGTTTCAAGCAAAAGAGTATGTAGGCAAGCGATTGAAGCTCTCTGCTTTCTTGAAAACAGAGAATGTATCTTCAGCAGGAATTTGGATGCGGGTAGATGACGGAAAGGGTGATACGGTGCAGTTTGATAATATGCAGAATCGACCTGTGACAGATTCTACGGAATGGAATCAATATGCGATCGTATTAGATGTTCCTACGCGTAGTGAATCCATTCATTTTGGAGTGCTACTCAGCGGTCATGGAACAGTCTGGGCTGACGGTTTTCGATTTGAGGAAGTGGATGAGAAAACACCTACAACGAATATGGTGGAGGCTTCGGCTCTGCCAGATGTGCCGATGAATTTGCATTTTGAGCTTGAGAAGACCGTGTGAGCGGTCTTTTTTTGTTGTATACAAATCTGCATGAACCGTTTATAATGAAAAATATAAATAAACATACCGACGGTCGGTATGTAAAAGGGGGCGTTTGAACTGGCGCGAAATAAGTATCCAGAAAAGACGATGCAGCAAATTTTGGACGTGTCGACAAAGTTGTTTCAGGAAAAGGGATTTGAAAAGACAAGTTTGCAAGATATTATCCATGAATTGAATATGTCTAAAGGGGCTATTTATCATCATTTTAAATCGAAGGATGAAATATTACGCGGCGTGATGGATCGGCAGTTTCGTTATGCAACCGAGAAGCTTGAGGAGTTAATTGAGCATACGGAGGCAGCTCATGCGAAAGAGAAGCTGCAGCTTATTCTGGAGCAGCTTGTGGCAGACCCGCAGTCTCATTCGATTGATGGGATCTTGGTTGATCAGATGAAAAACCCACAATTTGTGATTGAAGGCATGAAGACAGGTGTCAATCAGGATGCTTTGAGAATCAAACAGTTAATCATTGAAGGGATTGAGGATGGTTCGATGGAAACTGCGTTTCCTGGTGAAGTGGCAGAAGTATTTTTGCTTCTTGTGAATATATGGTTGAATCCCACCTTGTTTGTCCGCAATCATGAAGAAACGGTCCAGCGTTTGTGTTTTTTAAAGCAGATGATGAAGGGTCTTGGCGTGGATATTGTGAGTGATCTATTTATTCAAAAGGTGACAGCGCACTATGCTGAAATTGGCGGGTATGATCTGCCCGAAAGATAAAGAATGCCAACTGATAGGAGGATGACGTATGATTCATTTTATGAAGGTTGAGCTAAGAAAAGGCCACATGAAGCAGTATATTCAAGCTAGTTTCATCGCGAGTATTGTGCTGCTAGTATTCATCTATTTTATTGCGTTTGCTGCAAAAATTGAACGCGAACCGGGTTTTCAGCAATATACGAATATTTATTTGTTAACGAGTACAGTATGGATGATCTTTTTTTCTATCATCACAGCTATGCTGTATTGGCGTGTAGGCAAGACTGTTTATCAGGAAAGCACATCCAATTCAGTGAGATTCCTTTCTCATATGATATGGATGGTGTGCCTTTCAACGTTTGCGATGATGTGCAGTATCATTCCTTCGTTTGTTGTGTTTAGTGTGACTGAAATGTTTTTCCCTATAGTTCACGATACGTTGACGGCAGGTGCTCTATTGCAATTGATGAAAACGTACTTTGTGTTTATTGGGTGTGTCCATGCGATTGGGATGATTGCGATGAGAATAGGGTTGAGGAAGAAATCTGTTTTGATGACCGTCCTGACTGCAATTGTTTTATGTGCTGTTTTAGGAAATATATCGCTCGCCATCTATGGAAATAATCAAATGAATCTCATCCTGTCAGGAGTGATGATTGCAGCAGTCCTCATTGTGATCTTGGAATTGTGGAGCCGCATCGGCCGGCTGCAAACGAGGTAATTCATGATGGGAAAAGGATGGAGACATGTGAAGCATACGGTTCAAATTGAAGAAGCAATAACGCAACTTTCGTTAAACTGGCTGGTGGGAGATGTTCGCCTTTATCACCATGATCATCCTTATTTATTGATGAAGCAGACCACCAATCACGTATTCCCCCATCGGTATTTACTGCATCATCAAGTGCAGGAAGGCAGGCTAGTCATTCAAGATAAAAGAAAACGAGCGATCAGCTTGGGGCTTCATCTTCATCAAACGAATTTGGAGATTTACCTCCCTCAGGCACAGTTACAGTCCTTGTCTATTCATTGTAAAGGAGCAAATCTATTCTTGGATGGACTGAAGGTGAAGGAGGCTGACTGCCAATTGATTTCTGGAAAGTCCATGTTTACGGGAGAAATCAAGCATCTGCGCTTGCAGACAGTGGGTGGACTTATCTCTAGTCAACAGCTCAACACGCAGACCTTGAGCCTGCGTACTACTTCGTCAAAAGTGGAGATGGTAGGTGCTTTTTCAGATATTGATCTGAATTTAATAGGCAGAAGGGTACAGATACATTCAAAGGCCATGCTGCATTCGCTCAAATCGACGTCAACTGGATCATCTGTCAAAGTGGCAATTCCGGAAAATGATGGATTTATTTGTTATGTGAAGAAAAGATCAGGTACTTTTCACAATGACTTTCCTTGTGTTGATGATCAGGAGAGAATGGTTTATAAAAATGGAGGGAAAAGCTTTGAGGTCGATATAAGGGGAGGTTCTTTTCTATTAAGTGATGGTCATTGAAGCGATGATGATCCTCTGATTCGATATATCAATATAAAATAATTTGAATATCTTTTTATGTCAGAATATTTTGTTAATAGTGTTTTCCTCAAAAAAACAATTGTTTTTTAAGGGTAGATTTATTATGATAATATACATCGAAAGATTGAAGATTTTGAATCAGAATGAAAATTCTGATTTTTTATTTTTTATGTTGTTTGTTGATGAGGGGGAATAGAAGTGGCTCAAAAGGAATTAAAGAGAGGGTTAAGTGCTCGTCATATTCAAATGATTGCGCTTGGCGGCACAATTGGTGTTGGCTTATTTATGGGGTCAGCTAAAGCCATTCAATGGACAGGTCCATCGGTTCTTCTCGCGTACGCAGTGTGTGGTATTTTTATCTTTTTTATTATGCGTGCGATGGGAGAAATGTTGTATCTTGAACCGAGTACGGGATCGTTTGCTACATTTGGGCATCAATATATTCATCCGCTTGCGGGGTATATGACAGCTTGGAGTAACTGGTTCCAGTGGGTCATTGTTGGAATGTCTGAGATTATCGCCGTAGGTGCTTATATGAAATATTGGTTCCCGGAGTTACCGGCGTGGATTCCCGGATTAATCGCCATGATCATTTTAGGTGCGGCCAACTTGATTTCGGTTAAGTCATTCGGTGAGTTTGAATTCTGGTTTGCGATGATCAAGATTGTGACGATTATTTTAATGATCATTGCAGGTTTAGGCATTATTTTCTTTGGGTTTGGCAATGGTGGAACAGCGATTGGTTTGTCTAACCTTTGGGCGCACGGCGGGTTCTTTACAGGTGGATTTAGCGGTTTCTTGTTTGCATTGTCCCTAGTGATTGCTGCCTATCAAGGGGTAGAGCTCATTGGGATTACTGCAGGTGAGGCGCAAAATCCGCAAAAGACGCTGACAAATGCCATCAAAAGCATCATCTGGCGTATTTTGATTTTCTATATCGGTGCGATCTTTGTCATCGTAACGGTGTATCCGTGGGATCAGCTGAATACGCTCGGCAGTCCATTTGTGGCGACGTTTGCGAAAATTGGAATTACGGCAGCAGCAGGTATTATTAACTTTGTTGTCATTACAGCAGCGATGTCCGGCTGTAATAGTGGAATCTTCAGTGCGGGGCGTATGCTTTATACATTAGGTGTGAATGGACAGGCACCTGCTTTCTTTACAAAAATTTCGAAGAATGGTGTACCGTATTTTGGGACATTTGCTGTGCTGATTGGTTTAGCGGTTGGGGTGGTCTTAAATTACGTTTCTCCGCCAAACATTTTCGTTTATGTGTATAGTGCGAGTGTCCTTCCTGGTATGGTGCCTTGGTTTGTCATTTTGATTAGTCATATTGGCTTCAGAAAAGCGAAGGGGGCAGCGCTTGATAATCATCCGTTTAAGCTGCCGCTTGCGCCATTTTCTAACTATTTGACAATCGGATTCTTGCTGATGGTGCTTGTGTTTATGCTGATTAATCAGGATACACGAATTTCTCTCATTGTGGCAATTGGGTTCTTGATTTTAGTGGCGCTTAGCTTTTTTGTATTTGGAATTGGTAAACGAAAACCGATTGAAACAGCTTCTTCTGATCAAACGGTGGAATAATCAAAAGCCTTGCGGAACAACCGCAAGGCTTTTGTCGTTTACAGAGAAGCTTTGACACGCTGAAAGACATCTGGAAAATTGGTGAAAAGACCGGTGACGCCGTATTGCAGAAGACGTGTCATGTCTGCTTCGCTGTTTACCGTATATGGGTGAAGGAGGAGTCCGTGGCTTCTGACCTGCTGTACATTTTCAAGTGTCAAAGCTCTAAAATTCGGTCCGACCCCCACTGCATATGATTTGATGAAGTCGAGCTGATCATCTGTAATAGACGTCATTTGCGCTCTATCTAATAGCTGTACTTTTGGAAGCCGAGGGGCGAGTTTCTGCAATTTTAATAGACTTTCTTGGCTGAAAGATTGGATGATGACCTGCCCTTTTCTCGTATGTTTTCCAAGAAGATGATGTTTCTTTAAGACGGCCAATAGCTTTTCTTCCATTTGCGGATAGATGTCTGGTTTTTTGGTTTCAATATAATAATTTTCTCGTTTACCGAAGTAGCGTAATACCTCATCTAATGTGAGGACTTGCTGTCCAATAAAGTGGGCATTTTGTTTGTCGGGGTTGGCTTCGTTAAACCATGCACCGGCATCGAGCTGTTTGATTTCGGCAAGTGTGAGGTCTTTGACCCAGCCTGTTCCGTTTGTCGTCCGGTCAACCGTTTCATCGTGCATGACGATGAGGTGTCCATCCTTTGTCATTTGAAGGTCGAGTTCGAGGTAATCTGCATTCATCTTTGTGGCGAGCTTGTAGGAAGCTAGGGTATGCTCTGGGGCATACCCTGATGCTCCGCGGTGTGCAACGGTTAAAATGCGATCTGGAGATAAAAGATGTTCATGTGCCGATAAGGTGGTCGGCACCCAACCAAAAGACAGTAAAGCAAAAGAGAGTAACACGAAAGCAAGTAATCTACTTTTCTTCATATTTTATCCTCCTTTTACGGTAACTGCCTCCATCATAAGAAATAGATGTAAAGGGCATGTTGGGCGGAGATGAATCTTTTATGTGATTTTCATTAAGCTTGCTCTACGCGCTTTCCTGTATTCCATGTCATGGCGAGGAACACAATTGCAAGGATACAAGAACCAACTAGTAAAATGAAACCTCCTGTCCAGTCATAGTGATCGACGACGACACCCATCATGGCATTAGCGAAAGCAGAGCCGCCAATATATCCAAAGAATCCTGTCAACCCGGCAGCAGTGCCAGCGGCTTTTTTCGGAGCGAGATCAATGGCTTGCAGTCCAATGAGCATGACGGGTCCGTAAATTAAAAACCCGATGCTGATGAGGGCAATGTTATCAACCATTGGATTGCCAGCAGGGTTTAACCAGTACACAAGAACCGCAATTAATACGCCAATCATAAAGAGTACGCCAGCAGGTGCGCGGCGGCTTCTAAAGAAGCGGTCACTAATCCACCCGCACAATAATGTACCAGGGATGCCTGCATATTCATAAAGGAAATAAGACCAGCGTGAATGCTCTGGTGAGAATCCTTTTGCTTCTGTTAAATAGGTAGGTGCCCAGTCTACGACCCCGTAACGGACAAAGTACACAAAGACGTTGGCAATGGCGATATACCAAAGGAATTTATTGTTGAGTACATATTTAAACAAAATCTCTTTTACGGTTAATTCTTTTTCTTGATCTTCATATTGTTGTGCCGGATAGTCATTTCGGTATTCTTCAATTGGCGGAAGACCAGCGGATTGCGGGGTGTCCCGTACGAGAAGAATGATGACGAAGGAGACGATAATGGCGATGATGGCAGGGAAGAAAAAGATACTTTTCCACGTCGCAAACAGAACAATTCCTAATGTAATAAGCGGTGCAAGAATCCCCCCGCCGATATTGTGAGCGACGTTCCAAATGGACATTTTCGTACCACGTTCACTCACCGAAAACCAATGCGCCATCGTTCGTCCGCATGGCGGCCACCCCATTCCTTGAAACCAGCCGTTTAAGAACATGAATAAAAACATGATCCATACACTGGATGTCACCCATGGAAATGAGACAAAAAGAATATTGATAAGAGCTGATAGAAAGAGTCCAGCGGCTAAAAAGTATCTTGGGTTACACCGGTCTGAGATCATCCCCATAATGAATTTACTAAAGCCATAAGCGATTGAAACAGCCGCCAGTACAAAGCCTAATTCACTTTTTGTGAACCCCTCTTCCTGTAAATAAGGGATGGCAAATGCGAAATTTTTGCGCAGCAAATAGTAGCCCGCATATCCGATAAAGATTCCCAAAAAGACTTGCAGCCGCAACCGTTTATAGGTTTCGTCTGTTTTGGCATCATCGAGCCTGTCGATATGCGGAGCTGGTTTAAACCATTTGAACATAAACATCCTCCTCTTGTAGATATGACTGAAACAAAAGTACGAGGTCTGTCTTTGATCTTGTACTTTTTTAGAGACAAAAGAATTGATAACGCTTTCTTTTGTACTCCCATCATATCGGATGGAGAAGATGTTTATGATGAGGCTTTTGTCATTATTTTGGAAAAACAGTTCGTGAAGTGATGAAAAAAATCCGCACAATGGCGGATTTTTAATAGTGGTTAAATTGATACATCAATTTTTGCAGCTTTCTTTAGTTGATCAATTTCTTTTTGTACTTCTTTTTGCTTTTCTTGAGATTCTAACTGCTTCTTGATTTGTGATTTGACGTCTTTGAAATCAGGTGCTTTTTGTTTTTGCTTTTTCATTTGTTCGGCGTATTGGTCATAGTACGCTTTGACGTCTTTTTCAGACACAGAGGCTGATTTAATTTCTTTGTCGACATATTGGCTGTATTTGATGCTGTCGGCAATATCACTTTTCAGCTGATCCATTGTCAGTCCGCTCTTTTTGAGTGCTTCTTCAAATTGAGCATTGTCTTTAAATTGTTTCTTTTCTTCTTTTAGCTGCTTATCGACTTGCTTGTCAGAGGCTTTATAGCCCTTCTTCTCAGCATCTTGCAGGATGAGCTCTTGACCTACGAGCGCATCAATGGTTTGCTTCTTGACAGCTTTAGCGCCTTCTTTAGATGTTGGGTCTTGTCCTGACTGCTGAAGTTGACCTTGAATGGTCGATAGAGCGCTATTGTATTCACTGCCTGTGATTTTATCTTTGTTGACGGTCGCAACGACCTTTTGATCATCAATTTTTTGTGCGTCTAATTTCTTTTGCATCTCTTCCATTTGCTTTTGCTGCTCTTTTTGGTCAGCCTGTGTTGTTTCCTTGCTTTTGGCTGAATCGTTTTGCTTATCCTGTTTCGCATCGTTTGATGAGCAGGCTGCAAGCCCCACTGATAACAGACAAGCAATGAGTGTATATGATACTTTTTTCAATTATTTTCTCTCCCTTCGGTATGAGAACATCTAGTGCGCATTCTATCCGTTTTAGAGGAAAAATAAAACCGTATAGACGAATTGTTAGCGGATTGACATTTTTTTTATCTGTTTGTCCTCATTTTGTCTTCTCATAGTCATCATATGACAGCTCAAGTTTGGAATAATTGTTCCATCGCTTCGTCGAGATTGGTGATCGGCTGGCGGCAGCTGTAGTTTTCACAAATATAGACCGTCGTGCTGTCGTTGATCGTTTTGTAATCTTTTGCAAAAGGTGCGAGCCTTGCTAATTCTTGCCCTGTTTCGGCAGTTAAAATGAGATCAAATGGCATGAATCGTTTTTGCAATGCTTGTAGAAGCTGTTCTTTTTGCGGATCGCCCTTTTTCCCGAGAATAATGATTTCTCGTTTTACGGCATATTGGCTTAATAGTCCTTGTAAGAAGGCGGTATGTCCGCTTGGATAGGAAGAGACATCGACGTAAAAGGCGCTGAACATCTTCTCTAGTGTTTCGATCCAGTCTTGACGTCCGATCATTCTGCTTAGTTTCAGAAGCTGTTGGAGTGCAGTACTGTTACCAGACGGCATGGCCCCGTCGTATACTTCTTTTTCACGAACGATAAGCGCTTCTGCATCTGAGCCTGAGAAGAAAAAGCCCCCGATTTGCTCATCCCAAAACAGTTCAAACATATTTTCAGCAACGGCTCTTGCTTTTGTCAGCCAATCTAGGTCAAAGGTCGCTTCGTATAAAGACATATACGCTGTGAGCATGTGCGCATAATCCTCGATAAAGCCTAGATGCTTTACGTCCCCTTCTCTGAAGCGGACCATGAGGCGTCCCTGTTGGATGAGGTGTGTTTCGAGAAAAGACATCGCCTGTTTTGCCATGCGTATGGCCTCTTTTTCATGAAAGACACTCCCTGCTTTGGCAAGTGCGGAAATCATCAGCGCATTCCACGAGGTGAGTACCTTGTCATCGATTAGCGGTGCAGGCCGCTGCTGTCTTACAGTGAGTAAGATGTGTCGAGCGGATTGCAGTTTGGAATGAAGGGTTTTGTCGTCGATTGAAAAAGCTGCTTTGATGTCATCAAATGAGGTGGAAATAGTATGAGGGATGTTCTGTCCTTCAAAGTTCCCTTCCTCTGTGATGTGGTAGACCGCACAAAATAAAGTGCCGAGGTCATCGCCTAAATGGGTCATGATCTCCTTTTTTGTCCAAACGTAATATTGCCCTTCCTTTCCTTCTGAATCGGCATCGATTGCCGAATAAAAAGAGCCATCACGATTCATCATGTCTCGTTTGATAAATTGAATGAGGTCTTGGACAAGCTTTTCGTACTCAGGGTGTTGAGTGATTTGATAGGCTTCGGTGTAGGCATTTATTAGCAAGGCGTTATCATACAGCATCTTTTCAAAATGCGGCACAAGCCATTTTTCATCGGTTGAATACCGAGTAAATCCAGAACCAATATGATCATAAATACCGCCGTTTGCCATACCGTTTAACGTTTTTGTGACAGCATATAACGCATTTTCTTGCCCTGTCCATTCAAAATAGCGCATGAGAAACGTGAGCATATGAGGCGCAGGAAATTTAGGCGCAGAACCGAAGCCGCCATACAGCGTATCAAAGCTGCTCATGAGCTGATAATAGGCTTTGTGAATCGACTCCTGAGTGAGCGTATTTTCTGTCTGCCCTGCTGCCTTGATCCGCAAATTATTTGTTGCCTTTTCTGCCAATGATTCAATATGATCTCGGTCGTTGTGATACGCATCCAGCAATTGCGTCAGTGCATCAATGAAGCCAGGACGGCCGTAAGCACTTCTTTTTGGAAAATAAGTCCCCGCATAAAACGGCTTTTGATCAGGCGTGACAAACACGTTGAGCGGCCAGCCGCCTTGCCCAGTCATCATCTGACAAACGGACATATACATCGAGTCAATGTCTGGACGCTCCTCACGATCGACTTTGATTGAAATGAAATGCTCGTTTAGGATGTCGGCGACTTGTTGATCTTCAAAGCTTTCGTGTGCCATGACGTGGCACCAGTGGCAAGTGGCATAGCCAATGCTGACAAGCACCGGTTTATTTTCACGTTTCGCTTTGTCGAAGGCTTCTTGCCCCCATGGATACCAGTGAACTGGGTTGTGAGCGTGCTGAAGGAGATAAGGTGATTTTTCCGTGATGAGTGGGTTGGGTGTTTGGTTCTTTGGCATGGGTCACCTGCTCTTTCAATTTTTTAAGTATTTTCTTTTCTCCATTTAATATATCAGATTGCTGAGGCTCGTCATATTTTGTCTGTGAGGTATTCCCATCATAAAAAAACAAGGGCTATAAACCCTTGTTTTGTCATTATTTCACCTTTTCACTACTTCAATCGTAATGTTTTAACAAGATGGCTGAATTATGTCCTCCAAAACCAAAAGAATTGGATAGCCCATATTTCAATGGAAGCTGTCTCGCTTCTAATACAACATCTAAATTGCAATCTGGATCTTGTTTCTCTACATTAATAGTTGGCGGAATCAATCCTCGTCTCAAACTTTCCACTAAAGCAATCGCTTCTACTCCGCCTGCAGCACCAAACATGTGCCCAGTCATTGACTTGTTCGCAGTTGTTGGAATTTCGCCTGAACGATCACCAAATAATTTCTTAATGGCTAGAACTTCTGAACGATCACCTACTTGTGTACTTGTTGCATGAGCACTAATAACATCGATTTCACTTGTTGATATATCTGCACTTCTCAATGCTTTCTTCATGGCTAAGTAGGCACCCCTACCTTCTGGGTGTGAAGCGACCATATGATGTGCATCTGAACTAGCCCCGTATCCCACTACTTCACATAATATCGGCGCATCTCTAAGAATTGCGTTGTCTAATGATTCTAATACTAAGATACCTGCGCCTTCACTCATAACAAAGCCATCTCTATCTGTATCGAATGGACGGCTGGCTCGACTTGGGTCTTGGTTTCTAGTAGACAGTGCATGTGCGTTTCCAAAACTAGCCAAAGATATCTGGTTGACGGCGGCTTCTGCTCCACCGGCAAATATAATATCTGCTTCATCGTTTCGGATCGCATTGAAAGCTTCACCAATAGAAGTGTTCCCAATAGAACAAGCTGTGACCGGTGACAAGGATGGCCCTTGTGCGCCTAATTTAATGCTGATTTGGGCCGCAGCTGCATTTGAAATCATCATGGGGACAAGGCTAGGGCTTACTCTCGAGGGACCTCGTTTATCTAATACATTCACCTGATCAACAAGCGATTGTATGCCCCCGATTCCTGAACCAACATATACGCCTAAACGTTCAAGATCTACTTGATCTAACTGTAATTGTGAATGTTCTAATGCTTGTTCGGCTGCTGCTAAGGCAAACTGACTAAAACGATCTAATCGTTTTGCTTCTTTTCTCCCTAATACTTCATCTGCATCGAAATCACGAACGATTCCAGCTATTTTTGTTTTATAATCAGTCGTATCAAAAGAATCAATGAGAGATATTCCCGATTGTCCTTGAACTAGTTGATTCCAAAAGCTATCTATATCATTTCCAAGTGGAGAAATAACTCCCATTCCAGTAATGACAACTCTTTTCATGATCATTCCCTCCTTGTTTTTATTAACTTTAGCCATTGTGTTATCCTATTACAAGTTGTTGTTTATCCTAGTATAATGAATAATATTTTAAAAGGAGACCTTAATGAAACCTGAAACAAGACTTCAAGCATTATCAGAATTTCTAAAAAACCAACGTTCAAAAATCACGCCTCAAATGGTTGGTTTACCTGTAGGAACCCGCAGAAGAACACCAGGGCTCAGAAGAGAAGAAGTAGCTCAACTAGCCGGTGTGAGTCTTACTTGGTATACATGGTTAGAGCAAGGCAGGGATATAAAAGTATCTACTTCGGTATTAGATGCGATTTCTAGTGCATTACAATTAAATAACGATGAAAGGAGATATTTGTACGCTTTAGCGTTAGAGGAAGGTGTGAAACAATCCTATATCATTGAGAATGAGAAGGAAATCAGTCCGGCTTTAGTGAAAATTTTGCAGGAACTTCGTTATTGCCCAACAATTATATCTGATAGAAGAAGTCAGATTGTTGGGTGGAATCAAGCAGCAGCTAATGTATTTTTGGACTTTGAACAAATCATCCCGGCAGAAAGGAATATCATCCGCTTACTATTCGCAAGAAAGGAATTTAAAAGTTTAGCCGTGAATTGGGAGCATTTTGTAAGAGGATATATCGCCATATTTAGAACGTATTATGGACAGTATGTGGCGGACGACTGGTATGAGCAATTTATAGAAGAAATGGAGCAGGCATATCCTGAGTTTCGTAAAATTTGGAATGAAAATGAGATCAGTTATGCACCTGAAGTATTAATTGAATTTCGTCATGCTAAGGTAGGGAAAATGTTGTTTAATCTCACTTCATTACAAGTGTACGGGGATACTGATTTAAGATGCAGTGTCTATACTCCAGTTGAGGATACTGAAACGGAGCTTAAGTTAAAACGTTTAATTGAAGGGTAGGTTTCGTTTGGATGAGGTTATTATGGCCATTAAATATAAAAGAGATCCTATGCTGTCAGTGAGAAGTGGGCATAACCGATGCTGATGAGCACGGGTTTAGTTTCACGTTGAGGCTTCTTGCCCCCAAGCCTATATCTTTTCTGGTAAATGGTGTTTATACATCTCAATAGCATCTGTATGTTCTTTTAAAATACTCATTGTTTTTGGATGGGGTCTTACATATATCAAAGGATAGTCGACTTCATCTAACTCTTGTTGAGTATGAAAAGCTAATCTCTCATGGTCAAGAGAAAATTGAGCATTAATTCCTGTTTTGTTCCCGCGTGAATCTAATCGAATCCATCTATTAAGTGAATGAAAAAATACAGCATTCAATGCGTGAATGCAATATCCTTTATCTGGCGTATCGAACAACATTAATCGCTGGTAACAAAAACCTGTGGGTATTCCCTGTGAGCGCAACAGGGCAGCCAATAGGTTCGACTTTGCGTAGCAAATTCCCTCTTTAAATGTTAATACATCTGATGCATGACAAGTCACTCGTTTGGATTGAATATCCCGTGTATGGGATATTTCATCTCGAACAAACTCATAGGCTGCTTTTGCTTTTTCTATTTCTGTCTGCAAAGGGTTGAAAAGTTCATTTACAAGTGTACAAATAATAGGATTAGAATAATCAACTTCATTTAATTCCAGTAAATAATCATTAAAGTTTTTTGATTCACATGTCATATTCATTATAATGTCTCCTTTTCTCTATACTTTTACTGCAGAAGGTCTATTTTTTCACCAACACATATTGTAAGTTTTCTAATTCAAACATATCAATCAGTTCATCGATCCCTTTAAAATCGATATGTTTTCCAAACCGTTTTGTGCTTAGGTCAATTTCTACATCCAATTGATCGTCCTTTTCTTTCATTTCGAGTTCATTTAGACAAGAATAGATTTCGATGGTTTCTCCTTTTGACAGCTCTTTTTCAATGAATTTAAAAAGTGCACGAAGAGAATGAATGATGTCTAATTCATAAACATAAGGGTGCGTGAATTTGTTTCTTACCGCTTCATTGACGGGATCTAGATAATCAATGTGAAGGCCTTCGAAATCCTCTTCTGTTTCAAATACTTCTATCAAAAGATCATCTTTTTGATAGATTTTGGGCTTTTTTTGTTTTTTATCAAACATGCTGATATTGAGTTCAGAGAATGGTTTATAGGTAGGATTTTGACCAATGGTACCAAGTGGCAGTTCTTTGTTTGATCCAATATAATGCTGTAAAGTCATGGGTTGCCCTCTTTCCTTGAAATATTCCTTATAGCGTTGATTATTTCCTTTTTACCAATTTAGAGGTGAATATGCAATGGCTTGACATATCGGTATTTCTAGATATACAATGTCTGCCATGGAACCTATTGATGTGTTTAAGGCATTATCGAATGAAACAAGGTTGAATATTTTAAAGTGGCTTAAGGAACCTGAGAAGCATTTTCCTAAGCAAGGCGCTCATTTACCGAAGGAGGTTAGTTATAAGGGGGGCGTTTGTGTTGGGGATATTCAAGAAAAGGCGCAAATTTCTCAATCAACGGTCTCTAGCTACTTACATTTGATGCAAAAGGCTGGTCTGCTTGAATCGGTACGGCATGGACAATGGACATACTATAGACGAAATGAAGAATTTATCCAACAGATCGGACAATATATGAAAACAGAGATCTAAAGGATGTGTGATTTCTGTTTTTTTCTATTCTATATATCTGTTTATCTAGATATATAAATATATGAATCAAAGGAGATTTAATGATGCGTTTAATTTTTTATGTGCTTGCACTATTAGCGGGTGCGGCACTTAGTTTTGAAGGAGCCATCTATGCGGAGCTTGGGAAGTCGATCGGACAGTTAGAAACGAGTTTTTATAACTTTTTTGTCGGTTCAATTATTATGGGGCTATTGTGGCTCTTTTTTGGAAAAGGTGACCTTTCCTATACGTTGAAGGCACCAAAATGGTCACTGCTTGGCGGAGCGATGGGGGTTGTGTATTTAACGTCTATTGTGGTGAGTGTTCCATTCGTTGGTGTGGGGGTAACGATGGTCGCTGTCATTATTGGTCAGCTGTTGATGAGTATGGTGATTGAGCATTTTGGCTGGCTTGGGAGTCAGAGAACGAGAGTAAACAAAGAGAAGGTATTTGCGGTCATTTCGATGATCATTGCCCTTATTCTTATTCATTAGGAGGAAAGTCGATATGGCATTATTGTTAATTATATTTACTTTAATCGGAGGCATTACGTTAAGTGCGCAATCTTCCATAAACGGTACGTTTAGCAGGAGAGCGGGTACGATTGAAACGACCTTTTTGACCTTTTTAACGGGTACGATGTTTTTAATCATTCTGATTTTATTCTTTGGGAGCGGCCATCTGTTGAATCTCTTGCATGCACCAAAGTGGCAGTTGAGTGCGGCTTTTCTTGGAACGGCTTATTTAATCCTGACAGTGATCGCTGTTCCGAAAATCGGTGTCATTGCTGCGAATATTGCGGGGATTGCTGGGCAGCTTGTCATTGGAACGGTCATTGATCATTTTGGCTGGTTCCATAGTCTGGTGATTTCACTTGATCTCAAACGCATATTGGCATTGTTCTTTATGCTGATCGCTTTTTATTTTATTTACAAAGGAAATAAGCGCTCTCGAGAGGAAGCGAGTGCTTAAAGAGAACGTGCTGCTGCGGCATTTGCTCTCAGCAGCTCTTTTATACTGATTCATCATGTTTGACTAAATACCTATCAGGGTATACTATCTGATCATAGGGAAAAGAGAAAGGAGTGTTAAACGTGGAGTATAATCAGCAGATGAAGAATCGTCTTCGCCGGATTGAGGGACAGATTAAAGGGGTTCTTGCGATGATGGAGCAGGGAAAGGATTGCCGCGAGGTGGTAACACAGCTATCTGCATCACGCAATGCCATTGATCGTGCAATGGGTGTGATTGTGAGTACAAACCTTGAACAATGTGTCCGTGAAAGTCTTGAGCAGGGCAAGGATACAGAGGGGCTTGTCAAAGAAGCGGTTGAGCTCTTGGTGAAAAGCCGGTAAGAAATTCCTCAGCCTTTGGAGGTTGACGAATTTTTTTACTTGTTATAATATACCCTTACCGGTATGTGTATATATATTTTGTTTTCTATATACCCCCATGGGTAATTAAGATAAGGAGGAGCATGATGGAAGAACAAAAGAAACGAACGACAATTGTTTTATTTAGTGGAGATTATGATAAAGCGATGGCCGCTTATATTATTGCAAATGGCGCAGCAGCCTATGATCACGAGGTGACTATTTTTCATACTTTTTGGGGGCTGAATGCCTTGCGTAAGGAAGAGATGGTGCCACTGAAGAAGGGATTTTTAGAAAAAATGTTTGGCAAAATGATGCCGCGCGGGGCTGATCGAATGGGGCTATCAAAGATGAATTTTGCAGGAATGGGACCGAAGATGATCAAGCATGTGATCAACAAACACAATGCCATGACCCTGCCGCAGCTCATTGATATGGCGAAGGAACAAGAGATCAACCTCGTGGCATGTACGATGACGATGGATCTTTTAGGGCTGCAGGAGAATGAATTACTAGCAGACATTCAATATGCCGGTGTGGCAGCGTATTTAGCAGAGGCAGAAATCGGGAATGTGAACTTATTTATCTAGGGGGGTGTCCATACATGATTCAAACGCTTTTGCTCATTATTGTGATCGCTTTGCTTGTGAGCCGTTTTCTTCCCGTACGGGGTGTGAAACAAATGGACGCAGCTCATCTGAAACCTAAATTGCATAGTCGGCATCAACAGCTGATAGACGTGCGATCACCTTTAGAATTTCAAACAAATCATATAAAAGGCTTTCAAAATATCCCCTTACCACAGTTAAGGAATCGAGCGCATGAGCTTGAGAAAGACAAAGAAGTGTATGTGATCTGCCAGAGCGGGATGAGAAGTATGCAGGCGGCTAAATTGTTAAAAAAACAGGGATTTACCCACATTACGAATATCAAGGGTGGCATGAATGCTTGGCGATTATAGGTATAAATAGGCTTTAAAATATACCCCCACCCCTATAAAAGGAGGAAAAACAATGCAGCAACCAACAGCAATTCTAGATGCAAAAGGATTGGCATGCCCAATGCCCATTGTCAAAACGAAAAAACAAATGAATGAGCTCTTGCCAGGAGATGTGCTTGAAGTGCAAGCAACCGATAAAGGGTCTACAGCGGATTTAGCAGCTTGGTCAAAAAGCGCCGGTCATGAATTTTTAGGAACAAAAGTAGAAGGACAGGTGCTTCATCATTTGATTCGTAAAGGTGGAGCGAAACAGGAGGAGCAGTCAATGATTTCGGAAATGTCGTTGAACATGTTTCAACAGAAGGTAAAAGAAGATCAGTCATTGTTTATTTTAGATGTACGAGAGCCGGATGAATATGAAGCGGGTCATATTCCAGGAGCTGTTCACATTCCTCTCGGTGAGGTGGAACAACGTGCTGAAGAATTGAACCGAGAGACGCTCATTTACCTCATCTGTCATTCAGGTAGAAGAAGTGAATTAGCCGCACAAAAGTTAAAAGAAAAAGGATTTCATCAATTGATCAATGTAGTGCCAGGCATGAACAGCTGGACAGGAGAGATTGAAAAATAGGAGCTGAATGAAACGATGACTGTAAAAGCAATGACAGCAGAGATTGAAAAATAGGAGCTGAATGAAACGATGACTGTAAAAGCAATGACAGCAGAACAGTTAACAAAAAAGATCATCAACAAAGAGCCGATCTTTTTGTTGGATGTACGAAACGAATCAGATGTGCAGGACTGGAAAATTGAAGGGAAAGCCGTTGAATATTTAAATGTGCCTTACTTTGAGCTTCTTGATGGCGTAGAGGATATGGTGGAGAACATACCGGATGACCTAGATGTACTGGTCGTTTGTGCGAAAGAAGGCTCTTCTATTATGGTGGCAGAGATGCTGTCAGAGGCAGGTAGAACGGTCCATTATTTGCAAGGCGGCATGAAGGCATGGAGTGAGCATTTAGAGCCAGTGAAGATCGGTGATTTAACTGGGGGTGGAGAGTTGTACCAATTTGTGCGAATGGGCAAGGGGTGCTTGTCCTATATGATCATGTCGAATGGGGAAGCTGCGATTATTGATGCGGCTAGAATGACGGAGGTCTATACGCAATTTGCTAAAAAACATCAAGTCACGGTGACGCATGTGTTTGATACGCACCTTCATGCGGACCATATATCTGGCGGGAAAAAGCTGTCTGAACTGACTGGTGCTATCTATTGGCTACCGCCAAAAGACGCCGAAGAGGTGACATTTGATTACAAACACCTTGAAGAAGGACAGCGTGTGACGATTGGAGCGACGGAGATTGAGATTCATGCCCTTTATTCACCGGGCCATACGATTGGTTCAACCTCTTTTATCGTAGACGGCCGTTACCTCCTTTCAGGTGATATTTTGTTCATTGATTCGATCGGAAGACCTGACCTAGCCGGTATGGCGGAGGACTGGGTAGGTGATTTGAGAGAAACCCTTTATACACGATATACGGCGCTTTCGGCAGAATTGATTGTGCTGCCTGCACATTTTATGATCGTGGATGAACTGAATGAAGACGGGAGCGTTTGGAAGGAGCTAGGCGCTTTGTTTGAAGAAAATCACGGGCTGAACATTGAAGATGAAGACGTATTTAGACAAATGGTCACGCAGCATCTCCCTGCACAGCCAAACGCTTATCAAGACATTCGGTCTACCAATATGGGGAAGCTGCATCCAGACGAGGAAGCGCAGCGAGACATGGAAATTGGTCCAAACCGTTGTGCGATTCGATAATGTTCAATAAAATAAAGAAGCGAGGGATGATCAGATGACATCAGATCACATTTTAGACGTAACCGGGCTTGCATGCCCGATGCCGATTATTCGGACGAAGAAAAAAATGAACGACTTGGCAGAAGGTCAAGTATTAGAAATACATGCAACAGATAAAGGAGCCAAAGCTGATTTGGCTGCATGGGCTAAGTCAAGCGGACATGAATTGATCACGCAGACGGATGAAGGACATGTGCTGAAGTTCTGGGTGAGAAAAGGGTCCTAAAGGGGAGAGGGGTATCTATGAGGGAGCCCCTTTTCCTTTTGCAAAGGAGGAGACCAGCGTGGATTTTGCATTTTTCATTACTTTATTTATCATCGGATTTATTGGTTCCTTCTTATCAGGAATGGTCGGAATAGGAGGATCGGTGATCAACTATCCCATGCTGCTTTATATCCCGCCTCTTGTCGGAGTGATGGCATTATCGGCACACGAGGTTTCAGGGATTGGTGCCATTCAAGTACTATTTTCGACACTCGGCGGTGTGCTGGCGTATCGAAAAAGCGGATTTTTACATCGACCATTGATTTTATATATGGGGAGCAGTATATTGGCAGGGAGTTTATTAGGCAGCTATTTATCACATTTCCTTCCAGAGAAAGGCATCAATGTAGTCTATGGTCTGCTTGCCATTGTCGCTGTCATTTTAATGCTTGTTCCGAAAAAAGGTCAGCAGGCAGAAGCGGATGGAGAGGTGACCTTTCATAAAGGACTGGCGGCTGGTATTGCCTTTGTGATCGGAAGTGTATCGGGTGTATTAGGTGCAGGCGGTGCCTTTATTTTAGTGCCGGTGATGCTATCGATTCTCAAAATCCCTGTGCGGATGACGATTGCCTCGTCTCTGGCGATTACGTTTCTCTCCGCGATCGGCGCATCGGCTGGGAAAGTGCTGACTGGTCAAGTCATGTTCATGCCTGCGCTTGTCTTAATGGTAGCCAGTTTGATGGCCGCGCCGATTGGGGCGAAAATTGGCCAGAAAATCAATGCCGTTTATTTGCAATGGGCGCTTGCCGTGATGATTACAGCCACAGCGATCAAAATCTGGGTGGATTTATTATAAGAAAAAGACCAACAACTGAGAGCAAGGGCTCTTTTCCATGTGTTGGTCTTTTTTATTTCATGTCATCGTGCTCGATATACGTTTCAAGTGCAGGGTGGTACTCTTTTTGATAATGAAGATTGGGGCATGTTTTCACGACTTTGCCTTGCAAGGCATTGGACTTCGAGACATCTAATGCTGTTTTACATTTTGGACAGCGTTCGTTAAAAATTGAGAGCCAGCGCTTCATAGATCACCACTCCAGTTAAAGTCTTAAAAACCGATTATATTAATATGAATTATAGGGGATTGTGTGAAGGAGGTCAATGGATATTTGGCTCTTTTTAACAAAAAAGAAGCATCGTATAAGATGCTTCAGCGTGTAGACAAATCCTCGCATTCTTTGTCAGCCCTGCATGCTGGCGCTCATGATTTTTAATTTCGCTTCGCAAGAGTCCAAAGGCTTTCCGTCACGCTGAAAAGAAGACAAAGGGCTAAAATAAAGTTCATTTCAGCCCTTTGTCAACAATTTGAAGTATGATTAATAGGCTTTCGCCCAGAACACCATATCAGATGCAGGCTTTCCGCAGCAGACACATGTGTCAGAAACGGATTCTTGTTCAAACGGGATACAGCGTGATGTCGCCCCTGTTCTCTCTTTGATGTCGTTTTCACAGTCTTCATCACCGCACCACATGGCTTTGATCAACCTGTTTTCTTCGGCAAGAAGCTGCTCGATGTCTTCGATTGTGTGGGCGTTTGATGTTTTTTCATGTAATCGTTCTTTTGCTTTTTCGTACATCGTCTGCTGAATGTCTTCAAGCGTGGACGTGATGGTTTGTTCAAGTGCATCTAATGTGACGGCTTGCTTTTCACCTGTGTCTCGTCTTGCGAGCATGACCTGGCCTTTTTCCATATCCTTTGGTCCTACTTCTACGCGTAATGGGATGCCCTGCATTTCGCATTCGTTGAATTTCCAGCCAGGCTGTTTATCACTTGCATCGATGTCAGCGCGTGCGATGCGGGCGAGTCGATCCTTTAATTCATAGGCATGATCGAGGACACCTTCTTTATGGGAAGCAATTGGCACAACACGTACTTGGGTTGGCGCAATGTTTGGCGGCAGGACAAGTCCTCTGTCATCGCCATGCACCATGATCATAGCGCCAATGATTCTTGTGGTGAAGCCCCATGATGTTTGCTGGACATGCTCTAATTTTCCTTCTCGATTTAAAAATTCAATGCCAAACGCCTTGGCAAATCCGTTGCCGAAGAAGTGAGAAGTGGCGGTTTGCAGGGCTTTTCCGTCATGCATCAAGCTTTCAACCGTATAGGTGAAGCGGGCGCCAGCGAATTTTTCTTTCTCTGTTTTTCTTCCTTTAATGACAGGGATCGCTAGAAGCTCTTCACAAATAGACGCATAGATATGGAGCATTTTTTCTGTTTCTTCAATCGCTTCTTGCTCTGTCTCGTGACAAGTGTGCCCTTCCTGCCAGAGGAATTCAAGGGTTCTAAGGAATGGACGTGTTGTCTTTTCCCAGCGGACGACATTGGCCCATTGGTTATATAGCTTCGGTAAATCACGATAGGAGTGAATGATGTTTTTATAATGCTCGGCGAACAGCACTTCAGAGGTTGGTCTGACGCAGAGTCTTTCTTGTAATTCCGAATCACCGCCATGTGTCACCCACGCCACTTCAGGAGCAAAGCCTTCGATATGATCTTTTTCCTGCTGGAGAAGGCTTTCTGGGATAAAGAGCGGCATATAGACATTCTCGTGACCCGTTTCTTTGATTTGACGATCAAGTTCGTCGCGAATATTCTCCCAAATTTTAAAACCGTATGGCTGAATGATCATACTGCCTCTCACGCTTGAATAATCGACGAGACGCGCCTTTGTGACAACATCTGTATACCACTGGGCAAAGTCGTCTTCCATGCTTGTAATTTTCTCAACAAATTGTTTCTTTGACATCGTCTTTTTCCTCCTTTTAAAAAAACAAAAAAGCTGTGCTTTAAGTTAGGGACCATTCCTGGTGGTACCACCCTAATTTAAAGCACAGCTTTACACTCGATCATGATAACGGTATGAACCGCTGTATGAAACAGAACTAAATCGGCAGGTTCACTTGAAGATGTCAGTAGGAACTTCTCAGCACCGTTCCCTCTCTGGTAAAGATCGATTCAAGCTACTATTCCAGATCTACGTTGATCCTTGTTCGTTGATTTTTCATCAGTTTACCTGTAAATGGGGGAGAAAGCAAGTTGGTCCGCAAGTTCATTTCATGCCTTTCTGAGGTCGTTTATGTCGAAGAGCCATTGGCAAACATTTTCTATTTTTGCAGCTTGCACGTTATGGAAGGCTATGCTAATATATTTGAAGAAAAAATAGACTTGTATAACCTCAATAATATGGTTTGAGGGTTTCTACCAGGATCCGATAAATCCTGATTACAAAAGCGCGCTTTCCTTTTTTGTAATCAGGGTTTTTTTGTTTGTCTGCACCCTGTATCAAAAGTGAAAGCCATGATATAGAGAAGGGATGTTAGACATGAACTGGAGAGTTTATTTATTAGCTGTTTCTACTTTTGCGGTTGGATTAGTTGAGCTTGTGGTCGGGGGCATTTTGCCAAGTTTAGCAGAGGATCTCAATGTGTCTCTTGCGACAGCTGGGCAGCTGATCACGGTATTTGCGATTGTGTATGCTATTTCAGCACCGGTGCTACTGACCGTTACAGCCAAAATCGAACGAAAGCGTCTTTATTTAATCGCATTATTGGTCTTTACATTAGGCAATGTATTCACATATTTTAGTTCCACCTTTACCCTTGTCATGATCTCTAGGGTCCTGATTGCCATGAGTACAGCGCTTGTTGTGGTGTTATCATTGACGATTACCGCCAAGCTGGTGGAACCGGCGCATCGAGCGAAAGCATTAGGTCTGATTTTTATTGGGATTAGCTCATCACTTGTTCTCGGTGTACCGATCGGTATTTTTATTACAGAGAGCTTTGGCTGGAGAGTGATGTTTTTAGGAATCAGTATTCTGTCAGCCATATCCATGGTACTCATTTATTTTCTATTGGAGAAAATGCCTGTTGAAAAAGTCACACCGCTTAAAGAACAAATTCGTTCTTTAGGGCATCCGAAAATTTTCAGTGCGCATTTGATTAGTCTGTTCATGCTTGCTGGTCATTATATGCTGTATTCTTATTTCACGCCATTTCTGATGGAAGTTCTGCATATGACTCCGTTTTGGATTAGTATTTGTTATTTGGTCTTCGGGCTTGCATCGATTGGCGGGAATGGGTTTGGCGGCTGGCTGAGTGACAAACTAGGATCAGGAAAAGCCATTTTGCTTGTGACCATGGCGTTTGCCATTGTGATGTTTATCCTTCCTTATACAGCGGGAGTGTTTATGCTCTTTATGGTGATGGTTGTCCTATGGGGTGCTCTTAGCTGGGCACTGACACCTGCTTTGCAGAGCTATTTGATTCAAACAGACCCTGTGACGTCTGATATTCAGCAGAGTTTGAATACATCCGCTTTGCAAATTGGGATTTCCATTGGATCAGCAGTGGGCGGCGTCATGTTTACAATGACTGGTTCATCAGTTGACTTGGCTAAATTCGGCGCTATTTTTGTGCTGATTGCCTTTAGCTGTGCAGTGATTTCATTAAAGAGACCGCCGCTTTATATGGATCGTCAGCATCAGGCTGAATAGAAGAGAATAAGATCGTTTAGCTGCCTCATCATAGGCAGCTTTTTATTTTTTGAAAACCACACCTTCACTTTTACCAGTAATGACTTCTTCTCCATGCTGATTGATATAACGGGAAAAAAGGTGGACACGATGGTATTTTTCAAGGGGTTCTACCTTGGTGACGGCCATCTGACAGGTAATGGTGTCACCTGTATAAACAGGGCGTATGAAGGTACATGTCATCTCTTGACCGATAAAATGAAACTGACCGCCAAGTTTCGTGGCTAGACTTGCTGTGAGAAAACCGTGTACCATGAGCCTTCCTTGATCATCTAGCTCGGTATGATGTTTGCCAAGATCACCTGTCATGTTTCCAAATTGAATCACATCTTCATGCGTATAGGTTTTGCTTGTTTGAAATTGATCGCCTGGTCGAACCATCTGTTTTTTCAGCTCCTTTTTTTAAATGTACCAAAGGAGTGAATGAATGTACATTCATTTTCATGGTGAGATGTTGGAAGCAAAGAAGAGACAGGATGCCTTTCTTTGCCCTTGATACGTCAGGAAAAATGTCATCTTCTATTCAAAAACTACCATTTCTCCAATTGGTTGAAATCCGGCACGCTGATAGATATGTTTGCCGTCATTTGAGGCTTGTAACATCACACACTTTTGTTTGTTATCTGTTTGGGTCAGAAGGTAATGAAACATGTCACTGCCAAGTCCTCTTCCGCGGTGTTCTGCCTTTGTGATGACATCATAAATACCGTAGCTGTCTGCTGTTTCGATCAATAAGCCCGTTGTGACCGGTTTGTTGTGTTCATATCCAACGAACATGCGGGTACTCGGGTGTAATCGTTCAATCGAAAAGCGTTGGAAATAGCTGTTTAAAGCGATTGCCTCAGGTGATCCTTCGAAAAGTTCGGTAAATAAATGTTGATAATCGAGAAAAGTTTGATCGTCAGTCACTTCCTTGATCGTAAGCGATTGAGAGGTCCTTTGATCGATGTCGTTTGTATGTTCAAGCATCATGATGGTATTGCGTTCCACTTCTTGAAACCCATATTTCTGCATGATATTCGACCAATCGGGGTGAAGCAGGCTTTGAGTGATCCATGTGCTGAATGTTAGTTGCTGTTGCTGCATTTGTTCGATGGCAGCTTCCACTTTTTGTTGATCTTGTATGTGCGCTGAAATGGGTAATAACAAATTGAACGTGTCAGTTGATATATGCGTGTTTGATAGAACGAAATCTTCCGTTGATAGGAACGATCCGTTTACAACAGAAGAAAACAAATTTATTTTTTCTTCTAACTGGCGAATGGCCATTTGCTGCTCTGTTTTCATTCTCTCACCTTCTTTTTTTGATTGAGGGTTACCTATCATAAATAATAGCAAAGAAAAGGAAATTGTGCGGTCTCTTGTAATCTAGTAAAAAAGTTCTCTTATTTATCAGGTCTGATGACCCATTCTTTTCCTCATCCCCACATTTCTTTTGACTCCTTTATTGATTATTAGTACCATTTTATTAACCAGTTAAGAGTGGAGGTTCAGATGGAAACAAACGAGCAGATTGTCTTAAAAGCGATTCAAGATTTGATTATGCATAGGGAAAAGAAACGGAACGATCCAACAGATCCACTGATTACCACGACTGATACACTCAAGCAAGATTGGACACTTACACAGCTTCATATTTTATCTATGATTCAAGCAAACCCTAATGAATCCAATAATACATTTCTTTCACAACAACTAAAACTATCAAAACCAGCCATTACAAAGGCTGTGAAAAAGCTCATCGAAAAAGGCATGGTCGACTATTGCCACCGGCAAGGTGACAAGAAATCCGTCTATTATTCACTCACAGAGGAAGGCACACAGCTTGCGGCACTGCATGATGAGCTTCATGAACAGGCAGTCTCCTCCTACTTAGAATTCCTCCATGAATTTAATGAAGACGAGTTACAGGTTATTGAGCGCTTCTTAAAGGCTTGGAAGGAAAAGATATAAATAACGGACCGAAAGCTTTCTATAAACTAGATGCTTTCGGTTTTTTTATGGTAAAATTAACATATATTGACGTTATTCGTGATGATGATTGAGGGAGGGAGCCGTGTTGGTGAAAGAGATGATGGAGAATTTTAAAAAATCTATTTTTATCATGCCGTTCGTCGGATTGTTTGTCAGCTTGCTATTATTTGTTTATTTTTTTGGGATCACAGGAGTTGAAGGGTCCATGTGGGCGGCTGTTTTGTATTGTGCTCTGCCCTTTCTGATGTACACGATACTCTGTTTGCCTTTATGGATTTATTTTAAAGTCAGCAAAAAACGTTCAATACATAGAAATGAGGAACATACATGATCGTTGTTAGCGCTTGTCTTGCGGGATTAAAGGTCCGTTATAATGGCAGCCATCGATTAGATCAACGTATCGAGGAGCTTGTGCAGGAAGGAAAGGCGGTAACAGTTTGTCCTGAGCTGCTTGGCGGCTTCTCTACACCAAGACCTCCCGCAGAAATTATTGGTGGAGATGGTCATGATGTCTTACGGGGGCAGGCTTCTGTTGTTGATGTTCATGGAACAGATGTGACAGAGATGTATGTAAATGGTGCACAAGACACGCTTAAGCAGGTTCAGACTCTTGGCGCAACATCCGTCGTGTTAAAAGAGTACAGCCCTTCTTGCGGAAGCCGGATGATCTATCGGGGAGAGTTTAACGGGAAGACAAGGGCTGGGGACGGTGTGACGTCTGCCTTGCTGAAACAGCATGGGATTCAAGTATTCTCTGAGGAGGATGATTGGACCTCGCTGTTTGTATAGGGATGGCGTGAATTGAAGGAGGAGTTAGGTTGAAGAAGTGGATCATTGGTTTAGTAGTCGTTATTTTCATCGGAATAGGTCTTTATTTTATGATCAATGCCAAAACATATGCTTTTGATGATGTGGTCTCGATTGATAAAGATAAAGTGACTTCTATTCAAATTGAGCATGATGATGAGCGCGTTGTAGTGGATAAGAAAGAGGATATTCAAAAGTTGCTGAAAAAATTTTCGGGTATTCAATTAAAGAAAATAAACGAAGCTAAAAAAGCCTCAAAAGAATCTTATTGGATCAGAGTGTACGAGAACGAAAAGCAAACTTATGGTCTGACTTTTTATGACCAAAGCTTTTTAGAGACATATGATGGTTCTAAAACAAAAAATCGAATCAGTGAATACCAAATCGTTGATGCAAATCAAGTCGATATGGGACAATACATCAAATAAGATCATTCAGTATATGAATGGTTTCAGCGTGTAGACAAACCCTCGCATTCTTTGTCAGTCCTGCGTGCTGGTGCTCACGAATGTCAAATTCGCTCTGCACCAGTACTCGTCCTTCCTAGGGCTGCAAAGGTTTTCTATCACGCTGAAAAGAAGACAAAGGGCTAAAATCAAGTTCATTTTAGCCCTTTGTCAACTATCTGAGATCATTCAGTCTATGAATGGTTTATCTTCATGCATGATCTTTCGCACATTCGGGTATAGTGCATGGTAAGCAAAAATGAAGCGGAGGTTTGTTTGATGAGTGGATTAACAGATACAGTCACATTAGCAAACGGAGTGAAAATGCCGAAGCTTGGCTTTGGTGTGTGGCAAGTAAAAGATGGGGATGAGGCTGTAAATGCAGTCAAAGACGCACTAGAAGCGGGCTATCGCAGTATAGATACAGCAGCGGCCTATCAAAATGAAGAAGGTGTTGGCAAAGCCATTCAGCAATCAGGCATCTCTCGCGATGATCTGTTCATTACGACAAAAGTGTGGAATAGTGATCAAGGATATGAGTCAACGCTTGAAGCCTTTGAAACGAGTATGAACAAACTTGGTCTGGATGTATTGGATCTTTATTTAATCCATTGGCCGGTTGAAGGCAAATATAAAGAAACGTGGAAGGCGCTAGAAAAGCTGTATAAGGATGGCCGCGTGAAAGCCATTGGCGTGTGTAACTTCCATCAGCACCATTTAGAAGATTTATTAGAAGAGGCAGAAGTGGTACCAATGGTCAATCAAATTGAGCTGCATCCGAAGCTGACGCAGGAGCCTTTACGTGACTACTGCAAGGCAAAAGGCATTCATGTAGAAGCATGGTCGCCATTAGGCAGCGGAAAACTTCTTAACCATCCGGTGCTTCAAGATATTGCGAAAAAACATGAGAAGTCAGTGGCGCAAGTCATTCTTCGATGGGACTTGCAGCATGGCATTATCACCATTCCGAAATCTGTGACGAAGAGCCGAATCATCGAAAACACAAACGTATTTGATTTCGAGTTGTCCGCCCATGAAATGAGTGTCATTGATCAGCTCAATGAAGATGAGCGCACGGGTCCAGACCCAGATAACTTCGATTTTTAATATAAGAAAAGCACGGGCGGGATGCCTGTGCTTTTTTATTTGCCGGTATGTTCAGACCGTTTTTTGAGGCTGATAGGTCTCAATGATTTGAATGGCGTCGACAATTTGCTCTTTCGTATAGTCTCCAATCAAACAAAAGGTTTCATCTTTACTTGCAGCATGGTTTGCCACTGTATGTGCTGCTTCCTCTAGCTGAGCTGTGATGCCAAGCTCACGCATCGTTCTAGGTAATCCGAGTGTTTGATAAAGCTCAAGTAATGCTTCTACTTCCGTCATACGGTTTTCTGCAGCAAGCTGAACGAGAATGCCATAGGCCACTTTTTGTCCATGTAACACATGATGTGTTTCATCAATAAATGTTAATCCATTATGAACAGCATGGGCTCCTGCCATTCTGCCATAACGTCCTCCATAGCCGCCGACTGTTCCGGCTAACGTAATGATCGTATCTGTTACATCTGCAAAGGCTTGAGAAAGCTGACCTGTTTTTAAACTGCTAACGGCTTCTTCACTATGAGTCAGAAGAATGTCACGAACGTACACTGCCTGCTTTAATGCAGCATGTACCATGAGCGGCAAGGTGCCTTTTGTGTTACGAATAATGGCTTCCGCTTCATACCATTTTGCGAGCGTATCCCCAATTCCGCTTTGGAGATAGGAAAGAGGAGATGAAAGCAAAAAAGTATGATCAATTAACGTGAGATAGCTGGACCGCTTATGATAGTCGACCCTCATGAAATTCCCCTTGTCATCATAAATGACGCTGAGCGGTGTAGAAGCCGCACATGTCCCAGGAATCGTCGGCACCATGATCACTTCAATTTGGAGAGCGTCGGCAACAGACTTCGCTGTATCTAAAATCGTGCCGCCACCGATCCCGATGATCACGTCTGAACTCTTGAGTTCTTCCGCAATTCGTGTGATCGCATTTGGTGAACTGTAACCTTTATGCTGAACAACAGGCCACTCGGATGGAAGCTTTGTGTACTGTGAAAAGGCTTGATATGAGTCATATCCTGTCACTATAGCTGGTGACTGAAAGGGAGTAACAAATGACTCGATTTCATGATAAATCCCCTTTTGAGAAATAAACTGGTTAGGACCGCTTCTGACGATATCTTCTGGCTGGATCATTGACTTATGCTCCTTTACGAAATCATATAGTACTTAAATCATCTCATTTTACAGAAAGTTCTGTCAAATAAATGGACAATATGAGACCATAGACTCTTCCGTTTTATGGAATTGAACTGCTGACATTGCCTTAAGGTATGTATTTCCTGTATGATATAAAATGGTATGTTTTGATTAAATTTAAGAGGTGTTTATATATATGGAAAAACAATATCGTGTATTACTTTACTATCAATATGTCCCCATTGAGGATCCAGAAACGTTTACAGCAGAGCATCTAGCATTCTGTAAGGAACTTGGTTTGTTAGGTCGTATTCTTGTTTCATCTGAAGGCATAAACGGAACCGTTTCTGGTACCATTGAGCAGACGGACAAGTACATGCAAGCATTGAAAGAAGATCCACGCTTTGCGTCCATGCCAATTAAAATTGACGAAGCAGATGGTCATGCGTTTAAGAAAATGCACGTCCGCCACCGAAATGAATTGGTGAATTTAAGTCTTGAAGATGATGTGAATCCGCTAGAATTAACGGGGAAACATCTCAGCCCAGTTGAATTTTACGAGCAAATGCAATCACCTGATACGGTCGTGATTGATGCACGTAATGATTATGAGTTTGATGTCGGTCACTTCAGAGGTGCTGTGCGCCCTGACATTGAGACATTCCGTGAATTACCTGAGTGGATTCGTGACAACAAAGAGATTCTTGAAGGGAAAAAAATTCTGACGTATTGCACAGGCGGCGTACGCTGTGAGAAATTCTCAGGATGGTTAAAGCGTGAAGGCTTTGAAGATGTATCCCAGCTTGACGGTGGAATTGTCACGTACGGAAAAGACCCAGAAGTTCAAGGAAAGCTATGGGACGGTCAATGTTATGTGTTTGATAACCGCCTAACGGTTCCAGTCAATCAAACAGAGCACGTCGTGGTAGGAAAAGATTTCTTCACTGGCGAACCTTGCGAGCGTTATGTGAACTGCGCGAACCCTGCATGTAACCGCAAAATGATTGCAACAGAAGAAAGCGAGCATAAATATATGCGCAGCTGCAGCCATGAATGCCGCACAAGCGAACGTAACCTTTATGTGAAACAGCACAATTTATCTGAAGAAGAAGTTCAAGAAAGACTAGCTGTCATTGAAAAAGAACAAGCAATCTCACAAGGATAAGAGGGTTGGTTTCCCTTTTATCCTTTTTTCTTTGAATGATACGTGTTCAGAGGGAAGAGGAAGTCATTTCCTCTTTCTTTTTTGTTTTGTTTTTTTCAAAATAAGGGTAAAGGTAGTTAATCAGTCTAATAGATTGAACAGTTGAAAAAGCGCTTTCTTTTGAAATAAGCATGTTCGACTATTTCAGAAAATGGAGAATTGAGAGATAATATAACAGGCAAAAAAATGAACAAAGATAAAAGTTCAGATCAGAAAGTATTTGCCAATGGAATGAATGGTGAGCTGCTATAAAAGAAAGGCGCTTGCTCGACACATGCTCTGTATTTTAATCGAAAGGTGTTATGAACATGAATCATTTGCATCGTAGGATGGGAACTTTCGCTTTAATGATGGTAGGTCTTGGCTCAATCATTGGTTCAGGATGGCTCTTTGGTGCGTGGCGGGCTGCTCAAATCGCCGGCCCTGCTGCTATTTTGTCATGGTTGATCGGGATGGTTGTTATTTTATTTATCGCATTGTCTTATAGTGAACTCGGGTCGATGTTTCCAGAGGCAGGCGGAATGGTCAAATATACGCAATATTCACACGGCTCTTTTATTGGATTTATCGCCGCTTGGGCAAACTGGATTGCGATTGTCTCAGTGATTCCTGTTGAGGCAGTGGCCTCCGTGCAATACATGAGCTCATGGCCTTGGGAGTGGGCAAAGTGGACAAGCCATTTGGTCACAAAAGGGGTTTTGACGACCGAGGGGCTCATGGTGGCAAGTGTGCTGCTGGTGATTTATTTTCTGCTCAATTATTGGACAGTTGGGTTGTTTTCAAAGGCGAATACATTCATTACGGTTTTTAAAATCGTCATTCCAGGATTAACAATTGGTGCGCTCTTATTCGTAGGTTTTCATAGTGAGAATTTTACTTCTGGAACAAGTATTGCGCCGAACGGCTGGGCGAGTGTGCTCACAGCTGTCGCAACATCAGGGATTGTGTTTGCTTTTAATGGCTTCCAAAGCCCGATTAATATGGCAGGAGAAGCGAAAAATCCAGGGCGTTCGATTCCAATCGCCATTGTTGGATCGATTTTGATTGCAACGGTCATTTATGTGCTGCTGCAAATCGCTTTTATTGGGGCTGTCGATCCATCAATGATAGTGAATGGCTGGGGGCATTTGAATTTCAACTCGCCATTTGCTGACCTTGCCATTGCGCTAGGGATCAACTGGCTTGTCCTTATTTTATATGCAGATGCGTTCGTTTCTCCTTCTGGAACAGGGATTACGTATACGGCGACGACGTCTCGTATGATTTATGGGATGGAAAAAAACAAGTACATGCCGAGTGTACTTGGTCGTCTGCAACCAATTTATGGTGTGCCTCGTCCAGCGATGTTTTTTAACTTAGGCGTATCGTTTATCTTTCTGTTTTTGTTTAGAGGATGGGGGGTTCTCGCTGAAATTATCTCTGTGGCGACCCTGATTTCCTATTTGACAGGACCTGTGACAGTGATGACGCTGAGAAAGACGGGCACAGATTTATATCGTCCATTGCGAATTAAAGGACTCAGCATCATTGCCCCGCTCGGTTTTGTCTTTGCATCATTGACACTGTACTGGGCGAGATGGCCGCTGACGGGTCAGGTGCTGTTCATTATTCTCATCGGTCTGCCAATCTATTTTTACTATCAAGCAAAAGCGAAGTGGAAGGGCTTTGGTCGTCACTTTAAAGCAGGTGCTTGGATGGTTGTGTATTTGCTTGTGATGATGACGATTTCTTGTCTCGGTAGTGATAAATTTGGCGGGTATAACGTCATTCATTATGGCTGGGATATGGCACTCATTGCAGTTGTGGCGTTGTTATTTTATATGTGGGCACTCAAAAGTGGATTTGAAACAGAGTTTTTAGAAGATGCGAAAAAAATCAATGATGAACTGCGTGCTTCTCAGAAAGAAGCCGCCTCATCTAAGGAATAACGGAAGGGCTGCCTGAATACTGAGGGCAGCCTTTTATTTGGATGAGTGATGCATGACATGCTGCTTTAGCCAAGTGGTAACGCCGTGTAGAACGGTGGCTGTCACAAGACAGATAAGCGCATATCTCCATAGCTGCTCTAAGCCTTGTCCACTAAGCCAAAAAACAATACCTAGAATAAAGAGAGTCAGAATGAACATGAATAAAAAAGATGCTGACCAGAAAAAAGCCTTCATCGAAGGTCACCTCCTCGGGGTATTGTATGCAGGCCGAGGGAGGATCAGACCAGCAAGAAAGAAGTGGAAATATCGTTAAATCTATTTCAAAAGTCAGATAAAAACGCCAAGTGATTTGACAGTTGTGTTAAGATGAGAGCATATTTTGAGTGTAGATGGCTGGTTATAGACGGAGGTGTTTGGAGATGCAGATTCAAAAGGTTCTAAACAATAATGTCATTAGTGTGATAGATGAACAAGGAAAAGAAATCGTCGTCATGGGCAGAGGCATCGCTTTTCAAAGACGTCCCGGCGACCCGGTGGACGAGGCGTTAATTGATAAAGTGTTCCGCCTAGAAGATCATTCCGTACATGAGCGGATGAAAATGTTGCTTCAAGAGGTTCCATATGATGTCGTCAAGGTGACCGAGGAAATGATCCAATACGCACATACAAAGCTGAACCGAAGATTAAACGAAAGTCTGCATGTATCGCTGGCAGACCATATTCATTACGCCATTGAACGATTAAAGAAAAACCACTTGATTGAGAATTCGCTGATTTGGGAGATTAAACGTTTATACAAAGATGAGTTTCTCGTGGCGAAGGAATGCCTTGAGATGATTGAAGATCGTCTTCATATTGAACTGCCTGAAGATGAAGCGGGCTTTATTGCCATGCATATCATTAATGCAGAGCTCAATGAAGACATGAATACAACGGTCAATATCACAAAAGAAGTGAATGCCATACTGACCATTGTGAAATATCACTTGAACATGGAATTTGATGAAGACTCGCTCAACTTTTATCGTTTTCTCACACATTTACGCTTTTTCGTACAGCGTCTCATCAACGAAACGTTACTCGTCAGTGAAGACCAAGATTTATATCAGCTGATTAAAGTGAAATATCCGAAGGCGTACGAATGCGCAAAGAAAATCGCGGAATATGTGTATCAAACATATCATCGCGATCTAACATCAGAGGAGATGCTCTATCTATCGATTCATTTGAATCGACTCATCAAACGAGAAAAATAAAGATAGAATTTTAAAAGAAAGCGTTGACATCATAAAAAGTGAGTGGTACTATTTGCTCATAAACATAAAAGAATACGGTTTCACAATGATCGTCTTAGAGGATTGTGACTGTTCGGCAGGCAAAACCTAAACGTTCACTGAAAAAGCGCAATAGCAAGTTGCGACTATTTTTGGTGCCCGTTTAGGTTTTTATTTTGCCTAAAAACGTATTTTTTTGAAAAAAAGGGGGTTTTTGTATGAGTCATCGTCAATTAGCAGAAGACATTATCAAACATATCGGGACAGAGAAAAACGTTCATTCATTGGTTCACTGTGCCACAAGACTTCGCTTCACATTAAATGACAGATCAAAAGCAGATAAAGCGGCCATTGAAAAATTAAATGGTGTGGTGACTGTCATGGAAAGCGGCGGCCAGTTTCAGGTGGTCATTGGCAACACGGTACCAGAGGTATATCGAGAGATTGGGGAGTTTACGAATCTATTAGAGGATTCCACTTCTTCATCTGCTAGATCAAGTGAAGAAAGTACAAGTCTTTTCGGAAAATTCGTCGACATTGTTTCTGGAATTTTCACACCGCTTCTAGGTGTCATGGCGGGTGCCGGTATTTTAAAAGGACTTCTAGGCATCTGTATCAATGCAAAATGGTTATCTCCTGAAGATACGTCGTATCAAATTTTATTTGCCGCATCAGACAGCTTGTTCTACTTCCTGCCGCTGCTGCTCGCATTCACTTCTGCTAGGAAGTTTAAAGCGAATCCATTTGTCGCTGTGACGATTGCAGGTGCACTGATCTACCCGACTATTCAAGAGCTCACAAAAGGCGGCGGAGATGTGTCGTTCTTCGGTATTCCGGTTGTCTTAATGTCTTATACATCAACGGTTATCCCGATTATTTTGGCAGTGTTTGTGATGGGATATATCGAACGTTTCTTTAACAAAGTCATTCATGAAAGTGTGAAAAACTTTATTACACCACTGATTTTACTGGTCACGGTCGTTCCACTGACGCTGATCGTATTTGGACCATTTGGTGTGTATGCAGGGAACGGAATTGCAGCCGTCCTGCTGAAAGTATTCTCCTTTAGCCCTACACTTGCCGGTGCTTTAATTGCGATGGCATGGCAGGTTCTTGTCATCTTCGGTATCCATTGGGGGCTTGTGCCAGTCATTTTAAATAATATTGCGGTTCATGGAAAAGATCATATTAAGCCGGCTACTGCGCCAGCTGTATTTTCACAAGCCGGTGCTTCAATCGGTGTTATGCTGAAAACAAAGAACAAAAAGCTGAAATCATTAGCTGGATCAACAGCGGTTTCTGCTGTATTTGGAATTACAGAGCCTGCTGTATACGGCGTCACACTTCGTTTGAAAAAACCATTTATTGCAGCGGTGATCTCTGCCGGTGTCGGTGGTGCCATTATCGGTTATTCACAAAGTATTGCGATCGCATCAGGTCTTCCGAGTTTACTGACACTTCCGATCTTCTATGGTCAAGGGTTTACAGGATTCTTAATCGGAATTTCCGTTTCATTTGTCCTTTCAATCGTCTTAACCTATTTGATTGGATTCAAAGATCCTGTGGATGAAGAAGATGCTCCTGCAGCTAGTTCTGCACCAGCATCTGAAAATGAACATGGTGTCAAAGCAGCTCATGTGAAAAGTCCTTTATCTGGCGAAGTCATCAAGCTAGAAGAGGTGCAAGATAAAGCCTTCTCATCTGGCGCTTTAGGTAAGGGCGCAGCCATTATTCCATCAGAAGGCAAGCTGTTTGCACCAGTAACTGGGGTCGTGACAACGGTATTCCCAACAGGACATGCATACGGTCTCACCTCTGAAAGCGGAGCAGAAGTACTCATTCATATTGGACTGGATACTGTACAACTTGGGGGCCGTCATTTTACGCCGAAGGTTGAGCAGGGCCAAACCATTACAGAAGGTGAACTGCTTGCGGAGTTTGATATTGAGGCCATTCAAGCAGCAGGTCTTTCTGTCACAACACCTGTGATTATTACCAATTCCGGTGAATTTAGCGATATCATTGAGACAGAAGAAAAACAAGTGACACCAGGACAATCATTTTTACACTTAGTTTAAGAAAGGGAGGACATAATCATGAGATATTCAACACTAGCACCATTTCCAAAAGACTTTTTCTGGGGTGGATCGACTTCCGCCTATCAAGTAGAAGGTGCATGGAACGAGGATGGCAAGGGACCTTCAGTCATTGATATGAGAGAAAGCTATCCTGAAGGAACAACTGATTTTAAGGTAGCCAGCGATCACTATCATCGATATAAAGAGGACGTGAAGATGTTTGCAGAAATGGGCTTGAAGGCTTATCGTTTCTCCATTGCATGGACACGTATCATTCCAGATGGAGATGGGGAGATCAATCAAAAGGGAATTGACTTCTACCATTCTCTCATTAATGAATTGCGCCGCTATGACATTGAACCAATTGTGACGATGTATCACTTTGATTTACCTCATGCGCTTCAAGTGAAAGGCGGCTGGTCAAATCGTTCGACAGTCGATGCGTTTGAACGTTATGCGGAGGTTTTGTTCCAGGAGTATGGCGAGAAGGTAAAATATTGGCTGACGATTAATGAACAAAACATGATGATTTTACATGGATCAGCTCTAGGTACACTGGATCCAAATTTAGAAAATCCGAAAAAAGAACTATATCAGCAGAACCACCATATGCTTGTGGCACAGGCGAAAGCCATGACGCTTTGTCATCGTTTGCTGCCTGAGGCAAAAATCGGACCAGCGCCAAACATCGCCCTTATTTACCCGGCATCTCCAAAACCTGAGGATGTCATTGCTGCGGCTAATTACAATGCGATCCGCAACTGGCTATATCTTGATATGGCGGTATTCGGTCGTTATAACAACCTTGCATGGGCATACATGAAGGAAAAAGACATTCTTCCTGTGATTGAAGAGGGAGATATGGATATTTTGAAAAGTGCAAAACCAGACTTCATTGCCTTTAACTACTACACATCTCAAACGGTTGAAGCGAGTAAAGGAGATGGCAATGATGAATTTGCCCGCGGCGGAGATCAGCATTTAAAATCTGGTGAAGATGGCGTCTACAAAGGCGGCAACAACCCGTTCTTAAGTAAAAATGCATTTGGCTGGGAGATTGACCCTACCGGTTTCCGATCAACGATGCGTGAGATTTACGACCGCTATCAGCTGCCTCTTATTATTACGGAAAACGGGCTAGGCGCTTTTGACAAGTTAGAAGCGGATGGATCGATTCAGGATGATTATCGAATTGATTATTTAGAAAAACATATTGAACAAATCAAATGGGCGATCACAGACGGGGTTGAGGTATTCGGGTACTGCCCGTGGTCAGCCATCGACTTAATCAGTACACACCAAGGCTGCTCAAAACGCTACGGTTTTATCTACGTCAACCGTGATGAATTTGACCTGAAAGACCTGAAGAGAATTCGGAAAAAGAGCTCTTATTGGTATGAAACATTGATCGAGCAAAATGGAGAGAACATCGGGAAGTAACAGAAAAAAGCCAGTCACAGTCACCTTATTAGCGGGTGGCTGGTTTTTTTTGTTCACTCTATTGGCAAGAGCATATTGTTCGAATTGTTCTAAAATGTTAGTCTAATGATATATTGTAAAAATTGGATTATTATCCATTATAAGAAAGAGGGTTATGTAGATGATGACGATCCTTTATTTGTTTTTCTTATTGTTCTTTCTTTTTTATGCTTTAAACTATATTGGTCAGAAATTAATTGCGAAGGAACACCCAATGAACCACGGATTGATTGTGACGCTGTCAGCTGTGGAAGGTATTCTTGTTTTTGTCCTTGTTGGACTCAATGAGAAATTTCCTTTTTTTTAAATAATAAATCAAAGAAAATTTATTTTATAAGCCATGAAACATAAAAAAGTAAAAAATACCTGCGGAAAAGAAACTCACTAATCATGTAAGATTAGTGAGTTCTTCAAATCATAGCCGTTTAAAATGTGGCTTTATATTCAGCACGCCACCAGCCGTCTCCCATATCTACTCTTTGCTGAAGAATCCATAGTAAGTTGTCTTCAGTAAATGAAGTTGGAAAAGCGTTAAAATCTTGGCCATAAATATATCTTGTGAAACTCGCCTTAGTTGAGGCATCATCTGTTATTCTTACATTTTGATTAGAACTTGTAGTAACTGGACTAGTAGCAAAAGCAGGAATAGAACTTCCAAGTAACGCCACAGCCAACGAAGAGGTAATTAGTACTTTTTTAATAGACATAATTAATCACTCCTAATTAATTTTTTCACTAACAATATATTAAATTCGTACATTAATTAAAAAGTCCTCCTATAAAATGAAAATAAATACAATAATTGGTTTTATTGGTATATGAAAGTGGATTTTTCCAATCCATTCAGGTTCAGAACATGAACTAGATCGTAACATGCCTTGGAATACAAATGTGACATTTGGTTTAATTGTGGTGATACCCGTAGTTATAATTACAGTGATAATCTACTTTATAAAAAGCAAAAAGAATAGCAATGTACCTAGCTAAAGAGGAGGCTCTATGACAATATTTGTCATAGAGCCTTTATAGTTAATCACTTTATTTATTGCGTCATCTATCAACATCAACAAATATCTTGCAAAGGAATTACGAAAAAACACTAAGATTGTTAAAAGATGACCGAATAGAGGAGGTTCAATCAATCATCTATGTCCGATCACATCTTACTCTCTACTATCATTATACCCCGAATTTAATCTCATTTATAGACTGTTTTCCGCCCGCATCAGCCCGTATACTGTTATACGCAAGTCAATAACGATAAGGGATGTGGCTGTATGAATGACAAGAAAGATGTTTTAGATCCTGGGCCGTTTTTTCATGGGACGAAAGCGGAATTGAAGATTGGGGACCTGCTTGAACCGTTGCATTTATCCAATTATCAGGATAAACAATCGAACCACATCTATTTCACCGGAACATTAAATGCAGCCAAATGGGGAGCTGAATTAGCCCGGTCTGATGCAAAAGAGAGAATTTATGTTGTAGAACCGACAGGCGAGTTTGAAGATGATCCGAATTTGACTGACAAAAAATTCCCCGGTAACCCGACCCGTTCCTATCGATCGAAATCTCCTTTGAAAATTGTCGCAGAATTAGGCGCTTGGGAAAGACACTCCGATGAAGAAATCAATCATATGCTGACGTCGTTGAAAAAGTTAAGGGAAGAAGGAAAAAATGTCATATACGATTGATTCGTATGTGAGGAATAGATGAATAAAAGGCCGTCCGATTTCACTTGGGCGGCCTTTTGTGCTATTGAAACAGGACATGCATCAACTCATCAAATGTCCTTGCATGTGTCAAGGAGTGAAGGCGGTCAGGACTGTCTAACAAATCGACAGCTTGTTCAAAAAATTGATTCATGCAGGCAGCGTCATCTTTCTGAATGGCTAACAAGAAAATCAGAGATACTTGATCGCCCTGCCAATCAATTGGCTGTTTCAATCGTGCAATTGCCACGCAGGAGGTGCCTTCATTTGTGATGAGCGGGTGAGGCATTGCAATCCCCTTGCCAAGATAGGTCGATGACATTTGCTCCCGCTCCAGCACGGAGGAACGAAAAGAAGATGAAACAAGCTGATGCGCCTCCAGCCGGCTGCAAAGCGTATCTAATACCTCTTCTTTGCTTGAAAGGTCCACATCCAACAAGGTCAATCGTTCTTGGAAAAAAGCCATCAGCTCCTGCGAAGGGGCACCGTGTCCGTTTAACAGGTGAATGACCTCACTCACACGCTGGACATCATGATGTTCAAAAAAAGCATTCACTTGAATGATTGGTTTCCCCTTTGGTGCGAGAGGTACGGTTGTAATAATTACATCACATGGCAAAGTCGTGCTAAAAGCGTAATCCTGATAAGAATAAAGCTCAACAATCTCAAGCTCATGTTGAAAGGCCGCCTTCAATTTAATTTCAAGCAGACGTGCCGTTCCTAGTCCAGACCCGCATACAATAATGGCCCTCTTTTTTTGTGAGGTGTCAAGATGACTTCTTTCAAATGAAGCAGCAATATGTAAGGCAACATATGCCGCTTCATCTTCATTTGGCGTCCGTACCAGCTGTAAGGCATTGAGTCCGCTGACAGCCAAATCAAACGGATAAGGGTAAGATGTTTTGATCTCATGCAAAAGCGGATTTTGTAAAGACACGCCGTATTGAATTCGATTTAATAATGGCTTCATATGCAGCATCAAATCTTGACGCAGGATATCGTCATCTACAAAACGATGACCGCTTGTTTTTTCAATGTGCTTGAGAAATCGTGTCACCGCCTGACGTACTTCTTCTGTCGTTTGGTGCTCATCAATTTCTTTCCACGTTTGATTCGCTAAGAGATGCATCACCAAGTAATCTGTTTCATCCTCTGATAAGGTGACATGAAACGTGTCGCTTATTTGATGAGTGATCTTTTGAGCGATTCTTGTTAACACTGGCGGTCTTTGTGAGTGAGTGATACTGGCGGGTATCCGCTGTTTTTTTTGCGTTTGTTGAATGGCAATCGCTAAGTGAATCACTAAATTCTTTAGGGCAATATCTTTAATGAGCAGTGATTCTTGATATAGATTTGTCAGCACAATGGATCGAATGGTTTCAAGTGAAATGTCAGGGAAATGAAGCTGTTCCCGCTCAGTTATATGAGATAGGGCGGGCTCTTCTTCAAGCAGTAAGTCTGCGTAGCACGTCCTTTTTTGCAATTCGTCTCCGTCTACTTTTAAGCCAAATCCAGGCTTTGAGACAAGGGTCATACCGTAACGGGCTAACAGCTCCCGTCCTTTTTTTAAATCACTGCTGACCGTCATACGGCTGATGAACAATTCTTCTGCTAATTGATCAATTTTTAAGTAGTCTGATTGAAGCAATAGTTTTCTCATCATAAATCGTATGCGCTCTTCTGGCATGACGGGTACGAGAGAGCGGGCAGGAAGCTTTTGCTGATGAAGCCAAAGCAGGAAAGCGTCTTGGTCATTTGTTAAGAGCGTATACCCTTTCCCGCGGATGGTCTTGATCATGGCTCCAGCTTGTGTTAACAGTTCGTTTGCTTCTTTGATTAAATTGCGGATGGAGCGGTCAGATAAGCGAAAAGAGGCAGTGAGCTCCTCCAGCTTCACGAACCCTTTCGTTTCAAATAGCCGCTGAATGAGCTGGTAGGTTCGAGTATCTGCCGTCATCATCATTGCGCCGCTCCTTGTTCCTTTAAGGCATCAGCTCCAAGGGCGATGGCTCCCATTAAACCAGATAATCCGTCAAAGGAAGGCTTTGTGACGATTTCATTTAATGGCTTTGGTAGTTGTAAGTAACCATGAAGTCGCTCGTCTGTTTCTTCAAGGATGAGCGGCAGCAAGGCCGGCTGTTTCATGACACCTCCACCAAAAATAATGCGCTCTGGCGAAAGGGTGAGTAATAAATTGGCGGTCATCTGCCCGAGATAGTAGGCATGAAGTGACCAAGCAGGATGATCCTCTGGCAGCATGGGTGCCAGTGTATGATAGCGCCCTTCTATGGCAGGTCCGGATGCCAGTCCCTCTAAACAATCATGATGTATAGGGCAGCAGCCCCCATAGGTGTCATGAGGGTGGCGCTGAACGGTGATATGTCCCATTTCTGGATGAAGCAGTCCGTGAATGAGGCTGTTTTCAATATAGGCACCGCCACCGATTCCCGTCCCAACCGTGATATAGATCAAGGAATTTGGTCTGTCTGTTTCCGTTGAAAAACGAGCTTCACCGAGCGCCGCACAGTTCACATCCGTATCAAGCTTCATAGGGAGACCGAGTGCTTGTTTTAAGGTTGAGAGTAAAGGGAATTGGCGCCAAGCTGTTTTGGGTGTTTCGAGAATCGTTCCATAGCTGGGGCTGTGTTCTTTTACATCGACAGGTCCGAATGCGCCTATGCCAATCGCATCAACTGGATGCTCTGTAAAGTATTCGATCACTTGCCGGCATGTTTCTTCTGGGTTCCCTGTTGCAAAGGAAGTCATATGTTCAATCGTTCCGTCTGTTGTTCCGTAGCCGCAGACAAATTTTGTACCGCCTGCTTCGATGCCTCCAATTCGCATGATCAATGCCCTCCATTAAAGAGAGGCGGAATCCAAATGGATCCCGCCCCTACATGTTCATTTTTTCTTTACAATGTAGGTTTGTACCTGACAAGGTGTGAGCGGTTCAATGTGTAATGATCCATGTTGTGCTTTCAGTATATGTCCTTCAGGTGTTTCGCCTAAATTCGCTGTTTCTCCATGTTGTAGAGATGAACTATTGATTGAAGCGGCTGTTTGACGTGTTAAATATGGATTGAAGAGACGAATGACAATGCCTGTTCCATGCTCTTCTTTTTTCAAAGCGCTTAGAACGACCCCGTCTGTCTCAATGTCAAGCAGGCTATAAGTAGATTGTAAGTCTTCTTTTTCATCTCGGAAAGAGAAAATTAAACGACCGTTTAAAAAGTCTGCCCGCTCGTAGCACTGAACCGGGGTGGTGTAACGTTTAGCAAGCTGAGCCAAGTGTCCTTCACTCACCGCTTCTTGGCTATAGTGCATGCCAAAGGAGAATGATAGCGATCCTTGAAGCTGGGCGTCAGGTGTTTCCACGATTTTTTCTCCAGAAGCCCGGCCGGGACGGTAAAGAAGGTTTTCTTTCCCCATTTTTCCGAAACAGCGGAAGAGTGTGTAAGCAATGGTTGTGTAGCCCGCGCCTGTGATTTGGTATTCTCTGACGCAGTCCGTCAAAAGAGAGACACCATATGCTTCATCGCGAAGTGCAACAAATGATTGCATGGGTTCAATGGTAATCGGTTTTTCTTCCCAATGTTCATTGTTCCACCATTCTAGCTCTTGCGTCAGCTCCGTTGGACGTTCGATGGTGCCAAACTGTTGATCGCTGAGTGATACGTTTGATGCAATACCTGTATCAAAGAGTACCCGTAGACGGTGGTCTAGCGCATGGTTTTCAACATTCACATGAAAACGGATGACCGCTTCATCTTTATTTAAAGCCACCTTCGCTGTGATCGGGAGGGAAGTCGTCCCCTTTTGCTCCGAACGTTCCTCTAAATCATACGGGACAGTCAATTGAAGCTTGATGGTGAGCTCTTCCTGTAAACTGCTTTTCGATACGATGATGTCTGCTGATGAGATATCTTTTGATGATACATAAAGATCCTCACGCGGTGGTGAATAGTTATAAGAATCCCCATCATCTCCGTTGTCTTCAAAGATCATTTGCTCAGAGAACGTTCGTCCAGTCTGTTTATCCGTAATTTCTAATGACCCATTGTCATTTGCTGTAATGCGGTAAAACGTATTTTCAATGACACGGCCTTCTGTTTTTTCCAAAATGGATTCACTAGATTCATCGAAAACCATGCTGACTTGTGTATAACCAACGGATGGCAAGTCGACTGCTTCAATGAGTAAAACAGCTTTCCATACTTGCTTTGGCATGTACACTTCTTTGCTTGGGTTAAGTGAAATCTGCTGTGCTAAGACATAATCTGTCACATCGGTTTTGCTTTTGACTGTGTAGTGAAGAGTTCGTCCATCAGCGTCTTTTAGTGTAAATGGACGTTCTGTGATAAAGGTTTCGACTTCAATGACTTCAGAGCGCTTTGAAGGCAGTGTATTAAATAAAGTGAACGTAATTTCTTGCTCAGTCTGCAGCCGGATGGCGATGAGACGCATGTGTAAGTCCACAAGATTCTCGGCGATTTCCTTTGCCTGTTTATAGCGGAAGAAGACATCTTGATTCGTCGTATCACTGTTACAGCCGCCAATGCTGTCATGCGCTGCATTTTCGAACATGAGATACCAAATATCACGCACCGTGTCATGCGGATAGTCATGTCCGAGTGAATAGCTGATTGTAAGGATCGGCTCCATCACATTGACAAGATAGTTTTCAATTTGGTTGTTTAAGATTTTCAAATCTGCTCTTGTTGAAAAAATGGACTTGTGAATTCGCATATGCTTGGCATGAATGAGTTCTCCTTCTAATGTCTCAAAAGAAGTCCGCTCTTTTTTCACTGCTGCAATGTAGTCTTCTAAACTGCTAATTTGATAGTGGTGCTCGTCTATTTCATTGGCTTTTTCTAATAAGTCAGGCAGGTTTTTACGAATAGGCGCTTGGTCAAAGCCATTTGGGAAATAGACATTCTTTGTCGTAGCTTTTGCTTGCAGCGCCCCGATTTTTTCAGAAAGAAAGGCTTGCAGGTCTTCATCCTTCTCAGGAATATTTCCTCCGTAGTAGTAGCCGAATGGCAGATTCACTGCAAACACTTCACTGCCATCCGCCCCGCGCCAATTAAATTCTGTGTGATTCGTCATATGATCAGAAACGCCGCGCCAAAAGGCTGTATCGACAATACCAAAGCCTTGATAAATTTGAGGCATTTGTGCAGATTGACCGAAGGAATCAGGGACATAACCGACCTTCATGACATGTCCAAACTGCTGACAGCGCTCAATCCCATATTGCAGGTTCCGTACAATCGATTCCCCAGAAATAACGAGCTGATCCGTTTGTGTATACCACGGACCGATGATGAGGCGTTTTGCTGTGACGAGCTGTTTGATTCGATTTTCATCCTCTGGGCGCCATTTCAAGTAATCATCTAGCAAGGATGCTTGTGCATCGAGCATGAAGTAATGGAACCGTTCATCTGTTTCGAGGGTGTCCAATATGTCCATTACGCTTTTCATTAAGTAGATACGGGAGCGGGAGGTGGTAAAATACCATTCCCGGTCCCAGTGAGTATGTGGAATCACATGTACATTGACAGTCATTGTGTAACGACACCTTTCTTTGTTCAAATTATCCTTCTAGCACAAGGTCAAAATCATCTTCTTCTTTCTGCTTCTGATCATGTTCGGGCTTTTGGGGTTCTTTTTTCTCAGAGAAGTTCACAAGTAGGTTGGCACCAATTCCAATAACAAGTGCGCCAGTTAGCGCGCCGATTAAATACGCCCACCAGTTTCCTACTGAGAAGAATCCGTATAGTCCGCCAATTGGCGGCATGATGTCATGGACACCTAATAAGGCAGCAACCCCGCTTCCTGCAGCACAAGCGATGACATTCAGCGGAATCAATTTCAAAGGATTGACGAGTGTAAAGGGAATGGCTCCTTCTGTAATCCCGATAATCCCCATCACAAGGCCGCCTCGTCCAGCTTCTCTGAAGGTAGGAGAGAAGTTGCGTTTTCGAATCAATGTCGCAAGCCCGTATCCTAGCGGCGGAATGACAATCGCGATATTGACGAGAATGGCAGGAAGATAGACACCTGATAGGAAGAGTGCGTTACCAGCCATCCAAGCTGATTTATTCACTGGGCCGCCAAGGTCAAAGCCGATCATTGCACCTAGAATGAGAGCAAGTGCGAGTGTGCTCGTTCCATCTGCGACCATGCCTTTGATCCATTCAATTAATGCGGTGTTCAAAGCTCCTAATGGACCGCCTAGCAGAACGGACATGAGAAGTCCGGTTAAGCCAACAGTAATGAGCGGTAAGATGAGCAGAGGGACGAGTCCAGCTGCAGAGCCTTGAATTTGAATTTTTCTTTTCACAAAGAGAGCGACATATCCGGCAAAGAAACCTGCAATGACGGCGCCGATAAAACCAGCATTTGTTGAGCTGGCAAGAGCTCCGCCGATAAAGCCGGCCGCAAGACCAGATTTATCCGCAATCGAATAGGCAATAAAGCCAGCGAGCAGTACGTTCATTAAGCCAATGCCTGTCCAGCCAACCTGTTCCATCAAATAGGCACCATGTAAAATGCCGCCTGCATCTTTATAGGCGTTTAAATCTGACACACCAAAACCTAACCCGACTAGTTTGGCTAAACCAACGATAAGTGAAGCTCCGATGATCACCGGAAGAATATAAGAAATACCGGTCATGAGGTGGCCTTCAATGACTTTTAATTTTGCTTTCATTCTGCTTTGCTCCTTTCTATATGGCATTGCTCTTTTTTATTGGGATTCAGATTTTTTCTTTTCAACCAGCGCAACGGCTTTTGTGATGATTTGCTCGGCATTTTTTAGAGCGCGTCCGATTTCGACACGAACAGTAGGAATACCTGAGAAGCGTTCAGCGTCGTTAATGTGCTGATTGGAGGCAATGATGCAAAGGTCTGCCTGCTTGGCTTCCTCTGCTGTAATGCCATTCACCTGTCCCATAATTCCTTGTTGTTCGATTTTAATCTCGTGTCCAAGCTGTTTACCCGCATTCTCTAATGCTTTTGCTGCCATTGGTGTATGAGCTAACCCTGCTGGGCATGAAGTGACACCGACAATTTTCATTGTGTAATCCCCTCTTTCAATTGTTGTTCAATGACTTCGTAATAATAGTCTGCTGTTTGACCGGGTTGAATCTTTTCGATGAAAGCAGGCTCCATTAAACTTGTGGCAATGCCAGACAGTAATTTGAGGTGTGTGACATTGGCCTCTTCAAGTGGAACGAGCAGTGTAAATAAATAGCTTGTTGGCAAATCGTCGAAGCTTCCCCATTCAATGGGTTGTTCAAGTTCTAAAAAGAGAAGTGAAGCCGTTTGAACAGCAGAGCTTTTTGTATGAGGAATCGCAAAACCTTGCTGAAGTCCTGTTGAGACTTCGTCTTCGCGTTTCAACAAATCTGTTAATAACCCTGACTGATCGTTTGTAATGTGAAGGTCTTCAGCTTTCTCGGAAATGTATTGTAAAATCTCATTCTTTGATCGACCGTTTACTTGTGTAAAAACATGATCTTTTTGGAACAAGCTGATCCCTTCTCTCTTGTTTGTTAAGCGCTTACAATTTGATTGTAATGTACTTTTCGACATGGTTAAATAGCATCATTTTCCGTTTGAAATGGCAAAAAGTTTATGAAGCGATCAGACTAGCCATCTGAATATCTCAAATCCTAGCTTAAAACGAGTTTAATTATGTCAAAAACAGATTCTACTAAAAGGGATTCTGTGATATTCTTCCAAGGTATTGTAAAAGATAAGGGGGTCTTTTCATGTTTAAAAAGCAGGTCAAATCCTGTGTGGTTGTACTCATGGCCATCATTCTATGTATGGCTGTATTACCTGGGTACGAAGCATCAGCAGTTAGTAAAGGCACAAGTGTCAATGAAGCCATTGGGTTGAAAGATGGTGAAGTCATCTCAGGTACATTACAGAATGAAAAAGAAGAGTCATGGTACCAAATTACGCCATCTGCAGATGATGTGGCAAAACATACACATATGCAAATTTCTGTCAAAAGCAAACAAGTGTTATCTGTATCGGTCTACCCAAGTAAGGATAGAGCGATAAAGGATGACACTTATTCGAGATATCGTGTGGACACAGCAAGTGGAGAGACAGAAATCAACTTCCCGCATGCATGGTCAGGTCCTTACTATGTCAAAGTGCTGTATTTAGGTTCAGAGGAAGACAGCCGTGATGAGGAAGAGGATGCAGCATATACAATCGGGTATAAAGGTGCGAATCTTCCGCCATCTGAACCGATTTTCCCTGAAGAAGAAGAGCCAACGATCATCATTATTGAGAAAAAGCATGGACGTGAAATTCTTCAATCCATTCGTACGATCGAAGACAAACGATTCAATGAAACAGCCGATGGTCAGAAGCTTACACGTCTGCTACAAAAAACAAAGCCGTTTCTCAAATCTAAACTCATCAACAATCAAAAAAAGCAGCAAACGGTGTACAATCATTTGCTGACATTAAAATCATTGCTGAATGACGTAGAGAAAAATGGTGCATTCAGCGGTCATATCGTCACAGAGAAAGAGCAACAGGCGATCCGTTCCCTTTTTGATATGCTCAAAGATGCAAGTCCAGCCTATTTAAAAAAGGAATTAGAAGCAGTGGGGCAAAAACTAGGAATCGATCAGCTTGAAGGAAAATCGATCGGTTATGTATTAGAGAAACAAAAGCTTGTTCCAGAAGAAAAGGTCAACACAAACAAAATCATCTTTAAATTAAAGGATGGTCAAACGCTTCAATCCGCAAAAAAGAAGATGAAAGGCTACGGAATTCAAGAAAACCGTGTGACATCTCAGTCAGTAAATCCTTTATTTAAAGGAATGTATGTTTACGATGTACCGGCAGGGAAAGAATCAGCTGGCAAAACGCTTAAAGCAGGCACAGCTGTGATCAAAAGCACGGCGAGAAAGCTTTCTAGTATGCCGAATGTTGAATTTGCAGAGCCTGTACAAACGTATCGTGCGCTCAGCAATGACGCGCAGTATGGTTACCAGTGGCCGCTGAAAAACAGTGCGCAGAACAGTGGGAAAAAAGGCGCTGATGTGAAGTTTGAACAAATGAATACATTGATTGGTACAAGCAAAATGAAGCAAACGTTAATCGCTGTTGTGGATACAGGTGTCGACAGCCGTTTGTCTGATTTAAGCGGAACGGTTCGCACAGACTTAGGTGCCAATCTGATTGGCCGTAATAAAGATGCAATTGATGACAATGGCCACGGTACCCATGTGGCAGGTATCATTGCAGCAAAAGCCGATAATCATTACTCCATGGCAGGGCTGAACCAACATACAGGTATCATCCCAGTCAAAGTACTGGATGCGTATGGAAATGGAGATACAGAGCATATTGCTCTTGGCATTAAACATGCAGTGGACAAAGGTGCAAAGGTCATCAACATGAGCCTTGGCGGCTACTACAGCAAGGTCATTGAATATGCGATGAACTATGCTGCACAAAAAAATGTATTAGTGGTAGTGGCGAGCGGAAACGATGGCATTCCAGAAATGGGTTATCCTGCGACTTCCAAGTACGCCATGGCAGTTGGTGCAAGCAATCGCATGGATATTGCCGCTGAATTCTCAAGCTATGGGAAAGGATTAAGCATGTCTGCACCAGGGTCTGATATCCCAAGCTTAATGCCTGATGGGAATGTTTCATACCTGAGCGGGACATCAATGGCTACACCGTATGTTGCAGCAGCAGCAGGATTACTCCTTTCTAAAAATCCAACCCTGAAACCAAATCAAGTGAGAAATATTTTACAAAATACAGCGGATGATATTTCTTTTAAAGCTGTTGATGGAACAGACGACATTTTCTATGATGAATATGACGAGCCTGTTGTCGATCCGAAAATTCCGGGTATCGACTGGATGACAGGACATGGCAGACTCAATGCTTTTGCCGCGTTAAGTGCTGTTGAATTAAACGCATCAGTTAACAAAGTAGAAGATCAGCATCAAAAGGTGACAGGAAAGGCGAAAGCCGGCGCTGCCATTTCTGTGTATAGAGGCAAAACCCTGCTTGGAAAAGGCACGGCAAGCAAAAAAGGAACCTTTAGTGTGAAGATCAAGCATCAAAACAAAAATAAAGTGCTTCACATCAAGATGTCAAAAGGAAAGGCTGCGACTTCGCTCAAAACGGTCGTGAAAAAGGGCAAAGCGCCAGCTAAGCCAAAGGTGAATCGAGTAACAGTGAAAAGTAAAACGGTCAAAGGAACTGCGGGTGCAGGCTTGACGATCAAGGTGAAGAACAAATCAAAGAAAGTCATTCAAACGGTCAAAACCAATAGCAAAGGCGCATTTACGGCTAAAATCAAGCCGCAAAAAGCCAAAACTGTCTTGTATGTGACGGCTTCAGATGTGAGAAAAAGAGAAAGTAAAGCAGTGAAAGTTGTTGTGAAAAAATAGTCTTGTAGCTTCCCTTTTGAATAAAAAGGGAAGTTTTTTGTTTTTTACTGGAAAAATGACAATAACTGTCGATAGTAATATAGTAGGAAAAAAAGGAGGATTTATCGATGAAAAAAATCATGTTTGCTTTCTTTCTATCATTGCTTCTCGTTTTCCCAAGCTTTGCACATGCAGAGGAAACAGGAGCAGTACCAGCATCCGTACAAGTAACAGGCGTCACAGCAGCAGACGGTGGTATGGTCAATTACGGTTCTGGCAGTAAATATCGTGTAGGTTCATATTATCCAGCTACTTTTAAAGGAACATTAAAGGACACAAGTGGTCAACTCATGGCGAATCAGCCAATTCAGCTTTATTTTGAAGCAGCAATCAAATCATATGCTCAAACAGCGACAGGTACAACAGACGAGAATGGACAATTTTCACTAACGATTCAAGTTCCTGCAGGTGCAGGCTACCGTACATACAATAATGCAGGCTGGTCTACACATTACTACGATATCGTTCCAGTGACTTTCACTTCAAACGACATCACGCTATCTTCAAATGTGACAAGTGTGTACCATTTGGCATATACATCACGTTACTAATCTGCTAGAAGATGCGACTTGGCGCAAGCCCTGTCGTTTTCATAGAAAAAAGGATGTCAGCTAGTGACATCCTTTTCTTTTTGTTAGCAAACCTGCTGGGCGGCAACCGAAAGAGTCGCTAAACAAACACTCATGAGCCGTTTCTCCCAGATTCGATCGAGCATTGAGCTTTACATCTTGAGCTTTGATGGATAAGAACTTTGAATACTTGAGCTTTCAGCTTTGAACGTTCAGCTTTGAGCTTTTATCATGGATCATCCTAAGATGATCATCAGATGAGGAGGGAATGACCTTTCCCTCGGAGGTGTTTAGTCCTATCGATTTTCGGCTCACTAACAAAATCGACTAGTCGATCTGTATTTTTGTCAAGGTATTGCTTTCTGATAAGGAGAAATCCACTTCCATTTGGAAATCTTCAATCTCTTTCGAAAGCTGTTCAATCTTCACTCGAAGACGAAGAGGGTCAATGATCGCCGCCTCATTTTCAGCTAGGAATGACTTGACGATCTCTTGGTTGGCAGCGGCTTGTGTTTTTCCGTCTTTCCCAAATAGTGTTTCTAAATGTTGATCCAGTCTCTTTTTCACATCTTCATTGATTTGTTCTGACTGGTCAACCAGCTCTGTATAGACCTTTTTTAATTTTCGTAAATAACGAATATCGTAATCTATGGATGTCTTGCGTTCAATGGCTTCTGCTACGGTCATGCTAACACCCGCCACCTCAATCGTTGTCGTAGCATTCGACACAACGATGGCTGATTTAATGGCATTTCGGCGTTTGATTAATGCTTGAATCGATTGGTCATCTGCTTTTGCCTTTTTTTCTACTTCTTCTTGATTTTGAAATCCGTTCTGTATATGTTTCCCGATGATCAAACCACCGAGTACTGCTTCATCAATCGTTCGGCTGATTCTTTTATCTAACATTTTCAGTTCACTTAATGCTCTTGTAATGGTCATTTCCATATTAACGACAGCTCCCTTGATTCATCCTGAAAATCATAGATTCCTATCATATACCAAAATGTCTTTGTTTTTCTAGTGATATCCTTTTTTGGAACAAACAAAAAACCTGGTGCTATACACCAGGTTTTTCTCGTTTTTTCTGAATCCATGTTGTCACGTAATAGGCAGCATAGCAGAGTGCGATAAAAGGGATACCGCAGATAAGAGCAATACGCTGATTTGGATCAAAAGCAATGCCGATCACAGATGCAAGGCATAGGAGGAAGGCAGCAATCGGAACCACCGGATAGAGCGGGGTTCGGAAAGATAAATCATGAAGCTGTCCGCCATCCTGTAAGAATTTTTTGCGAAACATGAACTGTGAAGCTGCAATTCCCATCCATACAACAACAACGGCGAGTCCAGAGATTGAAACAAGAACCAGATACACCGTTTCAGGTGCGATGACACTCGATAGCAAAGAGAGAATGCCCCCAATCATACTCAAAATGAGTGCATTCAAAGGAATTCCCTTTGACGTCAATTTTGCCAGCTTTTTAGGCAGTGTCCGTTCTTCAGAAAGGGACCATAGCATGCGAGATGAGGCGTATAGCCCTGAGTTTGCAGCAGATAAAATCGCTGTCAGAATGACAAAATTCATAAAATCTGCCGCATACGGAATACCGATGCGATCAAATACCACAACGAAAGGACTTTTGATCACCCCGGCTTCTTCTACTGGAATTAAGCCGGCTAAGACCACGATCGTTCCGACGAAAAACAGGACAAGACGTAGCACAGTCGTGCGAATCGCCCGGGGAATGGTCTCATCTGGATTGACACTTTCGCCCGCAGCAATCCCAATCAGCTCAGTACCCGAAAAAGCAAAATTAACAGCCAGCATGGTCATTAAAATCGGTAAAAAGCCGTTTGGGAAGAGACCTCCATCTCCAGTGAAGTTAGAGAAGAACGGAGCGGCCTCACCGCCTTTTAGTGGAATCAATCCAAACATCGCCGCTCCGCCAAGAATAATAAAGAGAATAATAGCCATGACTTTAATGCTAGAAAACCAAAATTCCGATTCTGCAAAAAACTTAACTGTAAAAGCATTGAGTAAAAAGATGAGAAGCGCAAAAACACCGCTCCACATCCAAACCGATGTGTCTGGGAACCAGCGCTGCATTAAAAGACCTGCCGCTGTAAATTCTGAACCAAGTGCCACGGTCCATGTCAGCCAATAAAGCCAAGCCACTGTATAGCCAGTGCCGGGCCCAATGTATTTTGTTGCATATGTGTGAAAAGCGCCTGTAACCGGCATTGCGACAGACAGTTCACCTAAACAGAGCATCACGAGGTACACAATTAATGCCCCAACCAGATAAGCCAAAATCGTTCCCGCAGGTCCGGCCTGATTGATCGTATATCCTGAACTTAAAAAGAGTCCTGTGCCAATCACGCCACCTAAAGAAAGCATGAACAGGTGACGGCTTGTCATTTTTCGTTGATATTGTTGTGACTGATCTTTTTCTTGTTCCATGTCTTCCCGCCCTTTTGCTTAGAAGTATGTGTGTTGAGTCATGATGCTACGATGTTGCCTGTTTTAAGATATCTGTAATATCTTCTGGTGTCGTCCGGCAGCAGCCGCCGATGATTTGTGCACCGTCTTTATACCATTGCTGCGCACATTCACCAAATGTATGGTGAGACGTATCGCCGCTCCAAACCTTTTCCTCAGGATCATATAATTCCCCTGAGTTCGGATACACGACAATCGGTTTGCTCGTCCCTTTTTTCATCTCCTGAATAAGAGAAGACATATATTGCGGCGGTGTACAGTTTACGCCAACAGCAGCGATCTGCTCATATGGCTCAAGTGCTTGTACACAGTCTCTCAGCAGATCCCCTTCACTAATATGCTTGCCATCCTTTGCGCTAAACGTGATCCACGCATACACACCGCTGAATTCATCCTCCAGCAGTTTAGCGATGGCGATTGCTTCAATGAGACAAGGGATGGTTTCACAAGCGAGAATATCTGCACCAGCCTCTACCAATGCTTGAATTCTTGGTCTGTGAAAATCAATGAGCGCCTGTTCTGTGAGTCCGTAATTTCCCTTATATTCTGAACCATCAGACAAATAAGCGCCGAAGGGCCCCACAGATCCAGCGACAAATGGTTTCGTCCGCTCTTTACGATGTGTCTCATCCTGCCAAAACTGCTCACATGCTTCTTTTGCTAACGTGACAGATCGTTTCATTAATTCGATGGCTTCTCCTTTTGTATAGCCTTTTTCAGCAAAGCCATCAATTGTCGTTTGGTAGCTGGCTGTTGTTGCACAGTCAGCACCTGCTTGGAAGTAGTCCAAGTGTACTTGCTGAATCAATTCTGGCTGTTCAATGAGGATTTTGGCTGACCATAAACTGTCGTTTAAATCACAGCCCTTTCGTTCAAGCTCTGTTGCAAGTGCACCATCTAAAATCAAAGGTGTGTGAGCCTGTAAACGGCTTTGAATAGGATTCATATAAATCAAACAGCCTCCTTTGTCGATCGGAAATAATGGATATGATATGAGGCAGTAGTTTAAATGACTAAAGTGTTTTTGTCAAGGAGAGGAATAAGCATCATACGACGGAAAAACCCTGAAAACATGCGGGTTTGAGTGCATAAACATACAGTTGAAATAATAGAAAACCAAGTCATTGACAGCCTCTAAAAAGAGATATATATTATGGAAAGGTTCATTTCAGAAAGCTTCATCAAAAGGCGCCGTCTTTTGATTTTTATTTTGTCCAACGACTGTCTTCTTTCGTGCAGAAAGAGGGTTTTTTATATGCTTAGAAAAGGAGGAAAGAAGAAATTGAAAAAATGTGTAAAAGATATTGCAATGATTCTAGTTGGTTCTTTTTTATTTGCTGCAGCTGTGAACATGTTTGTCATTCCACTTGAGTTTGGTGAAGGCGGCGTAACGGGGCTGTCCATCATTTTCTACTATATGTTTGAGATTGCGCCATGGCTGACAAACCTTGTGTTGAATGCGATTTTATTACTTGTGGGGTATAAATACTTGGACAAGAAGACCACGATCTACACAGTGGTAGCTGTCGCAAGTAACTCTCTATTTTTACATTTGACCACTACATGGGTGGTGAATGTCCATGAATTGATCATTGGTTCTATTTTCGCAGGGATCATCATTGGTATTGGCATTGGTCTTGTTTTAAGAGCGGGCGGTACAACAGCGGGATCTGCCATTCTTGGGCGAATTGCGAATAAGTATCTAGACTGGAACGTGAGCTACGCCATCTTGTTCTTTGATCTGATCGTTGTTTTTGCTTCTTACTTTATTATTGGTGCGGAAAAATTAATGTTTACGATTGTGATGCTGTATGTGGCGACTAAGGTGATGGATTTCGTCATAGAAGGGCTTAACACGAAAAAAGCAGTGACGATTATTTCTTCATGCAAAGATGATATTGCAGAAGAAATCAATCACACCTTGGATCGAGGCGTGACCATTTTAAACGGTCGCGGTCATTATTCGAAGGAATCGAAGGAAATTCTCTATGCGGTTATTCAAAAGCAAGAGCTTATGCGTTTAAAGAAAATCATTAAGAAAATTGATCGAGACGCATTCGTTGTTGTCCATGACGTGCGTGATGTGTTTGGAGAAGGATTTGTGAATATATAAAAAGTGAAAAAAGACACCTCCACTATAAAGTGGGGGTGTCTTTTCATATGTTGAGTGATCTTATGTTTAAGGGACTATTTTTTCAAGGTATCATCTTTTTTCTCGTTACTTTTCAGAAAGAAAAAACGTATACACTCAGCAATGGCGGCTCCCACCACAAACAGGATGATGGGTGTAATGGTAAAAGGTTGTTTGAAGATGAACAAATACACGATATAACACAAAGTTAGTGTAATGACTAAAGTGAGATAATTACTCCACATTTTTTTCAAGGTCATCAGCTCCTCGTTTTTTAAGGTCTACCATTATTCGGTATTGGTTGGGTTGAAAAGAACTAGCCACTTTCAGCCGTTCTCATCACTTTAATTCGAGTTGAGTGTTTGTAAAACTTAGTATGAAGTTCATAAGGATACGCCATTGTGAATGAACTTCTTAATTCCATAAAATTCAGCTTATCCCTTTAAAATAAAGAGATTAAATGAGTTGTTTTCTATGATATTCGTTCCTGTGTATGTTTGTTGTCTACAATAGACACACGCTAGATTTATCTTGATCAGGTGAAGCCTTGAAGAAAGAGAAACTTCCTGTATGAAAATTTATAGGGACGTTGAGAGTGAAAAGTTGCAAAAGATACCTCTTGTCACATCATACTATGTATTGTATAGTATAAATGGTTAGGAGTTGTAATCATGAATGCACAATTAAAAAAAGGTTTACTTGAATTCTGTGTACTGGCGGTATTAAAGAAAGGCGATTCCTATGGTTATCAAATGATTAAAGATATGTCCCATTGTATTGAGATTTCAGAATCGACATTATATCCGATATTAAAGCGGTTAGAGCAAAACAATTATGTGGAGACCTATTCACAGGAACATAACAGTCGATTAAGAAAATACTACCGGATGACAAAGAACGGACGGGAGCATATCGCGCAATTTTTAGCGGAATGGGATCAAGTGATGGCGATTTACGACTTTATTTCTGGAGGACAGAGCAATGAATAAAAAAGAATTTTTAGCCAGCTTAGAGAAGCACCTGCATCGTCTAGGCGAAAAAGAAAGTGATCGGTTCATCGAGTATTACGATGAAATGATCGAGGATTATCAGGAAGATGGCTACAGTGAACAGGAAGCAGTTCATCAAGTCGGTCAGCCTGCCATTATTGCTGAAGGGATTTTAAAGGAACAAGGAATCAAAACCATTCAGGTGCCGACGTTTGGAGAAAAAGCCACAAGGCTCTCCATCCTCATTTTAGGCTTTCCGTTATGGGGCAGCATTCTAGCAACAGTCTTCCTGCTGATTCTTTCTGTGTATATGGTGATTTGGTGCGTTCCACTCGTGACAGGTACAATGACGCTAGTTGGTTTGCTCGGTGGTTTTTGGAGTATCATTGGTTCTCCATTTATTTTTCAGGATGGTTTGCATGTGGTGGTGACGCAGATCGGAGTTGGGATTCTTCTATTAGGTGTCGGATTATTAAGCGGCATAGCCACGGCGTATTTAACAAAGCTATTTGTGCAAGTGACTGTTCAAACCACTAAGGCATTCATGGGAATGTTTAAAAAGAAGGTCGTGAGAGTATGAACGTGAATGATTTAAAAAAGCAATGCATCAAATGGGGGATCATCTTCACCGTTGCCGGAGGAATTGTCATGGCAATTGGTTTTGGACTTTCAGGCTTTGATCTAGATGCATATCAAAACAATGACCAGAACAATGTGTTCCGCACGATCAATTGGAGCAAGCCATAAATGAAAGACCCGCTTATGCGGGTCTTTTTTTCGCTCTGGCAACAAAGAAAAAATAACAGCAAAGTGCGCCAAGGTCACAGAGCATAATAATCAGTCCCATGGGAAAGGCAGTCTGGCTTCCAGCTAAGCCGACAAGGGGTGTCATGCATGCGCCAAGAAGCATTTGTGCCACACCGATGAGGGCAGCGGCACTTCCAGCATGCGCACCGTGATGCTGCATCGCAAGAGAAGGAGCAGACGTGCCGACAATCCCAACGCTTGAGACCACAAAAAAGAGCGGGATGAGGATGCCATAAAGCCCTGCATCAATAGAGATCATCACACACAAGGTGACGCCCCCTAAAGCAGCTGTCAGCAGCCCAATGCGAAGGACTTTCTCCTCACCAATTTTCGCAGCAACGCGGGCAAATACTTGTCCGGCTGTGATGATGCCAAGACTATTCACCGCAAAGGCAGCACTGAAGCCCTGCGGAGAAAGGTTGAAAATCTCCTGCAATACAAACGGTGATCCAGAGATATACGCAAACATGGCGGCGAAGACAAGTCCTTGTGAGAGAGCATATCCGACAAAGAGTCGATCGCTCGCTAGAATTTTCATCGCACCTAGGATCTGTTTGAAGCCTCCAGTCTGTCTACGTTCCACAGGTAAGCTTTCTTTCAATGAAAACATCGATCTTAGAAGCATGAGCGCCCCGAGGATTCCTAGCAGAACAAACACACCCTGCCACGTCGTGAACCGTAACATTTGTCCGCCCACGATCGGTGCCGCTGCTGGAGCGACTCCGTTGACTAACATGAGCAAAGCAAAGAATTTCGTCATTTCTGAGCCTTCATAATGATCTCGTACGATGGCTCGTGCAATTACAATGCCTGCTGAACCAGCAAGTCCTTGAATCAGTCTTAAAAGAATGAATGTCCAAATTGATGTGACCACTGTACATAAAAGAGAGGCCGCAATAAAAATGATCAATCCAATCATGAGCGGCTTTCTTCTGCCAACTGTATCACTGATTGGACCTGCAATCAGCTGTCCAAGCGCAAGTCCAATCAAACAAGCCATGAGACTTAACTGAGACAGCGCCGTGCTTGCTTCAAAGTCACGGGCGATATTAGGTAAAGCAGGTAAATACATATCCATTGCCAGCGGTGCAAGGGCTGTTAAAGAGCCAAGAAGCGCGGCAAGGAGGAATCGATTTTTTTTCGATTCTTGGGGATAAGATAAAGAATTCATATGATGACACTCCTCGTATACGTCCTCAAATCAGCATAATGAATCAAGCTTTCCATTTCAATCAAAATTTTCAAAGAAAATTTCGTGCAAAATAATTGATCTTTAAAAGAAGACTCTTTACATTGAATGAGTAGAGAAAAGAATCAGATCATCGGCATGCAGTGATTGCATGATACGTATATCCATTCATAGACAAACAGGAGGTGCTGGCATGGAGCAGCAAGAGTTGATCATTCGTCAAGCGGTGAGTGAAGATCATGAGGCGATCACACATGTGCTGATCAAATCATACGCACAGTATGAGCCTCAATTTACAGAGGAAGGCTGGCAAAATTATTCTGCAGCCCTGCGAGCGGCTGTAGATAACCCAAACATGGAGTTGATGCTTGTGGCCGAGCTTGAGGGCAAGGTCGTGGGGACCCTTCAAATGTTCCGATCATCAGAACAGGCATATGACAAGCCGGAGATGGGCATTACTTCAGCGATTGTCCGGTTTTTAGGGGTAGATCCTGATGTGAGAGGAAAAGGTATTGCAGAGTCCTTGTTGCGTAAAAGTATAGAACTGACGCAATCGTGGGGCGAGAACGTCCTGTACCTTCATACGTCGGATAAAATGCAGGCCGCCATTCGTTTATATGAAAGAATGGGCTTTGAACGGGCACTTGATAAAGAATTTGTGAATCAAAATGGGACGCATGTGAAGAGCTATCAGTATGTGATCAAAAAAGAACAGCCGGCTGGCTCATAACACGCTGTATAAGAAGAGGAAGAGCATGTCCTGCATGGACGGGGCTCTTCCTCTTTCTCATGATACCCATACGTTCAGTGCCATATATGAAAAGCACCATGAGATTAATCCGAACATGACAAAGAATTTCAACACATGTTCATAAGGGGTCAGCTTTCGATCTCTTTTCGTTTTCACAAGCCGCCAGTAAAGGGCATAGCCACAAAAAACCAAGATGATTTGTCCGAGTTCTGCTACGGTTTCGATGATTGTGATTCCGTTCATTTGTTTTCACCTCACCATATGTCTTCCATAGGCAGCAGCAGTGAACCTTTATTTCTTCAAAAGAAAGCAGTGTATACTAGAATAAGAAGTAGATGCAGAAGGGGTTGTGACCGATTGTTTCCGCTATATGCAAATTCTTGGGAGGACGTCATTGAGAGAAAAATCAAATATGATGATCAGGTTGTGGAACATACGTGTCAGCTGTTAGATGCACAGGAGCAGCAAGTCGTGTTGTTTCATAAAATTCAAGAACCATTTACAATGGTTGCTGGTGATGGTACTGTCACGATTCCAAAAGGGAGTTATACGACCGCCTATTATTGGACGGACCGGCCTTACAATGTCTATTTTTGGCGGGATGATCAAGGCAATGAACTTGGCTCTTATTTGAATATCGTCAGACATACATGGTTTGAAGAACGGACGGTTGTTTTTGAAGATTTATTGATTGATCTACTCGTTCTTCCGAATGGTGATTTCTTTGTTTTGGATGAAGATGAACTGCCGGAGAGTTTAGCTTCCTTTGAACACGGCTCGGTTCATCGAGCACTCCGTGATGTCATCCATTCGTTAGCGCACATCCTCGATCAAGTGAGGCTGGATGCGAAAGGGAAGTATCATCACACCCTCTTTCAGAAGATGTTGAAATAGAAAAAACGATTCCTTGCTGAAAGGAATCGTTTTTTTATCAAACCTTGATCCGGTTTAGTCGTTTTTGTAAATCAGTTTTTGTTTTAGATGCTTTTAGTTGTTTGACCGCACTTTGAGCGGTTGCTTTTGTTTTCTTTGTTCGTTTGGCTTCGGCTTTTTTGACTTTTTGTTTGGCATCTGTCACTTTCTTTTGATAGTCGACTTGTTTTTTGACTTTGTCGAGCCGGTTTTGCAGGCTTGTTTTTTCTTTGCCTTTGGATAGCTTTTTAATAGCCGTTTGGGCACTTTTAATCGAGCCTTGGGTTTTACTTTTTTCAGCTGATTTGACCTTCGCTCGTGCGTCACGAATATCAATGGCTGTTTGGACTTTTTTGACTCGGTCAGTGAGTGCGGTTTTTTGCTTGCTGGCAGTGAGTCTGCCAATTTTCGTTTTGGCTTGATCAACATCTGTCTGTTTTTTAGATGTTTCGGCTGTCTTGACTGCGCTTGTCGCAGCCTTTAAAAAGGTTGACTGCGGCACATATTGCACGCGGCCATAGCCGAATTGTGGATCTTTTCCTTTTGCGCCAAGATCCACTGTATAGCTGCGCAATAAAGTACGGAGCTGAACATTTGTTTTCTTAGGATGTAGCTGTTTTAACAGCGCAAGCATTCCTGTGACATGTGGTGCCGCTTGTGATGTACCCGTTGCATACCAATATTCATTTTTCAAATAGGTACTGATGACGTTCTCGCCGGGAGCGGAAAATTCAATTCCTTTCCCCGTATTAGAGATGGAGGCGAGTTTGTCTTTGTCAGTCGTTGCGGAAACAGCAATGACGCTATTGTATGCGGCAGGATAACTAATCCCATTCTTCTTTCCATCATTTCCACTTGCAGCAACGACCAGCAGTCCTTTTTTGTATGCTTCATCAACTGCTGAACGTAAAATCGGAATGTTATCTTCAAAAGCTAGACTTAGGTTGATGATATCCATCTTATTGCTAATTGCCCAATCAATGCCTCGGAGCAGACTGTATAAGTCGCCTTCTCCTTTTTTATCTAATACTTTTACAGCATACAGCTTCACACCAGAAGCGACACCGACCGTACCGTAATCATTATTGAGCGCCCCAATTGTACCGGCGACATGTGTTCCATGTCCTTCATCATCTTTGTAAGAAGACGTGTAATTGACGAATGATTTACCGCCGGCTACCTTTAAATCTTCATGTGGGAAAATACCAGTATCGAGAACGGCTACTTTCACATTTTTCCCTGTCACGCCTTCTTTGATTGCTTGCTTTACATTGAGCTTCTGCAAGTTATAAGATTTTTGTACCAAAGCATCCTGACCAGTAGCAGCAGCTGTTTTTTTCACGGTAGAAGCTGCGAGTTTGACCCTAACGTTTTTTGAAACATAAGCGATGTTTGGGTCTTTTTTAAGTGAGGTGACAGCTTGCTCATCTGCTGTCACTGCTACAGCTGGAAGATGTATGTATTGAGCGTTCACTTTTTCACTTTCTTGAATAGCCGTTTGTTTTCCTTTTTGATTTTTATAGACGATGATGACATCTGTTTCTTTTGGTGGTGCAGCTGCCTGCGAATGGAAGGGCAAAGCAGTTGTCAAAGCAAGAAGAAACGCGATGACCACGACGATTTTCTTTTTCAAGGCAATGGCTCCTTGCATATGAGGTGACCTCCGTCTTTTTTTCTTTATTATATCGGAGAAATAAGATAGATGGTTAGAAGAATCATAGTCTAGAAAGAAAGTTTTTTTCACACGTATCCCGAAATTGAATTTCATAGAATTCTAGTAGACAATAGAGAGATCATAATATGAGAAAGAAGGACATGCCGATGAATGTAAAAGAGTATATGACGTATGATGCGACGGGACTGGCGTCACTTGTGCAGAAAAAGCAGGTCACGCCCGAAGAGCTTGTACAAGCTGCATTTACTAGATTGGAAGAAGTGAATCCAGTACTAAATGCGGTGATTCATACTAGACGAGATCAAGTGTTCAAAGACATGAAGTCACTAGATGCGGATCAGCCGTTTGCTGGTGTTCCGTTTGTGTTGAAAAATATATCGCAGGGGCTGGAGCATGAACCTTTGACGGCGGGTGCTTTGCTGTTAAAGGATGTAAAGGCGCAAACAGATTCCCACTTTGTCCGTCGATTGAAGCAGGCTGGACTCCTCATGATCGGTCATACGAACACACCTGAATTCGGATTGAGAAATGTGACAGAACCCTTTTTATATGGTCCGACGAGAAACCCTTGGAATGCTGACTATTCTCCGGGCGGTTCAAGCGGCGGGACGGCAGCAGCTGTGGCAAGCGGCATCGTACCTGCGGGTGGAGCGAGTGATGGCGGAGGGTCTATTCGGATTCCGGCATCCTTTACTGGTTTATTTGGACTCAAGCCAACAAGGGGGAGAACACCGGTCGGCCCGGGTGCAGGAAGGCAGTGGCAAGGAGCTTCCATTGACTTTACGCTCACAAAAACAGTTCGAGACAGTGCTGCCCTTCTTGATTTGCTTCAAGTCATTCAGCCAGAGGCTGCGTTCCAAACGCCATTATATGACGGCAGCTATCAGGAGGATTTGGTGAAACGAACCTCTTCTATGCGAATTGCTTACAGTGTAGACTCTCCAGTAGGCACGAAGGTGAGTGAGGAAGCAAAGCAGGCAGTCTTGAACACTGTGAAATGGCTGAGTGAACAAGGGCATCAAATAGAAGAAGTGAAGCCGGACATTGATGGTGTCCATCTGATGCAGCAATATTACGTCATGAACAGCGGTGAAATGTCTGCCTTATTTACCTCTCTGGCTCGTTCATTCGGGCGTCCGGTGAAGCCGGAGGAGACAGATATTGTGGCATGGGTACTGGCGGAAGCAGGAAAAAATGTGACGGCTGCTGCTTATACAGAAAGTCTTGATGCATGGGATATGGCCGCTGCAAAAATGGCCGCATTTCATCAAACCTACGATCTATATGTGACCCCAGCTACTGCCTATTCGGCTCCAAAGGTTGGCGAGCTGATGCATAACGATCAAGAAATGTCTGCATTGTTACGTGTGTCATCCCTTTCAATGCAAGCACAGCAGGATCTGATTTATGAAATGTTCCTCAAGAGTTTGACCTACACACCATTTACACAGCTGGCTAACCTAACCGGCCAGCCATCTATGAGTGTGCCAGTTCATCTCACAGAAGCAGGCATGCCTTTAGGCGTACAGGTGACAGCACCGAAAGGAAAAGAGGACTGGCTGCTCAGACTGGCGTCAGAAATAGAATCATCCTCATTATGGAAAGGAACGCATCCATTACTGAATCAATAACAATGGCATCGACGTTGGTCTATGGAGGAAAGGAGTGTCACACGTGAGTACGAAGGACAAAATCATTCAAACGGCCGCACTTCTTTTACGTAAACAGGGGTATCATGCGACAGGGTTGAATCAAATCATTAGAGAGAGCGGCACGCCGAAAGGATCTCTTTATTATTACTTTCCAAATGGAAAAGAAGAGCTAGCCATAGCAGCCGTTGAATATATTAGTCAAAGGGTCATCGATCAAATTGAAGAAAGCTTTGCCTATTCTGATGACCCATATGTCGCCGTCGATCATTTTATGACAAATATCATTCGGGGTTTTATGGAGCAAGAAAGTGAAAGAGGGATACCGATTGTCTTACTAGCGGCAGAGTCAAAACCTGAACATACAAAACTTCATGCTGCATGTAAACAAGAAATGATCCGCTGGCAAGAGCTTGTCAAAGAAAAGCTGATGAATAGCGGATATGATGAAACAAAAGCGGATGAGCGGGCATCTCTCCTTCATTCAATGGTCATCGGCGGATTATCAATGACTACTGCATTAAAGCAAACGACACCTTTAGAGCACGTAAAATGTTACCTTAGACACTTATTTATGCGAGAAGAGTAAAATCTCTCGCATATTGCCTATCTATTATATCAATTGGTCTATATAATAAAGATAGTCAATTAGTCATGAGGAGTGATGGGATGTCGGAGCAACCACAATCGATCAAGCAATCCGAAGATACCTCTTTTTATACCGTGTCCGGTTCGGGGGAGCTGTATGGTTTGGAAAATCAGCTTGTACATGTGCTGGCAGAAGCAAATCAAACAAATCAACTGTTTGAGCTTGTCTTAATCACAGGTGGGAAAGGTGCTTACTTTCCGCTGCATTGTCATGAGACGCTATTTGAAACCATCTTTGTGCTGGAAGGGAAGCTGGAAGTGATACTGGACGGTAAAAAGTATATGATGACGGCCTGTGATTATATTCATATTCCGCCCAAAACAATTCATGGCTATAGAATGCATAGTCACAAAACAAGGTTTATTTCTTATACACTGGGCGGGCAAATGACAGATGTCTATCTGCAAATCGGAAAGAGGCTGTTGCAGAATGAATGGCCGATGACTGATCACCCATTTGATGCAGACAGCTTTCATCAGGCTGAAAAAGAAAGCGATATCATGTTGATGCACGGCATTAGGGAGCTATCCAATACAACCAAGCCAGCTGTTTTGTTTCATAGTCAGCTCCCGCGCGCAGTGCAGCCATATGTGCTGGAGGCTGGTGAAGGAAAGCAATACATGGTCGAAGGTCAGCTTCATGAGCTGATTGCGACAACAGAAACAACAGGAGGCGGATTCAGTTATTTTGTGATTGAAGGGACAAAGGGAAAAGGCTTACGTCCGCATTATCATGAAGTGCATACAGAAGCACTTTATTGTGTTGAAGGCAGAATGAATCTTCAGTTAAACGGAGAAAATATTTGCTTGATGCCGGGGGATTTTGCTTATATTCCTCCGAATACCGTTCACTCGTATGAATTAGTGTCTCATTCAAATAAATTTTTGGTTTTGCTGCTGCCTGGGTATATTGAGCAAGTGTTTGAACAATTTGAAGAAGCACAAAGTCCAGGTATGTGCCCTTATTTTATACAGGAAGGGAACATGATGGAGGGTGGGGAGACCTCTGCTCAGTATGATTTGGTGTTTGTCGAAGAAAAATAGCTGTGTAACGCGTTACACATATTGAAGTAAACAACCTGCTGAATAAATCGGCGGGTTATTTTGTTTTCCCTTATGGAACAGCATCCCTATTCATATGCATGAACCATCCATTCAAGGTGAAGCTATAGAAATGATGACTTGAACTAAAGGAGGAAATGCAGATGAGAGCTGTCACCTATCAAGGGAAAAGCCGCATTGCGGTAAAGGAAGTAGCTGCACCATCTATACAAGATCGTGAAGATGTCATCGTTCGGATAACATCTACAGCAATTTGTGGGTCAGATTTACATTTATATCAAGGGAATTTCCCGCTTCCTATTGGCTATGTGATTGGGCATGAACCGATGGGGGTGGTAGAGGAAGTCGGGCCGGATGTCACTGCGGTGAAAAAGGGAGATCGTGTCGTCATTCCATTTACCGTGGCGTGTGGTCAATGCCAGTATTGCCATCACCATTTAGAAAGTCAATGCGATCACTCAAATCCCCATTATGATTCAGGCGGACTTTTTGGATACAGTGAGAAATATGGGAATTACCCCGGAGGACAGGCTGAATATTTACGTGTGCCCTTTGGAAACTATACACCATTTAAGGTGCCGGATGATTGTGAGTTAGAGGATGAACAATTGCTGTTTTTATCAGATGTTCTGCCAACTGCTTATTGGAGTGTAGAACACGCAGGTGTAAAAAAGGGGGATACGGTCATTGTGCTAGGATGTGGACCTGTTGGGTTAATGGCACAGCAATTTGCTTGGCAAAAGGGCGCAGAGCGGGTCATTGCTGTTGATTACATAGACTATCGCCTTCACCATGCAAAACGAATGAGCGGCGTAGAAGTATTTGATTTTACAGAAGACCCTGACATGGGAGAAACCCTAAAAGAGCTCACAAAAGGTGGGGCGGATGTTGTCATTGATTGTGTGGGGATGGATGGGAAAAAGTCACCGCTTGAAAAGATTGAACAGAAGCTCAAGCTGCAAGGCGGAACGATAGGGCCCATTCAAATTGCCACAAAAGCCGTGAGGAAATGCGGGACTGTTCAGCTGACGGGTGTGTATGGAGGTCTTTACAATATGTTCCCATTGGGTGCTTTTTTCGCAAGAAACGTCACGCTGAAAATGGGACAGGCGCCAGCGAGAGGGTACATGTCAAAGCTTTATCAAAAAGTGACAACCGGGGAAATTGATCCTAGAGCGATCATCACACATCAAATACCGCTAGATGACGCAGCTCATGCGTATCACATATTCAATGAAAAACAAGATGATTGTATAAAAGTCATCTTAAAGCCATAAAAAGAAGGCTTAGGATATTTCCTAAGCCTTTAATGTGCGCTCGTCCATCATTTTTTCGATTAATTCAAAAAATGTTTTTTTATCTTCTTCTGATAGGTGATTGAACAGTTGATTGACAAGCAGCTGACGATTGTCGATCATTTGTCTGGCGATTTGTTCACCTGATTCAGAGAGTGTAATCCATACCGTACGGCGGTCATTGTTATTTCTAGAGCGGATAATCAGCCCTTCATCTTCTAAGTGATTGAGAGCGGTTGTTGTTGCGGAGGGAGATAATGAAACTTCCTGCAGAATATTTTTCACAGTACATGATTGATGGCGGTAGATGATGCGTAAAATAAACCCTTTTACATTCGTGACGTTTTTCGGGATATTCTCTTCATCTATTCGTTTCGTCGCCTTTAAATACTTTGTCAGTGCATGGTCTAACAAACTTGCCTCTAGCTCGAAATGTTGCATTCTCCATACCTCTTTTCCTATTGCATTCGCATTTTCCGATCAATTACTAGGTCTATCTTATCATAATAAGCATCATCATTTAAACCAAAATGGAAGACGGCTATAAAATTACCTATATTATCAATTAATAAAAGGAACAATTCCAAAATGAAATGATTTTACTTTCACCTCTTTTTATTTTAGAATGTGAATGAGATAAAATCTGCCAATCCAATTCTCTGGAAATTGGCTATTGGACATCAAACGTTTGGAGATGAAGATATTGAATACTTTACAGGCATTACTAAACGACAGAATGGAACGCTCTTCACAAATTGAAGCGGTAACTGGCGGAGGTGTGTCTTATACATTTGAAGAATATGCAAAACGCATTGATCAGCTGGCACATTACTTACACCGTAAAGGAATTCGAAAAGGTGACCGGGTGTGCTTTATTTGTCAAAACCATCATCACTTTTCTACGATTATGCTGGCAGCCATTAAAGCAGGTGCAGTCGCCGTACCGCTTAGCTGGCAGCTTACCTCTTTTGAGCTAGAAGGTATCTTGAAAAAAGCAGAGCCAAAGGCTTTATTTTTTGACCGTGAATTCCGTGACATCATTGCGGCAGTGAATGTGTCTTTAGAAGATTGTCTCATGGTGGAATCTGGTGTCAATGCGAAAACAACACAGCTGTTTGAAGACATATTGGCGTCTAATGATGGAAGTGATCTTGCTGAAGAGGTATCAGAAGAAGATTTGGCCATGATTTTATTCACTTCAGGTACAACAGGCAATCCAAAAGGCTGTATGGTCGGACATGGACGAATCTATCAATTTTTAACACGACGTGGGAATCGAGGATTTGATCTGAAAGGAAAACGGTACTTGGCAAGTCATCCGCTGTATCATATGAGTTCTATTAATCACTTGATTGCAGCTGCAATTGAAGGGTATACGTTAGTCTTCTTACATGATGCAACACCGAAACGCATTTTAGAAACGATTGAGAAAGAAAGAATTACGTTTATGATGGCTTTCCCATCAGCTTATACGTACATGCTAGAAGAAATGAAGCGCGGTTCGTACGATCTCTCATCTTTTGAAATTGCGATTTCTGGTGGTACGAAGGTACCGGTACGCTTAATTAAAGATTACAAAGAAGTAGGCATTCAGATGATGCATGGCTATGGAAGTACAGAAGCGTGGGTTGTGAGTGCGTGGCATCCAGCGATGGGCGAGGATAAGATGGGCTCTGCTGGTAAAGTGGATCCGGATGTAGAAGTCAAAATCGTGCATCCTGAGACAGAAGAGGCGCTCCCAGCTGGAGAAATTGGCGAGGTCGTCATGAGAAGCCCATTTTATTTCTTAGGCTACTATCATCAACCTGAAGCGACAGAGAAAGTGCTCAAAGATGGCTGGTTCCATATGGGGGATGCAGGCTATCTGGATGAAGACGGTTTTCTTTACATCACAGGGAGATACAAAGATGTGATTCTATACGGTGGGGATAATATTTATCCTGACCAAGTGGAAGAGGTCATTGATCAAATTCCAGGTGTAATTGAATCTGCTGTCATTGGGGTACCAGATGACTTATATGGTGAAGTACCAAGTGCGTATATCGTAAAAGACGAATCTGTCGATTTCTGCGAAGAAGATGTGGTGAATTACTGCAAGGAACGTTTAGCAGATTACAAAGTGCCATCCATTCATTTCACGCAGGATCTGCCAAAAAATAAACTTGGTAAAATCATGAAGAAAGATTTACGTGAATTGGTTGTGAATGCGTAGGACCTATTCTGCTATAATGAAATTTGAATGATTTTTTTGTTTTTCTAACGTTTTGGAGGGAAAGGGTTTGCGACATATACTTCGTAAGAAACACATTCACGATTTGTTAGAACAGAGCAGACAGCAAAAGGTAAAGAAAACACTGGGCGGGCTCGATCTCACGCTCCTTGGCATAGGGGCTGTGATTGGGACGGGGGTCATGGTGTTAACCGGAATTACAGCAGCTAAGGATGCAGGACCGGCTGTTATTTTCTCCTTTGCGATCGCAGCGATTGTGTGCAGTTTAGCAGCACTTTGTTATGCAGAAATGGCTTCCGCGCTGCCTGTGTTCGGCAGTGCGTACATTTATTCATATACCACAATGGGTGAACTCGTAGGTCATCTCATGGGATGGACGTTATTATCTGTTTATATGCTGACTGCTTCAGCTGTAGCGAGTGGCTGGTCGAGTTATTTTAACAGCCTGCTGGAGGGGTTTGGAATCTCAATTCCACATCAATTTTTAGCTGGTCCAGAACAAGGCGGATATATGAATTTGCCAGCAATTATCATTGCTTTACTCATTGCGTGGATCCTATCTAGAGGAACGAAAGAAAGTAAAAAATTCAATAATATCATGGTGTTTGTGAAACTTGGCATTATTGTTCTTTTCATTGTAGTAGGTGGTTTTTATGTAGAGCCAGCCAATTGGCAGCCGTTCATGCCGTTTGGTACGGAAGGGATTATTGCTGGAGCCGCTGCTGTGTTTTTTGCCTTTTTAGGATTCGATGCCATTTCAGCTTCTGCAGAAGAGGTGAAAAATCCACAGCGGAACCTGCCAATTGGCATTATTGGTTCATTGCTCATTTGTACGATCATTTATATTGTCGTTTGTTTGGTCATGACAGGCATGGTGCACTATACGAAGTTGAATGTGACAGAGGCGATGTCTTATGTATTGCAAAGTGTCCATCAACATAGCGTGGCTGGTATTATTTCTGTCGGTGCTGTGATTGGATTGATGGCTGTGATTTTCGCCAATAATTATGCGGCAACTCGAATTGCTTTTGCGATGGGGCGGGACGGACTCTTGCCTAAAGTGTTTTCTAAAACAAACAAAAGTGATACACCTGTTGCAAGTATATGGGTGATTGGCGGGATGACAGCTGTTATTTCAGGGTTTATTGATTTGAAGGATCTGTCCAACCTAGCCAATATCGGTGCATTATTAACGTTTGCGATGGTGAGTTTATCCGTACTCATTTTGAGAAAGACACATAAACAGCTGGAAAGGGGATTCCGGGTTCCGTTTGTACCGGTTTTGCCAATTATCTCGATGGGGTGTTGTGTGTTTCTGATGCTCAATTTACCAGGCCGGACATGGCTGTACTTCGGGGTTTGGCTGATTATCGGTGTCGTCATGTACGCAGCGTATTCTAACAAACACAGTGAATTAGCGAAATCTGCTTGAAAAAAAGGTGCAAATCCGTTGACGATTTGTGCCTTTTTTCATACGATTTGGGATAAGCTATATAAGAGATAATGAACGGAACAAGAGGAGGATGAGGGAAATGATCAGCGTTAGTCCTTATATTGTCGTAGAAGACGTCAAAGAATCTCTTCAATATTATCAAGGAATTTTTGGCGGAGATATTCGTATCTTAAATGAACATCAAGACCGTGTATTGCATGCTGAGCTGCACCTTGGAGAATCACTGCTCCACTTTTCAGATACATTTGGCCGCACACCAAAACCAGAGAATCTTCGATTGATCATGCAGTTTGACAATGAGGAAGAGTTAAAGGCTGTATACGAGGCGCTTGAAGCTGACGGAGATGTCCTTGTGGAATTACAGGATACGTTTTTTGGCGCACTTCATGGACAAGTACAAGATCGGAAGAATGGTCTGATATGGGTGCTGAATTATATGAAATAAAGACGTTTTGCGTGAAGACAAACCCTCGCATTCGTTGTCAGTAATCTGAGACCTTCACCCTTGTGAAGGTTTTTTTGTGAGTGTTTTTATTTTCTGAAAAATGGAAAATATGCTATGTTGGAAGAATGATAAGACATGGGGAAAGGGTGGAAAAGGAATGGATCAAGTTGAGTTTCAATATATTCAAACAAACGACATAAGGCTCCATACGGCAATGGCTGGTCCTGAAGATGGCCCACTGCTGGTTCTGCTGCATGGATTTCCTGAGTTTTGGTATGGTTGGAAAAATCAAATCCTCCCCCTGGCTGAGGCGGGGTATCGTGTCGTTGTTCCTGATCAAAGGGGGTACCATCTGAGTGACAAACCGGAAGGAGTCGAATCATACGTCTTAGACAAATTAAGAGATGATATCGTGGGATTAATTAAGGCGCTGAGCCCAAATCAAAAGGCTATTGTCGGCGGACATGATTGGGGCGGAGCGGTTGCTTGGCACCTTGCTTCAACCCGTTCTCAATATGTAGAGAAATTAATCATCGTCAACATGCCGCATCCTCGTGTGATGATGAAGGTCCTTCCGTTTTATCCGCCGCAGTGGAAGAAGAGCTCTTATATCGCGTTCTTTCAGCTTCCAAATGTACCAGAGGCAGCCCTTCAAGAAAATCACTTTCAAAGACTGGATGAAGCCATTGGACTGTCTGCTAGACCTCATCTGTTCACGAAGGAAGATGTCTCAAGCTATAAGCTGGCATGGACGCAGCCTGGAGCCATTACGTCCATGTTGAATTGGTATCGAGCGATTAAAAAAGGCGGCTTTGAAAAACCGATTTCCAAACGAATTCTCGTGCCTGTCCGAATGATTTGGGGAATGGAGGACAAATTTCTAAGCAGAAAGCTCGCAAAAGAAACGATCAAGATTTGCCCAAATGGACAACTGATTTTTGTTGATGATGCGACTCATTGGATCAATCATGAGAAACCAGATGTCGTGAACAAGCTCATTCTCGAATTTTTAGCATAAAGGAAAAAGCTCTGATCATATGACCAGAGCTTATTTGTTTTATCCGATTTGATTCTTTTTCAAGGAAACAGGTTCGTCGTCCCAGCATTCAATCTCTTCATTGTTTGGAACGGCATTTTTATAGAAAACAGGATCTTTGCCTTCTTTTTTCTGTCTCATGTAATCCTTCAGTGCTGCAAAGGCGACTTTGGACAACATGGTAATGGCAATGAGGTTGACGATGACCATGAGACCCATGAATAAGTCGGCTAGACCCCAAACGAGAGGAACAGTCGCAACAGCTCCGAAAAGAACCATGCCAATGACAGCAACACGATAGATGTTGAGCCAAATTTTATTCGCTCCCAAGAACTCAATGTTCGTTTCACCATAGTAATAGTTACCAATTAACGTACTAAAAGCGAATAAGAAAATCATGATCGCCAGGAATCCAGAAGCCCAAGGCCCAATGTGCTGGCTTAATGAAGCCTGAGTTAGCTCAATTCCTTGCAGGTTGGTTGTTTTATACGCATCAGAGAACAAGACAAGAAAGGCTGTACTTGTACAAATAATTAACGTATCTGTTAATACACCAAATGCTTGGATTAATCCTTGTTTGACTGGGTGGCTCGTGACAGCAGTTGCTGCTGCGTTAGGCGCACTACCCATACCGGCTTCGTTTGAGAAGAGACCGCGTTTAATCCCTTGTAACAATGCTCCACCTAGTGTACCGCCGGCAAACTGTTCAAATCCGAAAGCATGCTTCACAATCGTACTGATGACACCTGGCAGTTCAGTAATATTTGTGACAATCACAAAGAAAGCAATCCCGATGTAAGCAACGGCAAGGACAACGACAATATATTCAGATGCTTTTGCAATCGCTTGGATACCTTTAAAAATAATGGCGGCAAAAATAACAGCCATAATGATGCCGACAGTTAGGCGATCTAGACCAAAAGAGTTTTGAAAAGCAACTGTGATGGTATTTGATTGCACTGCGTTAAAGACAATCCCAAAAGAGATCGTGATCAGAATGGCAAATAAAATCCCCATCCAGCGCTTGTTTAACCCTTTTTCCATGTAATAAGCAGGTCCCCCGCGGAATCCTGTTTTATCTTTGACTTTATACACTTGAGCTAATGTACTTTCAACAAAGCTTGAGGCAGAACCGATAATCGCGACGATCCACATCCAGAAGATTGCACCAGGTCCACCGATCGCAATAGCGATGGCAATCCCTGTGATATTCCCTGTTCCTACACGTGCTGCCATACTGATGGCAAATGCTTGGAACGGTGAGATTCCCTCTTTTTCTTTTCTTCCTTCTTTTAGAACACGCAGCATTTCTTTCAGCATTCTAACTTGCAGGAAGCGTGATCTATATGTGAAGTAGACCCCTACTCCAAGTAACAGAGCAATGACAAGATAAGTCCAAATAAAATCATTTGTAGTTGTTAAATAAGATAGCAAAGCTTTTTCGTTCATAACATCACCTCTTCGAATTCATCACTGTTCTTTTTAAAAAATACTGAGATCCCACTCTTTGGCGAGTTTCTTCAGCATCATGACACCGGTAATACTATTTCCACAATCGTCAATGGCAGGACCATAAATGCCGATCCCGCAGCCTGTCTGAAATGGGAATTCTCTTCTTGCGCTTGGCGGAACGCAAGCCATGATTCCTCCAGACACACCACTTTTGGCTGGAACACCTACGAATGCAGCAAAATTACCAGACGCATTGTACATGCCGCATGTCAGCATCAATGCCTTTGTTAGTCTTGCGATATCTTTTGGGATGACTTGGACTTGTTTAAAGGGATGGTAGCCATCACTTGATATAACCAGTCCAATCAAGGCGATGTCCTCTGTTGTAACCTCAATGGAACATTGCTTTAAATACACTTCTAACGTGTCCTCGACATCTGATTCTAAGTAATTGGTTTCTTTTAAATAATAAGCAAGTGCCCGGTTGCGATGTGCCGTTGCCCATTCTGATTGATAAACCTCTTCATTAACAGAAGGACGCTTACCTATTAAGTTTTCGATTAAATCGAAAATATATGCTAGCTTTTCTGTAGAAGTCTTTCCAGGAAGGATGGAGGATACGGTAATAGCTCCAGCATTAATCATTGGATTAAAGGGCTTCCCTGGTTTATGCATCTCAAGGCGGTAGATGGAATTAAATGCATCACCAGTTGGCTCTACATCTACCCGATCCAAGACGTACGGAACGCCTCTTCCTAAACAGGCAGCTATAAAGCTGATGACTTTTGAGATACTTTGCAGGGTAAAGGGAACGTCCCAATCACCATAACGTACAGATGATCCATCTGGGCCTATCACGCTGATACCAAGTTGAGAGGAATTTACTTTTCCGAGTGCTGGAATGTAGCCAGCGTTCTGCCCGTTTTTGTAATACGGACGTATTTCTTCTGCCCATTGATCAACAGAAGACTGGCATGCGTGTTGTGTATTATTAGAAATTGCTGTTTTCATACGATTCCTCCAATCAAAAATCAAAAAGTACCCTATTGAATTGGCGGATGACAAAAAATGCGATCAAATAGGCACGAAAACATGTTACACATCTTCAAAGAACTTGTCATGCGCTGCTTGTACCACTCCTTTACACCTAAATATATGTTCAAATGAAGGCTTTGGCGGCGAAACAACAAAAAGGGTTTTTAGTGAAAATTCAGAAAACGCTTACATATAGTTTCACTAAAATTGTTCATTCAATTTATCTTGGAAACTACACAATCTGACGAAAATCTACAGAAAAACTTACAAATAAAAATCAGTCTGCATGTAATTGTCTAAACAATTCCCATTATTGTAGACAATCTCCAAATCGTAGAATAGCTGAAAGGTCACCATGCCTTCTCGGAGAATAGTCATAAAAAATGATTTTGAAGAGAGAAGTAGCCGTGAAAATAATTTTTTTGCTCATTGTGAAGCAAAGAGTCTCCTTGTATACTGTGGCTATGTAAACAGGGGAAGGGATGTCAGTCATTTGAGTTTAAACCAGCTTGTCAAAAAAGACGCATTTATTTTGATTTTTATGATCGTCATTGTGCCGCTTGCGGGAGAGCTGAAGTTTTATCCTGTGAATGAAACATTTCGTATTAGTTTTGGGGCACCTGCGTTTTTCTTTTGCTTATTACTTTTAAGAAAATCAAGACCATTGCTGCCAGGGTTTTTAACAGGCGCAGCCATTGTCCTATTTCGGGTAGGTTTAGATCTTATTCAGCAAAAAGCTGATCTGGCTCTGTCATTTTATCAGCAGTTTCCGAGCTTCTTTTTTTACTTTACTTATGCTTTTCTTTTCTTTGTTGTCCGTACAGGCCGTTTCAAGCAGCGTTCCATTTTTATTGGGCTGATCGGACTGATGATTGAACTGCTTGCTGATTTTGTTGAGCTGTTTGTACAATTTTTAGTGTTTGATACAACCATGACTTTCTCAAAGCTGAGTGATATGATCCTCATTGCATTTGCTCACAGCTTCGTGGTCATCAGCTTTTTTAATATGATGAGGCTGTATGAGGCACAATCAAGAGAGAAACAAATCATGAAGCAAAATGAGCATATGATGATGGTCATTTCAAATTTATATGAGGAAACAGTTCATCTAAAGAAAACGCTAAATCATACAGAGCACATAACGCAAGAATCCTATCGGCTCTATCGTCTGCTGAATGAACATGAGGCAGGAAAGAAAGTGAGTCAGGAGCTGCTGAAGCTTGCAGGGGAAATACATGAAGTTAAAAAGGACAATCAGCGTATATACGCTGGGCTTTCAAAGCTGATTTCAAAGGAAAACATGCAAGATTATATGAGGGCAGAGGATCTTGTTCAAATCGTGATTCGCATTCAAGAGAAATATGCGCTATCTCTCGGGAAGAACATTTCCTTTACATCTGATATAAAAGGCATTCACTTGCATGAGTATCATGTGTTCATTTTCTTATCGCTGATTAATAATTTAATGGCAAATGCAGTTGAAGCAATCAAGGATGATGGAGCCATCTCACTCGTATTAAAAGGCAGTCATGATAAAATAGAGATTCGGGTTGAGGATGATGGACCGGGTATTCCTGAGAAATTGAGAGAGATTGTATTTGATCCTGGATATACCTCGAAATTTGATGCATATGGAACACCGTCAACTGGGATTGGCTTATCCTATGTGAGAGAGCTGGTTCAAGAGCTGGACGGTCAAATCCAGATTGAGCAGAAAGAAACGAAAGGAACAGCTTTTCTGCTTGTCCTTCCGATAAAAAATTTAATACAGAGAGGGTGAGTGTATGCGATTTTTCATTGCAGATGATGATCGTGCAATACGCTCGATTTTAGGTCAGATCATTGAGGATGAGGATCTAGGAGAGGTCGTGGATGAAGCTGATGACGGCATTGGATTAGAAGCGCATTCATTGAACCTGAAAAAAGTAGACATCCTTCTGATTGATCTTTTAATGCCAGCTAGAGACGGCATTCAAACCATACGTCATATTCACCCTGAATTCAAAGGAAAGGTCATCATGATATCTCAAGTAGAAGCAAAAGAGATGATGGCAGAAGCCTATGAACTTGGAATTGAATATTATATTCATAAACCCGTCAATCGAATTGAGATTGTCAGTGTCATTCGAAAGGTCATGGAGCGGATCAAGCTCGAAAAATCAATTTACGATATTCAAGCTTCTCTTCGGCATGTGCTGCCATTAGAGCCAGTGATTTCTCATGAGACAGGTACTGGATCAAAGCGAAGAACGATGAAAGAGGCAGGGGAATTCCTCCTATCTGAATTAGGAATTGTCGGAGAGAGTGGCTCTAAGGATTTACTAGAGATATTGATCTACTTACATGAAACGCAGACAGCCAATTCTCATGAGGTGAATTTTCCGCCATTAAAGCAGCTATTTATCAAAACGGCGGAACGAAAGCTTGGTCGTGGTGCGGTGGATGTGGAAGTGATGCGGGAAGTGAAAGCAGCAGAGCAGCGAATTAGACGAGCCATCCATCATTCCTTAAATCATTTCGCATCACTTGGGCTCACAGATTTTTCAAATCCTAAATTTGAGCACTATGCGTCGAAGTTTTTTGATTTCACTGATGTCAGCCAAAGGATGAAAGAAATGCAGAAGACTTCTTCATCTGCAGGGTCAACAGGCAGAGTCAATACGAAAAAGTTTGTGCAAATCTTTTATTTTGAAGCAAAGCAGCTATTCGAAGGGATGAGCTGAGGGAAATCTATTGGAATGATTGGAGAAAATAAACAGAGACAGAGTGCTTTTGACTATGAGCCGCCTTGCTCTTTTAGACGTCTTTGTTATTTATCTGATCATTCTGATTTTTCTTTTTTCTTGAAAATAAAACTCTCCTGTGCAATCGTTTGTTAAAATAGTGAGGTTAGACTAGAATGTCGGAGGTTTTATTTTGGGAAAAATTAAACGAAATGCGCTCTGCCCATGCGGAAGCGGAAAAAAATATAAACATTGCTGTGGTCAAAAGTCAGGCGGAGAACAAACGTCTGAGCTTGTGTTTAAAGAAGCTGTACAAGTTCAAAAGGATTTAATGAATTATGCGTTCTCTAAGCATCAGAGAGCGATCAATCAATTCATTAATGAGTTTTCTTTCCTAGCAGATATGGATAAAGAAACGCAACAAATCTCAGTCTTTCATTTGAGTGTATGGGGCATTTTCTTCCGCCCATTAACAGATAAGAAAGAGACTATCTTCCAAGAATTCCTGACAAAAAAAGCAGAAGATATTACCCGTCCTAAAACAAGACAAGTGGTTGAATCTTGGACAGACATGGAGCCATCTTTGCTTTTATTAAATGAAAAAACGGACGAGTCTCTTTACTTTGAGAATATGGTGACAGCTGAGAAGGTTGAAGTTGATGTGAAGCCGGATCAAACCGTGCTGCCAGAGAAAGGTAGTCTTGTTCTAGGTTTCCCTGTTCAGTTTGAAGAAAAAGCAGAGTTTTTCATTCAATATACGATGTTCGCGAAAGAGTTTACTGATACGCTTCTTCTTCAGGTTCGCCAGCTCGTTGAAGCACATGAGGCAAACGGAGGAGCACGTAGTACATTTATGAGAGAAGCCTTCCCTGAAGTGCTGAAGTGTATGTTTGCGAAGCAAGAAGTTGAAGAAACAGAAGCGCCTGCTCAAACAGAAGGAAGTACAGTAGGACTATCAGCAGATCGGATGGACTGGGCGAGTGACGTTCAGCTGGAAACAGCCAAGCTGATTGAAGACGGGATGAAAGAGCACGGTGACCAAAGCCTGACAGATGGCGCTTTAACAGTTTGGAAAGCTTACTGTGATCAGAAAGCACCTGTGATCCGGAAAGCGGCGTCATTTGCTGCGGGAATCGAATATTATATTCATTCACTTGCAAGCGATGCCCCGCTTTCTCAAGCACAAGTTGCTAAAAAGTATGGCATTAGTGCGTCTACTGTATCGAGCCGATTTAAAGACATTGAAAAAGCGGTCAAAGAAGAGCAAGAGACGACTGTATCATAGCATGAAAAAAGACGCGGCACCTTTCAAGGAGCCAGCGTCTTTTTTTCATCATCTTGTTTTAATAAAACCACTCATGTATTGCTCTGTATTATAATCATTGAGGTCAATTTTCCACTGACCATCTCCGTTACGTTTCATTTTCACTTCATACTCAGCAGGGCTTGAGACTGGAGGAAGCTTTTCAAACTCAGATGCGTACATATTCAAGCTTTTCTTATACAATTCTTCTTTCGAACGGATTTTGCCGTTGTAAAACTCATCTCTTTGTTTGTCTAGTTTGTCTTTTAAGTTAGAAGCATCAATACCGGTTACTTGAGCGACAACCTTCGCTTCGTCATCTGAGATGGTTTTCACACTTGTTTCCACTTTCGCTTTATCCTTCATTGTATTTTGCATGCGTTTGTACATGGATAAAATATCGCGGTCACTGACTTCGTTTCCATATATGCCTGCACTTCTCTTGAAGTCTTTCACAAACATTTCGTGATATTTATTAACGACATCTGATTGATTGTCACCTGTTAATTCTGAGAATTGATCATTCTTTTTGTCAAAAACAATGAGATCTGTATAAGCAGATAGTGCTTTTGCTGGGTTATCTAGCTTTTTCGCTGTATCTAGTATCTTTTCGCCATCTAGTTCAATTTCGATCGAATCGCTGTTTTTCTTGATGCTATCTTGGTACACGAACTGATATTTTTTGCCTTTATCTACTAGGAAATAAAGCGCTCCTGATAGTGATTTCCCTTTGTTCAATGACCCAAGATCAAGGCGGTCTTTACTGCCGTAGAATTTTAAATCAGAGACTTTGGCATCGTCCTGATAAAGGGTGAAATCAGAGTTATATAGTGAAAGGGCTTTGTCACCTTTGTTGGTGATCGTCAGGTTGACTTTTAACACCAATTCATTGTCTCGCAAGGTAGTTGTTGAGTCTTCTGGTAACGTATATTCGTAGCTATTCACTTTTACCTCTGCTGTTTTTGTTGATTTTTGGTCAGCCTTTGTTGATTTTGCTGAGCTCTGGCAGGCTGCAGAGATGATCATCACGAATGAAATCATGAGGAGTGCACTTATTTTTTTAAGATTCACAGTTGATGCTCCTTTGCTTTTCTTTCGTCATTTTCTTCCCGCTATCTGAATGAGAAAAAAGAAACAGATAGAATGGTATATTCGGGTGTTAAAGGGGAAAATCTCCTAATGACGATTTGCACTATTCATTCTATCGAATTTCATTCGTGATGAGGAATAGGTTTTAGTCCCTATCTTTGATAGATTTTTACACAAATACCTATAAAAAACGGAATTTAATAAGTAGAATATACTAGTTAATAAGAATTAATTTATCTATTTATCATGAGTTTTAAATGTTTTGTGTGTAAAAATCTTGAAACGGAGGTAGTTTTCATTTCAAAAGATGTGTTAGGATTCACATCGCAAAACTTTTCGTTTAAGTATATCTTCATCATACGAATCTGTTTCTTTCAAAGCGTCCACCTTCAGATTGATTTTCAGAGAGCAGAATACTTGAATGTTGAAAATGATTCATGGGAAAATAAGGATGATTAAGCAGATAAGGGAGATGAGCTTTTGAAAAAAGTAACGCTTGGACGAACTGATTTACAGGTGAATCCGATAGGGCTTGGAACAAATGCAGTAGGTGGCCATAATTTATTCCCGAATCTGAGTGAAGATGCAGGGCGGGAGCTAGTAGAAACTGCTCTTGATCATGGTGTCAATTTCTTAGATTCTGCTTTTATTTATGGGCTGGGCCGTTCAGAAGAATTGATTGGCGAGATCATTGCCAAAAGAGGCGGCAGAGACGAACTGGTTCTTGCGACAAAAGGGGCTCATAAAGAAGTAAACGGACAAATCGAACTGGACAATAGCCGTGATTTCTTAAGACAGCAGGTCGAAGACAGCCTGAAGAGGTTGCAAACCGATTATATTGATTTGTACTATATGCATTTCCCAGATGGCCGCACGCCGCTGGATGAAGTGGCAGGTACTTTAAAGGAATTGAAGGATGAGGGGAAAATCCGGGCAATTGGGGCATCAAACCTTGATTTTGAACAGCTTCAAACCTTTAATCGAGATGGATACCTAGACGTGCTTCAATCAGAGTATTCTCTGCTGAAACGTCAGGCCGAGCAAGACCTTCTCCCATACTGCGTGGAGCATGGGATTTCCTTTATCCCTTATTTTCCATTGGCGTCAGGCCTGTTGACTGGGAAGTTTACAAAGGATGCGACATTTGATGATATTCGAGCAAAGGACCCGCTTTTCCAAGGCGATGCTTTCCTTCAAAACCTCGAAAAAGTAGACAAACTGAAGGCCATTGCGCAATCAAAACATGCCGAAACAGCCCATGTAGCGCTGGCATGGCTGTTGGCGCAGGCTGGCATTGATGCCATTATTCCTGGTGCAAAACGAGCCGAGCAAGTCTTACAAAACTTGAAAACAAACGATGTTCAATTAACAAAAGAAGAAATCAACGAAATCGATCAGATCTTTTCTTAACATAAAAAATAAGGTGCCAAGTAGCACCTTATTTTTTATGCCATTGTGAGAGGAATCTTGATCACGAGCCTCAGGTTTGGAGAACGATACGTAAAATCAAGCGTGCCGTCTGCCTTTTCAACAAGCTGATGAATGATATAAGTACCCATACCTTGATGATCACCGCCTTTTGTCGAGCGGCCAAACGTCTTGAACAGATGATCTAATATGTGTTTTTCCATGCCCTTAGTACTGTTTTCACAATGAATCAAAAAGAGCCCGCTCCGGATGGAAGTCGTGATCGAGATGCTTCCCTCGTTCCCAGCTTGCTTCGCTTCAATGGCGGCATCTAATGCGTTATCAAGCAGGTTGCCAGTAAAACTCACCTGATCCGCCTTAGAAAAAGGAAGAGAAGAAAAGGGTGCTTGAAGATCTAGTGAAAGGGCAATGTCCTCTTTTTCAGCCCGCTGGAAAAAGGAATGAAGGGTAGAAGCCAAATAAGCATTTTCCCCTTTGATCCAAGGGAAATGTTTCACGTATTGCTGAATCAAATCTTTGATCTCATGCTCGTCATTCGATGCGGAAAAGGCATTTAAATGTCTAGCTGTTTCATGGTGTTTACTTCGCAGCTCAAGCAGCAAGTCATTGGTTCTCGACTCAGCATGAATCAGCTCTTGAAGCCGTCCATTTAATCGTTGCTCCGCTTGCATCACCTTGAAGGAAAGGAGATCGGCTGTCAAAATGATGATGACAGTTAAAAGATGGCTTAGTCCATTTCCGTGCGTGAGAAAAAGTGAAATGCCTGAACAGGTGATGAGCACAAAAGCGCCTAATATCACGTAACCACTGATACCTAGCCAAAACCTTTTGTAAATGAAAAAGGTGTAAAGGCACATGATGCAAAAGGTCAGAAGCCACACCATGCTTGATGACAAAGGCAGAACAGCTTTAGCAGCAGCTTGAACTGCAAGACCGAGCCAGATGAGCGTATATATGCGAAATCCAAGATAGAAAGCGTTCACGTTCGTTCTCCTTAAAAGTAGTATTTCTTAAAGTATTCTAATTGCTGCTTCGTCATCATGGCTTTTTTATCAGTCCCTTCAAAAGACACGATAAATGAATTTTTGGCATACGCCGAAAAGTTCTTAATGTAATGAATATTGATGATAAACGAGCGGTGGGAGCGGATAAAGTCTTTCTCAGCTAAATCACCTTTTAACTCGTTGAGAGTTTGGTATGTTTGAATATCTCCTGTTGTTGTGACAATGGTCGTCGACCTGCCAGTACGTTCAACAAAGATGACATCCTTTTTTTGCAGTACATGGATATTTGATTGCTGCTTGATGAGAAGCCGTCCGTGAATGCTTTTCTCCTGCTTGGTGGACATGTAGCGCTCTAAGGATTTGGCGATTCGATCAGCTTGATAAGGCTTCATAATATAATCATGGACATTCAAATCAAAGGCATGGACAGCATACCCACTGTTTCCCGTCACAAATACAACATCCACATTCAGTGCATGAGAGTGAATAAGGTCTGCTAATTCATAGCCTGACATGCCAGGCATCTCAATGTCTGCAAACAATAGATCAATGTCGCCCTGTTTGACCTTCTCATATGCCTCCTCCGCTGACTGCGTCACAAAAACGATGTCAACGGCATCCATTCTGCCGACAATGGCATGCAGCTTTTCTAAATCCACTCGGTAATCATCGACAAGACCTACTTTTATCATAAAAATCACCTATGACTCTTCTTATTATTTGTCTATTTTACCATTTGTTTTTTAAAATGGATCATTTCAAGACAGAAAAAGGACGTTTCGCGACATTTTTATGTCAGACAGGCGGTATTTTTTCTATCATAGACGTAGATAGTCGAAAGGGGCGAACCAAATGATTACTCTCAGCGATTGTAGTTGCTGGTTTACAGATAAGAAAAAAGTCGTAAAGGCGATGAAACATATGACATTCTCCGTGAAGGAAGGAGAAGTCGTCGGCATCTTAGGAGAAAATGGAGCGGGGAAAACCACATTACTACGCGCCGTTGCCACATTATTAGAACCTACGCACGGATCAGTCACTGTCGCAGGCTTTGATACAGTCAAAGAAGCAACTGAAGTGAAGAAGCGAATTGGGGTCTTATTTGGCGGTGAGACGGGACTTTATGACCGTTTGACGGCTCGTGAAAACCTTGAATACTTTGGGAAATTATATGGCTTAGATCAGCATGAAATCAAAGCAAGAATTGAGGATTTAGCAAAGCGATTCGGGATGAGGCAGTACATGGATCGCAAGGTAAAAGGATTTTCAAGAGGGATGAAGCAAAAGGTGGCGATTGCCAGAACATTGATTCATGACCCTGACATTATTTTGTTTGACGAACCGACAACAGGTTTAGATATCACATCGAGTAATATTTTCAGAGAGTTTATTCATCAGTTGAAACAGCAAAATAAAACGATTCTATTTTCAAGCCACATCATGGAAGAAGTCAGCCTGCTTTGTGACAGTGTCATGATGATTCATCAAGGGGAGCTCGTGTACAAAGGAACGCTTCCAGAATTATATGCACAGGAACAAAGTGAAGACTTGAATTACATCTTTATGTCGAAGCTCGCAAGGGGGAATGCATAATGTGGAAAACCGTCTTTTTAAAAGAAATGACAGATTCGCTCAGAGACAGGAAAACGTTGCTCTTAACAGTGTTGATCCCTCTTTTGACGATGCTCGGACTCGTGTTTTTCTACGAAAGCATGATCGCTGATCCAGGCGATAAAACGTATACAGTCGCAATCAATGAAAAGCTTCCGTCCGATATGAATGACATGATCAAAGAAGTGAAAAACCTGAAACTTGAAACATTTGATGACCCGCAGCAAGCCGTTAAAGACGGTGAGGCAAATGCTTATCTAGAAATACCAAAAGATGCAGGCGATATGCTTCAGCATCAAACATCGTTTGCCATTAAAGTCCATGGGTATCCAACAGATGATGATTCAGTGATTGCGGTTCAAATGCTGCAATCATTGCTGGAACAATATCAAAATCAAGTCGTAGAAAAGCGTTTGGCACAGGATCAGATCAAATCGTCAGTGATTCATCCGTTTGAGGTGCAATCGGTTGATGTGCAAGAAGGAGAGGACGGGGATGGAGAAAACGGGGTGACCACCATGCTGCTGTCGATTCTCCTTCCAATGATTTTAGTGACGTCTGTGATCTCAGGTGCTTTGCCAGCTGCGCTTGATATCGTAGCAGGTGAAAAGGATAGAAAGTCAATTGAAGCTTTATTCCTGACACCGGCCAGCAGACTTCAGCTTTTAATTGGAAAATGGCTAGCTGTTTCTATGTTTGGTATATTAAGTGGCATTGTGGCGATTGGCATGCTGCTGCTCTCTACATTGCTCTTTACAGAAAAACTGAAACAAGCGCTGAACTTCGGAGATCAAGTGTGGAGCATCATCGGCGTTATGTTAGCGGCATTAATTATCTTCTCATTCATGGTATCCATGATTGAACTGCTGCTCAGTGTCGTTTCAAGCTCAGTGAAAGAAGCACAATCGTACATGTCCATGATCATTACACTAGGTGTGATTCCGATGTTTTTCACCATGAGAGCAGGCGCTACGCAGCTAGATACGTATTATTTTGCGATCCCATTCCTTAATATTCACGCACTATGCAAGCAATTGATGTTTGGCATCGTTGACCCGATGTCAATTGCCCTGACGCTCGGCTCCTCGGCGCTGACAGTGATGATCTTGTTTGTCATCGTGAGAAGTTTGTTTATGAAAGAGAAATGGATGCTTGCGAAATAAAGAAACGCCCTCTATGATAGAGGGCGTTTTTAAGTGAATGCCGATCACCGTATGTTTTAGTCTAGGAAGCCGAATTGACCCAAGTTCTCTAAATAAAATTGAAAATACTCGTCATGAATATCAACTGGATATTCTTCTAACTCATTTTCAATAAGTGCACCTACAATTAAAGCATTTATATACCTATCAAGCTTTTCGCAACTAGCTCTTACGGTAAATTCTGAAACATATACTCCATCTTTACTTTCTAAAATAATATCAATTCTTCTACCTTCTAGTTCATCAAGCAATAAGTGATTATAATCCCATTCTTTTACTCTTTTAGGTTTTAGCGGATGAAGCCGATTATGAAGTACTTGTTCACGATGATCCTTTTTTTCCTCATTCGAAAACAATTGAATCAATATACTCGGATCATCAATGACAAAACATTTATATATCTTAGTATATTCAAAGTGATCATCATTTACTAAATCTAAAATCTTTGTTTTTGAAAATTCTCTAGCTTTAAATTTAGACGTTATCATCTCAACGACTTGTTCTTTAGTAAAAGTCAATTGACCTTTTTTATATAAATACTGTTTATATAGCTTTTCGTAATGATACATGATTCACCTCTATTTACTATTTAACAGGACATCCTTAGAAAGCATGAGCTTTTGGAGTCCTTTTATAGGGATGCCAGTGATAATAATACCCTTTTTGGGGCTTATTTTTGTATTTATCTACTTCTTTAAATCGTTTACCTTTTGTATTAGCTCCAGCTGTAATACTTCTTGTCTGTCGCTAACCAGATGATAAATTATAACAAAAAACCCCCGGGAACCGGGGGTTTTTCTTTAGTTCTTGATGAACTTTTCAACCAACGAGCTTGTTTTGTAGTCGTTCAAATCAAGTTTCCATTGGTCGATATCGTTTTTCTTCATGTTCACTTCTACTGTTTCTTCAGAAGATGATGGTCCTAATTTTTTAAATTCATCTGGATAGATAGAAAGTAGATATTTCTGTGCATCATCATAAGATGCTGTACGGTTTTTGCTGTAGAATTCAGTTGCTTTTTCTTTTAAACGATCGACAAGCGGGCTTGCATCAATTGGTGTAAGTGTCACAGTCACGACAGCTTTATCACCGCTGATTGATTTTGTTTTCGTTGATACTTTTGATTTTTCAGCTAATGTTTCTTTCACAGCTTTTAGAAGCTTATCAAGGTTTTCGTCTTTTGCTGAGCTAGATGAAATACCAGAAGAAGAAATGTAGCCTTGTTTGAATGATTTATCAAATTCGTTTACGACAGTTGATTTGTTATCACCTGTTAGTTTTTCGAAATCGTCATTTTTCTTACCAAAGATCATGACATCAATATAAGAAGAAAGGGCTTTTGCAGACGCTTGAAGTGTATCTGCCTTTTTCATCAAGTCTTTTCCTTTAATATCGAATTCTAGTGTTTTGTCATCTTTTTTCGATCCAGTACCAGGCTCTGTGTAAACCAATTGATAGTCTTTTTCTTTATCAACCACAAAGAAAAGACCACCTTTTGATACTTTACCTGCATTTAGAGAGCTTGAAGATAATACTTCGTTGTAGTCATCAGGAGAGATGGTAGACACCTGAGCGTCATCTTGGTAAAGCGTAAAGTTGCTTTTATCCACATTCAATGGTTCTTTGCTGATGTTTTTTACAGATACATTCACTTTTAGGACATATTGATCATCCTGAACAGATGTATCGTATTGAGGTGGTAAAGTGTACTCAGCACTTTCTACTTTTACTTCAGCTGCATCAAGGGATTTTTTTGTATCGCTTTCTTTCGCAGCAGTTTTGTCTTTTCCACCACTACAAGCAGCAGCGACAACAGTTACACACAAAATCAGAAGAAACAGGGATAATTTCTTTTTAAACATGAGATGTTTTCCTCCTCGGGTTTTATGGTGAATTTCATTGGAAAGCTTTAGTTCATATCGTTCTTTTTGCACAAAAAGAAAAATACTGTATGTTTTTTACTGTAGAATGAAGCGAAAGTACTGTCAATACCTCAGTGCGTTCGAAAGGTTCATCCACTTCAAGTAGTAAAAATGACACTATGTTGAGAGGAGAAATGTGTATTTTATTGTTTGAAATCTCCTGTAAAAACTCAACATTTTATATTTTAAGGTTTTGAGTCGGATTATTGAATAGGTTCAAATGACTGTTTTTGAAGAAGATGTAGCAAATAGAAGGATTTTTATGACTTGTAAATGAGTCGTTAGTAATGAATATTTTTTCCTGTGATGTGTATGATCACTAGGTTTGTGTGTTGTTGACATAGAGACACTTGTCCAGCGAAATGTTGAGGTATTTAGACAGGCTCTCGACACGGAATGTGTCTTTTCCCTTCAAAATGGCAGTCATCTACACAGAAACCCTACATAAAATAAAAGAGAAATGAATGGGAGGTGGATGTATGGCAGTGGTAAGAGCGACAAGCTCTGATATTGATTTAATGGCCAGACTGCTGAGAGCCGAAGCGGAAGGTGAAGGGAAACAAGGGATGCTGCTTGTAGGAAATGTAGGCATCAATCGTTTGCGTGCCAACTGTTCTGACTTTAAAGGGCTGCGTACGATTCCACAAATGATTTATCAGGAGCATGCGTTTGAGGCAGTCACGCATGGCTATTTTTATCAGCGAGCACGAGAAAGTGAAAAGACACTTGCACGGAGGAACATTAATGGTGAACGATTTTGGCCTGCGAAATTCAGTCTTTGGTATTTCAAACCGCCTGGAAATTGTCCATCCACTTGGTACAATCAGCCGTTTGTGGCAAGGTATAAGTCACATTGCTTTTACCAGCCCACAGCTGAAACTTGCGAAAATGTTTATAACACCTTTTAGTTTGATGAACAGCACAATCCTTTGTATTCAAGAGGATTGTGTTTTTCTTTTTTTCAAAATGGGTAACCATTGTGTATCAACAAGATGAAGCACGTGATTGGAGGAAATGAAGATGTATCAAGATTTAAAAGGGAAAACAGCCATTGTGACAGGTTCTTCTAAAGGGATTGGACAAGCCATCGCCTTGAGGTTTGGACAAGAACAAATGAACGTGGTTGTGAATTATAAAGGTGATGAAGAGGGTGCTGAAGAAACAGTACAAGCCATCCAGCAGCATGGAGGTAGGGCGGTGAAAGTACACGCAGATGTCTCCAAAGAGGAAGGGATTCAGGCGTTAATGGATGCCGCGCTGGAGAATTTTAACGCACTAGATGTGTTCGTCAATAATTCGGGATTTAATGGTGAAGAAGCAATGCCGCATGAAATGACGTTGGAACAATGGCAAAAGGTCATTGATGTGAATATCACAGGCTCATTTTTAGGAGCAAAGGCAGCAATCGCCTATATGATGGAGCATGATGTGAAAGGATCAATCTTGAATATATCCAGTGTCCATCAAGAGATCCCGCGTCCGTTCAATGTTCATTACTGTACTTCTAAAGGAGGAATGAATATGATGACGAAGACGCTGGCTCTTGATTATGCCGAAGCGGGTATTCGGGTCAATGCGATTGCACCAGGTACGATGGCAACGGAATCAAATGACGACCTTCAAGATGAACAGAAAAAACAAAAGCAGCTTGAGAAAATTCCAATGAGAACGTTTGGCGAGCCAAAGGAGATTGGGTCCGCCGCTGCATTTCTCGTATCGAAAGAAGCGGCCTATATTACAGGTACTACATTATTTGTTGATGGAGGAATGACGCTTTATCCTTCTCAATTAAATGATGAATAATAGAAAAACATCCGCCCCATTAGCCGGCGGATGTTTTTTCTTTGTAGCGGTGTGCTGACTTTGCTGGTTTGCCGAGCAGCATAGGATACTTGCTCAAGAAAGAGATACATGGCACCATGAGCAGCAATGTACCGATCGTATAAAAGAGCGTCCAAGAAAGCTGCGTTGTATCAGAGATATTGATGCCTAGTCCGTAATAAACAAATGCCTTCATGATATCGATTCCGGCAAATTGCAGGACGAGAATCACAATGGAATGACGTCCGAGATACGTCAATATCGTGGACGTTTTCAATTTGAAGCTTAAATAAATGACAGCAGCTGAACCGAGCAGTGCACAAGCATAAAAAATGAATAGATCCCCATAGTCATTGACCCGCATATCAATTCGTGAATTAAAGCTTTGCATATATGCAGTCAGTACAAGCAGACCTGTACATAACAGAAGGGTAGGATCTGTTTTTAATTCCACAAACCATTGTTTTGCTAAAAATCCGATTGAATAAAACACAACAGCCGTTAACGCAACGTTGGCATTCCAAGGGAGACTCTGGTTTAACAATAGCGTGGAAGCATATCCGGCTCCGCCGCAAAGGACGGTCAGTAAAATCAATACAGCTGGTTTTCCTTTTGTCAGACGATGCATTAAGAAAAACAACATTTCCACTAAAAAGAGCGTCGTTAAAAACCAGATGGCTGGGTTATGCGTCAGTCTTGCTTCATCGGCATTTGAAATGAAAATTCCCGTAAATGGAACGAAGGGATCAATATCTGTTTGCCCCTTAAAGGCGAAAAATCGGGTCACCGTGAACCAGAAAACGTACGTAATAATGGAGAAATAGAGATAAGGTAAGAGCAAGCTTTTCGCTTTTTTCTGTATAAATGACATAGCAGGTTGTGAGGATGATCGAAACATCATACCTGATAGTAAAAAGAAGAGTGGCATATGAAAAGAATATATAAATTGCTTGAATGAATCAGGAATGGGTACATGTGCCATAACGACGAGCAGAATGCCGATTCCTTTAGCCGCATCCACCCAGTCGAGTCGCTTATTCAAGGCCAGTCATCTCCTTCCTTCTCAGCATTGTAAACCGTTACTTCATATGTACCTCTACTATATAAAAGGTACACCTACCATGCGTTTACAGTTCGCTAACGATTAGAAGACACATTTGCGATCAGATGACAGAAGGAAGCTTTTTGACATCTCGATGTTACATTTCCCATTTTTTATGACAATGTAAAAAAAGAAGCCAATGAAAGATTGGCTTCAAAATAGTTCTGCGATTCGTTCAAAGGAACGCTGTTTTTCCATTGGATCAAATGAATTGTTTAATATCATGATCTCGTCCGTTTGATAGCGGTCCATTAAGATTTGTAGCTGTTCTTTCACTGTTTGCTTTGAGCCAACAATCATTCGCTGGCGGTTTTGTAACACTTTTTTCTTTTCTTGCTCAGTGTAATGATAGTTCTCTGCTTCTTCTATAGAAGGAACGCGGCTGTCCAGCCCTTTTTCAACCCGAAGTAGCCATAAATCTGTACTGGTGGCAATGCGGCTTGCTTCCTCGTCTGTGTCTGCGCAGAGCACAAAGACAGCAAACATAGACTGAGGCTGACGTGAGAAAACGGATGGAGAAAAGTGTGACAGATACGCTTCAAAAGCTTGCCGGCCTCGTGCAGGATGAATAAAATGTCCGAAAATATAGTTGATTCCAAGTGATGCCGCCTGGATGGCACTGTTTTCCCCGAGTCCAAGCAACCAGACTGGCGGATAAGAATCAACGAGCGGAGCCGCTTTCACTCCTGCATGCCGATGACCAGAAGGCAGGCTGTCAGATAAGTAAAAAAGAAGGTCCTCCAGCTGGCGGTCAAATTGAGATAGTTCTTTCTTCACGCCGTCTGTCAAAGCGAGTCTCGTCCGTTCAATTCCGCCTGGGGATTTACCAACCCCGATCTCAATTCGTCCAGGGTAAAGGGCTTCAAGCTGGCGGGTGACTTCTGCTACTTTAAAAGGGCTGTACTGCGGGAGTAAAATACCCCCAGAGCCTGTACGCAAAGTCGATGTGTGTGAAGCAATATGTGCCATTAATATTTCAGGCGCTGTACTCGCGAGTCCTCTCGTGCTGTGGTGTTCAGCAAACCAATATCGCTCATACCCCAGTGTTTCCGCAAGCTTGGCCAGCTCTGTCGTATGAACCAATGTTTCTTGTGCGGACTGGCCTTTAGGGATGGCGACTTGATCTAATATATGAAGTGATGGCATCATCAACACCCTTTCATCATTACGTTGAATTCTATCCATAAGTATAAAGAAAGTCAGGAACGGAAGGAAATGAAAGGGTTTATCACAGCTATGTACATGAATTTTCTATATCAACATATGAAGTGGATGCGCGCCCTGTTTTTAAGCGAGAGGCTGTGTAACGGGAACATTCGACAATGTTTCACATGAAACACTTCTTTTACGACATGAATCATTTTTGTCATGGATCTTTCTTTAAAAAAATATCATCATATTGAAACCTCTTTTATACATAGATCGTATATACTAGTAAATAGAAAAAAGAGTAAGAGGCTCCAATGTCATTTCATGAATTTTGTCGAATTTTCATGTATGATGATTTTAATAGGGTCCATCGCTTAATAAATAGATTTTTATTATGCTGGAGGAGTGATTGATTTGGCGATTACATTAGAAAAAGGTCAACGTATTGATTTAACAAAAGGAAAAGCAGGACTAACCAATATTCTAGTTGGACTTGGCTGGGACCCTGTGTCACAAGGCGGCGGTTTTTTTGGAAAGCTGTTTGGCGGCGGAGGCGGCGCTGATATTGATTGTGACGCTTCAGTGCTGATGCTGAAAAATGATAAGTTTGTTGAAAATAAAGATTTGATTTACTTTGGTAACTTGAAAAGCAAATGCGGAAGTGTTGAGCATACAGGTGACAACCTGACAGGTGAAGGAGACGGAGATGATGAACAAGTCCTCGTCAACTTAAGCAAGGTGCCAGGCAATGTGAATAAATTGGTGTTCGTTGTGAACATTTATGATGCACTTAGAAGAAACCAACACTTTGGTATGATTCAAAATGCTTACATCCGAATTGTTGACCGTTCAAACAATCAAGAATTAGTGAAATATAATTTGAAAGATGAATATGCAGGTAAAACATCATTAATCGTTGGAGAGCTTTATCGCCACGAGAATGAGTGGAAGTTTGTAGCTGTAGGAAATGGTACAAACGATGCGAAGCTTGCCGATATTACGAGAAACTACATTTAATTAGAAGGGAGAGGTTCCTAGTGGGAATTTCTTTAGCGAAAGGTCAAAAAATTGATTTAACAAAAACGAATCCAGGTTTAACAAAAGTAGTCGTAGGTCTTGGCTGGGATGTAAACAAGTATGATGGCGGACATGACTTTGATCTAGACGCAAGCGTATTCCTTTTAGATGCAGCAGGGAAAGCAAACTCTCCATCTGACTTTGTCTTCTACAATCAAACAACTGGCGGTGGCGGAAGTATCGTACATACAGGCGATAACCGTACAGGTGAAGGAGACGGAGATGACGAGCAGGTCAATGTTGATCTTTCAACTGTACCAGCAAGTATTGAGAAAATCTCCTTCGTCATTACAATCCATGATGCAGAAGCACGCAGCCAAAACTTTGGACAGGTGTCTAACGCTTACGTCCGCATTTTAAATGCGGCATCAAATGAAGAGCTCATTCGCTATGATTTGGCAGAAGACTTTTCAATTGAAACAGCGATTATTGTAGGTGAATTATACCGTCATGGCGGAGAGTGGAAATTCTCAGCTGTTGGATCAGGCTATCAAGGCGGACTTGCCCGCATTGCAACAGACTTCGGCTTAGATATCGGGTAACGCCCGTTTTCATATTTTCAGGAGATAGGAGAGATACGAATATGGCGATTCAGCTTTCAAAAGGACAACGTGTCGATTTAACGAAAACCAACCCAGGGCTGACAAAAGTGATGATCGGACTTGGCTGGGATACGAATAAATATTCAGGCGGAGCCGAATTTGATTTGGACGCTTCGGCTTTCTTAGTAGATGCAAACAATCGTTGTCAACAAGACACAGACTTTGTGTTCTATAATAATCTGCAGCATCCAAGTGGCAGTGTCACTCACACCGGTGATAACCGTACGGGTGAAGGAGATGGAGATGACGAGCAAATTCTCGTTGATTTCTCGAAAATTCCTGCTAACATTGATCGTATCGGAATTACAGTTACGATTCATGATGCAGAGGCGCGCAGCCAGAATTTTGGACAAGTCTCTAATGCATTTGTTCGTGTTGTAAATGAAGAGGGCGGGGAAGAATTGATTCGTTTTGATTTAGGCGAGGACTTCTCAATTGAAACAGCTGTCGTCGTATGCGAACTATATAGACACGGCAGCGATTGGAAGTTTAACGCAATCGGAAGCGGATTCTCTGGCGGACTTGCAGCTCTTTGTCAAAATTATGGGTTAGAAGTGTAAAGAGAAGAAACAACTTCATTCAAGAGGCGCTGCCAATGACTCATATGAGGGTATTTTCCAAAGTGAGAAAGAAACAGCGATCAAGAATAACAGCAGGCGAAAGCCTGCTGATGCTTCTACACTTATAGGAGGAAAACCAGTTGGACATTTTGAAACATATGTTGGACACGTATGCCTCGTTTTTTGATTGGCATATGTGGGCAGAGGTATTAACAAACCCTGTCTCTTGGGGGCTTATTGGGACCCTTGTCGTGCTTGAAGGTTTGTTGTCAGCGGATAATGCACTTGTATTAGCTGTTATGGTGAAACATTTACCTGAAAAGCAGCGTAAAAAGGCATTAACCTACGGATTAATTGGCGCTTATTTCTTCCGTTTTCTATTTATTGGCGTAGGGATGCTGCTTATTAAGTTTTGGTGGATTAAGGTACTAGGCGCTGCATACTTAGCTTGGCTGGTCATTAAGCACTTCTGGTTAGGTGACGGAGATGACGAAGCGAAGGAATTGAAAAAAGAAGGCTGGATGATTCGTGTATTTGGCGTCTTCTGGGCAACTGTTATTTCTGTAGAAATTATGGACCTTGCCTTCTCGGTAGACAGTATTCTTGCTGCATTTGCTGTATCTGAGGAAGTATGGATTCTTCTTTTAGGTGGAATGCTTGGAATTCTCATGATGCGTACAGTGGCACAATTATTCCTTGTGCTCATCGACCGGATACCAGAGCTTGAGAATACGGCATTTATTCTCATTGGAATTATTGCCATCAAAATGGGCTTAAGTGCTGCTCATATTGAAATCCCGCATCTTGCATTCTTTGCGATTATTATCCTAGCGTTTATCGGAACGTTTATTGTTCATAAAATCAATAAGAAGAAGCATCAAGGTGTAACAAACGAAGCTGCGGCTTCAAAAGAAGAATAGGACGATCAAAAAGGAATGGAGTTGACTAGCGGCTCCATCCTTTTTTGAATCATCAAGTCATTACAACAGGAGGTGGCACTGCATGCGATATTTTCGTTTTTTATCAGAGACGAGGCAGCACGATATTTTTTTAAAGCGGCCGGCGGCAGTTCATTCATTGACGCCAAGGCATGTACTTGCGCATGCATTAGGTGCTACTTTGTATATGCCTGCGACAAGACAGGATGTAGCAGACATGCTGCTTTCGCAGAAATATGAAGCGCTTTGCTCTGTTGTGTTTTGCTTGGAGGACGCCATTGGTGATCAGGAAGTGGACATGGCTGAACAGAATATAGTGGCACAATTGACCTGCCTTTCTGAGACAATTCATCACTCTCCAGAAATAGCTGAGCATTTGCCGCTTTTATTTATTCGGGTTCGTTCGCCCAAACAGTTGCTCAAAATGGCAGATTTGCTCGGTCCCTCTCTTCATTTACTGACTGGTTTTGTGTTTCCAAAGTGCTCCGTTCACAATGCAAAGGAATATGTGGACAGTTTGAAACAGGCTTCAGCACAAACTCAGAAAACACTATACGGAATGCCCATTTTAGAAACATCAGATTTATTAGAAAAAGAAACGAGATATCAGGTGTTGTCTGAATTAAAGCAGATCATGCTGAATGATGAGGAATATATTTTGAATATTCGCATTGGGGCAACGGATCTGTGTGGATTATACGGCATTCGCCGTGATCGCGAGACCACCATTTATGAGATCAGAGTCATTGCTGAGTTGATCACAGATATCATCAATTATTTTGGTCGTTCTTTTGTGATATCAGGAGCTGTATGGGAGCATTTTGGACCGGCACGAAAAGAACAAAATCCATTCATCCGTGCAATTTCTAAGAGCGGTGAATCTTCCTCATCTGAACTCGATCATATGCAAGGTCTGCTCAAAGAGACAAGGCTGGATGTGGTAAACGGTATTCATGGCAAGACAGTCATCCATCCAACACATCTCAAGCCAGTTCAAAGCATGTACGTTGTCACAAAGGAAGAGTACATGGATGCATTAAGTATTTTAGAACATGCAGATGGTACAGTCGGCGTGATGAAGAGTACCTTCTCTAATAAAATGAACGAAACGAAGCCGCACTATCGCTGGGCGGAAAACATTTTAATGAAGTCAGACATTTACGGGGTGTTTCATGAAAATAGAAGCTATATCGACATACTCACAGAATCAGAAGCCGCATACGCTGAACATCTTGGAACATATGGAGGTGGAGCTTAACCTCAAAGAGGGTACGCTTCAGCTTGAAAAAGAACATCTTTTTGACATGGCGGCACGGGTGAACAAAAAGAGAGCCTTTTTATTTGTTAGTAAGGTGCTCGGGAAACATATGCCTGTTCACCCGTTGAAACCACTCCTCATCTCAGGTCTTTTGGCAATGGCTTATGCAAAAGAACAAACAGGCAAGACGCCCCCGCATCAAGACGATATAGTAGAAGCACTAAAAACGAATGATCATGTTAAGTTAACCGAAGCCTATGCTGTGCTCAAAAAAGAGAAGCTTTCTGCGGTAAACGAGCCGATTGTGATCGGCTTTGCTGAAACGGCAACTGCGCTTGGTCATGGTGTGTATGACGTCATAGAAGGAGCATCTTACATTCATACGACACGTGAACAGCTGTTGGATCTTGATCCTTCACTCGTATTTGAAGAGGAACATTCTCATGCGACAGATCAGCTTTGCTACGCAGACGACGCCTTACTTCGGACGGATCGCCCGATTGTGCTAGTAGATGATGAGGTCACGACAGGTCGGACAAATATGAATATCATTCGGGATCTGCACGCAAAGCACCCTAGATCCTCTTATACGATTCTATCCATTTTAGATTGGAGAACAGAGGAGCACGAGGAAGCGATGCTTCAGCTTCAAGAGGAGCTAGGGGTAAATATCACATCATTATCTTTATTAAAAGGGCAGATGATGTTTCGGGGGACAACGCTGGATGAGCCTGCTTATTCGTATGAAATTGCTGCGCAAGAGAAAAGACCTGAACTCTCTTTTCATTCTTTTCAATCCTTCTTTAAGCAAGTGCCATATTCACTTTCCCACGCAGTCAATCCGGCGGGGCATTCGCCGTATATCCATGAAACAGGTCGTTTCGGTTTAAGCGCAGCGGACACGGACGCCATTGATCAAGCAGCTGCTGAGGCTGGGCTGAAGCTTCAGCGAGAACGAAAAGGAAAACAGACACTCTGCTTAGGAACAGGAGAATTGATGTATGTGCCGATGAGACTTGCAGCTCATATGGGCGAAGGTGTCCTTTTTCATTCGACGACAAGAAGTCCGATTCATCCGGTTGAAAAGGAAGGGTACGCCGTTCAAAACGGATTCGCATTTTTGAGTCCAGAGGATGCCCGCATTCAGCACTACGTGTACAATATCCCTAAAGATCAGTACGATGATGTCTTTTTGTTTTTTGAGAAAAAGGTGTCTCAAGAAGCTTTGATGCCGCTGATCCACTTATTTGCTGAGCGGCATGTGAAGCATGTGCATATTGTGACTTTATCAGATGAGGTGAAGGTGAATGGCTAACGTGTATACAAAGATGGGAAGCTATCCAGAGCAGGACGTAACCTTCTTACTCAAGGATTTATCGTCGATTGAGATGGAGAAAAGTACAGAAGAGCGGGAGCGCTCTATTCAAAGCGGTGCCCATTACTCAGAAATGCTGCCAATTGAATATAAGCCGACGTCATCTTATATGGACTTATTCTATCAATCTCTTGAAGAAAGTAAGCAAAAGGTAGCGGAAGCCGTAGCGGTTGTCGCAGAACAAATTGTGAAAAAGCGAGGCTTTCAAACCGTTCTGTGCAGCTTGGCACGGGCTGGGACACCAATCGGGGTGCTCATTAAACGGTATATCAGAAAGACGTATGGTCTCGATTTGCCGCATTATAGCATCTCTATTATTCGTGACCGTGGAATAGATGAAAATGCGCTACATTATATCCTCAAAGAACATCCAGGTTTTGAGATTGCCTTTATTGACGGCTGGACCGGAAAGGGTGCTATTTCCAAAGAGCTTCAAAAAGCGGTGCTTGATTTTGAACAGAAGTATGGAATTCGTCTTTCGAGTGAGCTAGCTGTGCTTGCTGATCCTGGTTATTGTACGAGTGTTTACGGAACGAGAGAGGATTTCCTCATTCCAAGTGCCTGCTTGAATTCAACGGTCTCGGGCCTAGTTAGTCGAACGGTGCTAAACAACCGCTGGATCCAAGCCGATGATTTCCATGGGGCCAAGTATTATGAAGAGCTCATTGATGAGGATGTCTCTAATCTGTACGTGAATACAATTGAAGAAGCATTTTCTGAACTTAAGGCAAATGTACAAGAGAAAGCAGAGACTCTGCTCGCACAAGGAACGCCTCCTGACTGGCGGGGGATGACCTCCATTGAAGCAATTGGTCAGGAGTTCAAAATAGACAATACACATTTGATTAAGCCGGGCGTCGGTGAGACGACCCGTGTGCTGCTCAGAAGAGTCCCTTGGAAAATACTCATTCAGCCTGGATCTCGGGAGAAGCTCAAGCACATTTTACTACTCGCAGAGGACAGAGGCGTGCCCGTCATTGAATATGCCAACATGTCCTACACATGCTGCGGACTCATCCGCCCGTTGGAGCAATCGTCATGAAGAATATCGCATTTGCCAGTGATTTAGACCGGACACTGATATACTCACATCGAATGCTGGAGCAGTATGCATACAAGGGAGCATACGAATTAATTGAGGTGCTGGACGACCGGCCGCTTTCCTATGTGTCGATTGAAACGAAAGCCTCCTTACAGGCAATTCATCAAGCAGGCTGGTTTATCCCAGTGACGACAAGAACGACAGCACAATTTGAACGAATCACTCTCTTTCAGCAAGAGATCAAACCAGAGTATGCCGTCACGACAAACGGCGGCTGTATTCTTCATCACGGCAAGCCACTTGAGGAGTGGCAGGCGATTGTAGATGAGAGACTGCAAGAGTGTATGCCAGTGAGAGATATGCTGCGGGCGATCTCTGAACTTCCGGTTGCCGCTTGGGTGAAACGTACTCGAACAGCTGAGGGAAGATTTCTTTATTTAATTATGAAAGACGAGTTTCTTTCTCATATTCCGCTTGCTGAATTAAGGCTGTGGGGTGAGGAGAGAGGCTGGCAAGTTTCCCTTCAGGGTCGAAAGCTGTATTTTATTCCAAAGCCGCTCAATAAGTGGGCTGCTGTTGCTTTTCTAAAAGAAAGGCTACACCTTGAATATGTATATGGTGCGGGCGACTCCTTGTTAGATGCTGATCTCATACGTCAAGCGGATAAAGGCTTCGCTCCGAGTCATGGGGAAGTCTTAGATGTTGATCTATCGCTTGAACCGACGACAGCCTCTGGCATGGCGGCGGCAGACGAAATCGCCGCTTCTGTCGCAAAGAAGATGAACACAGCAAAAAAGCCTTCGATTCGATAGCAGAAGTAGAAGGCTGAATGATATGATAGTAGTAGCTTTCGAGAAAATATAGGAGAAAGGAAGGAGCGGCGTGAGCTATAAAGAAATCAACGTAACCCAGACACGGGCGAAACAGGAAGCCTGGAAAAACCTGCTGAAAAAGCCGCTCCCTGAACGAGATGGCTACGTCAAGGACGAGCACACCTTATCCTTGCCGCGTCTCGCTGCCCGCGTCCTTGGAACTCCGCATGATGCAACCGATTATTTTATTTATTTACATGAATTATACGAAACTGCCGGCATGCATATTTTAAGTGAAACCCTCAACCGGCATATTGAGCCGGAGCACTTTCAAGCGCTCCAGCGGATTCATATGATCAATCAGGAAGAAAAGGGATTGTCCGTGAATCGATTTGTGGCTTTCTTAGATGGTGAACAGCTCATTGTCCGTCATCCAAACCCAGTGATGAACCGGCATATTCGCCTTTCGTTAATCCAGGTGTTTGAACATTTCAAGCAGTTGCATGAAGGGGGATTCCAGCATCCTGATTTCCGCCGCGTGCTGCTAGATGTAGTGAAGTTTTCAAATAATCATCTAGGACCATGGCTGAAGGAAGGCAATTTGGAAGAAAAAATGCCAGCTGTCATTTGGTATGGAGAGGCGAATAAAAGTCAGCTTTATTTTCTTTACTATGTCATGCTGATTGGCTGTGATGTGGTGCTGTTTCATCCAGAAGGCAAGGATCAATTTCGTGAATTAGATCCAGAAGAAAAGCTGACTTTTATTGATCAGTATCCAGGGACGTCAAAGCTTGAACCGTTCCCTACTGAAAAGCCTGAGAGGAAATCAACGGTGGCGTACCGTTCGACAAGAGAGCTTGAAGAGGTACTTCACACAGAAGATTCCATGCTGTATAAGCCATGGCAATTCAGAGATCATACCCCTCATTCTATTACGCTAAAGACAACGTATGATGAGCTGTTTTTAATTGCAAAGGAACGGTCGTTTATCCGCCCGAATTTCAAAGCAGACCGTGACACCATACAGATTCCGAATCTTTTTGCGAAGATGATGGGGGTGACGAGAGACAAGCGAGAATATTGGGACCGTATCCATACGCTAATGGAGGGGAAAGAAACGAAAACGATTCGTCATTTCCCTTTCACACAAGAAGTGTCTTCGAATTATCAATTTCATTATCAGCATGCACTTTCTAAAGCAGGAGAGGTTGACCCTGGTTTGTTAATGAAAAGCAATGTGTGGCAGTTCTCGCATTTGTATGAGGGCACGCAGCGTGCGATCGCAGAGGCCATTTCTCGAATTTGTCAGCATCCGAAGCTGTTAAAAGAAGGTCATGAGACCGAATTAGATGTGCGTATTTATTTATTCAAGCAGCTTTTGCATATGAACCAAGATGTAATTGAACTCATTCAAACCTTTGATTATGCCCAGACTGTACCGAAAGTGATTTTATACCATACGGAATATAATGGTGAGCTGACTCGTTCTGATGCGGCTGCCCTGATTTTCCTAAATGAAATGGGTGTGGATCTCTTCGTCTATCATCCCGCCGGCTATCAGTGTATAGAGCGGTATATAGACGATCAATTATTTGATACACATTGGCTTGATGAAATGGTCATGAACCAAGAGTTTAAAGAGCCGTCCATTGTGAGAAAGTTATTTCAATCCATTAAAAACCGATAAGGAGATCAAAGCTTATGACAAATACAAACGGAAATGACATCATTTCAATTGATAAAGAGGAAATCACGATTGAAAAGGCAGACGATATTCGCGTTCAGCTGCGCAATGAACCAGAAGTCCAAAACATTGCGAGACAGATTGATGCCAAAAATCAGCTTGAACTGCTTGAATACGGAAAACAGCCGGCTGTCGAAATCTCTAAGTTTTCTGACCGTATCCTCTCTATGATGCGTTCAACAAGTGTCACAGACTCAGGAACGATGCTTACACAGCTTGGAAAAATTATGGATCGTTTTGATAAAAATGATTTTGACGAGCCAAAGGGCGGTTTGTTATCAAAAATCTTTAAACGCGGCGGCAGCATGATCGAGAAGATTTTCAGCAAATATCAAACGCTCGGTGCAGAAATTGAAAAAATCAATGTGGAAATCAGTAAATACAAAGATGAAATGACCAAATCGACGGTTACGCTTGAAGAAATGTATGAGCATAACATTCAATACTATATGGAGCTTGAAAAGTATGTCGTCGCAGGGCAAATGAAGATCGAAGAATTAAAACAATTGGTTCCTTCTTATGAAGAAAAAGCGGCGGGGGGAAACCAGCTGGCACAAATGGAGCTGGATACGCTTCGTAATGGGATTCAAGCGCTTGAAGAACGTGTATATGATCTTGATATGGCACGGATGGTGGCACTTCAAACGGCACCGCAAATCCGTTTGCTGCAGCGTGGTAATACGAAATTAATCGGGAAAATTAACTCTGCCTTCATCATTACGATTCCAATTTTCAAAAATGGAATCATTCAAGCGGTAACAGCGAAGAGACAAAAGCTTGTGGCTGATTCCATGAGTGAGCTGGACAGAAGAACGAATGAAATGCTGAAACGAAATGCTGAAAATATCTCAAGTCAAAGTGTTGAGATTGCTAAATTATCAGGTCGTCCAAGCATCGACATTGAAACGATCGAATCATCCTTTAATACGATTGTACAAGGGATGAAAGAGACGAAGCAGATTGAAGAAGAAAACAAACGATTACGTGAGGACGGAACAAAACGTATGCTTGAACTTCAAGATAATATTAAGAGAGCTGCCCTAGAGTCCTAAAAAAACAGGCTGTCTGTAACGAAAGTTGCAGGCAGTTTTTTCATGAATTTGATTAAAATTTGAGAAAAAAGGTTTTTATGTGACCTTTTTCGGGTAAATCCTGTTCAGGGGCATGGTTCACCCATGAAAGAAAAAGCCCGCTACCACAAGGATTCGACTTATTTTTTAGCACAATAAGGAATTTCCAGTAAAATATTGTCTGGTGAGAGAAAATACCCCGTAAAATATGTAGTTTATGAAGCATTCTATAGGATTTACGAGTAATACGGCGTATAAACTGTAATCACCAGACCTCTATATGGAATTCATACATATTGTACGGAAATAAGCGAATTCTAAAGATTGTTCGCATCATAACGCTTATGTTACGGTTATAAAGATGCTAATTTGGAGGGAAAAAATGAATTCTGAAGAGAGAAAGATCAAAATCAAGATAAATAATGTATCTAAAATTTTCGGTAAAAATGCTAAAAAAGCATCTCAAATGCTTGAAAAAGGGAAGACAAAAAGAGAAATCCTAAAAGAGACCGGCGCAACAGTTGGTGTCAATCGAGCAAATTTTGATGTGTATGACGGCGAGATATTTGTCATCATGGGGCTATCAGGGAGCGGAAAGTCCACACTTGTGCGGCTGCTGAATAGGTTAATCGAACCAACCTCCGGCGAAATTTATATTGATGGGGATATGATAACAAATATGTCAAAGGATCAATTGCGTGAAGTCAGACGGAAAAAGATCAGCATGGTCTTCCAAAACTTCGCATTGTTCCCGCATCGTACCATTCTGGAGAATACAGAATACGGGCTTGAATTGCAAGGTGTAGAGAAAGATCAGCGCCGCTCTAAAGCGCTTGAATCTTTAAAGCTTGTTGGACTTGAAGGTTTTGAAGAGCAGTACCCAAATCAATTAAGTGGCGGTATGCAGCAGCGTGTTGGATTGGCACGTGCACTAGCTAATGACCCTGATATTTTATTAATGGATGAAGCATTCAGCGCACTAGATCCATTAATTCGTAAAGACATGCAGGATGAATTGCTTGAGCTTCATACGTCTGTAGGAAAAACAATTATTTTCATCACGCATGATTTAGATGAAGCGCTTCGTATTGGCGACCGCATTGTCCTCATGAAAGACGGGAATATCGTTCAAATCGGAACACCAGAAGAGATTCTGATGAACCCATCGAACGAGTATGTTGAACGTTTCGTTGAAGATGTAGACCTTTCTAAAGTATTAACCGCTGGTCATATTATGAAACGTGCAGAAACAGTTCAGATTGATAAAGGGGCACGTGTTGCGCTCACGCTCATGAAGAACCTTGGTATTTCGTCTATCTATGCAGTAGATAAGAAAAAGCATTTATTAGGTGTTATTTCTGCACAAGCAGCGAAAAAAGCGGCAGAAACGGGTGCGTCGCTAGAAACTGTTCTTGATAAAGAATTTACGACAGTATTGGAATCAACGTATTTAACAGAGATCTTTGATGCAGTATCTGATGCGGCAAATATTCCAATTGCCGTTGTAGATGAGAAAAACAGAATGAAGGGTATTGTGGTCAGAGGTGCATTGATTGGTGCATTATCAGGAAATGATGAATATATCAACATGTCTTCTAACAAGCTAGAGGAAATTAAAGCACAAGAGCCTTCTGCACAGGAGGTAGAATAAGATGTTTAGTATGAGTGATTTACCTAGAATTCCGTTCGCGGATTATATCGATCAATTTGTTGACTGGTTAACATTAACCTTTGGTGGTTTCTTTGATGGCATCACAAATGGATTAGCTGGAACAGTAAATGGAATTGTGGCTGCACTTGGCGTCATTCCATCCATTATCTTAACGCTTATCTTTGCCGGCATTGCTTGGTGGATCAGTACAAGAGGAGTTGCTCTTTTCACACTTATTGGATTCTTACTGATTGACTATTTAGGCTACTGGCAGCCAATGCTGCAAACACTTGCGCTCGTTCTGACAGCTGTGGTCATTTCTATCGTGATCGGGGTTCCGATCGGTATTTGGGCATCACAGAAGGAAACGGTGCGTAAAATTGTCACACCTATTTTAGACTTAATGCAGACAATGCCTGCATTCGTTTATCTTTTACCAGCAATCTTCTTCTTTAACATCGGAGTAGTACCTGGCGTTGTGGCATCGGTTATTTTCTCTATGCCGCCAACGATTCGTATGACCATTCTCGGTATTAAACAAGTACCATCTGATTTAATTGAAGCAACAGAAGCTTTTGGTTCTACGACATTTCAGCGTTTGTTCAAAGTTCAGCTTCCACTTGCTACAAAAACCATCTTAGCTGGGATTAACCAAAGTATCATGCTTGCTCTATCCATGGTCGTCATTGCGGCAATGGTAGGTGCACCAGGACTTGGTTCGGAAGTATATAGTGCGGTAACACAGCTGAAAACAGGGATTGGTTTTGAAGCAGGTATTGCCATTGTTATCGTGGCGATTACACTGGATCGTATTACACAAAACATTAAAACGAAAAAAACCAGGGGGAATGCTTAATGTGGAAAAAGTCTCTCTACATTGGGATGACCGCCCTGCTTGTCTTTTTACTAGCCGCTTGTGGTGCAAAGTCGGACTCAAATGCGAGTGCAGCACAGCAAGTGAATAAAACCATTATCGGTATTGATCCGGGTTCAGGTATTATGGCGCTGACGGATCAAGCGAAAAAGGACTACGGTTTAGAGGATTGGACGGTTGTGTCTGCCTCAAGTGCAGCGATGACAGCGACATTGAAGAAATCGTATGACCGTAAAAAACCGATTATCATCACTGGCTGGAATCCTCACTGGATGTTTTCCCGCTACGATTTGAAATATTTAGATGATCCGAAAAAATCATATGGTGAGGAAGAAGAAATTCACACCATTTCTCGTAAAGGATTTGCAAAGGATCAGCCGGAAGCAGCCAAAATGCTCAGTCAATTTAAATGGTCTCAAGATGATATGGGCGAAGTGATGCTTGATATTCAGGATGGCGTCAAACCGACAGATGCTGCTGTTAAATATGTGAAAAAGCATAAAGATCAAGTAGCGAAATGGACAAAAGGCGTGAAAAAGTCAAACGGTGACAAAATCAATCTTGCCTACGTTGCGTGGGATAGTGAGATTGCAAGTACCAATGTGGCCGCAGAGGTATTGCGTGAGCTTGGTTTTAAAGTGACCTTGACTCAGGTTGAAGCGGGCCCAATGTGGACAGCAATTGCAACCGGAAGTGCTGATGCATCATTATCTGCATGGCTTCCAAATACGCATAAAACGTATGCAGCGAAGTTTAAAGGAAAATATGATGACCTCGGTACAAGTATGAAGGGTCTTCGCATGGGTCTCGTTGTTCCGACTTATATGAAAAACGTCAACTCGATCGAAGATTTGAAAAAATAGCCAATTGTATAACAGTTCCCTTATAATAGAAGGGAGCATATGGAAAAAGCAGTCTGCTCAAAAAGCGACTGCTTTTTCTTATATATAAGGATGGTGGATGAGTTGTCGATGGTGGAAAAACCAATGATGATTTTCCTGCACGGTGGAGGCGTAAGCAGCTGGATGTGGCAGGAGCATATGGAAATATTCAAGGAAACGTATGAATGCTATACCCCTGATTTTATTGGTCACGGGACAAGAGCAAATGAAACGTCGTTTTCCATGCGAGAAAGTGCTTTTGAAATCATTTCATGGATAAAGGAGCATGCACATGGTCGTACAGTCATTCTAATTGGCTTCTCTCTAGGTGCACAGGTAGCCGTTGATGTGTTATCGAGAGAGCCAGACATCGCAGACATCGCCATTATCAATAGCGCCCTTGTGTTGCCATTACCATGGCTCTATTTGATGGTAAGGCCCATTTTACCTCTTACATATCCGTTATTAAAGAAAGATTGGTTCATCCAGCTGCAAGCAGAAAAGATGGGACTTCCAAACGATGTACTGGATCATTATGCAGCGGATTCCAAACAATTGCAGAAGAAGACGTTGCTTACGATGTTTCAAGAAAATCTTCATTACAAGCTCCCTGAGACGTTTCAACAAGCGAAGGCACGGATTCTTGTGACAGTGGGAGAAAAGGAAAAGAGCATTATGACTAGGTCAGCAGAAAAAATCACGAATGCACACCCGAATGCAGCCGGGTTCATCGTTCCTGACATTGGACATACGTTTACTTTTGAAAAGAAAGAACTTTTTGTCGACATGATCAAAAGCTTTATAGAAGAGCGTGCGTTACCAGCGGAATTAAAGGAAATAAGGAAGCTAGGCCATTTAGAAAGTGAAGATGAGCATAAAAGGGGCAGGCATGTATAAGACATTGTATGATATAGGTATAAAACGCTTACAGATGAATGGGTATATGGATGGAAGCTTGTAAGTGAGCCATGAAGGAGGAAGCATGAGTAAAAACTATATCATATTTGGTGCGAGTCAAGGATTAGGGGATGCCTTTGTAAAAGGTCTTCCTTCAAGTGGAGATACAGTATGGATTGTGTCACGAAGTGAACCAAGCAGTTTGAACATAGACGATGGAGTGCGTAGAATTTGGCTGAAGATCGATTTATCAAGCCAAACTCATATCCCTTTTATGCTCGAAGCATTGAAGGATCAGACAATTGATGTACTCATTTATAACGTCGGTTTATGGGAGAAACGCGGCTTTGAAGATGATTATTCTTTCGATCTTGATCAACCGGAGGATATCGCTCATTTAATCAATGTGAACGTTACCTCAACGATTACCTACATCCAAGCTCTGCTTCCGCACGTCAGGACATCTGAGAATGGAAAGATCATCGTCATTGGTTCTACTGCGGGACTTGACCATACGAATTTGTCTCAGGTTTCTTTTGTTGCTTCTAAATTTGGGCTTCGTGGTATTGTGAACGCACTAAGAGAGCACGTAAGGAAAGATAAAATATCCGTTACCTGTATCAATCCAGGAGAGTTGGCGGCAGAAGTTCCGTACGAAGATGGCGCCGACAAAGCCATTGCTCTGTATGATGAAACGAGAATACCTGTACAAGATATTGTCGAGCTGGCGAGATGTGTCATTCATCTATCCAGGGTGTCCTGTGTGAAAGAAATCAATGTACCGGCAATGACAGATGTGAATGCGTAAAATAAAGGAGACCACCCGCTTAAAGAAAAGACGGGTGGTTTTTTTATTTTACGATGAATGCTGCTGAAGTGTTTCGTATACAGCTTCCGTCAAAATCTCAATGCCGGTAAAAATCGCAGAGCGATCGAATGTCATATAAGGGTGATGAAGCCCAGGTTTTAAATCACAGCCTAAACCGAGCATCGTCGATTTAATATGAGGAAGCTTTGCTGCATAAAAATGAAAGTCCTCTCCGCCTGTCGTCACGATCGGTGGATCGAGCTGTTCTTTGCCTAGCACTTGCTCTATGGCATGTGACATGATCTCCACAGCTTCTTCATTTAATGTCGCAGCTGGAAGACGATGATCAGTTGAAAGTGTGATAGAGGCGCCAAAAGCATCCGCTACAGAATGGCATGCTCTTTCAATTTCCTTTTCTAATTCATCCATCACTTCGTTTGTCTGTGCCCGAACGTCGAGTGTAAAAGAGGCCTTGCCAGGGATGATGTTGGAGCTGCCACCGCCTGCATTTAAATTGGTCATTTTCACAGAATGGGCGACTCGTGGATCGACATGGATATGCGCCAGTCTCTGCACAAGCGTAGATGCAACTTCGATGACGTTGACCCCAAGGTGCGGGCGTGCACCGTGTGCTTCCTCCCCTAGAATGGTCCCGACGTAATGATTACTTGATCCGTGCAAAATGGCAGGAGCGCAGCGTCCGTTTAAGGTTTCTTGAATTGGGCGCACATGCACCCCGTATAAATAATCGACGTCAGCTAACACACCTTTTTCGATCATCTTTAAAGCGCCGCCTCCTCTTTCTTCGGCAGGCTGAAAAATGAATCGGATCGTGCCACTTGGAAGTTCTTTTTCTTTCAATGCCATGAATGTCCCAAGTGCCATCGTCATATGTGCATCGTGTCCGCATGAATGGTTAGCTTGAAATACGCCATCTACTTCCTGCCACAGTGCGTCAATATCGGCTCTCACAGCAACCACTGGTGCGCCTTCCCCAATTTCACCGATTACCCCTGTACAGTCTTCAAATGTTCTCGTTTTACAGCCTAATTTCTTTAATAGAGCTTCAATATAAGCTGTCGTATTTGTCTCTTCCCAGCTGATTTCTGGATGGGCGTGCAGATGTTCAAAGATGTCTGTCACGGTTTGTTTCATCTCGTTTGTCAAAGTTGTCATGAGAAGCCTCCTTGCTGACAGATAATCTGCCAAAACATTCTTTTAGTGAAATAATATTGATCTTAAATATCATCAGTGTTTATAATATAACACATCATTTGATTATTCAGAAAATTAAGTGAAATTCCGATCGGGACAAAGGGGTTTTGACAGATGAAAACAGCGACAGTATCAGCACCTGAGAAACAAAAAAGAAAACTTCAGATGCCGGATGCGTATGTACTCTTATTTATGATTGCTTTAATTTGTACGATCGCAACGTATTTTGTACCAGCAGGTGAATTTGATCGGAAAACGTCAGGAGAGATCACAACAGCTGTTCCTGGCAGTTATCACCGTATTGATCAATCACCAGTTAGTCCGGTTGGTTTTTTTACAGCGATTCAAGAAGGGATGGTTGGTTCATCCTCTATTATTTTTCTGATTCTTTTTACTGGCGGAACCATTGCGATTTTGGAAAAGACAGGTGCCATTAACGGGATGATTCACAATGTCATCAGCCGGTTCCAAACGAAACAGCTATTGTTTATTTGTATTGTTGGCGGATTGTTTTCTGTACTTGGGACGACCGGAATTGTGGTGAACTCGGTCATTGGCTTTATTCCTATTGGGATCATTGTGGCACGTTCTTTAAAGTGGGATGCAGTGGCGGGAGCGGCGGTTATTTACATCGGCTGTTATGCAGGTTTTAACGCAACTATTTTGTCTCCATCTCCTTTAGGTTTATCACAAACGATTGCAGAACTGCCGATTTTTTCTGGTATTGGGCTGCGTGTCATCATTTATCTTTGTTTTCTTCTATCTAGTATTGTGTACATCTATTTATATACAAAACGCTTGAAAAATAAAGAAAAGGGAAGCCTTCTTGGTGACGAGTGGTTTCCAGCTAAAGGGCTAGGAGGAGCTGATGCGGAATCTGTGGACAAGCCTGAATTCACCGGTAGACATAAGCTGATTTTAGCGGTGTGCGGTTTGTCGCTTGGGGGTTTTTTATATGGTGCGCTTCAGCTCGGCTGGACCGATAAGGAAATGGCTGGTGTGTTCATTTTCATGGCAATTGCTGCTGGTCTGCTTGGGGGATTAGCTGCCAATGATATTGCAAAAACGTTTATTGTCGGCTGTCAAAGCCTTGTATACGGCGCACTCATTGTCGGCATGGCACGCTGCATTTCAGTCATTTTGGAAAACGGCAAGCTGCTTGATACTGTGGTGAATGGGCTTGCGAGTATGCTGACAGGGTTTAGCCCAATCGCTGGTGCGATCGGCATGTATATCGCCAGTGCGCTCCTTCACTTTTTGATTTCATCAGGATCAGGAGAAGCGGTTGTCTTTATACCGATTCTTGCGCCGCTTGCTGATTTAATGGGTATCACGAGACAAGTAGCGGTAGAAGCAGTGATGCTCGGTGAAGGGGTGGTCAACTGCGTGAATCCGACTTCAGGTGTGTTGATGGCTGTCTTGGCTGCAAGTGGGATTCCTTATGTGAAATGGCTGCGTTTTATGGTACCGCTTGCGCTCATTTGGTTCGTCATCGGCCTTGTCTTTATTTGTATCGGTGTCATGATCAATTGGGGACCTTATTAAATAAGAGAGAAGCTGCCAAAGAGTGTTTGGCGGCTTTTTTCTTATGAGAAAATGTATGGGGACAGCGGTTTAAAACCACAATAAGAGTGTTCACAAAATGGCTACATTATTTTTTTGAGCAATCCCCTTGCAAAAGTTTGTGAAGTATTGCACAATAAGAATGTGAAATACTTCACATAAGAAAAACAACCTAGTTTTACTCAGGAGGATGAGATAAATGACAAACGAAAAAGTAAACAAAGTAGCACTTATTGGAGCAGGTTTTGTCGGCAGCAGTTATGCCTTTACATTAATAAATCAAGCAATCACAGATGAATTGGTAGTCATCGATTTGAATCAAGACAAAGCAATGGGTGATGTCATGGATTTAAACCACGGGAAAGCATTCGCCCCGCATCCTGTGAATACTTGGTATGGAGATTATGAGGATTGTCAGGATGCTGACATTGTATGTATCTGCGCTGGTGCAAACCAAAAGCCAGGTGAAACGAGACTTGATCTTGTTGAGAAAAATTTAAATATATTTAAAGGCATTGTAGACAATGTGATGAAAAGCGGATTCGATGGTATTTTCTTAGTTGCTACGAACCCAGTTGATATTTTGACATATGCGACTTGGAAATTCAGCGGACTGCCAAAAGAACGAGTGATTGGTAGTGGAACAACGCTTGATACGGCAAGATTCAGATACATGCTTAGTGAGTACTTTGAAGCAGCGGCGCACAATGTGCATGCGTACATCATTGGAGAGCATGGGGATACAGAGCTTGCTGTTTGGAGCCATGCGAATATCGGAAGTGTACCGATCACAGAATTAATGAAGAGAAATGACCAATACAAACAAGAAGATTTAGACGACATCATGGAAAATGTCCGTCATGCTGCTTACCAAATCATTGAGAAAAAAGGCGCGACTTATTACGGCGTAGCGATGAGTTTAGCCCGTATTACTAGAGCCATTTTACACAATGAAAACAGCATTTTGACTGTCAGCACTTATTTAGATGGAGAATACGGAGCAGAAGATGTCTACATTGGTGTACCTGCCCTTGTGAACCGAAATGGTGCAACAGAAATTATGGAGCTCGCACTGAACGATACAGAAAAAGAAAAATTCGCACACAGTGTGAATGTGTTAAAAGAAATTTTAGCTCCTCATTTTTAATCAATCAAAGGCAACCTATCTGAGCAGAAAAGGATGAATCACTATGTGGCAGCAAATATATGATCCGTTTGGTAATGAGTTCGTCAGTGCATTGGTGGCCATGCTTCCAATCTTGTTTTTCCTACTAGCATTAACTGTATTTAAGTTAAAAGGGGTATTAGCCGCTTGTTTTACCTTGATCGTCAGTTTTGTAACAGCTGTTTTCTTCTTTCATATGCCAATTGAAAAAGCATTATCTGCTGTGGTGCTCGGTGTATCTAATGGGCTGTGGCCGATTGGATATATCGTCATCATGGCCGTATGGCTCTATAAAATTGCTGTGAAGTCTGGAAAGTTTGATGTCATTCGTTCTAGTATTGCAGGAATTTCTCAAGATCAACGGTTACAGCTCTTATTAATTGGTTTTAGTTTTAACGCATTTTTAGAGGGAGCCGCTGGATTCGGTGTACCGATTGCGATTAGTGCCGCTCTTTTAACAGAGCTTGGGTTTAAACCACTGAAAGCCGCCATGCTCTGCTTGATTGCAAATGCTGCGTCTGGCGCTTTTGGTGCAGTAGGTATTCCAGTTATTACTGGAGCACAAATGGGAAATATGACGCCGCTTGAGCTGTCTCAAACCCTTGTGTACACCATTCCGTTTATTTCTTTCTGTATCCCGTTTCTGCTTATTCTCATTGTAGACGGCTTTAAAGGGATCAAAGAAACACTTCCAGCCTTGCTTGTTGTAAGTGGAAGCTATGCGATTCTACAGGCTGTTACAATGGTCACGATGGGCCCTGAGCTTGCCAATATTATTTCAGCTTTAGCGAGTATGGGAATTTTGGCTTTATTTCTACGAAAATGGCAGCCGAAACATATTTATCGTGAAGAAGGGGCACCAGCCATTGAGAAGAAACAAACGTATAGCGGGGTTGAGGTGCTGAAAGCATGGTCTCCGTTTTATATTTTAACTGCCGTCATTACTGTATGGAGCCTACCAGCTTTTAAAGCATTATTTGCTGAAGGAGGACTGCTCAACTGGACAACCATTTTAGTGAAAATGCCGTTTCTGCATCAGCAAATTGTGAAATTACCGCCAATTGCCCAAACAGAAACACCGATTGATGCGATCTTTAAAATTGATGTTATTAGTGCAACAGGTACCGCCATTCTAATTGCAGTGATGCTAACAGGATTGTTCAGCAGACATATTACATTAAAAGAAGGGGCTGCCTGCTTAAATGCAGCGGTCAAAGAGCTTTGGGTCCCTGTTCTTACGATTTGTTTTGTCATGGGCTTTGCCAACTTGGCGAACTTTGCAGGTCTAAGTTCTGCTATCGGACTAGCGCTTGCTAAAACAGGCGATTTATTCCCGCTTGTCAGCCCAGTGCTTGGCTGGATCGGCGTGTTTATTACGGGATCTGTTGTGAGTAACAATGCCTTATTCGGCAACCTTCAAGCAGTCACCGCTTCTCAAATCGGCTCTCAGGCAGGTTTGTTAATCGGGGCAAATACGACCGGTGGTGTGATGGCGAAATTAATTTCTCCACAATCCATTGCCATTGCAACAGCAGCTGTTGGAGAAACAGGTAAAGAATCTGAGCTCTTCCAAAAAACAGTGAAGTACAGCTTCATTTTGCTCGGCATCGTATGTATATGGACATTTATTCTTGCTCAATTTATATAGGTTGATCGATTGATTGAAAAATGGAAGACTGAGAGATTTCTCAGTCTTTTTTTATGTGGATTCTCGTGTGACAAGCCGAGTAGGTAGCTGAATATGTTCACGTTGTAATGGTTTTTGATCTTGGAGCAGCTGAATCATTTGTTTTACAGACTGCTGGCCAAGCTCGACGATGGGGATGTCGATGGTCGTGATCGTTGGAGCTGTCACCTCGCAAATGTCTTGATTGTCATAACCGATTACCGCTAAATCCTTAGGAATGTGATATCCATATGAAATGGCTTGTTTAATGAGGCCTGCTGCCACTTGATCATTGCCGGTGAAAATCGCATCCGGCGCATCCGGCATCCGTTGGATTAAGTCCATTAAACGAAAGCCGTCCTCAATGGTAAAAGCCTCGCCGAACAGCCAATCTTCTTTAAGCGGCAAACCGTGATCAGAAAGCGCATCAAGATAGCCTTGCTTTCTTTGTTTTTGCGCTTCGCTGCTTTCTGTATCAAAGCAAAATCCAATGGATGTACGCCCTGATTGAATCAAGTAGTCAACCGCTTTATAGGCAGCTTCCCGCTCATCATATCCGATAATCGGAATGTCTGCTGTTTGATGAAATTCATTTGCCATGACGATCGGGCCGTTTGCTAAAAATGGCTCGATTGTTCCCCACTTATTTTCTAACGCCCCCAATATGACACCATCTACTTCTTTTCTTTTTAATAATTGAAGCCCTTCAAGTTCTACTGATTCTTGATAAAACGTCTGGAGCACGATGGCTTTATACCCTTGATCCAGTGCTTCCTTTGAAATGCCTTTAATCAATTGTGCAAAAAAAGGATGGTCCACAGCTGGAACAGACACAGCAATGGTTTTGGTCTGATGTGACCGAAGGGTGCGGGCTGCTGAGCTTGGTGTATACTCCATTTCCTTCATCACCTGTAAAATGTGCTGGCGCTTTTCTTCGGATACATATGGATGGTTGTTCAGTACCCGAGAAACAGTGGTCGTTGAAACCCCGCAGCGTTTGGCAATTTCATAAATTGTACACATATTAACAAATCCTTTACACAAAGTTATTGTTCTGAAATCGATAACATCATTTACAATGTGAAACAAGTTAAATATTAACAAATGGAATTGATTAATTGGAGGGAATGGAATGCAAATATTGACGAAGATATCAGGTAAAAGCAAGGATTATCTACCGTTGCTGGATATGATCAATCAAGGTGTTCAAGTAAAGGCTGATTCAGTTGAAAAGAATCTAGCGAATGATAAGCTTGCTGCGTTCCTTGAGCAAGATATTGCGCGTACGGGTTTGGAAAAAATTCTCTTCCATTATAAACAAAATAAGGAAAAAAAGATACCGTTCTTGCCGGTCGATAAACTGATTTCAGAGGATGAGATCGATGATATTATGCAGGTGCTGAAAGAAGTATTAAGTTCAGGCCGTTTTACATCAGGCCCTTATATTCCAAAGTTTGAAAAGACGCTCGCAGCGTACTTAGGGAAAAAATATGTGATTGCCACATCAAGTGGAACAGATGCCTTGATGATCAGTTTAATATCAGCAGGCGTCCATCCTGGAGATGAGGTCATCCTACCTGCTAACAGCTTTGCTGCAACAGAAAATGCAGTGCTTGCGATTGGTGCGGTTCCAGTCTATGCCGATATTGATCCAGACACCTACTGCCTAGCGCCGAATGAAATAGAAAAGCATATCACAGATAAGACAGTATGTATTCTCCCGGTTCATTTGTATGGAAAGCAGGCGGATATGAAGGCCATTTCGACGATTGCGAAACGGCATGGTCTATTGATCATTGAGGATGGCTGTCAGGCGATTGGCAGCAGCGGGCTTGGGGCATTTGGGGATGGACTTGTTCTCAGCTTTAATCCTTACAAAAACCTTGGAGTTTGCGGGAAGGCAGGAGCCATCGCGACAAATGATGAAGCCCTAGCCGAAAAATGCATGGAAATCAGCTATCACGGTTTTGAACCAGGAAAGAAAAACGTGAAGCGCAGTGACTATGGCTTTAATTCCAAGATTGATAACTTACAGGCCGCAATCGGACTAGAACGAATGAAATATTTAGGTTTACAAAACTTTAAACGCTTTTACTTGGCAAAGAGATACATAGATCAGCTGCAAACGCTGGAAGACGAAGGCTATATTAAGCTTCCGAAGCTGACAGACGATCATGTATGGCATCTATTCCCGATCAGAGTGGTGAAGGGAAGCCGAGATGAGCTGGCAGAGAAATTACTGGAAATGGGCATAGAAACAGATGTCTATTACCCAATTTTATCGCATCAGCATCAAACGAATCTTGTTTCTCAAAAGTATAAACAAACGGCACTTCCACATACGGAAAAAGCCGTACAGCAATTACTCCATTTGCCGCTTTATCCAGGTATGCCGCTGCAAGATCAGGAGAAAGTCATCGAGGGGGTCCATCATGTTATCAAATCTTCCATTCAATAAAAAGCTGGTGCATCAACCACAACATCCGCAGTGGATCGTCTTCTGTGATTTCGATGAGACCTATTATTCTCACGGAATGACCGAGGAGCAGAGAGAGGATGTAAAACGGCTGGAAGCTTTTGTGGCAGAAAAGAGCGAAGCCGGACAGCTCATGCTGGGCTGGGTGACGGGAAGCAGCCTTGATTCTGTTACGAGCAAAATGGAGAAAGGCGGTTTCTATCAATTCCCGCATTTTATTGCGTCGAATTTAGGAACTGAAATCGTGTATACATCAGATGGGAAATTTGGACAGCCGGATGCAGAATGGATGAAACGGCTTGATGCACAGGGCTTTTCAGACGAAAAAATTGAAGATATTCTGCAAGCCGTACGTGAAAAGGGGATCACCCTTAGGCCGCAAACGCAGCTAGGCAGCTCTGGGTATAAAAAGAATTTCTATTATCAGGAGCAGGATGAACGAACAGATCTCCATCATCTATCGTTCATCCAAACACTTGCGAAGGAGCGGGGAGTGGCGGTGAACATCAACAAATGCAACCCACTTGCGGGTGACCCTGCGGATTGTTATGACGTTGATTTTTTACCAGTGGGAACAGGGAAGGATGAAATCGTTCGTTTTATGCTGAATCAATATAACCTGTCAAAAGATAAGGGTTTTGCTTTTGGTGATAGTGGGAATGATCTGCGGATGCTTCAATCCGTCACGCACGGCTTTCTTGTCCAAAATGCAACAGCCGAAGCCAAACGGCACCATCATCAAATTTGTCATCATGGGTATGCAAAAGGAATCTATGAAACATTGAAAACAGTGATGTATAAACATGAGGAGGCACATTCATGAAGAAAATTGGAATTGTTGGAGCAGGGAATATTGCAAAAGCACATGCTAGAGCATTATCAACGATCAAAGGTGCAGAATTATCTGGGGTCTATGACTTGCACGAATCCGTCGCACAAGGATTTATTAAACAGTACGGCGGACGGGTGTATGCCAGTATCGAAACACTAGCGGATGCATCAGATGGATTGATCATTGCTTCCCCTAACTTCTGTCACAAGGACCATGCCCTTCAGGCGCTTAGAGCAGGACAGCCGATTTTATGTGAAAAACCGATGGCTGTATCGTTAAAAGAAGCGAAGGAAATGGTGGAGACAGCCAAACAGTTCCAGGTTCAAGCCAGTATGGGCTTTAACTATCGCTATTTATCCTTTGTGAATATTTTGAAGAACTTGATCGCCAATGGTGAATTAGGACGCGTTTTGACAGTACGGACACATTTTAAGAAAAATAGTGCCCTTAGAAGAAAGACATTTTCGTGGAGAGACAGCGGCGAAAGTCTGCGTACAAGCGGTGCATTAGGAGATTTAGGGATTCATTTGATTGATATGCTGTGGTACTTATTTGGCAGTGAAATGAAAAAAGAATCCCTTAATACGAAGATGCTGACACATGTAAAGGAAAAAGAAGAGAAAAAGGTACAGGTCGATGACCATACCGAAATTTTTGGGCAAATGGAGAATCAAGTGTTCTTTCATTTGGTGACGTCCAAAAGTACGCAGCCGGAGGAATGTGGATTTAGTGTAGAAGTAGTGGGGCATGACAAGGTTTTTAAATACCATACAAACATGAAAAACGAATATGAGATCAGTGATGGTTTGTGTGTAGAGCGTCATCAAATGCCGCAAACATTGCTGACAGATCCACCAAATGAATTTTATGGATGGTCTGATACATTCCGTGATCAGCTGATGCATTGGGTAAATACAAACTCGTATCCATCTCATATGAAGGTAGCTGATTTTGAAGATGGTTATCGCGCGCAGGCTGCGCTGAATACGTGCTTCGAGAGGGAAGAGGCTGTCGTCTCTGCCCGCGCATATTAATGAAGAGGTGGAGCGGAGGATATCATGACTCCGCTCCTTTTTAGAGGAAGTGAAAAGATGAAAAAGGTGTTTTATTTTGGCTGTATCTTTTATTTTTTTATTGGGACCATTCATGTGTTTTTTGGCAGTTTAACGCCTTATTTGCTGTCTAGTTATGAGAAGGGTCCTGGGGAATTATCTTCTTTAATCTTCTTTCAGTTTATTGGCTTTTTGACAGGCGTTCTTTTGTCGCCCATTCTTGTGAGGAAAAAAGGCTATGGCGCTGTTCTGACGATGGGATTGCTGCTGATGATTGGAGCGCTTCTTCTTGGCCTTTTGGTGCCAGGCTGGACGATTCTTGTGGTGGCAGGTTTTTTCCTTGGGAGCGGTGCAGGCAGTCTTGAGACGACGGCCGGGGCGTATGTCATTTCAATGGCAAACAGTGCAAAGCGAATCAGCATCATGGAGGTCTTTTTTGGATTAGGTGCGCTATTATTTCCTCTATTGATTCTGCTGACTGTGACAGAGGAAACGTGGCATTATGTGTTTTTATTTCAAGTCGGTGCACTGACTTTTTTCCTTATGCTCTGGCTTACCTTTATGAATAAACTCCCTCGTGGGCAGATGGCGGCTCCTATTCAAGACATGAAGAAACCGTCCTTGCTGTTTGATCGAGGGAATCGAATGATTGTGGTGCTGATGATCTGTTTTGCGTTTTTCTACGCAGGAATTGAAACGAACTTTGCGAACTTTTTACCGTCGATCATGCTAGAAAAAGGGGGAGACAACTGGGGTCTTTTTGCGGTCTCTACTTTTTGGACAGCGATCGTCATTGGCAGAACTGTCATTGCGAGAAAAGCCGATCAGCTGCATCCGCTTCGTTTTTTAAAGTTAAGCGCAGCGCTGATGATTGTGCTACTCGCCGTATTTGCTCTAGTCACCCACATCGCCGCGCAGCTAATTCTTATCTTTTTCATCGGTCTATGCGCAGCTGGCATGTTCCCCATTGCCTTGACAGCTTCTGCATTAATGATTGAAAATGCCATCGACGAGGCCACGAGTTATTTTATTGCTGCCGCTAGTTTAGGTGGAGCTTGTTTGTCCTTTTTGATTGGGTTTAGCCTTGAGTGGGCAGGTGCGGCAAGCGCCGTCTTTGTTTTCGCCTTTTTAGCTGTTCTCCTTTTTGCGGCTGCCATTCAAATGAATCGATCTCGGAAAAAAGAAACCATACCCACACAGCCGCCGGCGATGAAAGCAGATCGATAAGCAGCTGATCCGGTGGCTCCTCCTTTTGTATAGCTTATCTTCAGAAAAGGTGACGAAGGACTTGTACTAAAACAACGAAAGCGTGAATAACATGTACAAGTCAGCATCAAAAGGAGGACGTCTATGTGGCGGTGTTTTTTGGTTATATCTTTTTAGGGTTGTCACTTTCAGCGCCTGTTGGGCCAGTCAATGCAGCCCAAATCGACAGAGGGATTAAAAGTGGATTTTGGCACGCTTGGATTTTTGGTGTGGGGGCTATGGCTGCGGATATTGTCTATATGCTCCTCATCTATTTTGGTGTCGCCCAGCTTTTGACTGCACCTCTTGTGAAAACCTTTTTGTGGCTGTTCGGCTTTTTCGTTCTAACCTATACCGGTATTGAAAGCCTTCGTAAAATCAATTTGCAGGAAAGCCCGAAGAAGGATGGAGGCAACACGTCGATCGGGCATTCGTTCATGACGGGATTTTTTATTTCTCTTTCCAATCCGCTTAGTATTTTATTTTGGCTTGGAATTTATGGAAGTATTTTGGCCAATACGATTGAAAAGTATGGAGCATCTCAAATGCTGATGTACAGCATCGCTATTTTCATCGGCATGCTCATATGGGATTTCTGTATGGCGATGCTCGCCAGTACGTTTAGACGGTATTTAAATGAACGAATGTTGCACGGCTTATCCGTTCTGGCAGGTCTCTCTTTACTTGGCTTCGGTGTCTATTTTGGATATCAAGGGATCATGGCGCTCATTGGATAGAATGGTTGATAAGAAAAAGGGCTAAAATCTAAATCATTTTAGCCCTTTTTCATATTTGACAGAAATAGGACACTCTTCAATAATGATGGAAGATACATAAAATTGAAGGAGTTTTTGCCATGCGTATGTTCCTGCCAGCATTCAACTATATGTGTATGCTGATTTTGTCTGTGATCACAGCGACATTTGTTTATACCATGTTGTTTGCCCCACCTGAATCCGGATTCAGTTATGTGGAGGTCACCAGCCTTTTCATTTTGATCGCTTATGTCCTATTTGCTGCACCTATCCAAATGGTTTTACACCGTCATCCTGAGAAGTTTCGACGCCGTGATTTATTGGTTTATTTTATTGGGGCGTGGGTGGTTTGTACGGCGCTCGCATTATGGATTGATTATGGTGTTGTCGTCTTTATTAGCTACAAAGTTTATCTATTTAGCTTTTGCGCGGCCTTTATTTATTGGCTGCTTGATTCCGTCTTTTTAAAGAAGAAACAATCATAAAGGCTTTTCCCGTTTTTTCTCTTGAACATGAACGTGTATGACCTTCGAGAATCCGCTTGATACAAAAGCAAGAGCTGTCATCAGAAGGACCCAGTATAGATTGCTAAGGTCAAATCCAGTATAAGCGAAGATGAAAATCATCGAAATCACGGACGTTAATATGAGGACAGGCCATATCCGTTTAAATAGCAGATAACCAACAAATCCCCAAAGGAAAGCCATCACTGGTAGTGTAAATAAGATCAGATACATCGGATGGAGAAAAAGAAGACGCATGTCATTCACCCATTTCTTTTATAATGACCAACTCTATTAGATAGAGGCGGCTAAATGATGATATGCAGAAGCATACTCATACATGATTAGATAAATGGAAGTGAATTCCTGCTTCATCCGGCAAATCAATCACCTTGTGAATGTCCAGTGAAAGTCGTTGAAGGACAGTCACCACAGCTTTTTCCTCCTCATAGGCTATGGAGAAGACGCTAAAACGAGGTGGAAAAAAATGGCCCATCTGTATGCAAAAAGTTGCCTTGATCAAAATCTACGATCACTCGAAGAATGGAAGCAGGATGCTTTCACACAGTTTGGAGAGATGGTAGGGGATGAGGCAGATACATTTCCGTGTGTACCAGGCAGACAAGGATTTTTTCTCGATCATTTGCGTTATGGATTTGTCGGTGATCCGCGGGGAGAAGAGGCCGTGAATGAATTAGCAGAGCTTTTAAGGGAATACCAAAGCTGCTCTAGGGAAACCGGTCAATATGCTTCGTTCATTTGCTTTTTTGAAACACCGCAGGATATGAAGGAGTATTCGCTCGAAGAGTATGAGGAGCAGTTTTGGTCGGTTGTTCAGCAATTACATCAAAAGGATGAAATGAAATGGCCAGAGGAAATTCCATCAGATCCTGAAAATCATGAATGGGAATTTTGTTTTCATGGGGAGCCTTATTTTATTTTATGCGCGACACCAGCGCATAAGCTAAGAAAAAGTCGTCACTTTCCTTATGTGATGTGGGCCTTTCAACCAAGGTGGGTGTTTGAAAAGATGAACGGTTCCACCACATTTGGTCAAAAAATGAGTAAACTCGTTCGGAAGAGGCTGAAGGCGTATGATCAAGTAGATGTACACCCAGCATTAAAATGGTATGGGGATCAGAAAAATTTAGAATGGAAGCAATATTTTCTCTCAGATGATGAGGCGGAGAAACCTGCCTCCGCCAAATGTCCATTTACTGCTTTAAAAAACATGATGAAATTATGATGCGGCCTGATCCTGTTTCCACTTTTTTCTCATAAAGAGTACCATGATGCCAATCACGGCGATGATCCCAAGGCTTATAAAAAAGCCGGGTCGTCCGCTTGCCTCTGTCAGAGTGCCTGAAACAGCCGCACCAATCAAGAGCAGGGCAAGAACCGTTTCACACGTTTGACGAGTAGATGGTTTTGACAGCTTTTTACTTGATAGCAGAATAAACACCCATGTGTATAAAAGAGTTAAACCGGCTGCTGTTGTGAGATGCTCATATATGTGTTTGGACAAAAAGAGTGCCAGCAAAATCGAGACAATCAATCCAGCAGCAGTTAACAAGATTGAAGACCATCTAACATGAGATGGTTCTTTTTGTTTAAAACAAGCAGGTGCATCGTGATGTTCCGACATCGTGCCAAGCAGCGTCGTGACCGCATAGAGGGAGGCAACCAATGTGGAAAACCCAGCAATAATGAAAATGCCATTAAAAATATGAAGAAAAATCGATAAATGAAATGGCTCCAGTGATGTAATAAATGGACTGCTATTCTCGTTAAAGGCTGTCACTGGAACAAGCAAAAGCGCAAGTCCGATGGAGACGATATAAATGACAGCAAGAATGATCAGCATCACACGTCCAGATTTTGCGGCGTCTTTCGGGTCTTTTAAATGAACCGCCATCAGCCCCATGACTTCAATTCCCCCGAAAGCATAAAACGCATAAATCAGCCCATTCCATAAACCGAGCGGGCCGAGCGGCATCCATTCATGGTCTTTATTTGGCAGGTGGAGGGTGGGCCTATGCTCTGTGAGAATGCCGCATAAAACAAGAACGGCAAGGACGACAAACAATAGGATCGCCCCGGTTTTCAGCACGGCAAGAACATTTTCCGTCTTTTGAAAAGAAGAAAGCCCAATGATAATCACAAGCAGGGCAAGAGCGGAATAAATCGCTGAAAACACCCATAGTGGAATGGATGGAAACCAGTGACGAGTAAAAAGAGAAATCGCCGTCAGTTGACTCCCTGTGATCAGCATTTCTGAAAACCAATACACCCAGCCATTACTAAAACCCGCCCAGCGCCCATAGGCTTTTCGGGCATAGGAACAAAATGATCCCTTATCTGGGTTCTCGGCTGTCATCGCAGCCAGGTGTTTAAAGACGAGATATGTGCCGACTGCCGCAAGCAAAAATGAAATGCAGACGGAATAACCGGATTTTGTAATAGCGATGCTGGAACCAAGGAAGAAACCAGTGCCGATTGTACAGCCGACTCCGATAAGTGAAAGCTGCCACCAAGATAAAGATTGTTCTTCTTTCAATGCATGTGCAACACCTTTCTGATTCAATAGCATTAGCTTGTGACCGCCTCTTTTTTTTATACATGATCAAGAGGACGATTTGGGCATACTGTCAACATGGAAAGGAGTGCATGTGATGAACGGAGAATACGTGATTTTACCAAAGGATGGATTTGGCTTTCGGTTAGGAAAAGGACAATGTATGCGAGTGGTTGATGTCGAAGGGCAGCAAGTAGCAGACGTGATGGCCTATCATGAAAAGGATTTTTATGAAAAATTTGATCAAGGCGCTACAATGGATAGCCTGTTCTCTTCCAAGGTGAAAAAGGGAGATCAGCTTTATTCTAATTTATATAAACCAATGTTTACGGTCATTGAAGATACAGTCGAATGTCATGATTTATATATGCCTGCGTGCCGGCAAGAAATGTATCAGCTCTTATACGGCAGGACGCACCTAGAGGTCATGCATACATGCTACGATAATCTCAGAACGGCTTTTGAGCCATTCGGGATTCCAAAGGAGGATATGTATTATCCTTTTAATGCGTTTATGAATACAGTCATTGATGAGAAAGGAAAACTGTCTGTCGAGCTACCAAAATCGCTCCCTGGTGATTACATTCGTCTGCGTGCAGAAATGGACCTCATCGTCGCAGTGTCTGCATGTCCTGCCGACATTGGAAAATGCAATGGCTCAAGCTGTACATCCATTCGGGTGGAGATTGATTGAAAAGGAAAGACCAGTCAAAACGGCTTGGTCTATTTCGTTTGTGAATGTTTGATCATTTATGAAAAAGGGGAACGTCTAAAAAATATCTTTTTTCAAAACATGATATAATAAAGTGGCTAAAATCGTAGGTAAATCAATTGAAATGGAAGTAAAACCTGTTCTCTTCATGTAGAGGATGCTTAGGAGGAAAAGTGTATGAGTTTGCAGAAAAAAATCAGCCAAGAGTTGCATGTGCAGCCCTCAATTGACCCAAAGCAGGAGATCGAAAAACGGGTTGGATTTCTAAAGGCTTACTTGAAAAAGACCGGTGCAAAAGGATTCGTTCTCGGTATTAGCGGCGGACAGGATTCAACGCTTGCCGGCCGTCTCGCTCAGCTCGCTGTAAGTGAGCTTCGTCAAGAAGGAAAAGAGGATGCTGTCTTTATTGCAGTCCGTCTACCGCATGGCACGCAGCAAGATGAAGACGATGCGCAGCTGGCTCTATCATTTATTCAGCCGGACAAGTCTTGGAAATATGATATCGCACCTGCCGTGACGGCATTCAGTGAACAATATCAAAAGGAAACAGGCGGTGCGCTGTCTGATTTTAATAAAGGGAACGTCAAAGCACGCATGAGAATGATCGCACAGTATGCCGTCGGTGGACAGGAAGGCTTACTTGTCATTGGAACGGATCATGCAGCTGAAGCTGTGACGGGCTTTTTCACGAAGTATGGTGATGGCGGTGCAGATGTTCTCCCGCTCACAGGTCTGACGAAACGCCAAGGACGGTTGTTGCTAGAGACTCTTCAGGCGCCGGAGCGATTATACTTAAAGAAACCGACAGCCGATCTGCTAGATGACAAGCCTCAGCAAACGGATGAAACAGAACTTGGTATTACGTACAATGAAATTGATGATTACTTAGAAGGAAAACCAGTTTCAGATCAAGCAGCAGAAGCGATTGAAAAACGCTATGTTCAATCAGAACATAAACGTCAAGTACCCGCTTCTATGTTTGATGACTGGTGGAAATAAAATAAGTGACCTCTCCAGTAGATGGAGAGGTTTTTTTATGTCAAATTTCAGCTGAATTTGACAGAATGAATCGAAAATGGTTCATTAATTAGTAGAACGATCTACATAAGTCTGTTTGACTAAATAAAGGGTAAATTGAAGAAGAAGTGGTGAAATAATTAGTTCGATTCACTTAATTTCTCATCAAAAGACAGTATTTTCAGAAAAAATGATTGACGATAAAAACGAATGCGCTTACAATGAAAACACATTCCAAAAAGTGAAATTGAATTCCACTAGACGGAATAAAGGAGTCGTTCATCTCCAAATAAGTGGCTAAAGGAATGATTCACACAATGAAAAATCGAAGTGCACTGGAAATATACAAAGAAGGAGGCGCTTGGTGGGAGACTGAGATTAGTCATATTCAAAAAAATTCAATTGAACTTCGGGGCTATCCAATTGAAGAGCTTATTGGTGAATTGTCGTATCCGCAGATGCTTTATCTACTGCTTGTTGGTGAATTACTAGATGATTCGAAGGCAGCTCTTTTTGAAAGTGTTCTTGTCGCAGGTGCGGATCATGGGCCAAGAGCACCGTCTATTGCAGCGGCAAGAATGGCGGTTACGTGCGGCATTTCGTTTAATTCTTCTGTTGCAACAGGGGTGAATCTATTAGGTGATATTCATGGCGGAGCTGGTGAAAAGGCGATGCGTATGTTATACGAAGCCAAAGCGGTTTATGATGCACAAAAAGATATGAAGTATGCTGCAAAGCAAGTATGTCAGACATGGTTAGCTCGCAAGGAAAAAATTCCGGGAATCGGTCATCAGCTGCATGATGATGATCCTAGAGTGAGACGGCTGTATGAGCTGAGTCAAACATATGTGCAGCAAGGTGATATCAGCGGAACGTACTTACGGTTAGCTGAGGCGATTAGACATGAACTTGAACAATTAAAAGGGAAAAAAATCACGATGAACATAGATGGTGTATCTGCTGCGATCCAATGTGAATTAAACATTCCAGCTGAAGCGGCAAAAGGCATCTTTTCCTTATCCAGAGGAATGGGCATCGTGGCGCATGCATATGAAGAGCTGACAAAAGGTGCCCTAGTGAAAGGTCCTTGTCCGAATGAAGAAAGACTTGTTCGTTATGCGGGGGTCGGGACGCGTCACTTGAAGGAGGGTGAGAGAATTTGAGTGAATTGAAAGCGTTGTCATATATAAACGGCGAATGGCTGGATGCAAACCATGTCAAAGAAGACATTATCAATCCATACTCTGGGGAAATGATCGGTACATCCTATCTTGCATCCTCAGAAGATATAGAACAGGCGCTTTCTATTGCGCAGCAAGCTAAAAAACAATTAGCGGCAATATCAGCATTAGAACGCTCAACGCTTCTAACAAAGGCAGCTGTCTTATTGGAAGAACAAAAAGAGCATTTTGCAAAACTCATTTCTTTAGAATTAGGCAAACCGCTTAAAAATACAAGAGATGAAGTCTCACGATCAATTGAAACGCTGGCGCAGTCAGCCGAAGAAGCCAATCGACTAATCGGTGAGACCATTCCTGGCAATGTATCTTCCCGTGGACAGAGAGCAATGGCGATGACATTTAAAGTACCGGTTGGGGTTGTGCTGGCGATTACGCCTTTTAATGCGCCTCTTAACTTAATTTGTCACAAAATCGGTCCAGCTTTTGCGGCAGGGAATGCCATTATTTTAAAACCAGCACCGCAAACATCAGCTGTTGCCACAGCGTTTGTTAAGCTCCTGCTTGAAGCAGGGTTTCCAGAAAAGAGCCTGCAGCTTGTGATTGGAGGAGTAGACGCCGGCAGACAGTTAGTCACTGATGAAAGAACCAATCTTGTTTCTTTTACTGGCGGTGCGGTGGGCGGAGAACATATTTCAAACTCTGCTGGATTAAAAAAGGTACTGCTGGAACTCGGAGGAAATGGAGCGACGATTGTTCATCATGATGCAGATATCGAGCAAGCCGCATCTCTTTGTGCCAAAACGGGCTTTAGCAACTCTGGTCAAAGCTGTATTTCTGTTCAAAGAATTTATGTTCACAAGCAAATTATGTCGTCATTTACTGAGACACTTAAACAAAAAGTAGAGCAGCTCGTCGTTGGAGATCCGCTGTCTAGTGAAAGTGATATCGGCTGTATGGTTGATGAACAGGCAGCAAAACGTGTGGAGGCTTGGATACAAGAGGCAGAGAAAATGGGTGCCGAGCTTCTATCTGGAGGACAACGAAATGGCGCAAGCATTACACCGGCTATTTTGCTAAACCCGCCAAAACAAGCCAAGGTCGTCTGTGAAGAAGTGTTCGGTCCAGTTGTCAGCATTCTCCCATATGAGGAGCTGGATGAGGCAATCAAAGAAGCAAACGATAGTCGATATGGTTTGCAGGCAGGTGTCTTTACGAATCAGCTAGATGTTGCGTTACACGCAGCAAAAGAGCTTGAAACTGGCGGCGTAGTCATCAATGGGACATCGAATTTCAGACTAGATCACTGGCCATATGGCGGGATTAAACGAAGCGGTATTGGAAGGGAAGGCCCACGTTTCGCCATCGAGGAGATGACCGAAACCAAAATGGTTGTGCTGCCAAATGGGCTATAAAGGGGGCAGATGGTTGTGAATGTCTTTCAGCAAAAGGTAAAGAGTGCGCAGACAGGCGGTCAGCCGATGATTTGTACGCCGCTCATTGGACAAACAAAGGAAGAATTGTTTCTTGAAGTTGAGGTGTTAGCTGAGAAGAAGCCTGATGTGATAGAGTGGCGAGCGGATTTTTTCAATCACCTCAATGACAAGGAACAAGTCATCGACACCCTAAAAGGGATGATCGAAAAGGCAGATAACATCCCATTTTTATTCACCATTCGTTCTGAAAAAGAGGGCGGCGAACGCATCTCACTCTCAGAGGGTGAAAAGGTTTCCCTGCTTGTCGAGCTTTGTGCCACTCAGCTTGTGGCTGCCGTTGATTTTGAATTAATGCATGATGTCTCGCATATCCAGCAAGTCAGTCAGGCGGCTAAGAGAAACGGGGTCATCTTGATTGTGTCGTACCACGATTTCCATCGTACCCCCGCGGCGGATCGGCTTGTGGAGCTATTCACCCATGCAGAATCGGTTGGCGCCGATATCGCAAAGATCGCCGTCATGCCGCATTCCTATGAGGATGCATTGACACTGCTTTCTGCGACGGGCAAGGCGAACAAGTATCTGTCCATCCCCGTTATTTCGATGGCGATGGGGGAATATGGCGCCTTCACAAGAATGGTAGGTGGACTCTTTGGGTCTATCATGACCTTTGCTGTAGGGAAAGAAAGCTCAGCACCTGGACAAGTTGCGATACAGGATTTGAATACCGTTCTATCGATTGTGTTTTCAAAGAATCAGTGAGTAGCAGATTCATAGCTGCACCGTGAGAGGAGAGAAACATGAAGAAGAATATATCTACACAGGTCATTCAGTATTTAGAAAATCGAGGAGTTGAGCATATCTTCGGTCTGTGCGGTCATACGAATATTGCTTTTTTATCAGCGCTAGAAAAAAGCCGTATTCAATTTGTGAATGTCAGACATGAACAGATAGCGGCGCATGCAGCAGACGGTTATGCACGAGCGAAAAAACAGACGGCTGTTGTGCTCAGTCACTTAGGTCCTGGACTCACCAATGCGGCAACAGGCGTAGCGAATGCCGCACTCGATTCCATTCCAATGGTTGTCATTGCAGGAGATGTTCCAAGTCATTACTACGGAAAGCACCCACACCAAGAAATCAATCTTCATTCCGATGCTTCTCAATACGAAATTTATCGCCCGTTTGTGAAAAGAGCATGGCGAGTTGACATTCCAGAATTATTTCCAGAAATTCTATCAAAAGCGTTTCAGTTAGCTGAAAGCGGCCGCCCTGGGCCAGTCCTGATTTCAGTTCCGATGGATGTGTTCTCAAAAGACTTAGATGTGTCGTTATTTGAACAAATCGCTCATCATACACACACCGTTGAAAAACCATCTATTGATGATCAAACAGCGAATCGGATATTAGATCGATTGCTGCAGGCAGACAAACCGCTTTTATATGTAGGGGGAGGCATTTTACTAGCCGATGCAGCAGAAGAGTTAAAGGCATTTTCTGACCATTTGAGTATCCCTGTTGCCCATTCTTTGATGGGGAAAGGGGCGATGCCAGATGATCATCCAATGACCCTTGGCATGACAGGGTTTTGGGGGACGAAATTTATCAATGATCAGTGTAAAGCAGCGGACTATATATTGGCTTTAGGCACCCGTTTTGCTGAAGCAGATGCGAGTTCGTGGGAATCGGAGTATACGTTCAATTTCCAATCAACCAAGCTCATTCATATTGACATTGATCCGAATGAAATTGGCCGAAATTATCCTGCGGAAATTGGAGCGGTAGCAGATCTCAAGCAGGCGTTGACCGTACTCAATCGTGTGGCGAAAGAAAGGCTGCCAGAAGGTCTGGATCGCCCTCAATTGAAAAAGGACATTGCGGTATATCGTGAGGAATTTCAGAAGAGCAATTTGACGAATATTCAAGACGAGTCTTTCCCGATGAAACCACAACGTATTTTGCAGGAGGTGCGGGAAGTATTGCCGCCTGATGCCTTCATTACAACCGATGTTGGCTGGAATAAAAATGGGGTCGGACAGCAATTTCCTGTATTCACCCCAGGCACTATTTTAACCCCAGGTGGTTTTGCGACGATGGGATTTGGCGCTCCTGCTGCACTTGGAGCAAAGATTGCCCAGCCTGACCGTGTCGTTGTATCACTTGTCGGGGACGGCGGATTCGGTCAAAATCCATCTGTTCTCGCAACAGCTATGGAAGAAAACATTCCTGTCGTGTGGATTGTGATGAACAACAGTGCGTTTGGAACGATCGCCGGCTTGCAAATGGCACATTATGAAACGACATACGGCACTGTTTTTAGAAAAGATGGAGAAAGCTATTCGCCTGATTTTGCAGCCATTGCAAGAGGTTATGGGATGAAGGGGATCAAAATTACGGCGGCTTCTGAATTCAAAGAAGCTTTGGCTGAAGCGATCGCTTCTCAGGAACCATGTGTCATTGATGTAGCGATGAAAAATGATCCTGTGCCTACTGATGGACATTGGAACATTAATGATATTTATTCACCAAATACAAAACGTTCACATGTCAGTGTGAACTAAACATGACTAGGGAGGAATCAACAATGAAAATTAAAGTATTAAATCCATTTCAAGACGGTCATCCATTATGGTTAGGTTTAGATCATCCAGAAGAGAACATGATTCGGAAGGTGTTTCAAACGATCACACCAGATACCGTTGGATCAGAGCATATGATGGCAGGTCTCACTATTTTTGAGCCGGGAGAAGCAAGCTCGGTGCACAATCACCCGGGTTCAGAGGAATTTGATTATGTGATTAAAGGGTCTGGCGAAGTCATTTGCGATGGAGAAAGACAATCATTTAAACAAAATGACTTTATGTTTATTCCAGACGGTGTCTCGCATCAGCATGTGAACACAGGGGATGAACCTTTATGGCTGATTTGGCTCTATACACCGCAAGGGCAGCTTCCGAAGGACTAAAGAAACCTTGCACGAGAGAAAGAAGAAAAGGGGCTAAAATAGAAAGCATTTTAGCCCTTTATCAATTGAACGAAAGGGAGTCAAGCAATGAATAAGAATACACCGCTTGAAGGAATCAAAATATTAGATGTTTCTACGATGATTGCTGCACCATATGGCGCGGTGCTTCTAGGGGATTTCGGTGCAGAGGTCATTAAAGTCGAGATTCCTGGAAAAGGTGATACACTGCGGCATGTTGGCCCTTTTGCAGATGGTGAACCTTTGAGATGGTCAGGGCTTTCAAGGAATAAGAAATCTCTTACACTCGATCTACACAAAGAAGAAGCAAAAGACATTTTTAAAAAGCTTGCAGCGCAGGTTGATGTGATCATTGAAAATTTTCGTCCGGGAACACTTGAAAAATGGGACGTTGGGTACGATGTATTAAAAGAAATCAACCCTCGTTTAATTATGATTCGAGTTTCGGGTTATGGGCAAACCGGTCCATTTAAGGACAAGGCGGGGTTTGGTACACCTGCGACGGCGTTTAGCGGCTTTACATATATTCAAGGGTTTCCAGATCGGCATCCAGTCAGCCCGTCCTTTTCCCTTACGGATTATATCGCAGGAATCTATGTGGCGTTTGCCACTGTGACAGCGATGTATTACCGTGACACACATCCAGAAGGAACAGGGCAAATGGTGGATTTGGCTCTCTATGAATCTGTGTTCCGCATGTTAGAATTTTTGGTTGCTGAATATGACAAGCTAGGGAAGGTGCGTGAACGTTCACCAGGGTTAAGCGGTCATTCAAGCCCTGCCGGCACCTATGAGACAAAGGACGGGCATTATTTGGTTCTTGTGACGAGTACAGATTCGACCTTTAATCGATTGGCAGAGGCGATGAATCGCTTAGATTTACTAGAGAACGAGAAATTCTCTGTGAATGCAGCCAGGCTGAAGCATAACGATGAAATGGATGCGATCGTCTCGCAGTGGATTGCGTCCAAAACAAGAGATGACGTCCTAGACATTCTAGATACACATGGTGTGCCTGTGAGTCCGATTCTAAGCATTCGGGATATCTTTGAGCATCCGCAATTTAAAGCACGAGAAAATATTGTCGAGGTGCATCATCCACGTCTTGGAAAAGTGAAGGTGCCTGGAATCATTCCGAAGTTTGAAAAAACCCCCGGTCGTATTCGCCATATTGCGCCTGATTTAGGTGAACATAATTATGACATTTTAACGAATATGCTTGGCTTCACAGAAGAAGAGTGTAAACAGTTAGAAGAAAAAGGGGTCATTTAAGACACTCAACCGATCCGCACGCTGCGGAAACAAAGGAGGATGGTTATGAAAGTGCATTCAGAACTGAAGGGGAACGACTTGCGGCCTGCTTATGCGAAACCAACAAAAGCTCGTTTCGGCATCTTGATTCTGTTGTTTTTTATTACCGCTATTAACTATATTGATCGAGCCAGTGTATCCATTGTTGCACCTGCGATTCAGTCTTCATTGCAATTAAACCCTGCCTTATTAGGCCTCATCTTTTCAGCATTTAGCTGGACCTATACAGCCATGCAGATCCCTGGCGGCTTTATTCTTGATAAGTTTGGATCAAAGGTAACGTATGGAATATCACTCATTACTTGGTCTATTTTCACCGGTTTACAGGCGTTTGCGAACAGCTTTGCCTTCTTATTTGGCTGCCGTTTGTTTATCGGAATTACAGAATCTCCCGCATTTCCTGCGAATAATCGCATTGTGACCACATGGTTTCCAAGGCGGGAACGCGCATTTGCAACAGGGGTTTATACCGCTGGAGAGTATGTGGGGCTTGCATTTGCGACACCTCTTCTTTTTTGGATTATGACAACTTTCGATTGGAGAACCGTCTTTATCACTGCTGGTGCGCTCGGTATTATATTTGCTTTCTTTTGGTACAAGTATTATCACGAACCGAAAGAGCATCCAAAGATCAATGAAGATGAGCTAGAATTGATCCGTCAAGGCGAAGGACTGACAGTGGCATCACAGGAGAAACTGAAATGGGCAGACTTTGCCGCACTTTTAAAATATCGTAAATTGATTGGACTCTATATTGGTCAATTTTCTGTTGCGTCTACCCTCTTTTTCTTTTTAACATGGTTTCCGACCTATTTAGCAGAGGCGAAAAATATGGCCTTTCTCAAAATGGGTTTTGCGGCATCCCTGCCATATATCGCTGCATTCTTTGGGGTACTGTTTGGAGGCTATGTGTCTGACTGGCTGCTTAAAAAGGGTGTATCGGTCAATGTAGCGAGAAAGCTGCCGGTTGTGGTCGGTCTGCTTCTGACAAGTACCATTGTTTTAGCGAATTTTACAACGAATATCCCGCTTGTGCTGACTATTTTATCCATCGCATCCTTTGCGCAAGGACTGTCTAATATCTCCTGGACCATGTTGTCTGAGGTGGCACCAAGAGAAATGGTCGGGCTGGCTGGCGGCGTATTCAACTTTTTTGCTAACTTATCCGGCATCATCACCCCGCTGATCATCGGATTCATTGTATCGGCGACAGGCTCTTACAACGGCGGTATTTTATTCGTCAGCCTAGTGGCATTAGGCGGAGCGTTGTCGTATATCTTTATTGTAGGTAAGATTGAACGGATTCAATTAAAATAATAGAGAGTAAGAAAAAGAGAACTCATTGGGTTCTCTTTCAGCGTGTAGACAAACCCTCGCATTCGGTGTCAGTCCTGCGTGCCGGTGCTCACGAATGTCAAATTCGCTCCGCGCCGGTACTCGTCCTTCCTAGGGCTGCAAAGGTTTTCTATCACACTGAAAAAAAGACAAAGGGCTAAAATCAAGTTCATTTTAGCCCTTTGTCAACAATCTTAAAAGAGAACTCATTGGGTTCTCTTTTTCTATGAATAAAAGATGACGGTGATGATCGTTGCACATGCGATACCCATGCTGATATAAAAACCAGCAAACCAGATATTCCATCGAGTGATTCGGTAAGGGTTGACCTTCATCAAATCGGCTAATAGGGAGACAGATACATTATATGGGCTAAACATGACCGTTGAGGTTCCAGCGATAATGAGCATGATTGCGATGGGAAGGGCAGGCAAGTCATGAATGACAGGTGCCATCAAGCTCACTAAGAGAGCAAGCGAAACGAGCGGGTGAAAACCGCAAAGAGCGGTGATGAGAAAATACAGCCCGATAACCCCATAAACCCAAATGGCATGATCTGATATACTGACGATAAATGCTTGAATCGGCTGCAGGCTGTTTGTGACAAGCAGCATATCGACAAAGAAGCCCGCGCTTAAAAATAGACACATATAATTGGAGAGCTGGCGGGTCCGTTCTTTCCAATGGGGAATAGAGACGGCTACATATTGTTTTCGTTTTTTGATGATAGACGAGAATAATAGAGCGAAAGGAATAATCGTCAGCACAACAGCGAACAGATAACCTTTCCCAATCCAGGCGTCAACAAGCGAAACGACTGTCATAAAACTGAGCAGCATGAAAGCAAGCTGAATGGTTTTTCTCTTGATGCGATGAGGGTTGGAGTGAGCTTCTGCCGGCTGGATGATATGCGGCAATCGTTTGCTTTGACGAGAAAACAGCAACCAATCCGTCAACAGCACAAGCACCATTAAACAAAAGGTAACGGGTGCAATCTGATAATATTTCAATTTGGTTGCATCGATCGTGACACTCACCAGTACTTCGACAGGACTCCAGCTAAGACATAGCGCATATGACCTTAAAAGATTGCGCGTATAAAGGTGCTGTTTGACTTGTTCCTGAAGGGCGTTCAGCGACGGTTTCAAGGATGTATATAATAAGGGAATCGTTGCGATATTTAAAAACATGCCAAGAACATGAGTGACAAATGAACTCTTGCGATAAAGCTGATTTGTACTCGTTGTATGTAAGGTAAGCAGTTTATTTAATTGAGTATCGAAATGTCCAACATGTATGAGAGAATGAATAAATGGCAACATGAAAAATAAAGAGAGCAAGCCTAGCATGGAATGAAAATGAAGAAAAAGCGTATGCAAAGGCTGTTCTGACCAGAAAAATAACACCAATCCAATCAAGAGAAACATAGCACCCGTTTTCAAATAAAGCCCATTGGCCTTCTTAAAGGAAATGGTGAGCGAAGCAGCCGCCAGCAGACCAACCAAATAGGAGAGAATGGGAGCAGGGAATAGTTGATGAACGATGTATAAGCTAATAAGAAGTGTGAAAATGAGCAGGTAGATCATGATATCTCCTCCATCAAAACATCTATCGGTTTTATTCCGTACAGTGGAATTTGTTTTCTTTTAATGGAACATTTAAAATGGATTATAGCAAAATTGGTTAATCATGTCGATAAGAAATCAAAGGGGAAAAGGAGAAAGTGAACATGGCTGATAAAAAGTCAAAAGAAGAATCAGGATTGCGTACCGTTCAGCGCGCTTTGGATATTCTTTCTTGCTTTAGCGAAGAACGTCAAGAGCTGACGCTAACGGACATTTCAAAAGAGATGAACTTAGCAATGTCTACCACAACGAGACTGCTCAAGGCACTTGAAATGAATCATTTTGTGGAAAAGAACCAAGAGACGATGAAGTACCGGCTCGGTCAAAGACTTTATCTTCTCGGTTATATTGCTGGGAAGTCCATCAAATTGAGGGAACTGGCAAAACCGCTCATGTACACACTTCGTGATGAAACGAAGGAAACCGTCAACCTGTATGTGCTCGATCACAAAAGCAGGGTATGTATTGAACAAGCCGAAGGGCTGCAATCGATTCGGCATCTTGTGAAAATCGGTGAGAAGCTGCCGTTATACGCTGGTGCTGGTGGAAAGGTGCTGCTTGCTTTCCAAAGCGAAGAGTTTCAACAGCAAGTTTTCGCGTCTGAGGCTGATCACATGACGATGGAGGAATGGCAAAAAGAATGTCGTCATATTCTTGAAACGCATACCGCTTGCAGTATTGATGAACGGGAAGTCGGATCGGCGGCAGTGGCGGCACCGATCTTTAACATTCATGGGGAGGTGCAGGCATGTTTATCCATCTCTGGACCGACCCAACGATTTACTGAAGATGTCATCCCTCAACTGCAGCAAAAAGTGAAAGAGCATGCCGAGAAGCTCTCCGAACAACTCGGTTACGTCGTCAAACACAATTTTTAAGAATGCCTATCTTTTCTCAGTCCATTTATCATATAATAGAAACATTATGTAGCATTCCTTGTCGTAAGGAGGACGTGTCACGAACATGAAAAACAATAGAGAGATTCCTGTGAGACAGCGAAATATTGTCCTCATTGGCTTTATGGGCGTTGGGAAAACAACCATTGGGCAGCTGGTTGCCAAAAAGTTATATAGAGATTTTATTGATGTTGATCAGGAGATTGAGAAAAAGTACAACATGACGATTCCAGAAATGTTTCAGCAAAAAGGAGAAGATTTCTTCAGACAGGCTGAAAAGGACTATATCGTCGATTTATGTGAACATACTCAGCTAAAGATCGTGTCTCTTGGAGGCGGTGCGTTTAAACAGGAAGAAATCAAACGATCTTGCTTAAAGCATTGTACGGTTCTTTTCCTTGACCTATCTTGGGAGAATTGGAAACAGCGGCTGGATATTTTAATTGAAAACCGTCCTGTTCTTCATAACCGCACGCTTGACGAGATGAAAGAACTGTTTGAAGAGCGCCGGGAAATTTATTCCCTTCATAACTCAAGAGTGGAAACAGATCATCTAGAAGCTGAAGAAGTCGCCAATTATATTGTCGACACACTCAAGCTTGGCTGGGATCTATATTCGAAATAAAAAAGTCTATCCTAAGGGGGTAGACTTTTTCTATTAGATCAGGAGTAGTCAAAGAAATCACAGTCTAAGTTGGATGATGGATGAAAAAAAGAAGAAAAGATGTTTTTTCCTTCGTCACTATATCAAAATGTATGCATCCTTTGTGTGGTGTGTCTAGCCGTTTGAAAAAAGTGGTGATCAGACTACAACTAGGTCAAGGTGATGAGGTTTTTTGATTGATATGGGAAACGAAATATATCTCTCATTTTCTTTTTTTGAAAAAATAAAATAGTATCTAAATTCTAATAACCGTTTTTTGAATTATTATAATTTTTAAAAATATTGTTGACACCTTCGGTTAGATCATTCTATGATTATTAACGTAAACGCTTACCGTAAACGTTTACTATAACGGATGGGGAGGAACTTGTTGATGAAAAATAAAGAAAAATGGAGCGGTGTATTCCCGGCAGTCTTAATTCCTTTTAAAGATGACTATTCAATTGATGAACCTGCTTTTCGTAAGCTTGTTCGCTGGGTGGCGGGGCACGAAGGGATTAATGGGATCGTTGTCAATGGACATACTGGCGAGATTATGACTTTGCTGCCACATGAACGAGCTGAAGCTGTGCGTATTGCAGCCGACGAATTAAAGGGAGAAATTCCTGTCATTTCTGGGGTTTCTGCTGAAGGGACAATTGAAGCGATCCAGCATGCAAAAGCAGTGGAGGAAGCTGGCGGAGAAGGTATTCTTCTTATGCCGCCACATTCATGGCTGAGATTCGGTATGCAGCCTGAGTCACCTGTCCAATTCTTTCAAGATGTTGCAGAAGCAATTGACATTTCAATCATCGTCCATCAGTATCCAACATGGACAAAAACCTCTTATACAACCAGTCAATTATTAGAAATGTCGGAGATTCCAAACGTTGTCTCATTTAAAATCGGTCAAAGAGACATGGCGCAATATGAAGTCGATGTGCGCGCACTGAAAAAGCATGCACCAGATGTATCGTTGCTCACATGTCACGATGAATATTTATTGCCAACATTAGTTCAAGGAATTGATGGGGCGCTTGTAGGTTTCGGCTGTTTTGTCCCAGATTTGATTGCTGAGCTTGTGAAATGTGTGGAAGAACAAGACCTTGTAGCGGCTAATAAAGTGTACGATAGAATCTTTGAATTAAAGCATGCTGTGTATAAAATGGATGAACCTTCTTCTACCTCTCATCTGCGAATGAAGGAAGCGATGTTCCAGCGAGGTTTGATCAGCAGTTCGCTTGCGAGGAAGCCAGTATTACCTTTAACTCAAAAGGAAAAAGAAGAGATTCGTCAGGGCCTTCAAAGTGTTGGTTTACTTAAGGAAAACGTTAGTAAATAACAGACCATTGATTTCATGATGAAGGTGAGTCAGGTTATAATAGAGTATAAAACAACAGACTCCCGGAGGTATGAAATGTGTCAGTAAGTATTAAAGATGTCGCATTGAAAGCTGGAGTATCTATCGCTTCTGTTTCCCGAGTATTAAGTGGCAAACCAGGAGTAGGTGCTCAAACGGCTGAAAGAATCAAACAAGTGATTGATGAATTAGGCTATCGTCCTAATTTAGGAGCTAGAGGGCTCGTTAAAAGAAAGACTGGCAATATTGCTGTCGTGGTTCCTCGTGGTTCATATATTTTGAATAATCCATTTTTTTCGACGATTTTAGATGGGATAGCGAAGGAATTAGATGAGACTGAATTTAATATGTTGATGTCATTTACATCTGTGCAGCAGCAGCGATTACTTGAAACGCAGGCTGTAGATGGTGCCATTTTATTTTCTCCAAGAAATGAAGAATTGAGCATGGATTGGTTAAAAAGTTTAGCTATTCCCATTATCGTTGTCGGAAGTTACTTAGAGGATTCTCCATTTCCATGTGTCAGGCCAGATGATGAGGAAGGTGTGTGTCAATCTGTCACGGCCTTATTTGATAAAGGTCATCGAACCATTGGACTGGTCAATGGTCCAATGAGTTCGATGCATAGTGTGAGGTATTACAAGGGGTATGAGCGTACACTGAAAAGTTTAGGATTAACAATGAACAAAGAGCTTGTGTTTGAGTTAGATGAATTTGATGGGGGAAAAGTAGTAGAAGTGGTTTCTCAATTTCTCCAAGGAAACCAGCACATGACTGGAGTTGTTTGCTCTTCAGATTTTTTGGCGATAGGGGTCATGAAAGCGGCAGATATCGCAAATGTGTCAATACCTCATGATTTGTCTGTCGTTGGTGCTGATGATGTGCCCATTGCAAGTTTTCTAACCCCTTCTTTATCTTCTGTTCATGTTGATTTAGTTGGAATGGGAAGAAAAGCGGTTTCTTTACTAACGCAGTTAGTAGAAGGAGAACAGTTAGAGAAGATGGAACACATCTTCCCGATGTACTATGTAGATCGTGGCACCACGGGAACGCCAAAAAAGAAATGATAGATGCTGAAAACTCATATGATCGCTTTAGAATGTCTCTTCATTTAAAATGTAAGCGATTTCTTTTGTGCTCATCAGCATGTACTTTTGCATCATTTCCTCTATTAAGGAGGAGATATCATGACGTTAGAACTCAGCGGAAATTCAAATTCTCATGATGAGCAAGTTGTTGATAGAGCTTCACAACTATTGACTAGGATGGAAAGTGTACCTTTTTCGAGATGGCATTTAAAACCTCGTATCATTATGGGATCTGCTACCTTTTTTGATGCTTTTGATGCACTATCTTTAGCGTTTGTTCTCCCAGTTCTCATCGGCATGTGGAATTTATCACCTGCTCAAATTGGTCTTCTTATTGGGTCTGGTTATATCGGACAAGCGATTGGTGCTATTTTCTTTGGGTGGTTAGCAGAAAGACGTGGCCGAGTATTTAGTGCAAAGTGGACTGTATTTCTCATGTCTATTATGAGTATCGCATGTGTATTTTCAGGTAACTTTATGGCCCTTTTTATTTTTCGTTTTATACAGGGGATTGGAGTAGGAGGAGAAGTGCCAGTAGCGGCCTCATATATCAATGAGTTGTCCCGGGCCCAAGGCAGAGGGAGATTTTTTATGCTCTATGAGATGATTTTTCCATTAGGATTAATGATCTCAGCTCAAATTGGTGCATTTGTTGTACCTAGCTTTGGGTGGAAATGGATGTTCTTGATTGGTGGAATTGGCGGTTTAATCGTCTTTGTCTTCTTTTTCATGTTGCGTGAATCTCCAAGATGGCTTATTTCAAAAGGCAGGTTAGATGAAGCCGAAAGAATCATTGAAGAGATTGAAGCTAGTACGGACAAACGAATGCCTGTTGCAAAGCAAGTGTCCAGCAGCACTGAAAAAGGCGACTGGAAAGAGCTCTTTTCTACTTTTTATCGTAAAAGAACATTGATCGTATGGGGACTATGGTTTTCTGCCTACTTTGTATCGAATGGATTAAATAACTGGTTACCAAGTCTTTATAATACGGTTTACAATTTGCCAGTTGGAGATTCATTAAGGGCAGCCTCTCTCACAAATATTTTACAGACCATAGGGGTATTCGCTTGTGCATTTTTAATCGATAAAGTAGGACGGAAGCGTTGGGCAACCATTGCATTTATCGTAACAGGTGCTTTATTAACGGCTTTATGGATCAGCGGAGCAAATTCTCCAGAAAGCGTTATTTATTTAGGGTCCGCTGCCTACGGAATGATGGGGACAATTACAGTTCTTCTCTATTTATATACACCTGAAATCTATCCAACCCGTATGAGGGTAATTGGTACGGCATTTGCTACAGCGTGGCTTAGGCTGGCCTCAGCGATTGCTCCTATTATGATAGGTTTTATTTTAGAGGTGAGCGGTGTTTCAACTATTTTTATTCTTTTTGCAAGTGTGACTGTAGTGGGAGCAATTCTTGCTTTTAAAATGATCGAAACCAGAGAGAAAGTATTAGAGGATATTGCACCGTAAGTGATGCATGCAGTGAAGAACTTATTCTAAAGAGGGTAGGTTCTTTTTTTATTCAGAGGATTTACGTACACTTTTGAAAAAGCCTAACCTACCTCAGTTCAATTATCTTATAATAGAAACATTATCAGCACTCCTTGTCACGAACATGAAAAGTAATATCTATCAGATAGTGTAAATGTAGAATCAAAATATAAAAGTCTACCGGCCAGGGTAGACTTTTTCAATCAGTTTAATGTTTGATCCCTTGAAGCAGTGCAGCTTTTAGGCAAAAGGATGTTGGCTGACGATGTTCGTCGAATTGCAGTTGAAACAGCTGTTTCGTTTCATCGTCTGCAGCATGAAGGTGGGCAACGATTTCCTTTTGAACATTTTCTGGTGTACGTCCTCGTATGATCCAGTCCTGATAATCAATATGCAGATCCCAGTAACGGATATCTTCTTTCGTCAGATGGTTGTCAGCGAAAAGCTCTTTCCATTCTGATAACGAGCTTTCTCGCACATGGGAGGGATCTCTCAGTCTATTTAAATGATTAATAAAGTCATCCTGTGCTTGGTTTTCAGGTGCATAATGATCGACAAGTAGAAATTTGCCGCCTTTCTTTAAGACTCGGCTGATTTCAGACATGGCTGCCGGGAGATGTGGGAAGTGATGAGCAGCAAATCGGCATGTGACGAGATCAAATGATGCATCAGAAAAGGGCAATGCGTCTGCGGATGCCTGCTCAAACGTAATGTGGTTCAGCTGTCGCTCTTCCGCAAGTGCTGTAGCAACCTCGATCATTTTGGGTGTGACATCAATCCCGATTCCTTTAGAGATGACGTCTGAAAAGGAAAAAACGGTATGACCTGCCGCGCAGCCGATATCAAGTAGATGCTCATCGCCCTTTGCCTTCGCCACCGTTTTCATCCATTCAAGTTCTTTTCCAGCTGCAAAGATGGGTGAATCTCGGTAGTTCTCTGCATTTTGTGAGAATTGTTTCTCGGCTTTTGAATATGGATTCATTCCTTTACCCCCTTTTTGTTGTTTCTTTATCGTAGGGTTCTTCCCGTGATTTGTCTAAGACATAAAAGATATGATATGAATAGTTAAAACCTATGAGGTGAGAGAAGTGGATATACGAATGATGGAATATGTCATGGAAGTGTACCGGCAGCAAAGCTTTACAAAAGCAGCGGAAAAACTTCACATTGCACAGCCCTCGTTAAGTCAGCAAATTAAAAAACTTGAGGAGGAATTAGATACTCCTCTGTTTATTCGGAAGTATGGACAAGTCACTCCTACACCTCAAGGAAACCGATTGATCAAAAGAGCAGAGATCATTTTGAAGGAACGAGATGATTTATTGCGTGAGATGGGGGAAGCTGCTTATGAGGTAGGGAAAGAACTGATGATCGGTGCGCCAGCTGTCACAGGGGGATATGTCCTGCCAAGTTTATTAAAAACCTATTGTCAAACGTATCCGCACGTTCACGTTCATTTGATAGAAGAATCGCCTCGTGAGCTAGAAAGACGTTTACTCGCTGGGAAACTGGATCTGGCGATTCTTTCTCTGCCTGTCGAGCATGAATCATTGAAAACAAAACAAATGCTGACAGAGCCGCTTCTCCTCGCCATTCCGCAAACGGCTCAACCGTGGTTGACGGATGAACTCAATGAAATCATCAATCAAGCGGATCAAGAAGGGTCTATCCCGTTTCATCTTCTGGAAGATGCCCCATTTATTATGCTGAAAGAGGGATATGGCTTTCGGCAAGTGGTCACGGAACTGTGCCGTCATCATGGCTTTCGGCCGAGAATTGCATTTGAAACAAGTCATATTCAAACAGCTCAGGCATTGGTTGAAAATGAGCTAGGTGTGACGGTGGTGCCGAAAATGGTGGCACAAGAGGAAAGGAAAGCAGTCACTTATTTACACATTGATTCATGCCCAACCCGCACACTTGTGTTTGCATATGTGGAAGAAAGATATTTAACGAAAGCCGCTCAAGCCTTCATGGACCTTCAACAGAATCAAGGAAAAGCTTAAACAAACGTTTAATTAAACGTAAAAAGCAGGGGAGTCCCCTGCTTTCTAATATAAATCCAGCCGCTGATCTGTCATGACGGGGATTTGTTGTCTCACTTCATCTACGAGCTGAAGATCAATGTTTGCATAATAAATGTCTTCTTCATCATTTGTCTCAAGTAGAATGCGTCCGAGCGGGTCAATCACCATGGAGTGACCAGGGAATTCAGTGTCTCTGCTTGTGCCCGTCCGGTTCACCGCAATCACAAATGACTGATTCTCAATGGCTCTTGCGATGAGCAGACTGCGCCAATGGTCCACTCTTGCTGACGGCCATTGAGCGGTATTAACAAGCACCTTCGCCCCTTTGTTCACGAGCGTCCTAGAAAGCTGAGGGAAGCGGAGGTCATAGCAGATCATGGTGCCAATCTTGACATCTTCATCATAGTTAAATAAACCAAGCTGATGACCGGCGGTTAAATAGTTGTGTTCATCCATTAAGCGGAATAAATGAATTTTATCATAATCTAACAAAAGCTCACCTTGGCGGTTAAAGACATACATTGTATTGGTGATGTTTTCATCTTCTGTCCTCTTATTTAAAACACTGCCTGCGATGAGATACACTTGGTGCTTGCGGGCAAAGGAAGAGAAGAGTTGTTTTGTTCGCTCGCCATCTGCATCGGCAAGCTCATCCGCTTGCTCTAACGCATAGCCGGTATTCCACATTTCAGGTAGAATAATCAAATCAGGCTGTTGGCGGATGGCCTCTTCTAAAAACGCTTCTGCTTTCTGAAAGTTTACATCAGGTTCTCCTATTTGTACGTCCATTTGAATCAGGGCGATGTTCATGTCGGTCTGCCTCCTTTATTCGTTTCATGCAATGAATGGTTCGGGTGATATTGCCTGAAGCATCTAGTCTTCAAGCCAGTTTCTTTATCATAAAGCTTTCCGCCATCTTTGCCAATAGAAATGTCAGAAGGTTTTGTTAAATGACTTTCTCAATCAAGAAATGAGTGGTATGATACTCATAACTAATAAAACAAAGGGGAATAGTATGATATGCAATTGTTCGATTTATCACTAGAAGAGCTAAAAAAATATAAACCAAAGAAAACAGCACGTCCTGATTTCTCAGACTTTTGGAAGAAATCGCTCGAAGAACTGCGCCAAGTGGAGGCAGAGCCAACACTTGAATCTTATGACTATCCAGTGAAAGGCGTCAAGGTGTACCGCCTGACGTATCAAAGCTTTGGACATTCTAAAATTGAAGGCTTTTATGCTGTGCCTGATCAAACTGGTCCGCATCCAGCGCTCGTTCGTTTTCATGGCTATAATGCCAGCTATGACGACGGCATTCATGACATCGTCAACTGGGCGCTGCACGGCTATGCAACATTTGGTATGCTCGTCCGTGGTCAAGGTGGCAGTGAAGACACATCAGTGACGCCAGGCGGGCATGCATTAGGATGGATGACAAAAGGCATTTTATCGAAGGATACGTACTATTATCGAGGCGTTTATCTAGATGCTGTTCGTGCACTTGAAGTCATTCAGTCTTTCCCCGAAGTAGATGAACATCGTATCGGCGTGATCGGTGGAAGTCAGGGGGGGGCGTTAGCGATTGCGGTCGCAGCCCTTTCAGACATTCCAAAAGTCGTTGCGGCAGACTATCCTTACTTATCAAATTTTGAGCGTGCAGTTGATGTTGCCTTGGAGCAGCCTTATTTAGAAATCAATTCATACTTTCGCAGAAACAGTGATCCAGAAGCTGAAGAAAAGGTATTTGAGACATTAAGTTACTTTGATTTAATCAATTTAGCCGGCTGGGTGAAACAGCCAACATTGATGGCGATCGGTCTGATTGATCAAGTGACACCGCCATCCACCGTGTTTGCGGCATACAATCATTTAGAAACAGATAAAGAGCTGAAAGTGTACCGATATTTTGGGCACGAGTTTATTCCTGCTTTTCAAACAGAGAAGCTGTCCTTTTTACAAAAACATTTGCTTCTATCAACATAAAAGCATGACAAAGAGCTAAAATGACATTCATTTTAGCTCTTTGTCTTTTTCAGCTATTGGAGCGATCAGCTTAATAACTGGTGTTCTGTCTTGTTTTTTCATCAGGCACTAATGCTGTAACGATCAGGGCAAGGGCTGTGATGATGTGAAGGATGAATCCGAGAATCGGAATCCATGCAAGGCAGGATGTGACAATCCCAATGATACTTCCAATCATTGGTCCCTGGTCTCGCTTCGATAAGACGAGTGTGATAATATGCAGAATAAGCATGACCATGAGCGGTGAATAGCCATTGCTGATAACGAATAGACCTCCGATCACAGGGATAGCAAGGCAAGCTTCAAAAATCCCAGTGATCCATTTCATAATGCGAGATATAGACATCAGATCCAACTCCTTTTTCATATATGTCTTATTCGTATTTTCCCAAAAGGTGAAGAAGTCATGCAGAATTCTATAGAAAGAGTTGATGGACACTTGAGAGAGAGAATTAAGGAAGAGCTGAAAATCATCGAAGAAACGTATGACGTCAAGATTTGTCTCGCCGTTGAATCGGGCAGCAGGGCATGGGGATTTCCTTCAACTGACAGTGATTATGATGTTCGCTTTTTATATGTTCCCCGGAAAGAATGGTATTGGGCGATGGAAGAGCATCGTGATGTCATAGAACGACCGATTGATGACATGCTTGATATCAGCGGCTGGGAGCTTAGAAAGGCACTGCGCCTATTCAATAAATCAAATCCGTCCATTATGGAATGGCTGTCTTCTGATATCATCTATGCTGAATCTTTCTCTTTGGCAAAGGAGCTAAGAGAATTAAAGGATCGAGCGTTTTACCCTGCGGCTTTGATGTATCATTACCTCAATATGGCGAAGCGGAATGAAAGCCGGCATTTACGAGGAGAGCAGGTGCGAATCAAGAAGTATTTCTATGTGCTTCGTCCGCTGCTTGCCTGTCAGTGGATTGAACGTTACCGAACAGTTCCACCAATGGACTTTCATGAATTACTCAAGGAGCTAGTGGAGGAAGGCCCGCTGTTAGCAGAAATTCACGAACTGCTCAAACGTAAAATGGACGGAGAAGAAATGGATGTAGAGAACCGTCTCGCTCATGTCCATCCATTTATTGATCAAGAGCTGGCGCGTTTTGATGAATTGGTGAAAAGCTACAATCAGCCGAAGGACAATCTGATGCAAGAATTAAATGAGCTTTTGCAGTCTATCCTTGATGAGGTGTGGGCGTAGGAGGGGAGAGTCAGCCGGATAGCGGCAGACTCTTTTTTTATCTCCTATTGTGATAAAACCACAAAAAAAGTCAGAATTTTTGTCATCTTCAAATATTGTAGCGGACAGCTCATGAGCCTTACAATAAAGACATAGCTTACAAAGAGTGGGAGGTGCCCTTTATGGAGTCGGTCACAAGAAATTTCTTCTTGTTTTTGTCAAAGAGCAGTCTCTTGAACCATATTGCTCGTAATTGGGGAAGTGCTGTTGCATCAAAGAAAATCATCGGTGGGAAGGATTTTGAGAGCGCTATCCCTGTCATCAAACGATTAAACGATCAAGGTATGGCCGTAACGGTTGATCACCTCGGTGAGTTTGTCACAAAGGCAGAGATTGCAAATGAGCGGACGAATGAGTGTATTCAAACCATTCAGCGAATTGCAGAGGCGGGACTCAATTCCCACGTGTCACTTAAAATGACATCGCTTGGCTTAGATATTGACGATGATCTCGTGTATCGCAATATGAAAAGCATTTTAGATACGGCAGAGAAACACCGTATTATGGTGACAATTGATATGGAGGATGAACAGCGCTGTCAAAAAACGCTGGACATTTTTAAAGAAATGAAATCTCAATATGAGTATGTCAGTACGGTTTTGCAGGCGTATTTGTACAGAACAGAACAAGATCTTGATGACCTAAATGAGTTGCAACCATTTTTAAGACTTGTAAAGGGTGCCTATAAGGAATCCGCCGAAGTGGCGTATCCAAACAAAAAAGACGTCGATCAGAATTACAAGAAGTTGATCGAAAAGCAATTACTCTCAGGGAACTATACAGCCATTGCGACACATGACGATCAAATGATCGAATTTACGAAACATATTGTGAAAAAACACAATATACAGACAAGTCAGTTTGAATTTCAAATGCTGTATGGCATGAGATCAGAAACGCAGCAAGCACTCGTGAAGGAAGGCTATCAAATGAGGGTCTACACCCCGTATGGACGAGAGTGGTATGGCTACTACATGAGACGTCTTGCAGAAAGACCAGCAAACATTGCATTTGCTTTAAAAGGGATGACGAGAAAATAATTTGAAACGGGAGCGTGACAAAGATGACAACACCTTACAAGCATGAACCATTCACGGATTTTAGCCAGGAAGAAAATCGCCAAGCGTTTGAACAAGCATTAGCCAAAGTAACAGAATCACTTGGGCAAACCTATCCGCTTGTGATTAATGGAGAAAGAATCGAAACAACAGACAAGATTGTCTCGATCAATCCGGCGAAGAAGGAAGAAGTCGTGGGTACCGTATCAAAAGCTGGGAAAGAAGAGGCAGAGCAAGCGATTCAAGCTGCGGCAAAAGCGTTTGAAACATGGCGCTACACGTCTCCAGAAGAAAGAGCCGGCGTCTTATTCCGCGCTGCGGCAAGCATTCGCCGTAAAAAGCATGAGTATTCAGCCCTTCTCGTAAAAGAAGCAGGGAAGCCTTGGAATGAAGCGGATGCAGATACAGCAGAAGCCATTGACTTCCTAGAGTATTATGCCCGTCAAATGCTAGAGCTTGCGAAAGGCAAACCGGTGAACAGCCGCGAAGGGGAACGCAATCAATATGTGTACACACCAACTGGCGTGACGCTTGTCATTCCACCATGGAACTTCTTGTTTGCAATCATGGCAGGAACAACCGTTGCACCAATCGTCACAGGGAATACAGTCGTATTAAAGCCAGCAAGTGCGACGCCTGTCATTGCTGCCCGCTTTGTAGAAGAACTGGAGCAAGCAGGTCTTCCGAAAGGTGTTGTCAACTTCGTGCCAGGTAGCGGAGCAGAAGTTGGAGATTACTTAGTAGATCATCCAAAAACAAGCCTCATTACATTCACTGGATCAAGAGAAGTAGGCACACGTATTTTTGAACGTGCGGCAAAAGTACAGCCAGGACAACAGCATTTAAAGCGTGTCATTGCTGAAATGGGCGGTAAGGATACAGTCGTTGTAGATGAGGATGCAGATGTCGAATTAGCCGCTAATGCCATTTTCACATCAGCCTTCGGGTTCTCAGGTCAAAAATGTTCAGCTGGATCTCGTGCTGTCGTCCACGAGAAGTTGTATGACCAAGTCGTTGAGCGAGTGAAGGAAATCACAGAAACGAAAACAACAGCGAATCCGTTATCAGCTGATGTGTACATGGGACCTGTCATTGATCAAGCTTCCTTTGACAAGATCACGGAATATATCGAGATTGGCAAGCAAGAAGGTCGTCTAGTCACTGGCGGAACAAGTGATGATTCAGAAGGGTACTTCATTCATCCAACCGTTTTTGCAGATCTAGAGCCAACATCTCGTTTAATGCAAGAAGAAATCTTTGGACCTGTCCTAGCTTTCTCAAAAGTCTCAAGCTTTGATGAGGCGCTTGAAGTAGCCAACAACACAGAATACGGGTTAACCGGTGCGGTCATTACAAATAATCGTGATCACATCAACCGTGCGAAGCAGGAGTTCCATGTCGGGAACCTTTACTTTAACCGTAACTGTACGGGAGCGATTGTGGGATACCACCCATTTGGCGGCTTTAAAATGTCAGGAACTGATTCAAAAGCAGGCGGACCAGATTATCTTGCTCTGCACATGCAGGCCAAAACGATCAGCGAAATGTTTTAATATGGAAAAGCATGAACTCGTGCAGGCGAGTTCATGCTTTTTTTACCTGTCTACGACTTGTTTCTATACAAATATGACTGGAAAGAAGTATGATAAATGTATCACTTATTCAGGGAGCAATCGGGATGGAAGAGATATTAGAAAAGCTTCATACATTTTTTGATGTCGATAAATTAATTGCATTTATTAGTGGTTATTTAAAAAAACCAGTCATTTTAGAAAGTACTGAATGTCAGCTGCTTGCTTATAATTCTTACAGCATCCAGCAGTTCGACCCAGTCAATCAGCAAACCATTTTCTCAAAGGAATGTCCGGGAGCTGTGGTGGATTGGTTAAAAAAAACAGGGGTCATTGAGCAGCTATATACAGATTCAAATCCTTTTTATGTGAATGGTCATGAGGAGCTCGGGTTTAATCGACGAGTGGCTGTGAGCGCCAAACACAAACAAGAGGTTGTCGGCTTTATTTGGGTGCAGGACATTGAAGATTCTCTCTCTCAAGAGGAGCTGCAATTTTTACACGAGGCATCGTTTCAGGTTGGAAAAGTTATTTATAAAAATAAGAAACAGTTGGAGAAAAAGGAAGGCAAGATTGAAGAGTTCTTCAAAAAGGTCATGGATGATCATTTTTATACAGAAGAAGAGCTGAAATGGGAAGCTGAGAATTTAAGCATTCCACTGCCAGCTGTCTTTACTGTGATGATTGTTCATGCCGCCGATAACAAAAGTGAGACGGCAGAAGATGTGAAGGATATGATTAGAACCTATTTACAGCTAGAAGACAAGGTCAATCACGTCTACTCTGTGCAAGCAGACATCGTCGTGATATTAGGCAGTTTGTCAGATCGCCACTCACCAAAAGCGACCGCTGCGGATGTCGTCGCCCATCTTCAATCGAAAACGCATACACACCCATCTCCTTTATATATTGGGATGGGAAGAGAATATCGAGATGTCATGAAAATGAGCACAAGTCGATTTGAAGCGATAGAAGTCGTGAAAGCAGTGAAGATTGTCGGCGGACAGGAATTGATTCCATACGATTACGAGCATTTGGGGGTCTTCCGGTTCTTAGACTCGATTTACAGTCACCAAAAAAAGAAAAACGACTTTAATCCAGATTTGTTGCGCCTAAAGGAAAAAGACCGTGACAGCCAAACATCATTTTTAAAAACCTTAGAGGTCTACTTATTGAATAATTGCAAGCTAAAACCAGCTGCAGAGCAGTTGTTTATTCATCAAAATACACTAAACTATCGAATGAAACAAATTTTTGAAATGACGTCTATTGATTTAAGTCATTTTAGCCAGCGATGTGAGTTATTTATTGAATTGATGCTGATGAAAAAAGATCAATAGGCGTGGACTCCGCAGGTGCAAAGGATGACCTGCGGATTTTTATGCGAGATCATAAAATGGCATACAATTGCCTTATTTCGTTGTATGATAGATAAAGATTTTATGAGGAAAGTGAAAGGAGGGCCACCTTTGGGATCAGTCACCTTGGCCATTTTGATTTTCATCATGACCCTCGTCCTTGTCATTTGGCAGCCAGGACGTTTAACCATTGGATGGTCAGCGTGCGGGGGAGCGATTCTTGCTCTTGCTTTTGGGGTCGTTCATTTGGGCGATGTATGGGAAGTTACCCAAATTGTCTGGAACGCCACCTTTGCATTTATTGGAATTATCATCATTTCATTGATTTTAGATGAGATTGGTTTTTTTGAATGGGCGGCACTTCATATGGCAAAAGCCGCAAGAGGGAACGGGGTCCGCATGTTTATTTATTTAACATTGCTCGGCGCTGTGGTAGCAGCTTTTTTTGCCAACGATGGAGCAGCACTTATCTTAACCCCGATCGTTTTATCTGTGGTCAGAGCGCTGAAGCTGGATGAGCGTATGATCCTGCCATTTGTCATGGCAAGCGGCTTTATTGCAGATACGACGTCTTTGCCATTTGTCATTAGTAACTTGGTCAATATCGTATCAGCCGATTATTTTCATATTGGCTTTCTTGAATATACAGCAAACATGTTCGTCCCAAACCTTGTATCGCTTGGCGCTAGTATGCTTGTGCTGTATGTGTTTTATCGGAAACTCATCCCGAAAACGTACGATGTTTCGCAGGCGAAGGAACCAGCTTCGGCCATTCGTGATCTGCGCATGTTCCGGTTATCTTGGTATGTGTTAGGGTGCTTGCTTGTTGGATATTTTGCTGGGGAATTGGCAGGCATTCCGGTGTCAATCATTGTAGGAGGCATTGCCATTGCTTTCTTATGGCTGGCGAAACGGAGTCCACAAGTAGCGACAAAACGAGTCGTCAAAGAAGCACCGTGGTCGATTGTGTTTTTCTCTATCGGCATGTATGTCGTGGTGTATGGGCTGAAAAATGTCGGCCTGACAGAAATTTTAGCGGCGTGGATTGAACAGGGGGCGTCACACGGTTTACTTGCGGGAACGATGTTTATGGGGGTTCTGGCAGCCGTGTTATCCTCTGTCATGAACAACCTCCCAACCGTTTTAATTGATGCGATTGCCATCGGTCACACAGATACAGCAGGTGTGATGAGAGATGCACTGATTTATGCCAACGTCATCGGCTCAAACCTTGGTCCGAAAATGACCCCAATCGGTTCATTGGCGACATTGCTGTGGCTTCATGTCTTGAAGAAAAAAGGTGTGCATATTTCTTGGGGGGCATACATGAAAGCTGGAATCATTCTAACCATACCAACGCTGATCATCACGTTATTGGGGTTGTATGTGTGGTTATGGTTGATACATTAAAAAGCAGATCCAATGGATCTGCTCAGCGTGAAGACAAACCCTCGCATTCTGTGTCAGTCCTGCGCGCTGGTGCTCACGAATGTCAAATTCGCTCTGCTCCAGTGCTCGTCCTTCCTAGACTGCAAAGGTTTTCTTTCACGCTGAAAAGGAAACAAATGGCTAAAATCAAGTTCATTTTAGCCCTTTGTCAACAATCTAAGCAGATCCAATGGATCTGCTTTTTGTTGTTATAGATATTTTGCATAGTGTTTTTCCAAAAAGTCTTGGAGCAATGAGACCACACTGCATATGCCCCAGTAAATCAAGGCAACCAATATATACATGGTCATATAATCGAATTCTCGTCCACCCACAATTTTTGCTTGCTGGAAGAGTTCGGGCACAGTAATCATTGCCGCTAGTGAGGAAGCTTTGATTAAATCGAGCATGACGTTGGTCAGGGGCGGCAGTGCAATGCGCACGGATTGAGGCAAAATGACTCCGCGCATCGTTTGCCAATAACTGAGACCAAGTGATTTGGCGGCTTCCACTTGACCACTTGGAACAGAGGAGAGAGCCGCCCGGTTAATTTCGGCAATGTATGCAGCACTATTGAAGCTGAATCCAATAATAGCAGCAGTGACAGCTGTAAATTCAATGCCGATGTAAGGGAATCCGAAATAAAGGATAAACAAAATGACCAGAATGGGAACCCCTCGCATGAATGAAATATACAGCCGTGCAGGCAGCCGAAGGAACCACGTATTTGCCATCCTAGCAAGGGCAATAAAAAAGCCTAGAATCGTACCAAAAAACATGCTCACAAAAGAAATGAGCAGCGTCAGCCAGATGCCTTTCATCACAAACGGAAATGACGCTTTTGCCAGTGCAGGATTAAAGATATATTCTAAATGAATATCTCCCACGTCTGCAGCTCCTTATTTAGAAATGTCGACATCTTCGACATCAACATCAATTTTCTTTGAGACGTCAGCATGATTAAAGAATTTCTCTGAAATCTTTTTCATGGTTCCATCTTTTTTCATCTCTTTTAATACACGATTTAATTCTTTTTGAAGCTCTGTATTGTCTTTTTTCATCACAAACCCTTGTTCATTCGGCATGTATTTTAAGTCTGGATGGATCGTAATATTTAGCTTAGGGAATGCAGCAAGCGCCAGTGTTTGCAAGTAGTAGTCATTTAAAATGACATCTGTACGGCCGTTTGCGACATCCTTTAAATATTGCTCGTTTGTGGCATTATCATAGATGACTTCTTTTGCACCATACTTACGGGCAACATCCATATAGATGGTCGTTGCAGCACCTGCTGCTTTCTTTCCTTTTAAATCCTTTAGCGTTTTAATACCTGACAGATCATCTTTTCTAACGATAGCGGTTCCATAGGAGTATTTATAAGGTGTTGAAAAGGCGAACTTATCTTTCCTGTCATCTGTGATGTCGATATCGTTTGCAGCGGCATCCACCTGACCTGAATTAATGGCACTGAGCATACCGTCATAACCCATTTCTTTAAATTCTACTTTTACGTCAAGGCGCTTAAATGCTTCTTTGACGACTTCCACTTCATAGCCAGTCAATTGATCCTTGCCGTTCGATGTATCATGGTAAGACGTAGGATACAAGGTGCCTGAAGTAGCGACCACGATTTTCCCTTTCTTTTGAATCTGATCCCACTTTGATTCTCCAGACTGAGATGAGCCTGATTGATTGCAAGCAGACATGACAAGCATGAGAGCAGACACAACAAGCAGCACCCATATAGGTTTTCTATGATAAAAACGACTCATTTAAGAATCCTCCTCTATTTTTTATACAAAACAAAACATAGCACGCTTTTTCAGTTAGGACAACGTTTTCAGATGAAAAGCGAAAAAGTAAGAATATTATGTGCAATTTGATGCTGTGAATAATGTATAAAAAAGGAAAGAGTGTGCAAATTAAAATCGAATAAAGGAGGGAACGACAGAGATGAAAAAAACAAGTGGTTTGATCTTACTAACGATGGTGCTATTATTTGGTTTTCAGGTGAATACGGCTCATGGAGAAACACCCCAAATGGAAAAGCGCCCCGTCACGCATCAAGTAAAATTAACGACAGAGCAACAAAAACAAATTGAAGTTCTTGAACAGCAAATTTTGTCTAAACGAAAAGAAGTGATTGAAAAATACGTTCAGTATGGTGTGTTAACGAAGGAACAAGGCACGCACATCACAAAACGAATGGATGAACATTACAATCATTTAAAAAATAACGGGTTTGTTCCATTACTAAAAAAACCACAGCACCATCGACCATAAGTTCAAGAAAACCGGCAGCAAGGTGCCGGTTTTTATTGTTTATATGTTAAAAGGTCAGCGTCTCACCATCTTGAGGGACAAAAATGGCCTGATCTGCATGATTCTCTTGAATGTAAGATGTTAATGCGGCTCTTGTTAATAAACAATGATTCACGGCTTCAAGGTGACAGGCGATGATTTGAGCTTGTGGTTGAGTATGGTGAATGTCTACAATCTCTTCCTTTGTCATCGTAATTGGGTCTCCCTCTAAAAATTGGGCAGCCCCACTATTGACCACAATAATATCTGGCTGGCATGTATTCACAACCTCTTTCGGCTCATCACACCAAATGGTATCTCCTGCAATGTAAAGAGTAGGCTCATCAGGATGAGAGAAAACAAAACCGCTCACTTGTCCCATCCGTTTAGCGGTTTCTCCTGTCCCGTGCTGCCCGCCAGTTCGTTTCATATGAACACCGCAAACATCCATTTCATCTTCAATGCATGTGACATGCTGAAATCCAGCTTCTTTTACTTCCGTGCGATCTTTCTCTGATTGAGTATAGATCGGCAAAGTTTGCACTAACCTCTTTTTTGCCTCGTCGTCAAAGTGATCTACATGTAAATGAGTGAGGAGGACAGCATCAGGCTGTAATATCTTGTCCAAATCAATGTTTGCAGGCAGATCTACAATTGGATTGTTTACATGTTGATTGGCAGTATATGGGAACGGTGGATAGGTTCCTTTTGCTGCTAAAAAGGGATCGATTAAAAATGTTGACGGACCATATTGAAGGTATAAAGTAGCATTACGAATGAGTGTTATTTTCATTAGAAGGCCTCCTTTTTTTCTCATTAAGTTTACAGTATATTAAAAGAGCTTCATGTGACAGAGGATCATGAAAGTCTTTCAGCGGAACGACTTGATTTTTGAAAGAGGTGAGCCAATGCTAGACAAAACAGATATGGATATATTAAAAGAACTCTCAAAAAATAGCCGATTGACGATGAAAGCACTTGGTGAAAAAGTCCATTTAACCGGTCAAGCTGCTAAAAATAGAGTTTTAAAGCTTGAAGAAGAGGGGGTTATTGAAGCCTATACCATTTCAATTAACTGGCGGACACAGCAGAACATCCAAACATTTTTACAGCTCTTTACCCGAAGTCATGATCATGAACCGCTTTTATCGTTTCTCCATCAAAAGGAAGAAATCAAAAACCTGTTTAAAATAAGTGGAGAGGGCTGTTATATGGCTGAAGGACATTTTTCCAGTCATGATGAGCTTGATCAATTTTTAACGGAGCTAACAAAGCATGCAAATTATAAATTGTCTATCGCTGTGAAACGTCTCACTCATCAAGAATAGATGAGACGCAGGAGGAAATAACCGATGAAAAGATTAATTGAACATCAGGCTGAACCGATCACAAAGGAAAGAATCAAAGCGGATTTGGTTCAACTTGGTGTAAGGAAGGGCATGATCTTATGTGTCCACTCATCCTTGTCATCTATTGGCTGGGTGAATGGAGGAGCTATAGCCGTTGTACAAGCTATGATGGATATTTTAACAGATGAAGGAACACTGATTATGCCGGCACAAACATTAGAGCTGTCGGATCCTGCTGATTGGATCAATCCGCCTGTTCCTTATTCTTGGTGGAAACCGATCAAAGACACAATGCCTGCATTTGATCCAGCTTACACAGCTCCAACAGCAATGGGAAAGGTAGCGGAGACCTTTTGGAAATACCCAGGCGTAGAAAGAAGCAATCATCCTCATTTCTCATTCACCGCCTGGGGGAAAAGGAAAGATGAAGTGTTGAAACACCATGCGCTTCCTTATGGTTTAGGAGAAAATTCACCTCTTGGACGTATGTACGATCTTGATGCAAAAGTGCTGCTAATTGGCACGTCATTCGAGAGTGTGACAGCTTTTCACTTAGCTGAATATCGAATCTCACAGCAAGACCTCATGACACGAGGGGCCCCCATTTTAGAGAATGGTTGGAGGGTGTGGAAAGAGTATCAAGATATCATCACAAGAGAAGAACTATTTGAACAGATTGGTCGTGATTTCTTACAATCAGGATGTAGTTATAACCACAGTCAAATCGGGCTAGCCAATTCGTATTTATTGCCGATGAGAGAATCGGTCGATTTTGCGGAAAAATGGCTTGAACAGTACGACCAGGCGTGATCTAAGCAGTCTGAAAATCAAAATAATAGAGATCTTGATCAGGGTGCTCAGATATATAGCAGGTGAGCTGATAGTCTCCTTTTGGAATGGAGAAAGACAGTACCTGTGCCATGACGCTTGTCAGATAAACATGATCACTTGAATGAGTAAATGGCACTGTGATGACTCTATCAACGGATGATGGAGGCTCATGGCTGTTTAATGTCACGATAATAGAAGCTTTTCCGTTATTGATGCCTTCAAAAGAAATACCTCGATCCCCAGTTGCGAATCCTTGAAGAATATCGTCATCTGTCCAATCAATCACAGGTGGCGTCGTGCTTCCAGTGTATACGGTGATTTGGTGATAGGAGATAGATAGGGGATACGTTTGATTTAAATCATTCATATAGATAACTCCTTTATTCATAAAATTTGTCCAGCTGGCGATCATGTTGAAAAGTGAATGTTTGAAAGTAAGATTATTGAAGAGAATGTTAGGCAGCAAGACGATTGTCGCCGTCTTGCGCTACTGTTTGAGGGATCTAGATGTGAAATTGCGAAACCATTTCTTTTAGGTCTCCTGCTAAATGGGCGAGAGCCTCTGATGAAGCTGTTACTTCTTCCATTGCTGCGAATTGTTCTTCTGTTAAACCTGCTACTTGTTGTGAATGTTCACTCGTCAGTTTAACGCCTTCTGTGATAGAGGCAAAGGTTTGCTTCGCATCATTTGTATAAGCTGCAATTTTTTGGGATGCATCTGATAAATGTTTAATGCCATCTGCCATTTCCTTCATTGACTGCTGAATGTCAATAAATGAATCCTCTGTATGAGAAATAAGAACAGCCCCTTGAGCCGCTTCCTCTCGTACTCGTTTAATGGCACTCGTCGAATGATTCATCTCTTTTTGTATTTCGGAAATGAGATGTGAAATCATGTTGGATGATGTTTGCGATTCTTCTGCGAGCTTCCTCACTTCGTCTGCCACAACGGCAAAACCTTTTCCATGTTCACCTGCGCGTGCTGCCTCAATGGCCGCATTAAGAGCAAGTAGATTTGTTTGGTTAGCGATATCTGTAATCACTTTGGAAATTTGATCAATCTCGGCTGAACGTGTTTCTAGCGCTTGAATTGCTGTGCCGTTCTCTTCAATTGATTTTGCAATAGATGTCATTTGTGAATTGACTTCACCGATATTTTGTACACCTTTTTGGGCCATTTCTTGTGCGGACTGGCTTCTTGTTGCCATTTGTCCCGCATTTTCAGTGATGTTTACCAGCTCGTTAGATACTTGTCTCATCGTGTGCTCACTAGCTGTCATTTGGGCTGATTGCTGTTCAGACGATTGAGCGACTTCTTGAATGGTATGGGTAATCTTTTCTGATGCTGCACTCGTTTCTTCTGCGCTAGCTGACAGCTCCTCAGAAGAAGTGGCTACTAATTCAGATGTTTTGATCACATTTAAAATGGTTTGATTTAATTTCTCACGCATCTTATTAAAGTGACCTGCCAGCTCAGAAAGTTCATCGCCTGTGTGATCTGTCACGTTGATGGTTAAATTTCCTTCGCCTGCACTCTTAATAGCAGATGCCATATGTTTGAGACGTGTCTGAATCCGCTTTGTGAAAATAGAAATAATGATAACAGAAACAATTAAACTTAACAGTAAAACCGTGACAAATTGAATAAAGAAAGACTGAAGCATTTGTGAAATCATGCTTTGATTTGCACCGGTATAGAAAATACCAATCGTTTCCCCTGTATCATTTTTGATGGGCATATAAGCCGTTTGGTAGTCTTTACCCGCAACATTGGCTGTTCCGTAATAATTTTCGCCTTTATCCAAAACAGCGGTCTTTACTTCAGGTGAGACTTCGGTTCCTACAGCTCGTTTCCCGTTTAACATGACATTTGTGGCAACACGGGTATTTCCTTGGAAGATCGTGATTGTATCACCAGTATATTCGGCTAATTGATCAACCAATGTGTCATGGTTATTGATTTGAGTATTTCCTTTGTAAAGCTTGCCATCTTTTATCTGCCACGAGCCAGCAACCTTTTCAGTTAGGTAAGCGTATCCTAGCTTTAGATCGCCTTTTGCTTTTTCGGTGGCCATTTGCTTAATGTTCTCTGTCATTTCGCGGTTCACTACATAACCAACCACTGCTGAAAATACGATGAGGACACTTAAAAAGATCAGCATTATTTTGGCGCCAAGCCTCAGTTTTCCTTTTTTCTTCATGCTTTTTACTCCTTTAGGTATAAGGTAGGGTATCCCTCCTTAAAGATTATCGGCATGAAAAAAATGTTTGATATACGTGAATGCACTTACACAGAAATTTTTGTTATGAAAAAAGGAAAGATCGTGCTACTCGATAATAAATTGGATTCTTGTGCCATCAGGATCATCTGATAATTGATGACTTACCCAAGAGCCTGCACCCCTATTATCCGAAGGACGTACATATTTGACAGAAGCCCCTGCTCCACCTTCTTTACACATCGCCATTGGCCATTCATCACGATCATAACCACGCTTTGTTGGAATGCCATGAAGTGATTTGTCTCTTTGCTCATCACTATTTTTCCGATCAATGGTGCAAATGGAAGAATGCCCTTCATCAATTGCTTCTTCTATGTGTTTCGCGGTTTCTGGATATCGATCTGATGGAAAGTGAATGGTTTTGTCATAAGAAGAGTTTGTCGTCTCTTGTTTATGTTGCCCTAGTTGGACATAGCCTGTCGCTATACCAATGACAATCAATAAAAGCAAGAGAATGGTTTTAAGAAGTTTCATAGATGCTGGCTCTCTTTCTCTTTAGCGTATTTTGTAAACAGAAGTATAGCAGAATTACTTACCAATTTCTCCTCGTTTTGAAAAAACGTCTTTTAAAGTTCGAAAAACGTTTTTTACCTGTTTATGCTCTTTTCCTATTTGAACAAAAATCACAAAAATTTTAATTTTGCTGCTCATATTACAATTCTGCTTATGTAAAATGGCTTTATCACAGGTTTTTAGGCTAATTTCAAGATTTTAACACACAGAAATTTCAAAAAAATAAAATTGACTAGACCGATATGCTTTAATAATATGGAGTCAAATATCAAAAAATGTCGTAATTTATCAAAATATGATTCCATTTACATGACAGGAGGGAAGTACAAATGGCGGATGTCTCTTATCGGCTCGGAATAGACATAGGTGGAACATTTACTGATTTATCGCTGATGAATGAAGCAACAGGGGAGCTGACTGAACTCAAGACACCTACAGTGACAGATGACCCAGCTCAAGGAATTATCAATGGGCTAAAACTTCTAAAAGAAAGAGGTGTCGATTTATCCAAAATCCAATATCTCGTACACGGCATGACAATCGGTCTTAATACATTATTGCAGAGAAAGGGAGCAGATTTAGCCCTTTTTGTAACGGAAGGTTTTCAAGACATTTTGTCATTACAGCGTTTACGTCTACCCATTCCTTATGACTTCAATTCTCAATTGCCAGAACCATTGATACCACGAAAACATGTATATCCAATCTCTGAAAGGCTCATACACGATGGTTCGATCAAAAAACCTCTCCAACTGCAGCAACTAGATGATGCTGTCCAGCAGGTCATCTCTAAAAAACTAGCAGGCATTGTCATTTCTTTTTTACATAGCTATCAAAATCCAGTTCATGAATTACAGGCAAAAGCCTATATTCATCATCATTACCCACAGTTAGAAGTCCTGACATCATCAGAATTATGGCCACAAATGAGAGAATATGAGCGGACAGTGATGTCTGTTGTCAATTTGTACATTCAACCAAAGGTGAAACAATATTTACAGACGTTGAAAAACCGCTTGAAAGAAGAAGGTGTACCAATTTCTCCATACATTACCCAATCAAATGGTGGTTTAATGGATGCAGAAAGCGCAGCCACTTCACCCGTTAAAACACTTTTTTCTGGCCCGGCAGCTGGAGTAATTGGTGCGGCAAGAATTGCAACATCTGCAAATGAACCCAATTTAATTACGTTTGATGTTGGTGGCACAAGTGCAGATATCTCGATCATTCAAAATGGGCAGCCTACAATGGCTCAATCGAATCAGCTTTCAGGGTTTCCGATCATTCTTCCATCTGTTGCAATGTATTCGATAGGGGCTGGCGGAGGTTCTGTTGCATGGCTTGATCAAGGCGGGCTTCTTAAAGCAGGACCGGAATCAGTTGGCTCGCAGCCTGGACCTGCTTCGTATGGAAAGGGAAAAAAAGCTGCTTTAACCGATGCATTTCTCATATGCGGTTACCTCAATCAAGAACGGTTTGCCGGAGGACATTTACAATTGCAGCGGTCTGCAGCGGAAATAGCCTTTCAGCCAATTGCTGATCAGCTTCATAAAACGGTCGAACAGGCGGCTGACCAGTTGATTCAAGTGGCTGTTGCCAATATGTACACAGAACTAAGCAATGTCATGGAGCAGCAAGGGTTTGATCCTAGAGATTTTAGTTTGCTAGCATTTGGCGGGGCAGGGCCTGTTGTCGCGAATTTCCTTGCGAGAGAAATTCATGCGAAAAATGTGGTCGTCCCTCCAAGTCCAGGGACATTATGTGCGCTAGGTGCACTTACAGCCGATTTTATCCATGATGCTGTGTTGTCTAAGAAAATATGCTTACAAGACTATACGATGGACGAATTAAAACAAGATTATGAAATGCTTTCTCGCAAAGCAACGGATTGGTTCAGCCAGCAAAACATTCAACATATCAAACAAACGTCCATTTTGTTATTAGCAGATGCCCGCTATCAAGGACAGGCATTTGAGATTGAATTGCCATTATCGGTGGATTGGCTAAAGCAGGAACAAGACGTCTATCATCTGATTGAAGCTTTCCACAGCCTGCATGAGCGTCAATATGGCCATAGAGATGATCAGGCGAACATTGAATTTACTCATTTGCGAGTTCGGGTTATAGGTGAAACGCCTCCACTGCCTTTCTCTCCTGTTGATGAGAGCAGCGGACAGCCTTTAATACCACAATCATACAGACGAATCTTTATAGAAGAAAAAGAGTACGAAGCATCTGTTTACAATCGGAGTACTTTGTCATTAGGTGCTGTTGTGAATGGACCTGCCATCATTGAGCAAGATGATACGACAACATTGATTTTGCCAAACTGGGCAGGCAGCATAGACCATTCAGGAAACTTGGTGATTTCAAGGGAGGCGGCTTTACATGGGAACTGATCCAGCAAAGCTTGAGATGATGAGGAGTTATTTTAATGCGATTGCATCAGGCATGGGACATGTCATTGAGCGGACATCCTTTACAACATTCGTAAAAGAATCGGCGGATTTTGCCACAGCATTAGCCACGCCTTCTGGAGATTTCTTTGTTTACCCAAAAACAGTCGGTGTCACGATCTTTTTAGGGCTGAGTCTCAGAAAAGCGATTGAAGAAAGCGGACCGATGCAGCCGGGTGACATTATCATCACAAATGATCCTTATACGACAGACGGTTTAGCGACTCATTTGCCAGATGTTCATATCATCAAGCCCATTTTTATAGAAGATGAAATTGTCAGCTATGCCTGGTCTTTTGTTCATGTAAGTGATGTGGGCGGTCTTGTCCCTTCAAGTATTTCTCCAACTGCAACAGATGTTCATCAAGAAGGATTAAGAATTCCACCAGTGAAAATCTATGAAGGTGGAAAAGAGAATCAGGTTGTTCGTACCTTTTTAAGAGCTAATAGCCGGGCGAGTCATTTAAATGATGGCGATATTAATGCGATGATTGCCGCTGTTAATACAGCAGAAATCAGACTAAAAGAAATGATCGAGAAATTTGGAAAAAACGAAGTGAAGCAAGGAATGATTGATCTACTGAAGCAAGCAGAGGATCGCGCCGGAAAAGTAATTGAAGCCATCCCTGATGGAACGAGTGAATTCGCTGATTACTTGGATGATGATATGATTTCGGACGTGCCGATCCGATTAAAGATTAAGCTGACGGTCAAAGGGAAACAGCTGACACTGGACTTCTCTGAGTGTGACCCGCAAGTTAAGACAGCTTTTAATCTTGTCACCAATGGTCAAAAGCACTCCTTCTTATATCAAGGATTGATTAATTACATCATTAGTAAAGATCCTTTTATTCCGATTAATGGTGGGATTACATATCCGATAGACGTGATTTCACCTAAAGGAACGCTTGTCCATCCAGAATATCCGGCTTCTGTCGGTATTCGGCATTCCATTACAATGAGACTGTATAATGTCGTGCTAGGTGCTATTGGTAAGCTGTTGCCTGAAGCAGTGCCGGCGGCAGGTGCAGGTCAATCCGCTATCGTCGTTCTCTCTGTTCCTGATGATCAAACAGGAGGCAGAAAAATGTCTGTGGTCGAACCGTTAGGCGGAGGCGGCGGTGCTCAAAAAGGGACTGATGGAGTAGATGGAATTGATCATTCGTCAGGATTTTTAAAAAATACACCTATCGAGAGCTTGGAACAGCATATTGATATTCATGTACACCGATATGAACTGTTGCCGAACACAGGTGGAGCAGGGGAACATAGAGGGGGACATGCGATTGGTTTAGAATTTGAAATGATCAAGCCAGAATCGATGGTGACGGCACGAGGAATGGAACGAATGAAGTTTCAACCTTGGGGGTTAATGGGTGGCCGAGCAGGAGCAATTGGTGAGGTGAAATTGACCAAACCAAATGGGGAGACACAAAACCAGCCGAAAATTGATGTCATGCGTCTTGAAAAAGGCGATATTGTTCAATTGGTTTCACCAAGTGGGGGAGGATGGGGGAATCCATTTGCTAGAAAGAAAGAAAAAGTCCTTCATGAAGTGGAAGCAGGGCTATTAAGTGAAGAAAGAGCACTTCAGCAATATGGCGTCAAAGTCTATCGAGATCATAATGAATGGAAAATTGATGACGAACAGACGAGCAGGCTTCGTGAAAAGATGAATGATGCTGATGCTGTCGCTTGGGATTTTGGAGAGCAAAGAGCAGCTTATGAGAAAGTGTGGACGGACGAAGCCAGCAGTGAGCTTGCTGTGCAGCTTCGTTCATACCCAGCAAATGAGCGTACGCACTATAAACATGCGGTTCATTCTCATTTTGGTCATAGACAGGAACCGTTAACAAAGATGGATATTATTCAAGCACTTCATCACTTGAATCAACAAAAAGGGGGAAATGAATCATGAAAAGAAGAGTAATCGCCATATTTGCAGGTGTCCTATCCGTCATGTTACTGCTGTCTGCATGCGGTGGAAATGGGCAGGACCAAAGTAAACAGCAGCAGACTGTGATCGTTGGTGTCTACGGAGGAGATTGGGAAAAGAATATTAAGCCAATCCTCGAAAAGTTTGAAAAGGATACAGGCATTAAGGTACAAACGGTCTCTGGGGCAGATTCTGAATGGTTTACAAAATTAAAAGCATCTAATGGTAAAAATCCACCGTATGATTTGCTTATTTTACAGCCTGATACGATTCAAAGAGGCATTGCGGCAAACGTTCTTGCGCCTATTGATGAAGATCAAGCGCCAAATGTGAAAAAGCTTTATCGTTCTGTTCAAAAGAAACTCACTGTTGATGGAAAACAATATGCAGCAGGCTTTAGTATGGGACAGCTTGGAATTGCTTATAGAAAAGATCTTGTCAAACAGGAGCCAAACAGCTGGACAGATTTATGGAGCGATCAACTGAAAGGGAAAGTGGCGATTTCTTCCCCAACTTATTCAGCGGGCTTACAATTTTTCTCTGCACTTGTCCATGCTCAAGGAGGGACAGAATCAAATCCTAAGGATATTGATAAAGCATTTAAAAGCCTCGCACAATTAAAAGGGCGTGTAGCTGCTTTTCCTGATAACCCAGGGTCTATTCAAACGCTGTTAGAACGTGGTGACGTGACGGCAGTTCCATATTGGGATGGCCGAGCATTTGCACTTGAAGAAGAAGGGATGGATATTGGATTCTCATATCCGAAAGAAGGCGCTGTGGCAGCAGTTGCGAGCTGGGCGTTAACAAAGGGAAGTCAGCATGAGGAAGCGGCTTATAAGCTATTAAACTACCTTAGCGGGAAAGAAGCTCAAGAAGCCTTCTCAGAAAAATCTTACTATGGCATGTCGAATTCTGATGTGAAATACGGAGACAAAATTAAAGGGAAAGTGAAAGTTGGCGAAAATTATTATAGCAAGCTGACTTGGGTAGATTACGAAACAGCGACTTCAGAGCTCGGTCAATGGACAAATCGATGGAATGAAGTACTAGGCGGAGGAAAATAGGTGATCGCATGAGTGGAATCAATTTGGAACATATCAGCCAGCATTTTGGCGAGCAGATTGCTCTTGATGATGTCAGTCTTACGGTAAAAGAGGGGGAATTTTTCTCCCTTCTTGGCCCTAGTGGCTGCGGAAAATCAACTTTACTCAATATCATTGGTGGTTTTTTAGAACCAACAAAAGGAGTCGTCTATATTGGTGATCAGGATGTGACGACTTTACCTCCTTATCAAAGGAAAACGGGGATGGTCTTTCAAAGTTATGCACTTTTCCCACATCTCACCGTATTTGATAATGTTGCATATGGGTTGAAGGTTCAAAAGAAAAAGAAGGCGGAAATCAAGCAAAAGGTGATGGAGAGCTTGTCTCTTGTGCAATTAGAGTCATTTGCCAAACGTATGCCGCACCAATTAAGTGGTGGTCAGCAGCAACGGGTCGCAATTGCACGGGCACTTGCTATCCAGCCGGCTGTTCTCCTTCTTGATGAACCACTCAGTAATCTAGATGCAAAGCTAAGAAAAAATATGCAGACGGAGCTGCGAAATATTCAACGGAATGTCGGAATTACGACTATTCTTGTGACGCATGATCAGGAGGAAGCCTTAAGCCTTTCCGACCGAATTGGGATATTAGGTGAGGGGAAAATTCAGCAGATTGGGACACCTTTAGAAGTATATCGTCAGCCAAATAATCGTTTTGTTGCTGAATTTATCGGACAGGTCAATCTATTTGAAGTGGAGTATGATGAAGTTACTTCCACATACACTGTTCCACATTTCACTCAATCAAACGGGAAGCAAGTTCAGCTAAAAGCTGCCGCATTTAAAGAGAAGAGCGAGAAGCATTTACTCATGCTGCGTCCCGAGAGAATCAAGTTATCTTCTGGCGGGGAGGAAGTTCAGCCAAATCATGTCACAGGAATGTTGGCAGATGTCAGTTATATTGGGCACTCTTTACGTTTGGTCGTTGGGCTTGATCAAGGTGAAATCATTGTCCATGCATCAGACGCAGCATTTCCCGAGCTGCCTCGAGTTGGAGAAACTGTGCATATTCATTGGCAGCCTGAAGATATTGTTTTCTTAGATTCGAAGGTGCATGCGTGATGCGAATCAAAAAAAAGAATCAGCGCTTTCATTGGTTTATGCTGCTGCCAGCTTGTTTGTTTCTAGTTGTATTCCTTCTTGCTCCGCTTGTGATGATGTTTGTCCTCAGTTTTCGTGATGTGGATTCGATGATGAATACGTTACAATCCTATAGTTTGTCTCAATATTTACATGTATTTACGACAGATGCATATGTGAAAGCAATTGGAAGTACTGTGTGGGTGGCCTTACAGACAACGGTGATTTGTTTATTGATGGCATATCCTGCAGCTTATGTGCTAGTGAAAGCACCTCATCCAAGATTGCGGGCTTTTTTCTATATCTTACTTGTATCGCCGCTTTTGACGAGTGTCGTCATTCGGACATTTGCATGGATCGTTCTTCTTTCGCAAAATGGCTTGATCAATGGTATGCTGATCGATTTACATCTGATTGAGAAACCGCTATCGATGCTGTGGAATATGAATGCGGTCATTATTGCTTATGTTCAAGTGATGCTGCCTTTTGCAGTGCTGCCTATTGCAACGAGCTTAACTGATATGGACCGTCACTTAAGACCGGCTTCTATGAGTCTTGGGGCTGGGCGTATACGGACATTTTTTCATGTGACCTTGCCGCTTACGATTCCAGGCATGATCACCGGAGCAATTATTGTCTTCTCACTTGCAGCAGGAAGTTATATTACTCCTCTGCTAGTCGGCGGACGGATGCAGCCGCTCTTGCCACTGTCCATTTATCAGCAGGTCATGCAGGTGTATAATTTGCCTCTTGCCGCTGCGATGTCCTTTACTTTATTGATTTGTGTGCTAGCGGTCGTCAGTCTATTAAGCTATCTATTGAAGCGATGGGAGGCGAGGATGCATGCGTAAAAAATCAATAAGTGACCGTTTGCTTTCGGTTCTGATATGGACCGCAGGCTCACTCGTTTATCTCTTTTTAACCGTACCTGTTCTTGTCATTGTTCTTTCTGCTTTTAGCCCGAATGCCTTTCCTGAATTCCCGCCGACTTCATTTTCCGTTCGTTGGTTTCATGAGGTCGTGTCGAATCCAGAATGGATGGAATCTTTGCGTATCAGCGTGATTCTGTTATTGATTGTGACGCCGCTTACTGTTCTTTTAGGAACGATGGCTTCTTATGCTTTAGCAAGGCTTTCCTTTAAGGGAAAGGAAGCTGTTCAAGCCTTTATTTTGTCACCTCTTATGATTCCTCAGGTGGTATTAGGGATTGCGATGCTGTATTTGTTTACGGCTATGGGTTTTACAGGGTCTTTGTGGGCATTAGTCATTGGGCATGTCATCATTGGTTTTCCTTATGTGGTACGAACCGTGGGTGTCAGTGTTTCAAATCTTGATCCGCGTCTTGAGCTAGCTTCCATGAATCTTGGTGCAGGGCCCATACGTACTTTCTTTCGTGTGACACTGCCCTTGATCAAGCCGGGCATTATCGCAGGTGGGGTGTTTTCTGCTGTGACATCATTTGGTGAAATTTCGATTAGTTTGTTCGTTTCTTCACCTCAAACCATTACGATTCCCGTGAGGACGTTTAATTACATTGAGCAAACTTTTGATCCGAGTGTCAATGCGATATCTGTCATATTTATTATCATTTCTATCATTGCGTTGCTCATTATTGAGAAAACGATTGGTCTGTCTAAGGTGATGTAAATATAATGAAGAAACAAGGAGCTGTCATTTGAAATGACAGCTCTTTTTGTATTGTTTTTTATGGTAAAAATATTCAAAGTTTTAGGGAATATAGTTCTTAAGATTTAAGAAAATGCGAGGCGTGATAGGAGACCTCTCTCCTACATTTTCGGTCATATTTGCAAAATTTAAGGAAAAACATGAAATTTTTGCGGTAATTGGTCATTTATTTTCGGTGGAACGCAACTATTATTAGTTATTTTCGGTAAATATCGTAAATTATGATGTGATCCCTTCGGCATAACGCATGAATCTTTACACCCATTTTTCGGTGAAAAAAACAATAATTTCATATAAAGTGGACGTAAATAGAAAATATCTAAAAGAAAAGAAGAAAAAGGCAAATCTATGGAAACATAGAGACGCAAAGCCATGTCCTAAGGTAAAAGTTTCTTTTTTTACTATGGTCGGCAGGTTACCGAATCAAAATGGGAGTCCCTCCGTTTTATTCGGGGTGGGCTCCTTTTCTGTTATTCGTCTATTTTAATGAAATAGACTTGGTTCTTTTGATATAGAGGGTGCAGGGTATCACATTTGGTGGAGAAAACATAGAAGAGCGGAGGATAAGAATGAGTACAGTTTATTACCCCTTAACACATGCGCAAAAGCGAGTATTCTACACGGAAAGATTTTATCCAGGCACAAGTATTTCTAATTTGGGTGGGTTTGCCAAGTTAAGATCGGTATCAGGTCTAAATCCTTCTTTGATCGTTGATGTGCTTCAAGCGTACATTCGTGAAACTGATTCTCTTCGTTTAAGGCTGGTGTATCAACATGAGCAGGAGGAGCCCGTTCAATATATCAAGCCATATGAAAAACAGCCGATTCGTTTGGTGAAAGGATGGAGTGAAAAGGAAGTCAGGGCGTGGGCGAACGAGGAGATTCGTGAGCCGATGGAACTGATTGACCGTTCCTTAATCGAATTTACGGTCTTTCAAATCAGTGATCAAGAGTGCTGGCTGTTCTGTAAAGCGCATCATATTGTGGCTGATGGTATTTCAATTATCTTGATGGGAAACCGAATCATTGATCTATACCATGACATGCTGCAGGGGACAGACATCTCCCCAATTGAAGACATTTCCTTCGTTGATCACATCATGAGTGAGCAAACGTATGAATCTTCTAAACGTTTTCAGAAAGACCAAGCTTTTTGGAACGAGCAATTTGCCAATATTCCAGATTTCGCTTCTTTAACACCGCATAAAGGTTACGAGATGAGTTTACATGCGGAGAGATTTTCAGGGGATATTCCAGATGCTTTAAAGGAGAAGCTTCGCGTTTTTTGTGAAGAAGAGAAAGTCAGTATGCTTTCTATGTTTATGTCCGCTGTCTATATTTACTTGCACCGATTTAGCGGCATGGAGGATGTGGTCCTTGGAACCTTTATGGGCAATCGGACAAATGCAAAGGAAAAAAAGATGATTGGGATGTTTGTGTCGACTATTCCGATGCGCGCATCTGTGCAAGGATCCCTCACGTTTCTTGATTTCGTGAAGAAGGTCATGGCGGATCAGATGAAGATCTTGCGTCATCAAAAATATCCTTACAATGTGCTCATGAATGATTTAAGGGAAAGAGATGGATTTACAGGACGCCTGTTTGATATTTCTTTAGAGTATCAGGTCATGCAGTGGCAGAAAAAAGAGAATCTTTCGTTCATTACGGAGCCGATTTTTAGTGGAAGCGGAATGAATGATATATCGATTCATGTGAAAGACCGCTGGGATACAGATACATTGACCATTGATTTGGATTACCGTACAGATCTATTTAGTGAAGACGATATGAGTAAGCTGTTTGATCGATTGATGATTTTGCTGGAGGCGGCAGTCTCTCAGCCAGATCAGCTGATTGGGGCTCTCTCTTTACTGCCAGCAGATGAACAAAAGCAGCTGCTTCAATTATCTAAGGGAGAAGCATTTGATTTACCAGGAGCGAAACTAGTTCACCACTTATTTGATGAGGCAGCTAAAAAGTATTCAGAACGGGCAGCTGTGGTAGCGGGAAATGGAACGTTCACTTATGGAGAGCTGTATCAAAAAGCGGACAAACTGGCACGGTTTTTACAGATGAAAGGTGTCTCGCGTGATGTACCAGTTGCCGTTTTAATGGAACGGACGGCAGATGCGATGGTTGCCATTTTTGGGATATTAAAAGCTGGCGGTGCATATGTACCGATCGATCCGGCATTACCTGAGGAACGCATTCAATTTATTGTAGAAGATTCTGGTGCTTCTATCGTTTTAACAGAAGAATCGTTTGTTCAGCGATATTCATCCATTGCGGAAAAAATGATTGTCCAGCAGCATATGGAATTAGAAGATCGTCCGCTGCCTGAGCTGATCGATCAGACGACATCACAGGATTTGGCTTATCTCATTTATACATCGGGTACGACTGGAAAGCCGAAGGGAGTGATGATCGAGCATCTTCAGCTGCATCATTTGGTTCATGCCCTGCATCACGAAGTGTATGAGGGGGCAAATCAGCTTCAAGTGGCGCTTCTTGCACCATTCCATTTCGATGCATCTGTTAAACAAATCTTTGCTGCTCTTTTATTTGGACATACGCTTCATATTGTGCCAAGAGAAATGACACGAAACGGTGTACAGCTAGCGGCTTATTACAAAGAACATCAAATTGAAGCAACAGATGGAACGCCAGCACATGTGCAGCTTTTACTTGCAGTGGATTTGGATGGGCTTGCACTGACTCACATGCTGATTGGGGGAGAAGCACTCCCTGCGAAAGCAGCGCAGGCGCTGATTGAAGCTGTGCGTGTCAGCCAGCCCGATTTTGCCTTGTGGAATGTGTATGGTCCGACAGAAACGTGTGTGGATGCGACGGTTCACCGTCTAGATCTCAGTGAGCTGCAGAAGTCACCAGAACAGCGCTATGTGTCAATTGGAAAGCCACTGGGCCATCATCGGATTTATATTTTAAATGAACATGAACAACTACAGGTGCAAGGAGCTGTGGGAGAACTATGCATTGCGGGAATAGGAGTTGGACGGGGCTATGTGAATCAGCCTGAATTGACGGAGAAGGCATTCAGACCAGATCCATTTTTCTCTGAAGACCGGATGTATCGCACAGGTGATGTAGTGAGATGGCTTCCAGACGGCACTATTGATTACCTTGGAAGAATAGATGACCAAGTAAAAATAAGAGGTTACCGCATCGAAACGGGTGAAATTGAGGCAGTCATGGAGCAGGTAGACGGAGTCGATCAGGCTGTCGTGCTTGTCGTGGATGAACCGGACGGTGGAAAGGCTTTAAGTGCTTACTATCAAGCACGACAAGAATTTCTTTCCGTGGACACCCTGCAAGCCGCTATCAAACATCAGCTGCCAGCTTATATGATGCCGCTTTATTTCAAGCAGCTTGAGGCATTTCCACTGACAGTTAGCGGGAAAGTTGACCGGCGTGCGCTTGCTGCATTAAAAGGAGACAAGGCTGTCAGTGCTGTTTATGTAGCGCCTAGAAACGATGTAGAAACGCAGCTTGTTCGTTTGTGGGAAGACGTCCTTCATCAAGAGAACATAGGTGTGTACGACTCATTCTTTGACATAGGCGGACATTCACTCAAAGCGATGAAAGTTCTTACACTCGTTCAGCGGGCTTTTCAAGTGGAGGTCCCTTTATCGGTTTTATTTGAACAGCAAACAATTGCAGCACTTGCTGTTTATATTGAACAAGCGGAAAAGTCTTCACAAGTGGTTATACCGAAAGCACCGACTGCCGCCGATTATCCATTGTCACCAGCGCAGCAGCGTGTTTATATGGTGACTCAGTTGGAGCAGAGCATCGCCTATCATATGCCTGCCGTTGTGAAATTAAGAGGAACGCTGCAACGAGAGAAATTGGAGGGAGCTTTTGAAAAACTGATCGCACGTCATGATATGCTACGCACTTCTTTTCATACAGTCAAAGGAGTCCCTCGTCAGCGGGTAGCTTCATCCGTTCCATTTCAAATAGAACAGGTGACAGGCAGCACGATGGAAGAGAACATGCGTCAATTTGTCCGACCTTTTTATCTTGAGCAGGCTCCGCTTTTGCGTGTTGGGCTACAGTCTTTACATGATCAGGAGCATCTTCTCTATTTCGATATGCATCATCTGATTTCAGATGGTCTTTCAATTGATTTGATGCTGCGTGAGTTGTCTGACGCATATGAGGGATTAGTGAAAGCGCCATTGAAGCTTCAATATCATGATTATGCTGTTTGGCAAGAACAACAGGCAGAGCAAGGCGGTCAAATAGATGAAGCATTCTGGCTGAAAGAATTTTCAGGAGATATACCTGCTTTGCAGCTGCTAACGGATTATCAGCGTCCCGCTGTCCAGTCTTTCGCTGGAGACCGCGTTCTCAGAAACATCGATGAGACGTTAACAGGCCGTTTGCAGGAGCTTGCAGCGAATCATCATACGACGCTGTATACCGTGTTGCTTTCTGCTTACTATACATTGCTTGCGAAATACACAGGTCAAAAGGAGTTTGTGGTGGGGACGCCAACAGCAGGCAGGGTGCATGCAGATTTGAATGACATGATCGGCATGTTTGTCCAAACACTTGCTTTACGTTCAGAGGTAGATCCTAACGGTTCAATGACACAGTTGATTGAGCAAGTAAAGGAAAAGACGATGAGGGCGTTTGAGCATCAGCAATATCCATTCGAGCGGTTGCTTGAAAAGCTAAATGTGCAAAGAGATTTTAGCCGCCATCCATTATTTGATACGGTCTTTACTCTAACGCCAGATCATTCAACAGCCCAGCATATTGGAGAGATGAAAGTCGAAGTCGAGGAAACCAATTTCCATATTGCGAAGTTTGATCTCACACTTCAAGCGACGGAGTCAAATCATGGTCTTTCCTTTGTTCTCGATTACAGTACGGCGTTATTTAAACGAAGTACTGCCGAGCAGATGCTCAAGCATTATGTTTATCTTCTGGAGCAGATGGTTGAAGTGCCGGAGCAAGCGATTCAATCATACCGCTTACTGTCTGAACAAGAGGCAGCGGCTCAATTGAAGATGTGGAACCCGTTACCTACGCCTTATCCTGCGGAAGAAACCATTGTGACGCAATTTGAATCACAAGTACAGCAGCATGGTCATCAGCCTGCTTTGCAATGTAAAGATGAGGTTCTTTCTTATCAAGAGCTGAATCGCAGAGTGAACCAGCTGGCTCATTATTTACACGAACATGGTTTTGAAAAAGGGATGAAAGCGGCTTTATTCTTTGAACGCTCCAATGAGATGGCGCTGTCGGTTTTAGCTGTGCTAAAGGCTGGCGGTGTCTATGTGCCAATTGATCCTGACTTCCCTGATGAGCGCATCAAGCACTTTTTGACAGATAGTGGTGCACAGTTTGTCCTGACCCATCAGGTGCTGCGTCATCGTTCTGTGCTTACTGCGTTTGAAGGGAAAATCATAGAAACAGAAGATCAAGCCGTTGATCAGCAGTCAGAGAGCAATCCAGTTGTATGTGTTTCGCCTTTGGACTTGGCAAATTTGACCTACACATCTGGTACGACAGGCAAACCTAAAGGGAACATGGTGACGCATCGGAACATTTTGAGAACAGTGAAGCAGTCGAATTATCTCACCATTCATCGTGAAGACACGGTGATGAGCCTTTCAAACTATGTATTTGATGCATTTATGTTTGATGTGTTTGGTGCTTTATTGAACGGAGCGAAACTCATTGTTTTGCCAAAGGATAACATCTTAAATATGAATGAGCTATCTGGCGCGATTGAGAAGGAAAAAGTCAGTATTTTAATGATCACGACCGCTCTATTTCACTTACTGATTGATATGAAAAAAGGCAGCCTGAAAAACGTCAGAAAAGTGCTGTTTGGCGGGGAACGTGCTTCTGTGCCGCATGTTGTGGCAGCGCTTGAAACGGTTGGAGAAGACAAACTTATTCATATGTATGGACCTTCTGAAAGCACGATTTTCACAACGTATTATCCGGTGAATCACATTGAAGAACAAGCACTGTCGATTCCGATCGGAAAGCCGGTGAGTCAAACGGCTGTTTATATTGTCGATGAGTTTGGACAAGTGCAGCCGCCGGGAGTTGCTGGAGAGCTTTGTGTTGCAGGTGATGGACTGGTCATGGGGTATTATCACCAACCAGAGTTAACGAGCGAAAAGTTTGTTGAAAATCCTTTCCGATCTGGTGAAGTCATGTACAAAACGGGCGATCTCGCACGATGGCTGTCAAATGGAGATATTGAATTCATTGGGCGAATCGATCATCAAGTCAAGATTCGAGGTCAGCGTATCGAGCTTGGCGAAATTGAACACCAGCTATTGCAGCATCCGCAGGTGAAGGAAGCCGTTGTCATTGCGATATCAAATGATACATTGTGTGCATATTTCACAGCAGAAGGTGCTGTTCCGCTGTCGGATTTACGTGAGCAAGCAGGACGAGAACTCCCTGTTTATATGATGCCAGCTTTCTTCATGCAATTAGACGAGCTGCCACTAACGGGGAATGGCAAGGTAGACAGACGGGCATTACCGGTACCTGATGTAAGTGAGCAGGCGGCAAATGAATACGTCCCTCCTCAATCAGATACAGAGCGTATATTGGCACACATTTGGGAGGAAGTTCTTGAAGTGCCGAAAATCGGCAGACATGATCATTTCTTTGAATGCGGTGGTCATTCACTGCGCGGCATGAAAATGCTGAACAGGCTCTATGAAGAGATGCATGTGGAATGTACTTTGAAAACATTATTTGAATCACCCACTTTAGAGACGTTTGCCCTTGCGGTGGATCAAACAGATCGAACTGAAATCAGACGAGTGGAAAAAGCGGAAGAAGCGGCTTTTTATCCTGTGACATCTGCTCAGAAAAGATTGTTTGTTCTGCAAAAAATGACAGATGCCGAGCAGAGCTATCATATGCCAGCTGCTTTAAAGCTTGAAGGTGTATTTGATGAAAAACGATTTAAAAAAGCCATTGACCAGCTTGTTCATCGTCATGAAGCATTCCGTACGAGCTTTGACTTCGTTCAGGGTGAACCTGTTCAGCGAATTGAAACGAATGTTTCTGTGAACATTGAAAACATCGAAGGGGAAGGCCGAGACATTCAGCAATTAATGAATGATTTTATCCGTCCATTTGATGTAGGAAAAGCGCCGCTGCTTAGAGTGGGGCTTGTGTCTGAATCGGAGAGTGTTCATTATTTGTTGATTGATATGCACCACATCATTTCAGATGGTGCGTCTGTCGGTATTTTAATTGATGAGCTATCGATCTTGTATCGAGGAGACGAACTTGATGAATTGCCTATTCAATATAAGGACTATGCGGTTTGGTCAAAGAGTGAAGAATCTCTTGTGAAAAAAGAGGCTGAAGCGGCGTTTTGGTTGGAACAATTACAAGGAGAACTGCCTGTTTTGGCGCTGCCTGAGGATCTCCCGAGACCAAAGGTTCAGACGTTTGAAGGGGGCCGCGTCGAATTCTCTATAGACGGTGCGCTTAAAGCGCAATTGGATGAGTTGGTTAGAACACTCAACAGTACAACTTATACAGTGCTGCTTGCTTGCTACAGTACGCTTTTAAGCAAGCTTTCGAGACAAGAAGACATCATGATCGGTTCTCCAGTGGTGGGCAGAACTCATCCTGATATTCAATCAGTCATCGGCATGTTTGTGAATACGCTGGCACTCAGAACAAAACCAGAAGGACATCAGACATTTTCTCAATTTGCGTCAACAGTTCATGAGCTTGTGTTAGCGGCAAATGAACATCAACTTTACCCATTTGAAGAATTGGTGGACCAAGTACAAACGGTTCGCGACACAAGCCGTCATCCAATCTTTGATGTGGTGTTCTCGATGGAAAATGCAGATATTCGTAACCTGTCGATGGATGGACTTGATATTATTCCACAGCCGTTCAATGAGAACATAGCAAAATTTGACTTAACCTTAACTGGAAACGAATCTGACGATCAAATCGAGCTTGTGTTTGATTATAATTCTTCTATCTTTGAACGGTCGTCGATTGAGAAGTGGAAGGAGTATTTCCTTTACTTGATCGAACAAATGGTGTCAGCACCAGACCAATTATTAGATCAGATGCAATTATTATCACCAGCGCAGCAGCAAAAACTGCTTGATGATTGGTCCGGCCCTTATCTAGATGTCCCGACAGATCAAACGGTTCATGCATTGATTGAGGCGAAGTCACAGGAAGTACCTGATCATAAAGCCGCATCCTTCTGCGGCACAAGCTGGACGTATGAAGAACTGAACAACCGGGCGAATACAGTCGCCGCAAGACTCATTTCCAGCGGCACAAAACTGGGAGACCGCATCGGCATTCTCACACGTCCATCGCTCGAGATGACAGCCGCTGTTCTCGGAGTTCTCAAGGCAGGTGCGGCATTTGTGCCGATTGATGCCGATTATCCAGCGCAGCGCATTGCCTACATGCTGGAAGATGGCGGGGCAGAGGTCCTTCTGATTCAGAAAGGGATCACTGCACCACCTTCATTCACAGGTCATACCCTCTTCATAGAAGAGGCAGTAGAAGGAGAAGCACACGAGATTCAGGTTCCTATCAAACCAACGGATCTCGCTTATATGATTTACACATCTGGAACGACTGGACAGCCGAAGGGTGTCATGGTCGAGCATCAGTCTCTTGTCAATCTTGCTTTTTGGCACAATGATGCTTTTCAGGTGACGAAACAAGACCGAACCGCCAAATATGCCGGCTTTGGCTTTGATGCCTCCATTTGGGAGATGTTCCCGACATGGATCGCCGGCGCAGAGCTCCATATCATCGACGAAGCGATTCGCCTCGATATGATCAAGCTCAATACGTATTTCAATGACGAAGGCATTACCATTGCGTTTCTGCCAACACAGCTATGTGAGCAGTTTATGTCGATGGACAATCATTCTCTCCGTTACTTACTGACAGGCGGGGACAAGCTGAAACAAGTGAAGCCCGTTCCATACAAACTCGTGAATAACTACGGCCCAACAGAAAATACGGTCGTGGCGACAAGCGGGATCATTGATCCAGATCAAGGCACGCTTCCTATCGGAACAGCGATTGCCAATACTCGTTTTTACATTATGGGTTCGTTATATGACCTCTCACCGCAAGGCGTACCGGGTGAGCTCGTGATTGCGGGGAAAGGACTGGCAAGAGGCTACTGGAATCTCCCAGAGGAAACGCACAAACGGTTTGTCCCAGATCCGTTTCATCCAGGAGAGCGCATGTACCGTACAGGCGACTTGGTGAAATGGACAGAGGATGGCGAGCTGATCTACCTCGGTAGAAAAGACGATCAAGTGAACATCCGCGGATTCCGGATTGAGCTATCAGAAATTGAAGCGCAGCTCCTTGCGCTGGATTCAGTCCAAGAAGCCGTCGTGACAACGGTCAAAGACGCAAGTGATCAAGACGCTCTTGTCGCTTACGTCATCACAGATGAAGAAGTGGCCATTTTGAAAGATAGCTTAAAGCGCACCTTGCCTGAATATATGGTGCCATCATGGATCATCAAGCTAGACCAACTGCCGATGACGGCAAATGGCAAAGTGGATCTCAAAGCACTGCCAGCACCTGATATGGAAGCGAATCAAACAGCATACGAAGCCCCAAGAGATGAAGTGGAAGCACTGTTTTGCGGCATTTGGGAAGATGTGCTTGGCGTCAGCCAAGTTGGTATTCACGACCATTTCTTCTTCCTTGGCGGAGATTCGATTAAAGGCATCCAAATGGCAAGCAGACTCACGCAAGAAGGCTGGAAGCTCGATATGAAACTGCTTTTCCAATATCCAACGATTGCGGAGCTTCGCCCATATATCGAAGAAGCGGACCTTCTCACAGCTGATCAATCACCTGTGGAAGGGGAAGTCATTTTAACACCGATACAGCGCTGGTTCTTTGAACGGAACTTCAGCAGCCAACATCATTGGAATCAGTCCGTTATGCTCCATGCCGCAAATGGTTTGGATGAAGCACTTGTCAAACAAGTGCTCGAGCAGATGATGACCCATCATGATGCTTTGCGATTGGTTTATCCGATAGAAGAAGGACGCATCATCCAGCGTCATCGTGGAGTAGATGAAAATGATGTAGCGGTGGACGTGATAGAAGTACAAGGAGAACGATCACAGCAAATCCAGCAGGTAGAAAAGCTAGCAAATGAAGTGCAGGCGAGTATTTCTTTAACAGAGGGACCATTAGTCAAACCTGCGATTTTCCGTACGGATCATGGAGATCACTTATTGCTCGTTGTACATCACCTTGTCATTGATGGTGTGTCATGGCGTATTTTCCTTGAAGACTTCATGGCTCTTTATGAGCAGGCGAAGCGCGGGGAGGAGCTGACACTTCCTGAAAAAACACATTCATTCCAAGCGTATGCCCAGAAGTTGACGGAATACGCAGTGTCAGATGAGCTGCTGGCAGAAAGGGACTATTGGAAAAAGGTACTTGGGCATTTAACTGCACCTCTGCAAAAGGATCATGTCACAGAGGATCAAAGAATGCTGCATACAAAAACCATTCGCTTTACGCTGTCTGAGGAAGAAACACGCAGCCTACTGACAGAAGTACATGAGGCGTACCACACGGAAATCAACGACATTTTGCTAACCGCTTTAGGATTGACCCTGAAAGAGTGGACAGGAGAAGACAGACACTTTATTCACCTTGAAGGACATGGAAGGGAGGACATCCTTCCGGCGGTCAATGTGTCGCGGACCATCGGCTGGTTTACGAGCATGTATCCTGTGCTGCTTGATTTGTCGCATGCGGAGGATCTTTCGTATCAAATCAAGCTTTTGAAAGAAGAGCTCAGACACATTCCGAACAAGGGAATCGGCTATGGCGTTTTAAAATACTTAACGCCTGACAAAATGAAGGACGGTCTCGCATTTGATGTCACGCCAGATATCAGCTTTAACTATCTTGGTCAGTTTGATGAACAGATTGGCGGAGGTGAACTAAGTCGATCCACTTGGCAGGCAGGTCAATCATTAAGTCCAGAATCAGAGAAACCTCATGCATTAGATATTGTTGGTTTCGTAGAACAGGGCATGTTCCAGATGACGATGTCCTATCACCAGCTTGAATTTGAAGAGCAGACGATGGAACAGTTCAAGGACCTTTTAGAAAAGAACGTGAAGGCACTCATCTCACATTGTGTATCACAAGATGAAGCGCAAATTACGCCTAGTGATGTAGGAGACGATGACCTGACCATGGATGAACTTGAAAAGCTAATGGATATATTTTAAGCAAACGAAGAGGTGGACTATGAGCAAACAGAAGATTCAAAAGGTATATCCTTTAACACCAATGCAAGAAGGTATGTTATATCATGCCATGCTAGACCCTAATTCGTCCTCTTATTTCACACAGCTGGAGCTTGGAATAAGAGGGGAGTTTGATCTCGATCTTTTTGAAAAAAGTCTCAATGAGCTCATCGGCACATATGACATTCTCCGTACAGCCTTTGTCTATCAGCAATTACAGAAGCCGCGTCAGGTTGTACTGGCAGAGCGCAATCTAGATGTGTATAGAGAGAATCTATCTCACCTGAATCATCAGGAACAGCAAAAGGTACTAGATCAATATAAAAAGCAAGTGAGAAAGCAAGGCTTCCATTTAACGAATGATTTGTTATTGAAGGTCGCTGTTTTTCAACTGAATGAAACAAACTGGCATCTCATTTGGAGCAACCATCACATCATCATGGATGGTTGGTCCATGGGAGTTTTGATGAAAAAATTGTTTCATTACTACGAATCTTATCGGAACGGCAAAACGCCGGATCGCTCACAAGGAAAACCTTATGCAGATTATATCCAGTGGCTTGGCAAGCAAAATCAACAAGCAGCGGAAGGCTATTGGAAGGATCGCTTAGATGGTGCGATTCAGCATCAAGGGCTTTTGCAGCAAAAAGAAGCGAACGGACAATATGACCATCAGGAATGGACGTTCACATGGGATGCTGAAATGGTCAGCACCATTCAAGAGATCGCAAGGAATTGCCAAGTGACAGCACCAAATCTATTCCAGGCTGTTTGGTCGGTTCTTTTAGGCACTTACCATGCGGCACATGATGTCACTTTCGGAACAGTCGTATCTGGCAGGCCGCCAAGTGTGGCTGGTATAGAACAGATGGCAGGGCTTTTTATCAATACAATACCGGTCAGGGTAGAAATGAATCAGGAAGACACCTTCAAACAGCTGTTTCAAAAAGTTCAGCAGCATGCGCTGGAAGCGGAAAACTATGATTTTATGCCGCTTTATGACATTCAGCAACAGACAGCTGCAGGAGGACAACTCTTCGATCACTTGGTCGGGTTTGAGAACTATCCTTTAGATCAAGAGCTATCTGGTGACACCATGTCGGAACGTCTAGGGTTTTCTATTGATGTAAAAGACGGATTTGAACAAACGAATTTCGATCTAAATGTCCTCGTATATCCAGGTGAAACATGGACATTGAAAATTAAATACAATGCGGTGGCTTTTGAAGAAGAGGTCATTGAAAAAATATCGAAACACCTGACCAACCTCATGAAGCAGATCATCGAGAATCCGGAAGTTCGCCTTCATGACGTGACGTGTATCACCGAAGAAGAAAAACAGCAGATTGAAGCATGGAACAAGACAGAACGAGATTATCCAAAGCATCTGTCTATTCCTGAGCTTCTTAAAGAACGCATTCAAACGCAACCAGACCATCTGGCGTTAGTCGAAGGAGAGCGGGCATTCACCTATGAAGAACTCGGCCAAGAAATCCATCGTGTTGCGGGATATTTGATTGATAGCGGAGTGAAACAAGAAGATGCCGTCGCAGTGTATATGAATCGATCTGCTGAAGCAGTGATCGCCATTTTAGCGATTCTTCAAGCAGGGGCTGCTTATGTACCAATTGATCCAGCCCAGCCAGAGGATAGAATCCGCTTTATGCTTGAAGACAGCGGCGCATCCGTTCTGCTCTATGCGGACAGCCAGCCGCCAGTTCATGAAAGTATCCAAGCCGTTCGTGTGTCGGACATATCGAATCAGTCCAACGGACCATTCGAAGTCGAGACCTCTCCTTCGCAATTGGCGTATATCATGTACACGTCGGGGTCAACCGGCCAGCCAAAAGGTGTTCAAATTGAGCATCAGCATATTGTCAGATTGGCATGTTCTCAGGAGACACTGGGCTTGAACAAGTCGGATCGTATGGCACATACAGGAGCAGTCAGCTTTGATGCCATTACTTTTGAAATTTTCACCACACTGCTGAACGGTGCAACGCTTTATCCTGTTGACCGTGACACGTTATTGGACATCAACCGGTTTGAACGCTTTATCCAAACGAATCAAATCTCGGCGCTCTTTTTAACGACAGGTTTGTTTAATCAACTTGCTCAGCAGCGACCGCATATGTTTAAGGGACTGTCCAAATTGATCACAGGCGGTGATGTGATCAATGTGAAAAGTGCAGAGCTTGTGAAGAAAAATCATCCATCACTTGTTTTACTGAATGCGTACGGCCCAACAGAAAACACCACCATCTCGACCATTTATGAGGTGAGAGGGGATGAAACGGGCACGATTCCAATTGGTCAGCCGATCAATCATTCGTCCGCTTACATTTTAGATGACAATCAAAGACTTCAGCCAATTGGCGCGCCAGGAGAGCTGTATGTTGGCGGAGACGGTGTCTCAAGAGGATATCTCCATCGTCCAGAATTAACAAAGCAAGCATTTATCGCTGATCCTTTCAAGGCAGAAGGGCGTTTGTATCGAACAGGAGATTTGGCTAGGTACGGTTCAAATGGTCAAATCGAATTCCTCGGACGGACAGATGATCAAGTGAAAATCCGTGGTTTCCGTATTGAGCTCGGTGAAATTGAAACGATTCTTCAACAAGAGACGGGGATCGATGATGCGGTTGTGCTCATCCATGAGTCTCCTTCAGATGAAAAAGAAATGACCGCTTACTATACGGGAACGATCATGGAAGAAGAAGTGCGGGCTCTATTTAATCAAGCACTACCAGCATATATGGTACCTCATCACGTCATGAAGCTAGATGCTTTTCCGCTTACCGCAAACGGAAAGGTCGATCGAAAAGCTTTACCAACGCCTGACGAAGCTGATCGTGAAGAAATCAGGATCATTCCACCTGAAACCGAGACGGAAAAGGCGCTTGCTCAAATTTGGGAGGAACTGCTTGGGAAAGCGGTGGGAATAGATGAGCATTTCTTCATGACTGGCGGACATTCACTCAAAGCAATGATGATGTCAGCCAAAATCCAAGAAGTGTTCCAAAAGGAAGTTCCGATTCAAGTGATATTCGAAAAGCCAACAGTTCGATCGCTTGCGTCATACATTGACCAGGACGGTCAAGAAGAACAAGGACATCCGATCTTACCCGCAGCGAAGGCGGAGGACTATCCAGTGTCACCAGCTCAGCGGCGCTTATACATTTTACAAACACTTGAACCTAAGAGTACGAACTATCATATTCCGATCGTCTTAACGCTTGAAGGTACGCTCGATCATCAGCGGCTCACCTCAGCATTTGATGAATTGATTCAAACGCATGAAATTTTAAGAACGAGTTTTCATATGAAAGGCGAGAACATCGTCCAAAGGGTACATGAACGATCGGCATTTGACCTCCCCATCCATGATGTAAAGGAAGAAGAGGCCGAGGCATTTCTTGCTGAACGTCAGGCGCCGTTTGATTTGACAGCCGCTCCCCTCCTGCGGGCACAGCTGCTCAAAGTGAGTCATGATCGTCATCTATTAGTTCTGGAAGCACATCACCTGATTACAGATGGCAGCTCCATGAAGACGTTCATTCAGGATTTGACGAAAGCCTATGATGGAGAGGCACTTGCAGAAAGAGCCATTCATTATAAAGATTACGCTGTCTGGCAGTTAAGTGAAGAAGAAACAGAGAAACAGCGTGTGCATGAAGCGTATTGGCTGAAGCAATTCGAAGGAGATGTACCGGTTTTAGATTTGCCGACAGACTACCCGCGTCCAGTGGAACGTGATTTTTCTGGAGAACGAGTAATGTTTGGCTGTGATCAAGCGACAACTCAGCGTATTCATGAGCTGCTCAAGAAAACAGATACGACGCTGTACATGTTCTTGTTATCTGCATTTCAAGTGCTGCTCGCATCCTACAGCGGACAGGAAGATATCATTGTCGGATCTCCTGTTGCGGGACGAACACATCCAGATATTCAGGACATGCCGGGGATGTTCATCAATACCATTGCGATGCGCGGGAAACCGGAACAAACAAAGTCATTTTTACAGCTGCTTGAAGAAATAAAAGAAACGAGTGTAGATGCTTTTGCACATCAAAGCTATCCGCTCGAAGAGTTAATCGCGCGTCTACCGCTTGATCGTGATACAACCCGAAGCCCGCTCTTTAGTGTTTCGTTTAATATGCAGAACATGGATGTTCCTGCACTAAAGCTCGGCGATCTGAACATTTCGCCTTATGCGATGCAGCACCGATCCGTCAAATTTGATCTGTCTCTCGAAGCATTTGAACGTGAGGGAGAAATAAAACTAAGCCTAGACTATGCAACGGCATTATTTAAAGAGGAAACCATCCGCCGGTTCGGAACACATCTTCTTGCGATTATTCGTGAGGCGGTCCAGCATCCGAATGAACAAATTGGCTTGTTCAACCTCTTGGATCAGCATGAGCAAATGGAGCGGCTGGAGAAAAGGGATGGAGAACAAACAGGTCATCATGAGCCGTACCATGTGCAATTTTCACGTCAAGCCATGGAAACGCCTGATGCCATTGCGGTGATGGATGGTGAAAGGAAGCTGACCTACCGTGAACTAGATCACATGTCCAATGCTCTTTGCAGTGAGCTGAAGATGCAAGGCGTAGAGAAAGAAAGCACAGTCGCACTTATTCTTGATCGCTCTGTCTATGTCATTGTCTCCATGCTAAGTGTAATGAAAGCAGGCGGTGCATTTGTACCAATTGATCCAGCTTTTCCTGCGGAACGTATTCGTTACACATTAAAAGATTCAGGGGCAAAAGTCATCGTGGCAAATGAGTCTCTTGGCGATTCGTATCAGCATCTCAAGTCGATTCAGGTCGTACATGTGGAGAAAGCCGTCCAACGAAACGATTCTCTAGACCTGCCGGACGTATCGGTTGATCAACTGGCTTATGTGATTTACACATCTGGAACAACAGGGAAGCCAAAGGGTGTACAGCTCACGCATCGTAATCTATCACACTACGTCAATTGGTTGACACATGAAGTGACTTTACAAGAATGCGATCGAACGGCACTCCTGTCTTCTTATGCATACGACCTTGGTTACACAAGCATTTTCCCGGTTCTAAAAGCAGGCGGGACACTCTATATTCCTCGTGAAGACGTGTATACAGACCCTGTACGTCTCATGCGTTTTATTGATGAACAAGAGCTGACTTATATCAAAATGACACCATCCTTATTTCATATGATGGCAGATTCGAAGGGTCATACATTTGACGCTTTACGGCTTGTGGTATTGGGAGGAGAACCGATTGTCTCTGAAGATGTTGAGACATTTATGAAGCAGCATCCATGCGTGGCAGTGATGAACCATTACGGTCCGACAGAAACAACGATTGGTACAGTGAGCAAGCTAATGACACCGCATGAGCTGGATGCTTTAAAGGAGCGTTCTATCATCGGAAAGCCTATTGCTCATACAAGAGCGCTCGTATGCAATCGCGAGCAGCGCCTTGTCCCTTATGGCGCACCGGGTGAGCTCTACATTTCAGGTGATGGTGTTTCAAAAGGTTATTTGAATCAGCCTGAATTAACAGCGGAGCGTTTTCTTGAAAATCCTTATTTCCCTCAAGAGCGGATGTATCGAACGGGAGATTTGGTCAGACAGCATGCAAATGGGGAGATTGAATTCCTTGGAAGAGTAGATGATCAAGTGAAAATTCGCGGTTATCGAATTGAGAAACAAGAAATTGAGCATGCCGCACGTGCCCTTTCAATCATTCAAAAAGTGTATGTCAAAGTGATCAACACATCTCGTTTACCGGAGCTGGCGTTATATTATACAGCACCTGATCACATTGGAACGCTGACATTTAGAGAAAAGCTTTCAGAGACACTGCCGGATTACATGATTCCTACTTATTTTGTCAAAGTGGATCATATTCCGCTGACGCAAAACGGAAAAGTGGATGCGAAATCTCTGCCGCTTCCTCATGAGGCACATATGAACCGCACGGCACACGCAGCACCAGAAACGGCGCTTGAGAAGACGCTTTGTGATATTTGGTCAGATGTTCTTGGAATTGAGGAAGTTGGCATTGATGACCATTTCTTTGAATTAGGCGGGCATTCTCTGAAAGGCATGGTGCTCATTTCGAACATGCAAGCCAAACTGAATCAGCATGTTCCACTCAAGGTTCTTTTTGAAAAGCCAACGATACGGGCGATAGCTGCCTATTTGGAAGAAGCTGATGCTTCGCTCGTCACATCCATTCAGCCAGCGGAAAAGCAAGATTTCTATCCAGTCTCTTCTGCACAAAAGCGAATGTACGTATTACAGCAGCTGCATCCAGAATCCGTCACCTACCATATGCCAGCCGTTTTCATGATGGAAGGAAACCTTGATCTGAAGCAGCTAGAAGGAGCGATTCAAGCTTTAATTGATAGACATGAGTCATTGCGGACAGCCTTTGTTGAAATTGACGGCAGTCCCGTCCAAAAAATTTATCGCCGTGTGCCGTTTACGTTACAGATGGTTGAAGTAGAAAGCGATCAGGTACAATCCGTCGTAGACAATTTCATGACACCATTCTCATTACATCAAGCACCTCTAATGAGGGCGAAAGTGGCAAAGCTGTCTGATGACAAATATGTATTCATGATGGATATGCACCATATCATCGCAGACGGAGTGACACGCAGTCTGCTCATTCAAGAATTAGCGGAGTTGTATGAGCATAAGACGTTACCGCCAGTTCAGTTGCACTACAAGGATTATGCGGTATGGCAGCAAGAGGAAGAACAGCAAGCAGCACTTGAAAAACAGCGGCAGTATTGGCTGGAGCAATATGCACAGCCGCCAGAAGACTTAGCACTTCCGCTTGATTTCCCGCGGCCTAGCGTGCAGTCATTTGCAGGAGACCGGGTGGATAGATGGCTGTCTGCTGAGAAGGCGCAGCATATCAAAGCGCTCATGGCTGAAAAAAATGTGAGTTTGAACATGGTGATGCAAACGGCCTTTGCCATTCTTCTTCATAAATTGACTGGGCAGCATGACATCGTCATAGGGGCTGTAACGGCTGGACGTACACATGCGTCAATCGAACGGATTCCGGGCATGTTTGTGAATACACTGGCCCTTCGACATGACGTTCAGTTAGAAGAAACTGCAGAGCATCTGCTAGAAAAAATAAGAGATCACAATCTATCAGCTTATGAACATCAAGGATTCCCATTTGAGGATTTGGTCGCGCAGTTAGACCTTCCGAAAGACACGAGTCGCAACCCGTTATTTAGTGTCATGATGACAACGGATGAGCGTGATCTGACGTTACCGGAATTGAATGGACTTACGCTTTCGCACAAACAGCAAGAAGCCGTTCAGGCAAAGTTTGATTTAACGCTCGGCATCTTTGAGGAACAAGATCAAGTGGGCTTGCGCTTTGAATATGCAGCGGCACTATTTAAAAAGAGTACCATTCAGCGATGGAGTCAATATTTTGAGCGAATCATAGACGAAATGCTTGCGAAATTGAATCAGCCGATCTCAACCATCTCCATCTTAACAAAAGAAGAAGAGCGACATCTGCTTGATGAATGGTCAGGACCTATCCTAGATGTCCCGACAGATCAAACGGTTCATGCATTGATTGAGGCGAAGTCACAAGAAGTACCTCATCAAAAAGCAGCTGCCTTCTGCGGCACGAGCTGGACGTATGAAGAACTGAACAACCGAGCGAATACAGTCGCCGCAAGACTTATTTCCAGCGGCATAAAACCGGGAGACCGCATCGGCATTCTCACACGTCCATCGCTCGAGATGACAGCCGCTGTTCTCGGAGTTCTCAAAGCAGGTGCGGCATTTGTGCCGATTGATGCTGATTATCCAGCGCAGCGCATTGCCTACATGCTGGAAGATGGCGGGGCAGAGGTCCTTCTGATTCAGAAAGGGCTCACTGCACCACCTTCATTCACAGGTCATACCCTCTTCATAGAAGAGGCAGTAGAAGGAGAAGCGCACGAGATTCAGGTTCCTGTCAAACCAACGGATCTCGCCTATATGATTTACACATCTGGAACGACTGGACAGCCGAAGGGTGTCATGGTCGAGCACCAGTCTCTTGTCAATCTTGCTTTTTGGCACAATGATGCTTTCCAGGTGACGAAACAAGACCGAACCGCCAAATATGCCGGCTTTGGCTTTGATGCTTCCATTTGGGAGATGTTCCCGACGTGGATGGCCGGCGCAGAGCTCCATATCATCGACGAAGCGATTCGCCTCGATATGATCAAGCTCAATTCGTATTTTAATGACGAAGGCATCACCATTGCGTTCCTGCCAACACAGCTATGTGAGCAGTTTATGTCGATGGACAATCATTCTCTCCGTTACTTACTGACAGGCGGGGACAAGCTGAAACAGGTGAAGCCCGTTCCATACAAACTCGTCAATAACTACGGCCCAACAGAAAATACGGTCGTGGCGACAAGCGGGATCATTGATCCAGATCAAGGCACGCTTCCTATCGGAACAGCGATTGCCAATACTCGTTTTTACATTATGGGTTCGTTATATGACCTCTCGCCGCAAGGCGTACCGGGTGAGCTCGTGATTGCGGGGAAAGGACTGGCAAGAGGTTACTGGAATCTCCCAGAGGAAACGGACAAACGGTTTGTCCCAGATCCGTTTTATCCAGGAGAGCGCATGTACCGTACAGGTGATTTGGTGAAGTGGACAGAGGATGGCGAGCTGATCTATCTCGGCAGAAAAGACCATCAAGTGAACATCCGTGGATTCCGGATTGAGCTATCAGAAATCGAAGCACAGCTCCTTGCGCTGGATTCAGTCCAAGAAGCCGTCGTGACAACGGTCAAAGACGCAAGTGATCAAGACGCTCTTGTCGTTTACGCCATCACAGATAAAGAAACGGGCACTTTGAAAGAAAGCCTAAAGCGCACCTTACCTGAATATATGGTGCCATCATGGATCATTAAGCTAGACCAACTGCCGATGACGGCAAATGGCAAAGTGGATCTCAAAGCACTGCCAGCACCTGATGTGGAAGCGAATCAAACAGCATACGAAGCGCCAAGAGATGAAGTGGAAGCACTACTTTGCGGCATTTGGGAAGATGTACTTGGCGTCAGCCAAGTCGGTATTCACGACCATTTCTTCTTCCTTGGCGGAGATTCGATTAAAGGCATCCAAATGGCAAGCAGACTCACGCAAGAGGGCTGGAAGCTCGATATGAAACTGCTTTTCCAATATCCAACGATTGCGGAGCTTCGCCCATATATCGAAGAAGCGGATCTTCTCACAGCTGATCAATCACATGTCGAAGGAGAGGTCATTTTAACACCGATACAGCGCTGGTTCTTTGAACGGAAATTTGATCACCAGCACCACTGGAATCTCTCAATGATGCTTCATGCACCAAAAGGGTTTGACTTGGCTGTCACAGAACAAGTTCTGCAAAGACTGCTCTCACATCATGATGCACTGCGCATGGTGTTCAGACAGGAGCATGATGACATTCTGCAATACAATCAGCGGGAGCTGACAGAACCATTTTCAATTATTTCTTGTGATGTTTCAAAAGCGCAAGACGTGAAACAGGCGATTTCCACATACGCCAATGAGTATCAGCGTCAACTGAATCTTGAAAAAGGTCCATTGATGAAAGTGATTTGTTTCCAAACAGAAAACGGTGATCACTTACTCATCATCACCCATCATCTTGTGATTGACGGCGTTTCTTGCCGGATTTTACTAGAAGACTTTATGTCTCTTTATCATCAGGCAGAAAAAGGAGAAACGATGGTTCTGCCGCCAAAAACGCACTCTTTCAAAGAATGGGCAGAAGCGGTTGAACGATACGCGCAGTCGCAGCTGCTAAAAAACCAGAAGGAGTATTGGGCGGCGATTGAAAATAGACCGTTTACGACTTTACCTGTTGACCATGAAGTAAAAGAAAGAAAAGTCGCGGATACGAAAGCGGTCAAAATGCAGCTGACAGAAGCAGAAACCGAGCATCTGTTAACGAATATCCATCTTCCGTACACAACAGAAATGAATGATATTCTTCTATGTGCGCTCGGGCTGGCCGTTCAGGAATGGACAGGACAATCTCATGTACATGTACAGCTTGAAGGTCATGGAAGAGAGGATATTTTATCAGGATTAGATATATCCCGCACAGTTGGCTGGTTTACGAGCATGTATCCAGTCGTTCTTGAAGCGAAACCGAATCAGACCATTGCAGACGCTATCAAAGGAACGAAAGAGATGCTGCGGCGTGTACCGAATAAAGGGATTGGTTACGGTATTTTAAGATACATGACACCATCCGAACCGTCAGTCAAACACGTGCAGCCTGAAATCAGCTTGAACTATCTCGGGCAGATAGATCAGGAAGTGACGACAGAACTCTTTGGACCTTCAACCTATGATATGGGCCGTCAAGCAAGCCCTGAATCAGAAGCTGTTTATAAGCTGAACCTCAGCGGTCTTGTTCAGCACAATCAATTCATTCTGTCGTGCTCATATTGTGCAAGTGAATATGAAGAACAAACGATACAGCAGTTCATCGCATTGTTGAAGGAGAAAATCAGATCCATCATCACTCATTGCTTAGCGCATCAAGAGCGAGAATTTACGCCAAGTGACTTCTCGGCTGCAGACCTTGAAATGGATGAAATGGACGATATCTTTGACATGCTCGAGGAGAAATTGACTTAACACCACTAGATCAGTCATGAAAAAGGAAAGGAGGAATGAAATAGATGAGTCAATTTAAAAGGGATCAAGTTCAAGATATGTACTATCTGTCACCGATGCAAGAAGGAATGCTGTTTCATACCCTCCATCATCATGAAAAAGGCTTTTATGTAGAACAAATGGATATGAACGTAAAGGGGACACTTCGGTCTGATCTGCTTGAGAAAAGCATGAATATCATCGTGGAACGGTACGATATTTTTCGTACCGTGTTCCTCCACGAAAAAGTGAAGCGTCCTGTCCAAGTTGTATTAAAGAATCGACCTTTCCAGCTTGATATTGTGGACATACAGGATCTTTCTGAAAGTGAACAGCTTGAACGTATCGATCGTTTTAAACAAAAGGATCAGCTAAGAGGATTTGATCTCTCGAAGGATCTGCTCATGCGGGCCTCTGTTTTTCAAACGGGTCCTTCAAGCTATCGCTGGATATGGAGCTATCACCATATCCTTCTAGATGGCTGGTGTTTTGGCCTAGTTGTACAGGAATTGTTTGCGATTTATCATGCACTTTTGCATGACATCCCTTACAGGCTGGAGCCAGTCAAGCCATATAAAGAATATATTCAATGGCTGGAAAAACAAGATAAACAAGCCTCACTTGAATATTGGACGCAATCTTTGGCTGGCTTTGAGGGGCAATCGACTTTTAAAGAACAGCGAAAGCAAACAAATGAGCATGAATTAGGCGAAATCGAATGGGCTATGAGTAAAGAAGAAACAGCTGCTTTATCAGAGTTAGCCTTGCAGCAGAATGCCACGTTAAGTAGTGCGCTTCAATCGGTTTGGTCTATCTTACTCAGCAGGTATCAGCGCTCAAACGATGTGTTGTTTGGAACGGTTGTGTCAGGACGTCCGGCAGATTTGGCTGGTGTGGACCGGATGGTGGGATTGTTCATCAATGTCATTCCAAGACGAATTCAGCTGACAGACCATATGACGTTCCGTTCTCTATTATCAGAGACGCAGCAGCAGTCTTTAGCGGCTGAACCGCACCAATATATCCCGATTTATGATATTCAGGCTAAGGCAGGTCAGCAGCAGCTCATTGATCATATTGTGGTGTTTGAGAATGTCCCTGCTGCAAAGAAAGACGAGCAGGAGTCACTGCTTGGCTTTACAGTAGAAGACATGAATGTCTATGAAAAATCGAACTATGATCTCAATTTACTTGCATCACCTGGGGAACGATTGCAGCTGAAGCTGGCCTTTAATCAGCGTGCATTTGATTCTGCATTTGTCCATAAATTAAAGGATCAGCTGACCCTTTTGATCAGAGGGACCATCAAACATCCAGATCAGTCAGTTCATACACTGACACTCGTGACAAAGCAGGAAAAGCAGCGAATGTTAGAGGAATGGAATGCACCTGAGCTGGAGCATGATCAGCTTTATTTGACAAAGTGGTTTGAACATAATGTCCGAAAACAGCCGAATGCAGTGGCATTATCGACAGGTGATCACACGATGACATATGCGGAGCTGAACGAACAAGCCAATCGACTGGCAAGGCATTTGCAAAAAAATGGGGTCAATCATCAAACGGTGACCGCCATTTTAGCAGAGCGGACACCTGAACTCATTGTCAGCTTACTCGCTGTCTTAAAAGCAGGTGCCACCTATGTGCCGATTGATCCAGATTATCCAGAAAGCCGTATCCAATATATGCTGAAAGACAGCGGAGCGACGCATCTTCTGACTCATTCATCCTTTATCAGTCAGACGAGGTCACTCGCATTTGATGGCACGTATCTTTTTGCAGATGATCAAGAAATTTTACTGATGAGCTCAGAGAATCTGCCACTTGAAGCTGGTTTAGATGATACGGCATACATCATGTATACATCTGGAACAACCGGACAGCCAAAAGGCATCATGACGACCCATTCCAATATTGCCCGGGTGGTCAAAAATACGAATTATTTAACCATTTTAGAAACAGATACATTGCTGTCGTTATCAAATAGCGTATTTGATGGCTTTACATTTGATGTATATGGTGCGCTTTTAAACGGAGCAAAGCTTGTCCTGCCGCAAAAAGAAACCATTTTAGATATGGGGAAGCTCACTGAGCTGATAAAAGGAGAGCATATTTCTGTCATGTTTGTTCCAACCGCTTTATTCCATCTTCTCGTTGATGAAGGAACAGACTGGATGCGCGGTGTGCGTAAGGTGCTGTTTGGGGGAGAGAGGGCATCGGTTCAGCATGTGAGAAAAGCCTTTGATGTGATGGGAAAAGGCAGATTGTTGAATGTATACGGACCAACCGAATCAACGGTTTTTGCCACGTATTATCCGATAGATGAAGCGATCCCTTTAGAGGCACATTCTATTCCAATTGGGAAGCCGCTCAACCAGACGGGCGCTTATATATTAAGTGAGCACAGGCAGCTTCAGCCGATTGGAATGGTTGGAGAGCTTTGTCTGAGCGGCAAAGGACTGGCAAAAGGGTATTTGAATCGTCCTGATCTGACAAAACAAGTGTTTATTCCTCATCCTTTCGCTTCGGGTGAGCGCCTGTATCGTACAGGGGATTTAGCTTACTTTCGAGAAAACGGTCTGATTGAGTATGCAGGCAGAGTTGATGATCAGGTAAAAATTCGAGGACACCGTATTGAACTGACAGAAATTGAAGCCAACCTTCTCATGCACCCAGGTGTAAAACAAGCTGTAATCCTAGCGGATCATGATGAAACCAATCATACAAGGCTGCTTGCCTATATCACGTGTGATGATGCATGGAAAGGCAAACTCGATGACATCAAATCAAGGCTGAAAGAGCGTCTTCCAGCTTATATGCTGCCTCATGAGCTGATTGAACTGGAGAACCTCCCACTTACGCCAAACGGGAAGGTTGATAAACGCCAGCTACCAAAACCAGAGGCACCGCAAGGAAACCGCCGTGTGAAACTGCCCGCAAATGAAGTGGAACAAAAGCTGTTGGTGATGTGGCGGGAAGTACTTGAACGAGAGGATATTAGCACAGATGACCATTTCTTTGAGCTTGGCGGACATTCTTTAAAAGCGATGTCTCTTTTGTCCAAAGTATCAAAAGAGTTTGAGGTTCAGGTGCCGATCCATTTGTTGTTTGAGACCCCGACGATTGAAGCGCTTAGTCATTATATTCAGCATCAGGACGGGGAAACCGCTGGCTATCTTGTATTCAATGAATCTCAAACATCAACAGTCTTTGCTCTTCCGCCATTACCAGGCTACGGCTTTGTCTATCAGGAAGCAGCAAAAACGCTTGATGATGTTCGGTTGATCGCCTTTGATTTTATTGAAACGAATAACCGAATGGCGCAGTACGTTCAGCATATTCAGCACCTTCAGCCAAAAGGGCCGCTGACGTTGATGGGGTACTCAGGCGGATGTTACCTCGCCTTTGAGCTTGTTCAAGCGCTTGAACAAGGAGGGCGGACAGTCGAGAAGGTCATCATGATCGATTCCTATAAGAAAATTGGAGAAAGTGATTTAGAAGGGCGATCCATTGATGATGATATTGAAGCGATTGTTCATCAAACGAAACAAAGCGAACTTGCTCAAGGGGAGATCGTTCAAGAAGCGCTTGCCCAAAAGACGCGCGCCTACTATGAAACGTTTGTTAAGGGGGTGAATCAAGGCAAAATACAGGCAGATATTACGTTCATCCAATCTGAAGAACAAATAGCGATCCCGGACTGGATGGAAGAGTGGACACAGGCAACGGCCGGATCTTTTACCCAATACCAAGGCTATGGCCGGCATGCTGATATGTTCAAACATAAAGAATGTGCAGCTCAAAATGCAAAGCTGATCAAGCATATTGTCAATCAAACAAATAGAGAACGAGTCTTGTAAACTTTAGATTAGGCAGGATGCAGCTTTTGCAGTCCTGCCTAACAAAAAAGGAAAGGAACTCATATGAAACCATCAACCATTAACCAAACGAGTATACATGAATCAATGGATGCGATTTTACAAGATGTAAAGACAACCATTTTACAAACCAACGAAATCGAACGCTTCGCTGTTTTTTCACGTGAAAAAACCATTCGACCGCGGCCGTATCACCTCTCTCATTTATTTCTCGACAAGCACATTGAGCAGGAGGCCGCAGCGGAAGCGATACAGACGCAAACGGCTGTACCTGCTTTGGCCGACATGCCGCCCGCTCTTTCCTATGGAGGGGATCTCGACGTCACACAAGGCGCACAGACCTTACAGGAAGTCTTAACAGAGGCTGCAAAAACGACAAATGGGCTTACGTATATCGTGAATAGCAAGAACGAACTCACACAATCTTATGCACAGTTACAAGGAGACGCCGAGAGGGTTCTGACTGGTTTAAGGGCACTGGGGCTTAAGGCAGGCGATCCTGTTTTCTTTCAATTCTCATCGAATCATGCCATGGTCACTGCCTTTTGGGCATGTGTATTAGGCGGATTTGTTCCAACGCTTGTGTCGGCTGCCCCAACCTATCGGGAGATGAATGCTGCAGTGAAGAAGCTTCATCATGCTTGGAAGCTGCTCGAGCATCCGCTCATCCTAACAGATGACTCACTGATCGAGGAGGTGCAAGGGTTAGCCTTACTGTGGCATACAGACCAATTACGTGTCGCAGCAGTTGAGCCGATGCTGACATTAGAAAGAGATACAGCCGCTCATCCTGCCGCGCCGGATGATTCCGTCTTCTTTATCTTAACGTCTGGAAGTACAGGGATGCCAAAGTGTGTAGAGCATTCCCATAGAAGTGTGCTGGCGAACGTCAAAGGAACAGTGGCAGCGAATCAATTTACACAAGAGGATGTCTCGTTAGACTGGATGCCTTTAGATCATATTGGTGGCATCGTGATGTTCCACCTTGTCAATGTGTACACAGGCTGCGAGCAGATTCGGGCAAGAACAGATGACTTTATCGCTCAGCCGCTGCGGTGGCTTGACTGGATGGACCGCTACCGTGCAACGAAGACGTGGGCACCTAACTTTGCATTTGCGATGATCAATGATTATGAGAAAGAGATTTCATCAGGGTCTTGGGATCTGTCGGCGATGACCTGCATGATCAATGGGGCAGAGGCGGTCGTTCCAAAAACCATCCACCGATTTCTACACCTGCTTGCTCCGCACGGCTTAAAGGGAGATGTGATTAGACCGGCTTTCGGCATGTCTGAAATCTCATCAGCGGTTGTGTTTTCCTTTGCGATTGAGCGTGGAGATGAAAACAGCGGGGTTCTGACCTTTGAGGAAACGTCGCTGACAGAGCAGCTAAGACCAGCAGAAGCACGTGAGACAGGAACCGTCAGCTTTACAGAGTTGGGCAAACCGATTCCAGGTATCAGGATACGCATCGTCAATCATCAGCATGAGCTTCTTCCAGAAGATCATATTGGCCGTGTGCAAATAAAAGGCCCAACCACCATGAAGGGCTATTACCGGAATGACGAAGCGAATCAAGAAGTATTTCAAGCGGATGGCTGGTTTCACACGGGTGATTTAGGTTTCCTGCACGAAGGAAGGCTGACACTAACCGGTAGAGAAAAAGACATGATTATCATCAACGGAAAAAACTATCACAACTATGAAATTGAAGCCATAGCAGAGGAAGTACCGGGAGTAGAAACGAGCTTTGTGGCTGCTTGTTCCGTCCGAATGGAGGCTTCTGCATCCGATGAACTGATTCTCTTTTTTACACCGAAGCTGTATGAGCCGGCTTATATTATGAGGGCAAGTCAGCACATTAAATCCCATATTGCAACAAAAATGGGCTTGTCTGCATCTCGCATCATTCCTGTCCAGAAGCATGCATTTCCCAAAACCAGCTCTGGAAAAATAGAAAGGGCACAGCTCAAGACAAGATGGCAAGAAGGCGAATTTGATGAAATGATCATGGAAATGGATATGAGACTTGAAAATGAACATACCTTGCCTGATTGGAGTTATCAAAAGAAGTGGATACCTGCTCCACTTGATGCAGCTGACAAGCAGATCATAGGGGACGTTGTGATCTTTGCAGATCCATTAGGACTGGCAGATCAATTGAAATCTTTTGCAAACAGTGAACAAACATACATTACGGTTGAACCGGGTCAAGCGTTCAAACAACTCACACACACTCACTTCATCATCCACCCGAATCGGCCGTCTGACTACGAACAACTCTTTGAGACGCTCCGTTCGTATGGCGTTTCGGTGAAACACATCATTCACCTTTGGAACTATACAAACCAAGAAGACAAGCTTTATGTGGCCAAGGCGAAACAAGCGCAGAAAACGGGCAGCATGAGTGCATTATTTTTAACAAAAGCCATTTCCGTCTATGAGGAGCAGGTGGCCATCACTTTTGTCTCAACCCATGCGATGAATGTGCCGGAGGATCACATCCACGATGTAGAAAAAGCAACGACAGCCGGACTGATGACAGCAGTTCAGCATGAATGGCCGTTTATCAAGGTGCAATGTCTTGATTTTTCTCTAGCAGAATCGGTATCTAGTCATTCTCATGCAATGGCGATTATGGCAGAACTCACACATGACCAAGACCGTCATGTCGCTGCTTATCGTCAAGGTGTTCGTTATATTCCCTTTTTAGCACCTCTTCATTTGGAAAAGGAACAGAAAAGGAAAGAGCCGCCATTTGAATCATCTGGGCTTTATGTCATAACAGGCGGGCTAGGCGGAATTGGACGTTTAGTCAGTGAACACCTACTGACATCTTATCAAGCACATCTCGTGTTGCTTGGAAGGAAAGAGAGAGAGGCACTTTCTAGTGACCAGCAAGAGACATTGGCTTTCCTAGAGAAGCAGGCAAAAGTGCATGGCGGCAAGGTTCTTTATGAGAAAGCAGACATCACGGCTGAAAAAGAGGTGGAAGCGATCATCTCTAGACATGAGGTCGCTGGAAATCAAAGGCTGGATGGCATCATTCATTTCGCAGGTATCATTCAAGAAGAACTGCTTGCTGATATGACATCTGTGTCTCTAAATGAAATGTACGAAGCGAAGGTGTATGGAACGATTGCGCTTCATGAAGCTGCCTCCAAACGCAGGGATGTTTTATTTCTTTCCAGCTCGTCAGCCCGAACGCTAAAGGGCGGTATGACTGTCGGCGCCTATTGCGCTGCCAATGAGTTCGTGGAACAATTTGCTCATTATCAGAAGCTGACATCTACAGTGAAGCCATATTGCTTTAGTTTCAGCATGTGGGACGAGATTGGCATGAGTGAAGGCTCCATGGTAAAAGGCATGTTAAAAGAAAGAGGTTATCTTCCAATTTCAAAGCAGGCAGGCTTCCAAACGATGCTCGCATGTCTGATGACAGATGCTCCGCTCATTTATGCGGGATTGGATCGATCGAAGAAAGAGATTCACGAGATGGTCCATGCGGATGCGGAGATGCAAACAGAGCAGACCTTTTACGTCTTTTTCAAAACTGATCAAACAAAGGCGGTGGAAGAGCGGCTTTATCAATCGATTCATACATGTTTACAGTCCCGTCTATCTGGTGAATATGCCGTACATTTGTTTCCTGAGGAATATTGGAAAGAAACAGAAGATGGATCGCCAGACGAGGCATATTTTCATGAATTAATAGAGGAAAGCGGAATGGATGCAGACAACAGAGCACCTCACACAGAAACGGAGAAACTGCTCGCACACATTTGGTCAGAGCTGCTCGGTGTCCCAGATGTCAACTGCGGCGATCATTTCTTTCTACTAGGAGGTCATTCGCTGAAGGCGACGCAAATGCTGTCTGCGGTTAGGCAAAAAACAGGGTTTGACGTGCCGCTTGCTGTGTTGTTTGAACATACGAGACTCGGAGAATTAGCAGACTGGATCGATTCAAATGCCAAAGCAGATGAAGTGATTCCGATGAGAAAAATGGAGAAGGGTCAGGACATTCCGATGTCTTATGCCCAGCAAAGACAGTGGTTCCTCTATCAATTAGAGCCGGATCTGCCATTTTACAATAATACGATTTCGTTTCGGATGAATGGGCCTTTAGATATCAAGGTGCTTCAGGAAAGTCTGCAACATATGGTGGAAAGGCATGAATCGCTCAGAACGTCCTTTACGATGAGCGGGGATGAACCGGTACAGGTCATTCATGAACAGATGGACCTGCCAGAGCTTGAGGTGATGGACCTTTCAGGCATAGCGTCACAGGAAGAGAAAGAACAAAAAGCGACTGAATGGGCGAAAGAAGAGGCATCCACACCTTTTCAATTAGAACACGAAGCGCTCTTTCGAGTGAAGCTGATTCGACTTTCACCCGCAGAGCATATCTTACTTATGTCCATTCACCACATCGTGTCAGATGGTTGGTCGATCGGCATTGTTGCAAGAGAATTATCTGAGTGGTATACAGCGGCGATCGAAGGGCGGGAGCCTCACTTGCCGGCATTGCCTATTCAATATGCGGATTACGCACTGTGGCAGAAGGAGTATTTGACAGGAGAGCCATTGCGTAAGCAGCTTGCCTATTGGAAGGAGCAATTTGCGGCACCTGTTGAAGATTTGGTATTGCCGTATGATCATCCGCGGCCGGCCGTTCAATCCTACAAAGGGAAGACGAAAACATATCAACTGTCGAAGTCACTGTCTGAAAAGATTGATGAGCTATCTAAGAAAACAGACAGCACACTGTATATGACCTTGCTGTCGGCTTTCTCTACGCTTTTACATCGATTGTCTTCACAGGATGAGTTTGTCATTGGCTCGGTCATTGCTGGGAGAAATCGAACGGAAATGGAGCATTTAATCGGATTTTTCGTGAATACATTGGCGCTTCGGATCGACCATAGCGGGAATCCAGCCTTTACGGAATTATTAGAGCGAGTGAAGGAGACAACCGTCGGTGCTTATGCACACCAGGATGTGCCGTTTGAGATGGTGGTCGATGAACTGAATATTGTGCGTGATGCCAGTAAGCAGCCGCTGTTTCAGGTCATGTTTGTTCTGCAAAACCTACCGCTGGAAGCATCTCCAATGGGGGAGGCGACGTCGGTTTTAGCCATTGAAGATAATGATACAGCGAAATTTGATCTCTCCCTGTTTGTGTTTGAAGGAGCTGAAGGCCTTCAGTTAAAACTTGAGTATCAAGCGGATTTATTTTCTGATGACACGATGGAGCGATTCCTCGCATACTACGAGCACCTGCTTGAAAGCATTTGTGAAAATCCAGCGCAGCCGATCAGACAAGTGAATTTCCTGCCAGAGAAAGAAAAGCATCAATTGCTCTATGAATGGAGCGGAAAGACTGATCAACCAAAAGGTCCGCTGCTTATGACGGAACGATTTGAAGCGCAAGTGAAAAAGACACCTCATGCAGTGGCGCTCGAGTTCCAGGGAGATGAGTGGACGTACCAGGAGTTACATGAGAAAGCCGATCGTCTAGCAGGCTATTTGCAGCAGCGAGGCGTGACGCCGCATGAACCAGTTGGACTGCTCATCGATAGATCGCCTGAAATGATTCTTGGGGTGCTGGCCATTGTGAAAGCAGGCGGGGCTTATGTGCCAATTGATCCTGAATATCCAGATGCCCGCATTGATTATATGCTGAGAGATACAGGGATTCAGCTTTTACTGACAAAAAATGAATGGCTGAAAAAAGTATCCATCCATCAAACGGAACTCATTTGTCTTGATCAAGGGTATGAAGAATTTTTACCAGAAGCAGAGGTCATGCCCGCTGCACTAAGACCTGATGGACTTGCTTATATCAATTACACATCGGGGTCAACTGGACAGCCAAAAGGAGTACTGATCCCGCATCAAGCGGTCGTCCGGCTTGTGTGTGAAACAGACTATGTCACCCTTAATGAACAAACGCGCATTTTACAAATCGCTAGCTTCTCTTTTGATGCATTTACGTATGAAATATGGGGTGCCCTTTTAAACGGGGGAAGGCTCATACTGACGGATCGAAATACCATTTTATCAATGGATACATTAGCGGAAGCACTAAAAACTCATCAGATTACAACAGGGTTCTTGACTGTGCCGCTGTTCAACCGTTTAACAGAAGAACATCCAGAAGCTTTATCTGGACTTCATGCATTATTGGTCGGAGGAGATGCCTTATCAGCCGCTCATATCCGAAAAGCACTACCATATTTGCCTGAAGGGCTTTTAAATGGTTATGGACCAACAGAGAATACAACATTCTCCTGTGTGCATCACATTCGGGCACTGGAAGAAGATCAGGCGACGGTCCCGATTGGACAGCCTATTGCTTATTCACAAGCTTATGTATTAGATGACCAAATGCAGCCAGTTCCGCAAGGCGTCATCGGCGAAATTTATGTTGGCGGCACAGGGCTAGCACTTGGTTACCTTGGAGATGAAGAAAAAACAGCATCATCATTTATCCCGCATCCTTTCCAAGAAGGAGCGCGTTTATATAAAACAGGCGATATGGGCCGCTGGCTGTCAAATGGCATCATTGACTGTCTTGGAAGAATCGATCATCAAGTGAAAATTCGTGGACACCGCGTGGAATGTGGAGAAATTGAAGCCGCTATGCTGACATTTGATGACATCACAGAATGTGCCGTTATCCCGCATCAGCATGAGAGTGGTCATAAGCGATTGATCGGTTATGTTGTCCAAAAAGGCGGCATGACCACGCAAGACATTCGCCATAACTTAAAAGACATTCTGCCAGATTATATGGTACCAAGCCTATTAATAGAGCTGGATGAATTACCGCTCACGCCAAATGGCAAGGTAGACCAAAAGCGTCTTCCCCCGCCAGAGTGGAGACAAGAAGAAGTAGAAACAGCCATTGACAAAGCAGCTACTGAGGAAGAACGTGTGTTAGAAAAAGTGTGGTCTCAGCTGCTAGGCGTTCCTTCTATTGGCGTCCATGATAACTACTTTGAGCTTGGCGGAGATTCCATTATTGTCATACAAATGGTGGCACGCTTAGCACAGGAAGGCTACGTCATCCAGCCGAGAGATGTATTTGAAAAACAGACCATCTCACAACTCGCACAAGCGATGAGAAAGGCAGAGGTCTCTACGGTCTATGATCAATCACCTGTGACAGGAGAGGTTCGTCTTCTCCCGATTCAATCTTGGTTCTTTGAGCAATCGATGACCAATCAAGATTATTGGAATCTATCGGCGCATATTGAAATGAAGCGATCTGTTCCACATGAACAGTTAACACAGGTTCTTTCAAAACTGGTCGATCATCACGATATGCTGAGAGCTATATATACAAAAGAGGCAGATGGCACATGGATTCAAACCATTCGTGAGCCTGGTGTCACACCATGTGTCACATTCTTTGATGTGACGGATGTATCTCAGGAGGAAGCACGGGAACAAATCCGCTTGGAGACAAGTGCCTGTCAAGGAACATTGTCATTAGAGCGAGGAGAAGTGATCAAAGCGATTCTTTTTCATACAGGTGAAGACACGTCTGAGCTCTTTATTGCTGCACACCATCTCGTCATGGATGGCATATCATGGCGCATGATACAAGAAGATGTACTAAATGGATTGAAACAGCTTGCTACGGGGCAGGACATCATATTTGCGAAAAAAACCGCCTCCTACAAGCAGTGGGCAGATGCCTTATATGAATATGCACAAACAGATCAATTACAAGCGCAGGCCTCTTTTTGGCAAAAAATCAAGGATCAAGAGGAAGAAGGTTCTCCTTTCCAACTGCCTGCGCTTTCTAATATAGAAGAACATGCAGAGATCCTGTCGGTTCAGCTCACAAAGGAACAAACAGATATGTTACTTAGACAGGCCTCACAAGCATACCGAACAGAGATTAACGATTTACTGTTATCAGGCCTCACGCAAGCCATTGGAAAGCCAATGCTCATCACGTTAGAAGGGCATGGACGCGAGGATTTATTTGAACAGATGGATTTGTCACGGACAGTCGGCTGGTTTACAAGCTCTTATCCTATTTTTATTCCTTTTATACAAACCGATGTTGCAAGACAAATCAAAGACGTCAAAGAAACCTTACGAGCTGTACCGCAAAAGGGAATCGGCTATGGTTTGCTTCAATACATGACAGAATCTCGTTTACTCAAAACGGTAACGCCGCAGATGAGCTTTAATTACCTCGGTCAGTTAGATCAGGCAGATGGCGAAGCCAAGCTTTATATCGCAGACGAACGAAATGGACATGTTCACGATCCGAAAGCAGAAAGACAGCATTTGATCGATGTGTATGGATATGTTACAGATGGTCAGTTGCAGATGAACTTTATGATCAATCGTGAACTGCTTCAAGATCAAGAGGTGCGGTTGTTACCTGAACGTTTTAAAGAAAAAATGGAGATCATCTTGGCGCATTGTGTTGAAACGAGCGGCGGCTTTACACCATCTGATTTTCCGATGGTTCATCTTACGCAAAAGCAAATAGATGAACTTCCAGACAATGTAGTCGATGTGTATCCGCTGTCTCCAATGCAGCAAGGAATGCTGTTTCATGCACTGCTAGATCAAGCCTCACAAGCTTATTTTGGTCAGGTGCATATGACGCTCCAAGGCTTAACAAACGGTGATGCCTATGAACAAGCTTGGAACCTTCTTGTAGAACGTCATTCGATTTTGAGAACAAAATTCGCTTGGGAAGGGCTGAAAGAGCCTGTTCAGTTCATTCAATCAGAAGGAAGCATCCACCTCACTCAGCACGATGTGCGCCACCTGAGTGATGCGGAGCAAGAAGAGACAATCGAACACTTTTTAGTATCTGATCGTTCAAAGGATTTCAATTTAGACCATATAGATGAACCGCTGATTCGGATTGCTTTATTCCGTTGTGATGAGGAAAGATGCACGTTTGTCTTTAGTTTTCATCACATTTTAATCGATGGCTGGAGTTTGTTCAGTTTTATTCAGGAATCTTTTGCGCTGTATCGCTCTCTTGTGGATGAACGAGAGATCAGTCTTTCTACAGTCCGTCCATATAAAGATTTTATCGAATGGCTGCAAAAGCAGGATCAAGAGAAGGCGCAAGAATTCTGGCAGCGTTATATGTCAGGTGTAGAGGAAGCGACACTGCTTCCAGGAGACGGCGAAGAACATGCTTCAGACCAAGAAGCAAGCATGATGCAGTCCAGCGTCAAACTGACGCCAGAGATGCAGCAGAAGCTGGAGAAGATGACTGGCAAGCAGAAGGTCACGATGAGCACACTGATTCAATCAGCGTGGGGACTGCTCTTGCACCTTCATTCGGGCGCAGAGGATGTCATATTTGGGGTGACCGTATCTGGCCGGCCAGCTGACTTACCAGAAGTGGAAAGTATGACAGGGCTCTTTATTAACACATTGCCGCTTCGTCTACCGATCCATTCGGACTGGACGATTGCGCGATTGCTCGCCCATACACAGGAAACCGTTTTTCAGATGAGAGAATACGAGTATACCGTATTGCCAGATATTCAGCAGATGACGGAAATTCCAAATGGAGAGGCATTGTTTCACAGCATTGTCGTGTTTGAAAACTATCCGATTGAATCCATTGAGCCGTATGGCGTACGCATTTTAGACATTGCCAGTCATGAAGAAACAAATTATGACTTAACCCTTGTCGCAGTGCCGGGAGATACGCTGGAGCTTCGGATCACATACAACTTAAATCAATATACAGAACAGCAAATACAAACGCTGATGCAGCAGCTGATTCACACACTTGAAGCCATGACAGAACAAGTGGATACGCCGCTATCTTCCTTCTCCATTGTGACAAATGAGGAAAAAGAGCGGATGATCAGTGATTGGGCGAAAAACGCACATGTCAGCGTGCTATACCCAGACCAAGAAGAAGTTTATGCAGGCGTACATGATCCTGCCTATGAAACGGAAATATATGTCCTGAATGAAGAACATCAGCTCATGCCGATTGGATTTCCTGGAGATATTTTTATCGGCGCCAAAGAGATCAAAGCACTTTTTGGAGAGCTAGCCGATTGGATGGAGGCGCATAAAATTCCGCATCCATTCAAACATCAAACAGGCGAATATCTTTATCCGACAGGGGATGTCGGCGTTTGGACGGAAGAAAGCAAGATTCAGATTTTGGATTGGATGTAGGAGGAGAAGAAGAATGCTAGTTAGTAGACGAAAAGGAAATGCAGTAAATCATATTGTCAGGATCAATGGAAAACGAATCGATCTCAAAGCATTAGAGAAAGTCTTCATGCTTCACTTTCCACTAAAGGAATGTGCGCTCATCCCGAAGAAAAATCAAGAAGGAGGCCTATCGCTTGTGCTGTTTGCACAGGCGAAGGACCCTTCGCTGACAAGAGAGGATTTGATGAAAGGACCACTTCATCCTGATGAAGTGCCAGCCGCACTCGTCCTCGTCCCTTCCTTGCCTCGAAAAGAAAGTGGAGCGGTCGATACCGAGGCGCTGCTTGCCATTGACGTACTAGATGAAGAGGAACGAAGAAAGATAGAAGAGCGCACGAAAGCCATAGATGGAGTAGAGGAAGCAGCCGTTTTGATAGAGAGACAGACAGAAAAACAAACACCCTATCATTTAGATGACCTCTTCCCAGATAGACAGCGTACAAATGGAAACGAATCGTTTTCAAAAGATGAAGTCAGTCAAACCATACAATCCTCCGTACAAGAAAAACCACCAGCTCTTGTTTATGGAGGTGATGTGATCAGAAAACCAGGTACACCAGTCACATTGACAGAGGTACTGATCCGAGCCGCCTTTATGTCACCAAATCGCGGAGTCACGTATCTCAAAGAAGGCGGTCATGAGGTGATCCAGACTTACCCGGAATTACTCACAGGAGCGGAACGTGTCCTATCTGGATTAAGGGCAGCCGGACTTTCAAACGGCGATCAAGTGCTGCTTCAATTGAAAGACCATCAAGATTTTATCACAGTATTCTGGGGCTGTATTCTCGGTGGAATCATTCCAACCCCAGTCTCTGTACCACCTGTGTATGATGAAATGAATCAAGGTGTGAACAAGCTCAAGGGCGTGTTTCAGCTGCAAAATGAACCATTCATTATTACAAACGAAGCGAGTGCTGAGGACATTGCAGGGCTACGTAAAACGTTTGAATCAAAAGCGATTCCGATTTTAACAATCGAAACATTACTTGCCTGTGACCCAGATGAACAGCATTATGAGCCAGAGCCGGATGAGCCTGTGCTTCAGCTGCTGTCCTCAGGAAGTACAGGTGTGCCAAAGTGTATCCGGCACAACCATCAAAGCATTTTATCTAGAATCATTTCCTTTGAGCAGGCAAATGGTTTCACGCATGAGGATGTATCAATGAACTGGATGCCGCTTGATCATGTAGGGGGCATTGTCATGTTTCATGTCCATGATGTCTACCTCGGCTGCCAGCAAATTAGTCCATCCATTGATCAATTTATCGAACGGCCGATGGTGTGGCTGGATTGGATAGAAAGATATGGTGTCACAAGGACGTGGGCGCCAAACTTTGCCTTTGCGATGATGAATGAATATGAAGACGACATTCGCAAAGGGAGCTGGGATCTCTCCACCTTGACCTATATCATGAACGCCGCCGAAGCAGTTGTTCCTAAAGTGACGCAGCGTTTCATGCACATCATGGGTGAGCACGGATTAAGCCGCCATGCGATGGTGCCGGCTTATGGCATGTCAGAAACATCATCAGCCATTGTCCAGTCAAAAGAATTCATGCGTCATGATGATCAGGGTGGACAACTGACCATTGATCAGACCTCATTAACAAGTGAGATTCAATATGTGACGCACGATCATCCGCACAAGATGACTTTTACAGAAGTCGGTGCACCCATCCCTTCTGTATGGATTCGGATTGTAGACGAGCATCACCAAGTGCTGCCAGAAGATCAAGTCGGCCGCTTGCAGGTGAAGAGTCCAACGATTATGATGGGCTACTATCAAAATGAGGAAGCCAATGAAGAAGTATTTGCGGAAAACGGCTGGTTTCATACAGGAGATTTAGGATTTATTCATGAAGGGCGCCTAGTCCTCACAGGACGGGAAAAGGATATCATCGTCATCAACGGAGCGAACTATTTGAATTACGAAATTGAAGCCGTTGTGGAAGAAGTTGAGGGGGTTGAAGTCACCTTTGCCGCTGCGTACGGCATTTACAATCCCGAATCAAGTAATGACACACTCGCCGTCTTTTTTGTCACGCAGAAGGATTCGATAGAGGATCAAATCACAATGATTCAGCAGATTAGAGAGAGCATCATTCGCAAAATGGGAATCGAACCTGACCATATCATTCCGGTGAAAAAAGACCAATTTCCGAAAACAGAAAGCGGAAAAATCCAACGTGCCCAACTAGGTGCGGCACTGAAAGATGGGGTATTTCATGACATTGAACATGCACTTGATCTTGCTTCGGAAAATGAACAAACCCTCCCAGATTGGTTCTTTAAACGTATTTGGGTAAAAGAGAATATCGGTCCATCTCAGCCAGTCTCCACTGATCATGTACTCGTATTTGAGGATGAAAAAGGGCTTTATCCATCGCTTTATACACAATTTGAACAAATGAACCTGCCTTATGTTTCTGTGAAAAAGGGTTATGAATTTTTACGCCTGTCAAAAGGGATGTATCAGATGAACCCTCGAATCAAGGGGGATTACGTCAGGCTTGTGGCGGCGCTTGAAGCCGATGAATTAAAAATTGACCGTATGCTCCACTTGTGGAATGTATCAGACAGGGAGATGATTGCGAGCCCTGCGCAGTTCAAAGAACTGAATGCAAGCACTAGCCAATCCATTTTGTATTTGTATCAAGCATTGAGACAAGAAAATAAAGAGCCGATGCGTCTCGTTGTTGTCACAAAAGGTGGTCAATTTGTAAAACCGCAAGATGAGCTTCATGTGGAGAAAACGTCTCTTGCCGGATTATTAAAAACCATCCCGCAAGAATGGGAAGGGGCAGAAGTGTCTCACCTTGATATTGAAGCGGAGAATGTGGAACAGGATGCCAAGCATATTGCGGACGAACTAGGTGCGATTCATTTGAAAGCAGAAGTGTCTTACCGGCATGGCCAGCGTCTCGTACCAAAGCTGGAAAAAGTGAATATGATGACGGCACCTCAGACAGAAGGGTTTTTAGAATATGAAGGCTTGTACTTGCTGACTGGCGGGCTTGGCGGTATTGGATTTGAACTGTCTAAGCAAATGCTCCAATTTGGCTTGAAGCTCGTGTTAATTGGACGGACATCCCTTGAAGAAGACAGAGAAAAAGAGGCGTCATTCTCACAGCTTAAAGATCTGGGAGACGTCCTTTATGTACAAGCCGATGTGACGAATTTATGTGACGTCGAGCGGGCGATTTATGAAGCAGAAAAGCATTTCGGACAGTCGATCCGAGGAGCGCTTCATTTAGCCGGTGCTGGCAATGTATCTGAGCACTTTCAGCATGTGGATACGTACACACTGGCTCATACAACAGAAGAAGATTTCGTCAAAGAACTTTCAGGGAAGGCAGATGGTGCTTGGGTGCTGCAGGAAGCTTTCAAGCATGACCCGTCAGTTCCACTCGTCTTTTTTGGATCAGTGAATGGCTTTTTTGGCGGCACCACATTTGGCGCATATTCTGCGGCGAACAGCTTTTTAGATGGACTCGCACATGCTCTTACCTATCATGAGGGAAGAAGAGCGATTTCGTTGAATTTCAGCATGTGGGATAATCTTGGTTTGTCTAAGGGACATACTGGGGCTGCGCTAACCGTTCGCAAGGGCTTTCAATTGATTGGAAAAAAACAAGGACTCCATTCATTATGTCTAGGTGTTCGGCTGAATGAAGCGCATCTATTTATTGGCCTAGATGGGGCGAATCAAGAAATCGCTGAACATCTTCAACCAGCACCAATACCACATTTTGAAAAGAAACTGTACTATACGGTGCAATCAGGCAAAGAAGTGGATGTTGACAAGATCACAGGAATCATAGAGGGGAAATGGGACATCAGGCAAGTGGAAGATATACCGAAAAAACAAGATGGCTCTATTGATCATGAAGCCCTCAAACAGTTCCATCACAAACACGCACAGCCGTTTGAAAAGCAATTGCCAGAAACGAAGACAGAGCAGGTGCTTGCGGCCATATGGGAGGATATTTTAGAAGTCGATCGTGTGTACAAAGAGGATCAATTCTTTGACCTTGGTGGACATTCATTAAAGGCCACTCAAACGATTTCTCGTATTAATCATGAGTTTTCAATAAAGGCACCGCTAAAAATATTATTTGAAAGCAAGAATCTGGCACACTTGGCACAAATGGTCGATGACATCAATGGAGCACCAGCCATTCAGGAAGTCGGCATTCCAAAGCTGGAAAAACGAACAAGCTATGAGCTGTCACACGCTCAAAAGCGAATTTGGTTCTTATCTACATTAGAAAAGAGCCATCATTACAATATATTAGGTGCTTGGAAGCTGATGGGCCAATTACACATCCAAACGTTAACAAAGGCGATCGGTCTCTTAACAAAACGTCATGAAGCACTGCGCGCAACATTTCAAACCATTGGCGGCAAGCCGGTTCAAGTCATCCGTGAAGATCTTCCGCCATCAGTAACCGTTGCGAACTTCTCATTATTTAATGAAAAAACAAGAGTAAGAAGATTGGAACAGCTGATTCAGCAAGAGGCGAACCGCATCTATGACTTAGAACGGGGACCGCTTGCACAATGGACAATTGTTGATATGGGGAAAGAGGAATATTACTTGCTTTGTGCGCAGCATCATATCATTTCCGATGCATGGTCGCTCAGCCTGCTTATTCAAGAATTAGAAGTCGTGTATGGTGCGCTATTATCAGAGAAAACGCCTGAGCTACCTGCACTTGAGATTGAATGGACCGATTATGTTCATTGGGAGAATGAGCAATTAAAGAACCACCATGAGGCTCAGAGCTATTGGCTAGAAACGTTACAAGGAGAGTTGCCGGTATTAGAGCTCCCGTTTGACCGTCCTCGTCCGCCGGTTCAAACATTTAATGGAGCTACAGAGCAATTCGTGATAGATGAACCGCTTGTTCGTCGTTTACATGCCTTGTCGAGGCAGCAGGGGACAACACTATTTATGACGATGTTGTCAGCCTATTATGTCCTGCTTCACAAGTTGTCTGGACAAACAGATGTCATTGTTGGATCGCCGATCGCTGGCCGTGATGTCGAACAATCAGAGAAGCTCGTCGGCATGTTTGTCAATACATTGGCGCTGAGACAGGACGTTTCAAAAGCCGATACCTTTGCCGATTTACTGGAAAAGGTGAAAGAAATGACGTTAAAAGCCTTTGAGCATCAGCATTATCCATTCGACAAGCTTGTGGATGACCTTTCAATGGATAGAGACCTAAGTCGTTCACCGATCTTCCAAGTCGCCATGGGGTATGTCACTGATTCGCTGGATATCAACCTAAAAGGACTGACATCGGAACAAGTGATGGTCCATCATACCGTCTCTAAATTTGATCTCACCTTGCATGTATTTGAGCAGGAGGACAAGCTGTCTATCCATGTGGAATATAATACGGATTTATTTGAGCAAGAAACGGTCCACCGTATGATGAATTATTATCTCAATCTGTTAGATGGCATGACGGCTCAGCCTGAACGGACATTTGCTGACTTTTGCGTCATGGACAAAACAGAACAGGATGCCATGATCATAGGGAAAAATCAAACTGACACGCCTTATCCAAAGCGTACGCTGCAAGAATTATTTGAAGAACAAGTGCAGCGTGACCCGCACCGGATTGCTGTATCTTATATGGAAGAGCATATGACGTATCAAGATTTAGACGAGAAGGCGACAAAACTGGCTGCCTATTTACAATCAAAGGGCGTTGGACCAGGTTCACTTGTCCCGATGCTGTTTGATCGTTCGTTTGACATGATGGTCTCAGTTCTAGGGATCGTCAAGTCGGGTGCTGCTTATGTACCGATGTCACCTGAGTATCCAGATGTCCGCATCGGTCTGATCGTTCGCGATACACAAAGCGATATCATCTTAACCCAGTCGCATCTGATCAATCGTTTAGACGATCTGAGCGGCACAAAGATTGAAATGGACAAGCCGTTACCAGAAACAGGCGCAGTGTATCAAAGGGAAAAATCGATTGTAGGAGAAGACCAGCTTGCCTATGTGAACTACACTTCAGGCTCAACAGGCACACCAAAAGGCGTGATGCTACCTCATGCAGGAGTGGTCCGCTTAGTGAAAGAAACAAACTATATTGAGCTTGGTTCAGAAGATAAAATGCTTCAGCTGTCTAACTATGCATTTGACGCATTTACCTTTGAATTATGGGGGATGTTGCTCAATGGCGGTCAGCTGGTTCTGATCCCGAAATATGCTGCTCTGAATATGGACGAATTAACTCGTTTAATCAAAACGCATCAAGTCACAGCCAACTGTTTGCCAACTGCTTTATTCAACCGGCTGATTGAGCATGATCCAAAAAGTGTAGCTGGATACCGTACATTACTTGTTGGCGGAGAAGCCATGTCTAGTGAGCATGCACGGAAGGCATTGCCACATATGAAGGGGGTGCTGATCAATGCTTACGGTCCAACAGAAAACACAACATTAGCGACTACTTATCAAGTCACACACGTACCGGAGGATGCAAGATCAGTGCCAATCGGTGTGCCAGTCGCCAACTCAACGGTTGTCATACTAGATGATCATCTCAATCCAGTACCAACAGGCGTCAAAGGAGAAATCTATATCGGTGGAACAGGGTTGGCGAAGGGATATTTGCATGACCCAGAGCGTACGCAGGAGCGGTTTATTGACAATCCATTCCCGGCATTAAAAGGGGACAAACTGTATCGTTCCGGTGACCTAGGGAAATGGCGGTCTGATGGCAGTATTGAATACCTTGGCCGAAAAGACAACTTGGTCAAAATTAGAGGCTACCGAATTGAATGTGGAGAAATTGAGACAGCCCTGCTCAAACATCCACAAGTAAAAGAATGTACCGTCATTGCTAAAACGTACGGCAGCTCAAAACGGCTGGCAGCCTACCTTGTCACAGATGGGGGAGAGCCTGTTCCTGGATGGAAAGCATTTTTACAGGAAAGCCTGCCAGGCTATATGATTCCAAGTTACTTTATCGTACTTGACGCAATTCCTGTCACAACAAATGGGAAGGTCGATCAAAAAGCATTGCCGGAGCCGACAGACGCAGTCTCTTCCTCACATGAAGACGATCAACCGGCAACAGAAACACAGCAGCTGATTGTGACAGCTTTCAGTGAAGTGCTTGGTGTCAAACGAGTAGGAATTCATGATTCATTCTTTGATTTAGGCGGAGATTCCATTATGAGTATTCAAGCTGTTGCCAAATTAAAAGAAAAAGGTGTCCGTGTTGATCCGAAATGGATTTTCATGCACCCAGCGCCAGCGCAGTTAGCGGCATATTTGGACACAGTGCCAGAAACAGGCGAGCCTGTCGAAAGAGCGCCGAAAGACTATGTGATCGAGTTGAAAAAAGGGGATCCGGCTGAACCGAGAATTTTCTTTGCACCGCCTGCTGGTGGAACGGTGATGGGGTATATCGATGTGGCCAAGCTCATGACACATGAAGGAGCTGTTTACGCCTTGCAGTCTCCAGGCTTGTATGAGGATGAAGAACCACAATTCCTTCATTATACAGAGCTTGTCACCATTTTTATTGAAGCCATTGAGACATTCTATCGACCTGGCATTGATTATTTGGCAGGGCATTCCATGGGCGGACATCTTGCTTACGGAATGAATCAGAGACTCTGTCATGCAGGAAAAGCGCCAAAAGGATTGATCATTTTAGATACGGTTCCGGTATTAAGAGATGAGGCAGATCAAGCGCTTCATGCCGATATGAACGAAGAAGAAGTGAAAATGCTCGCCCTCGTCCTAGGTATGGGGAACCTCGTCGGCATCAAACCAGAAGCATTACAAGGGCTCAGCTTCCAAGAAGTGAAGCAGAAAATCCTCAAAGAAGCAGAAAAGGATGAAGTCGTTCATCAATTTATGAATGATCACTATTTAGATAAATACTTGCAAATGCAGACACATAATACCATCATGTCACAAGCCATTGAATTAGAAAAAGACCCATTCTCTGTGCCGTTTTATATTATACAAAGCAGCGATCACGCCACAGATTTCCAGAAGAAATTTGCCGATTGGGAAGCTTACACGAGAGAAACGTGCTCGTATTATCAAATAAAAGGCGACCATGTGACCATGATGAAAAGACCGCAGGCAGATCAACTTGCGCAGATTCTTGAAACGATCGTAAAGGGGTAAGGACGTATGAACCAATTATTTAAAACCTTTGAAAAAAAATCAGATCTCATTCAGCTTATTTGTTTTCCTTTTGCAGGCGGATATTCCGCCTCTTACCGTCCGCTCTTTGAACAGCTGAAGGACACGGCCGAAGTGACAGCAGCAGAACCTCCGGGTCATGGAACGAACCTCATGCCGCTTGAAACAAGCATTGACCGGCTGGCTGAATTGTATAAAGAAGGACTGACAGGCAAATTAAACCGTCCATTTATTTTGTTCGGACATTCCATGGGCGGACTTGTGGTGTACAGGCTGACTCAGCTGCTAGAAAAGGAAGGCATCGATCCGGCAGCAGTTGTCATTTCTGCCATTCAGCCACCGCAAACAAAAAGACAAATATTGACCCATTTATCGAGTGAAGCATTTGTTCAGCATATTGCTGAAATGGGCGGGATTCCAAAAGAATTGTTAGAGAACAAACCAATGATGGATTACTTTACACCATCCTTACGTGCCGACTATCAAGCATTAGAATCCTTCCAGCATACAGACAAAACAATCATTGAATCACCCGTTTATTTATTGAACGGAAAGCAAGATAAAAAATGCATGGAAGACGCAGACGGCTGGCTAACATGGGCAAACGCCATCGAACGCACTGATTTCGAAGGAGGCCACATGTATATCAACACACACCTCGAGCAGTTCGCAGAACATATGAGGCATGTCATTGAGCAGACAACAAAAAAGCAATTCATCAGCCAATAAAAGAAAACAACGGCCCCGTCAAACGAGGGCCGTTTTCTTTATGAATTCCCCTTCCTCACCACATTCCCGCCAATCACTCCGCCAATGACGAGCACAGCCCCGATGAGGTGAACCATATCAATCGTTTCATGTAAAATAAGCACGCCAGCGGCAATGGTAATGAAAGCAGAAAGATTGTTAAAGATACTCACTTTTGCTGCTTCAAGGTGGGAAAGAGCATAGTTTGATAAATACGCTGTGAGCAGTGAAGAGAGAATGCCTAAAAAGAGCATAGACCATACAAAGGATGGCTGCGTAAACGGACTAAAAAACTGCGGTAGTGTAGCATGTACCGAGTGCCGAATGAGAGCAGCAGCATTAAAGAAGACAAATCCAAAGAATGTCATCACGAAAGTCAGTTCAATGACATGGAATCGCCGTGTCATCACCCTGGCAAATACGCTATAGGCACTGGATGATAAGGCTGAAAGTAAGATCAGCACATAACCAATGAGATGAGAATGTTTCACATCAATTCCCTTCACCACAAAGAGGAGCATCACCCCGGACACAGAAAGAATGGTAAACAGCACCTGAATCGAGGTAGGACGTTCCTTTAAACACCATGCTGCAAGCACCATTGTCAAAATAGGGATGGTCGCCTGAATAATGCCGGCCTCTGATGAAGAGGTAAACATCAGCCCCCACACTTGAAATGCAAAAAACAACACAGGATAAAGCAAGGAAAATGGCACAATGTAAAAGAGATCACGCCATTGAATGGAAAAACGGTACTTTTTTCGTAAAAATGGAAATAACAAAAGAGCCGCTGCGAAAGAAACGGTAAATCGGTGTGCCAATACATCAATTGGATTCGCTGATGCTAAGGCTACTTTGACAAACAAGAATGAAAAACCAATAATACAGGCGTATGCGATCGAAGCAACATACGCTTTTTGTTTTGACATATCCATCAGAATTCTCCTTACACGAGCATGCATGCTTCAGTTGAATTGACCGGTTCTGTCTTTTTATCGTAAACGGATCAAGTAAAGTGTACAATAAGAGTTATTGATATCTGTACCGGTACAAGGAGGGTAGTACTGTGAGGAAATATGATCAGCTTGTGTTGAATATAAAAAACAAAATCGAGAGCGGTGAATACAATGCTGGAATGAAAATTCCATCCATTCGTCACTTAGCGGCTCAATATGCTGTGAGCAAAAGCACTGTCATAAAAGCACTAGACACATTAGAGCGTGAACACTTGCTGTACTCTGTAGAAAGAAGTGGCTATTTTGTCGTGAAAACCAATCAGTCAGCCGTTAAGAAGGGCAGCACATGGATTGATTTTGCTTCCTCTGCGCCTGATCCCATTGTGTTTCCATATGTCGATTTTCAGCACTGCATCAATCAAGCGATTGATCTGTATCAAAATGATTTATTTATCTATGGCACCACCAATGGATTACCATCTTTACTGCCAATCATTTCAAAGCGTTTAACGGATTATCAAGTGTTTGCCTCTCCAGAACAGATCGTCATGACTTCTGGTATTCAGCTGGCTTTATCGATTTTAAGCACCATCCCGTTTCCAAATGGAAAACAGACCATATTGGTCGAACAGCCAGGCTATCACCTATTCCTCCAATACTTAGAGAAAAACCAGCTGCCTGTCCGGGGGATTCAGCGGACGGAAAAAGGACTCGATCTTCAGGAATTGGAGCGTATCTTCCGAGAGGAGGATATTCGCTTTTTCTATACGATGCCAAGGTTTCAAAATCCGCTTGGAACGAGTCTGTCGAAACAAGAAAAAATAGCGATTGCAGCCCTTGCCGAAGCATATGATGTCTACATCGTTGAAGACGATTATTTGGCTGATTTAGAATTCGATACAAAAAGAGACCCGATCTATTCATATGATCGGGCGGGGAAGGTCATTTATTTAAAAAGCTTCTCAAAAATCATTTTTCCGGGGCTTAGAACAGGTGCTGTCGTTTTACCAAACGAGCTGATTGGCCCCTTTAGTGAACATAAACGGCTTATAGATATCGACAGCTCGATGCTCTCGCAGGCTGCTTTAGAAATTTATTTGAAAAGCGGGATGTTTGAGCGTCATAGAGAAAGGATGCAGGCGACCTATAGAGCTCGATCCAAACAACTTGTGGCCTGTTTGAAAAATGATCAAGGCGCTTATGAGCTGGGAGAAGAGGAGCCAGCTACCCATACCCACGTTCGTGTCGACCGGTCCATTCCAATGAATCAGCTCATTCAGCAGCTAAAAAAGGCTTCTGTGATGGTTCAGCCGATCGACCGCCATTTCATTTCTACTTATCAAAAGGAGCCTATACTTCAGCTGAACATTTGGCATGTAAAAGAAGAGGAAATCGCACGAGGCGTCGATTTGCTAAAGTCATCACTTCAACAAATCACACGTTATTAAGGCGAGATAGCATGTTCTCACAAGTGAGTATATCGACGTGCTCAGCCGCAGCAGGTTTTCTTGTACAAACCGCCATTTGGTAGGCAGGATCAAGCGAATATGTTTGGACAACGCAAGGGGCTTCGTGATCAGGTAATCTCAAAGTAGCCTGTCCATCCTCTGACAAGCGAGCGGTAAAGGATGAAAGACCATAGGATATTCCCTTCCCTGTCAGCTTGATAAAAGCCTCCTTCATGGACCATAAATGAAAGAAATAGGCTTCCTGCCGTTCTGCCGGCTGTGAGAGTAAATCTTGATATTCGTCAGCTGAAAAAAATCGTTTGGCAATGGCTAAATCAATCGGTTTAATCTCTTCAATATCAATGCCAACAGGCGCATCATCTACTGCGCCCACGACCCAATCACCAGAGTGAGAAAGATTAAAATGAAAAGAAGGAATTTGCCGGACAACAGGCTTTCCATTCCCTTCTGTTTCAAAAATGATCTGTTCCATAGGCAGTGCGTACATCTCATGAATGATGTGACGAATCAGGACCTCACCTAAAAGCGTTCTTCTTGCATCGATCAAAAAACGAAAGCGCTCAGCGGCGGCGCGTTTTTCAAGTGACACAAAAGGCTTCAGCTGTTCTATTTGTTTTCGTGCATTTTTATCATCTAAAGGTTGTAATTGAATTGCGAAAATCTTCATAACGGACCTCAATTTTTTACATTTATTGTACCATTGGATGAACCTCTGCAAAAGAGAAACAGACATCCTGTTCAATGAAAGCACAAAATGACAGGAAGGTGCGGGCGGTTCTCGATATAGTGGAAAAGGAAGGAGAGGGAAAAATGATTCACTTGATCATGGATAGTATCAATTATATGGAAGAGAGGCTGGATCAGCCTTTGCAGATCGAAGAAGTGGCAGAGGCCGCCTGTATGTCTAAATTTCATTATCAGCGGCTATTCCATATGCTGACAGGAATTGCAGTAGCAGAATATATTCGCAAAAGACGATTAACCCTTGCGGCAGAAGAATTCATGACCAAGCAAGTGAAAGTCATTGATGCGGCGGTGAAGTATGGCTATGAAACCCCAGAGTCGTTTGCGAAAGCCTTCAAGCGGCATCACGGATATACACCGGCAGCAGTGAAAACAGGCGAGTTTACAGTGAAAGCCTACCCCCGTCTCTCCTTCGAACTTCAAATAAAAGGAGTCGAACCGATGCATTATCGAATTGTGGAAAAGGATTCATTTTCAATCATGGGCAGAAGACTAAAGACAACAACAAAGAATAGCCAAAACAAACAGGATATTCCCGCCTTTTGGAAGCGTGTCAATCAAGAAGGATGGACGCATTCACTGGCTCATGCAGCTGGAGAACTCGGATATATCGGTGTATGTGCGCATTTTGATGAAACGCTTGAAACATTTGACTATATCATTGGGATTGAGCAAGGTGAGGAAGAACCAGATTCGGCCATGACAGTCGAGCAGATTCCGGCCAGTACGTGGGCTGTATTTCAGGCAAAGGGGCCTGTCGAAACCGCTGTGCATTCAACATGGACACGTATTTTCACAGAATGGTTTCCTGCCTCAGGATATGAGCATGCTGGGGGAATGGAGATGGAAACGTATCCTTTAGATGGAGAGATACATTCTCCAGATCATGTGACATTGATTTGGATTCCAATCCGTAAACAATTATAAAAAAGGCAGCGTATCTCGCTGCTTTTTATCCTTGTTTGAGGACGTGAACACCGTTTGGATCGGTCGTATTCATCCCATGAGAATCCATCATCTTCACTTCAAGTAAAGAGAGACGTTCTCCCTTTTTCCAATGAATAGGTTGTGTCAAACCGTCCAGCAACTGATCGACCGCAGGTGTATGAGTCAAATCAGGTACTGCGATCGTCATCTCGGCAATTGCTTCTTCACCAGTTTCAATCACATCTGTCCGCCGCTGCAATTCAAGCCTTAAGCGCATTGGTGTAGAAAGAAACGTTCTTCGCTCCCCGGTCTGGATTGCCCAGTTTCTCTTTTGCGCTTGTACCAGCAGCTGATCATATTCATCATCAGTCACTAGAAAGCCGATGTGATCAAAAAGGACTTTTTTACTATAACCAAATGTGATATTGATCTGTCCCTTTCTCATCTCAATGATTCGGAAAGGGGGCTTCTTCTCTCTAAAATCATCCCATGTCTGCGGAGGAGGAAAGGAACCTTCCTTTGCGAAACGACCCTTTACTTCAAAGCCTAATGAAGTGTACGCCTGCTCCGTCTCCTCAACAAATGGTGTCCAGTAATGATAATGGAAAAGCTGCATCAGAGGATCATCTCCTGTTTTAAGAATATTGCGTCTATTTAGTTTAGCACAAAACAAGCCATTCTTTTAGTAGAATGGCTTGTTCTTATCGGGTAAGGGTTTGAACAGGTTTCTCCGCTGTTTTTGTAATGAGCAGCTGCAAGAGCCGTGTCGATTGTGGCAATGAAAAGCGAAGGACGAGTCCAGTAAAGATGGCCGTCAGAATCGTTCCAATGCCAATCGGGCCGCCGAGCATCCATGCAAATAGGAGCACGGTTAACTCAATACCATTTCGAACCCACTGTACGTTCAGCCCTGTTTTTGCTGAGATGAGCAGCATTAATGAATCCCTTGGCCCGGCGCCAAGATTAGCTGAGACATAAATGCCAACGCCATACCCAGACACAATCACGCCCGTAATAAATACATATAAAGCAGGTAAATACCCATGTGGTGCAGGTAATACTGCATTAAAGAAATCAATAAACACGCCAATCAGCACCATATTGAGAAGGGCGCCGATCTTTGGAAAAGATTTCGTGAAAACAGATGTCAGTGTCACAATGAGTGCACCAATAATGATCGACCATTGTCCAATGGTTAAACCAAAATGCTGAAACAGTCCATAATGAAAAGCGTCCCACGGACCAATGCCAAGGATCTTTCCCTTCACTGTCAGCGATAGTCCAAAAGCAAGTACAATCAATCCAACAAAATAAAAAAACCAACGTAAAAGATGTTCCCGCTTCAAAAGCTTTCCCTTCTTTCTTAAACACTCGATTTCAATCGTAACATACTCGCACGCCCCTTTAAATGGCTTTGCTCCATTGTAATCGCTTACTCGATAAAAAGAATTTTTTCCATAAAAAGAGCAGAGAACATCAAATTTTGGAGCAAGACTTTTGCCTTGTTTTTTTTAACAAAGTGAACCAATAATTAACAATTTTTATGAAAATAAGAAAAAAATTCAATATAAAATGACAAAAAAACAACCTTTATCCAATTAAAGAATATTCAAGATAAATTAGAATAGATTGTATGTAAATTGCGCCGTTAGGCCTGTTTTTATTGATAGATAAAATATTTAATACACGATAAAAAAACTTGTTTTATTGGAAAAAACATAGATGGATCAGATGTCGAAAGCTGTATATGACAAAAGGGCTATTTTTGTCGAAAATAGTCTTTTAGTCATGTTGAGGGTTCTGAAATGTTACTGATATTCTTTACCAAAGTGTGGGAGGTGAACTGGTACATACCATTATGATTTAGAGCAGGGAAAAGGGGATGTCAAAAAATGAACATATTAAAAAGAACGAGTCAATTATTTCTAATATTGGTGCTGATTGCTGGGAATTTATTAACAGTTTCGCCACCTGTTACGAAAGCCGCTGGGACAGTGGTTGTCAATAACGCAGATTCCTACATGATTGGAAATGGGAAGTTAGTTCTTTATCAGCTTGATGGGCAAAATCCAACAAACGTAAAGGCTAGTGTACAGGTGAAGGGAATTAATTCGACTGTAGTGAACGGTGTTGCTGTGAATGATCAAGAAAACACTGTGTATGCAACTACGACAGCAAGTGGAGAGCCAGTTCTTTATAAAATAAATGCGACCACTGGACAAGCAGAGCGTGTAGGTGTTTTAGGCGGAAGAGCGCCTAATGCCGTTGTTTATAACGGTAAATATATTCATTCGTATGCGGTTGATGGAGAACCCTACCTTGCAACGTACGACTTAGCAACTGGTCAAAAAACGTCTAAGAAAATTGTCGGTTATGACGTTGGTCCTGGCATTGGCGGAGACATTGGCGGAGACCTTGTCGTCGATAAGGATGGCTATCTTTGGTTCGCATCTAATACCAGTGGGTCCATTGCGCAAATGAATCCTGAAACAGCTGAAGTCATTCGAGTGATTCCAATCACAAATGCAGATGGTAAACCGATTGAGGGAGGAGTACGAGGAATTAGCTTTTTGCCAAATGGACAAATGCTATTACAATCAGGAAAAGATGACTCTATTGGTCATTCTACTCTTTTTACACTTGATGCGAAAACATTAAGTACAACATATATGGGCACTGTAGGTGATTCATTATCTTACGACTTAGCTTCAAGGGTGAAACCTGAATTCGATCCATATCCTCCTAACCTTGAATCAGAAAAATCTGTTACTTTACAGAAAAAAGCAGAAGGCAACACAGATGAAAAGCATCCAGAAGTAGGCGACACTTTGCTTTATACAATTAGAGCAAAAAATACGGTGCAATTCGGCATTCTTAAAAATCTGATCATATCAGATAATCTTCCGAGCAGCTTAACCTATGTTTCTGGATCTCTTAAGGTAGATGGCACAAGCGTAACAGATGCAAAGGATCAAGACAAAGGTGATTTTACAAATGGTACTGTGACAGGTCAAATAGGTGATGTGAAAGACACCGATTGGCACACCGTGACATTTGAAGCGAAAGTAGCAAAAGGGCAAGCTGGCAAGGATATTCAAAATACAGCGAATGTCAAAGGGGAAAACACACCGCCAGACAATCCAACAACAAACATAGAAATTTATCCTCGTGATCCGAAGCTTGAATCAGAAAAATCAGCGGTCTTACAGAAAAAAGCAGATGGGAATACAGATGAGAAGCACCCAGAAGTAGGGGACACATTGCTGTATACCATTCAAGCCCGTAACGCTGTTGAAGATAGTGTAATAGAAGACCTTGTCATTTCTGACAAGTTACCTCAAGGATTATCTTATGTACCAAATTCACTTCAGGTAGATGGAAATCCAGTCACAGATGTAAAAGATGACGACAACGGTGATATGACAGATGGAACTGTCACTGGAACGTTCGGTGAAGTGAAAGATACGAAATGGCATACCGTGACGTTTGAAGTCACAGTTGAAAAAGGCCAGGCAGGCAAAGATATTCAAAATACAGCGAATGTCACAACCGGCAACACACCGCCAGACGAGCCGACAACGAATGTAGAGATCTATCCTCGTGACCCAAAGCTTGAATCAGAAAAATCAGCGGTCTTGCAGAAAAAAGCAGATGGCAATACAGATGATAAGCATCCAGAGGTCGGTGATACACTTCTTTATACGATTAAAACAAAGAATACGATAGAAGACAGTCTCGTTGAAAATTTAGTGATCTCAGACGAACTGCCGGAAGGATTAGCGTATGTGCCGGATTCACTTCAAGTGGATGGAGAGGCAGTCACTGACGCAAAGGATGACGATAACGGAGACTTCACAGATGGTACCATTTCAGGACAATTTGGTGACATTCAAGATACAGATTGGCATACCGTGACATTTGAAGTGACGGTTGAAAAAGGACAATCTGGCAAAGACATTCAAAATACAGCGAGTGTCACAGGTGAAAACACACCACCAGACGATCCGACAACAAAAACAGAAATCTATCCTCGTGATCCAAAGCTGGAATCAGAAAAATCAGCGGTCTTGCAGAAAAAAGCTGAAGGTAACAAAGATGAGAAGCATCCAGAAGTAGGAGATACCCTGCTTTATACAATTAAAACAAAGAACACGATAGAAGACAGCCTTGTGGAAAATCTAGTGATCTCAGATCAATTACCAAAAGGGCTGACGTATGTCGCTGGGTCTCTTGAAATTGATGGAGAATCTGTCACAGATGTGAAAGACGACGATAGCGGAGACTACACAGATGGAAAGGTCACAGGTTATTTTGGTGATGTGAAGGACACGGACTGGCATACCGTGACGTTTGAAGTGACAGTTGAAAAGGGACAGGCTGGTCAAGACATTCAAAACACTGCCGAAGTAACAGGTGAAAACACACCGCCAGATGATCCAACAACGAAAACAGAAATTTATCCTCGTGAACCAAAACTAGCATCAGAAAAGACAGCGAGCATTCAGAAAAAAGCAGAAGGGAACACAGATGAAAAAACACCACAGGTAGGCGATACCCTTCTTTATACGATCAAAACAAAGAATCTTGAAGAGGACAGCATCGTCGAAAATCTCGTGATTTCAGATCAACTGCCAGAAGGTCTTGAATACGTCGAAGGGTCATTAAAAGTAGATGACCAAGCCGTCACAGATGCAAAAGATGACGATAACGGAGATTACACAAAAGGCACAGTCACCGGACAATTTGGTGATATCAAAGACACGGACTGGCATACTGTGACGTTTGAGGCGAAAGTAGCCAAAGGACAAGCAGGTAAGACCATTCAAAATACAGCAAAAGTAACAGGCGAAAACACGCCGCCAGATGAGCCGACAACCGAAACAAACATTGATCCAAGAGATCCAAAGCTTGAATCAGAAAAAACATCTGAGATCTCTCAAAAAGCAGAAGGCAATACAAATGAAAAACAAGTTCAGGTAGGCGACACCCTTCTTTACACCATCAAAACAAAAAATAGTGTAGAAGACAGTGTCATCAAAGATTTAGTCATCGCAGATCAACTACCAAAAGGTCTTGAATATGTCGAAGGATCATTAAAAGTAGATGGACAAGCCGTTACAGATGCAAAAGATGACGACAACGGAGACTACACAAAAGGCACAGTGACCGGTCAATTTGGCGATATCAAAGATACGGACTGGCATACAGTGACGTTTGAAGCAAAGGTCGCAAAAGGCCAAGCGGATAAAACCATTCAAAACACAGCAAAAGTAACAGGCGAAAACACGCCGCCAGATGAGCCGACAACCGAAACAAATATTGATCCAAGAGATCCAAAGCTTGAATCAGAAAAAACATCTGAGATTGCTCAAAAAGCAGAAGGCAATACAAATGAAAAAGAAGTACAAGTAGGCGACACTCTCCTTTACACGATCAAAACAAAAAATAGTGTAGAAGACAGTATCATCAAAGATCTAGTCATCACAGATCAACTGCCAGAAGGTCTTGAATACGTCGAAGGGTCATTAAAAGTAGATGGACAAGCTGTCACAGATGCAAAAGATGACGACAACGGAGACTACACAAAAGGCACAGTCACCGGACAATTTGGTGATATCAAAGACACGGACTGGCATACGGTGACTTTTGAAGCGAAGGTCGCGAAAGGATCTGAAGGTAAAACCATTCAAAATATCGCAGTTGTGAAGGGTGATAATGTTGACGAACCAGACAAACCTGAAAACTCAACAACGGTAGTACCGCCGCATGTGCCAGAGGTACCAGCAAATCCAGAGCATCCTTCTCATTCAGAACCGGATACACCTGGTCATCATCTTCCGAACACTGCAACAGAGATGTACAACCTTTTACTAGCAGGATTTGCACTTGTACTAATAGGTGCATCCCTTATTGTATGGAAAAGAAGAAAAAGAAACGGATAATCGTCCATGTTTCAAAAAATCATCTCAGCTCTATTGATTACAGCAGGTATTTGTCTTGTGATTGTAGGATATATGAAAATCGTTGATGGACAAAGACAAGTAGATCAATCATTCCAGTCTGCGCAAGCAGCCATCCAGCAAAAGGGGAAAATGGATTCCTCTTTTGTGCCGGAGGCTGGTGAAACCATTGGGCTCTTGCACATTCCAAAGTTAAACGCTGAGTTACCAATTGTAGAAGGAACAGCGGCGGAGGATTTGGCAAAGGGAGTGGGTCATTATCACGAGAGCTATTTTCCTAACGAACAGGGACAAATCGTTTTATCTGGGCATCGTGATACTGTGTTTAGACGAACAGGAGAACTTGTGAAAGGGGATCAACTTGTCATAGAGCTTTCATACGGACGATTCACCTATGAAATTGAGAAAACAAAGATTGTGAAAAAAGATGATCAAAGTATTATTACACTACAACAGGAAAAGGAAGAACTTGTCCTCACCACATGTTATCCTTTTTCTTTCATTGGTCCTGCGCCAAACAGATATATTATATATGGGAAGCGTGTTTAGCCACTGGATCAGCCTGCAGCTCATTCTTTCATTAACCGATTAGAGCGCTTAATCCCTTGATAAACAGGGAATCGTCTATATCATATCTAGAGATGCAGGGGGGGTCAATTTGTTAAATAAAGAAGATGTAAAGTATATAGATAACGTTGGAAGAATTGTCCTGCCGACAGATATAAGAAAACGGTTGAAAATTCATCCACAAGATTTTATTGAAATCTATCAAGAAGAAAGTCACATTGTGATAAAGCCTTATTGGCAGGATAAACCTTGTATCGTTACAGGGCAAGTCACCTGTTCCAATAAGGCGCTGTCAGGCGGTGTAGTTGTCAGCCCAGAGGGAGCGAGACTGCTCCTGCAAGATTTATTAGCGCTGCGGCTGCAAAAAGAGATATAAAAAAAGGCTGTTCTCACATGATGAGAACAGCCTTTTTGATCATACTGGATTCAAAATCCGATTTAAGAATTGTTTTGTTCGTTCTTCCTTTGGTCGTTTGAAGATTTCTTCAGGAGGACCTTGTTCGACGATGACGCCGCCATCAATAAAAATCACTTCGTCTGCCACTTCTTGGGCAAACTTGATTTCATGTGTGACAACCGCCATCGTCCAGCCTTCTTTCGCTAAATCTTTCATGACCTTTAAGACTTCTCCGACAAGCTCAGGATCTAGCGCAGAGGTTGGTTCATCAAAGAGCATAAGCTCTGGCTGAATGGCAAGTGCACGGGCAATGCCGACACGCTGCTTTTGACCGCCTGACAGCTGGAAGGGATACAAATCTTTTTTATCCTCAAGTCCTACCTTTTGCAGGAGCTGAATCGCTTCTTTTCGCACCGCTTCTTTCGGACGGCGCTGGACTTGGACTGGACCTTCCATCACATTCTCAAGAACAGTGCGATGTGGGAACAGATGATAATCTTGAAACACCATGCCTGACTTCCGGCGAAGCTTGAGCAAATCAGCTTGTTTATTTTTTTTAGAAAAATCAATCGAGAAATCATCGAAGGTAAAGGAGCCGGCATTTGGAATTTCAAGTGCATTTAAACAGCGAAGCATCGTTGTTTTTCCTGAACCTGATGGACCAAGAATCGCCACAACCTGCCCTTTGTTGATCGTAAAATCAATCGACTTTAAAATCTCATTTTCACCAAAGGATTTGTTTAAGCCTTTGACTGTTAGCATGTCGTTCCCTCCTTACCTTGCGACATATCGATCAAGTCGTTTTTCAATTTGGTGTTGAACGAGCGATAGAATGAAGCAGAATACCCAATAGATCAGGGCTGCTTCCATATAAATAAATAAAATTTGATCCAAGTTCGCCGCAGCAATTTCCTGTGATTTACGGAACATCTCTGCCACGAGGATTTGGGAGGCAAGCGATGTATCTTTCACCAAACTAATGAATGAATTAGACAGCGGCGGAATCGATACACGCACTGCCTGCGGTAAAATCACGCGGACGAGCGTTTTGCGATGGGTCATCCCAATCGAATACCCCGCTTCCCATTGTCCTTTTGGAACAGATAGGACGGATGCACGAATAATTTCCGAAGCATACGCACCTACGTTTAAAGAAAAAGCGATGATAGCACTTGGATATGGATCAAGTGTGATATTAAATGTCGGAAAGAAATAGAAAATAATAAACAATTGCACAAAAAGCGGCGTTCCGCGAACAGCCGACACATAGATAGAAAAAATCCATCTGAGCGCTTTGATTTTAGACATTCTAGCAAGAGCTGTCACAAGCGCGATAAAAAGACCAATGATAAAAGCAATGATGGCGAGGGGAATTGTATAATAAATTCCCTGCATCACCATTGGCCAAAAAGATTGCTGAAGAAGATCCCACGGAATGACGACTCCGAGGATATTATTTTGTAACATCTTCACCAAACCATTTCTTGGAAATCTTAGCGAGTGTACCATCTTTCTTCATTTCTTTTAGTGCGCCATTCACTTTGTCAACGACTTCGCCGCTGCCTTTTCTGAAGGCAAAATACGTTTCTTGTGGATCTCCTGTTTCAAATGCAACTTTTAGGTTTTTGTTACCGCTTGTTTTCAAGTAATTCAAGACAGCCAATTTGTCATTGAACGTCAAATCAGCACGCCCTTGCTGAATCAATTGAATGGATTGTGCAAGACCTTCAACCCCTTCAATTTTAGCGCCAGCATCTGTAGCTAATTTGTTATAGTTACTTGTTAATGATTGTGCTGCTTTTTTGCCTTTCACATCAGAAAGTTTCTTGATGTCATTGTTATCTGATTTTGTCACAACAATGGCTTGAGATGTTGTGTATTTATCAGAGAAATCATATTGATTTTCACGTCCAGTTTTACCAACTTGGTTCGCTACCACATCAAAACGTTTTGAATTCAGACCAGCAAACATGCTGTCCCATTGTGTTTCTTTGAATTCTGGTTTTAAGTCAAGACGTTTTGCAACTTCTGTGATGACCTCGACATCATAGCCAGTTAGTTTATCTGTCTTTTTGTCATGGAAGGTGAAAGGAGCATATGTACCTTCTGTACCGATGGTTAATACGCCTTTATCCTGAATGGATTTCCAAAGGTCACCTGATTCCTTAGACCCAGATTGTTTATTTGCGCTGTCGTTTGCAGCTGATCCGCATGCCGTGATCAATGCAACACAAGCGCCTAAAATAATGGCAAAGAACATTTTTTTCATTTTATTCCCCACTTTTCTTGTTGGTATTTACAACATATGATCTTACAGAGAAGCAACCTAAAAGTAAAGCATTTGAAACTAGCTTGAGCGAATCTCACCAACTTTATGCCCTGAACCCAATTCTTTCAAACCTCCATTCTTTACAATGTCTATTTGCTCTTAGTTGTGCGAACATTACTAAAATAAAGACTTTGTTACAGTGACGATAGAAGGAAGCATATTTATTATAAAAGATGTATAATTAGTAGGTTGTTTTGAAAATGGAATAATCACATGGAGACATGTTTTGATAACAGAACATCTTAGAAGAAGGAGGGCATCATTGTGGATGTTGGACAAAATCAGCCCGAACAATTGAAAAGGGCGATGACCTCCCGCCATTTATTTATGATTTCTCTTGGCGGTGTCATTGGGACAGGCTTTTTCCTTGGAACAGGCTATACGATTGGACAAGCAGGGCCAGTTGGAGCTGTTCTTTCCTATATAGTGGGCGGATTGATTATGTATTTAACCATGCTGTGTCTTGGAGAGCTGTCAGTCGCGCTTCCTGTGTCGGGGTCGTTTCATACGTATGCGACGAAATTTGTGAGTCCTGCAGCAGGATTTGCTGTTGGCTGGATTTATTGGCTTGGCTGGGCAGCCACCGTGGCGCTGGAATTTTTATCAGCAGGGCAGCTGATGAGACGCTGGCTTCCACAAGTGGATGTGTGGATTTGGTGTCTCATATTTGGGCTGTGTTTGTTCTTATTAAATGCCAGATCAGCGAAAGCGTTCGGGGAGTCGGAGTTTTTCTTCTCAACCATTAAGATTGTTGCCATCTTACTATTTATTGGCGTAGGTGGAGCGGCGATGTTTGGTTTTATTCAAACGACGAGCGGGGAACCAGCTCCTTACTTTAGTCATTTTGTGAGTGACGGCCTGTTTCCGAATGGCTTGCTGGCCGTTGTCGTCACGATGATCACGGTGAATTTTTCGTTTCAAGGGACGGAGCTGATCGGGATTGCGGCAGGAGAAAGTGAAAATCCGGAGAAAACCGTACCTCGCTCGATTCATCAGACGGTTTGGCGCACCCTTGTCTTTTTCGTTTTATCTATTTTTGTCTTAGCGGGTATGGTGCCTTGGAAAGAAGCGAGTGTGCTGCAAAGCCCATTTGTCACTGTGTTTGAGAGAACGGGCATTCCTTATGCGGCAGATATCATGAACTTTGTCATTATCATTGCTTTATTATCTGTGGCGAACTCTGGCCTATATGCCTCTACGAGAATGCTGTACTCTTTGTCGAAGGAAGGAATGGCAGGGAAGGCGTTTAGACGAGTCAATCAGCGGGGCATCCCGATCAATGCCTTACTGCTCACTTTCCTGTTTACAGGTATTTCGTTATTATCAGGATTCTTTGCAGAGAAAACCGTTTTTGCTTGGATCGTGTCTATTGCGGGCATGAGTGCCCAAACCGGCTGGATTACGATTACATTATCACAACTGCTTTTCCGCAGAAGATATTTGAAAGCAGGCGGAAAGCTGGAAAACCTAAAATTTAAAACCCCTCTTTATCCGGTACTGCCGATCATTGCGATCACGCTGAATTCGATTGTGCTAATCAGTCTTGCCTTTGATGCGGAGCAGCGGATTGGGCTGTATGTCGGCGTACCGCTCATGATCATTGGATATGTTGTCTATCACCGCTATGTGAAAAAACATCAGGTGAAAAGTGAACCGCTCCAGTTGCAAATCCACGGAGATGATGAAATTCGGTTTTAATTCAAAAAAAAAAGCCTTCCCATTCGGGAGGCTTCTTTTTCAATTTAATGCACGCCTTTCATCGCTTTCTTAATCACCGGTGTAAGCAGGAGCATGACACCACATAAAATGATGGCGAGCATGCCGATGATCCCGAAATAGACGGTTTCTGGCACTTTATCAAACAGCTTGACCACTTGCGCATTGATCGCCTGTGCCATTGCATTGGAAAGGAACCAAAGGCTCATCGTTTGCGCTGAGAAGGCAGCAGGTGCCAGTTTTGTTGTCGCTGACAGCCCGACTGGTGATAAGCAGAGCTCTCCGATGACGACGAGGAAGAAGCTCAGAACGAGCCATAATGGGCTCACAAGTGTGTTCGGACCAGACATGTATGCAGGAATGATCATGATGATAAAGGATAATCCTGCGAACAGAAGGCCAAGTGAGAATTTAATCGGGGTAGACGGCTGTTTCTTACCGAGTCTGACCCATAACCAAGCAAATACTGGTGACAGGAGCACAATAAAGATTGGGTTCAATGATTGGAACCAAGAAGAGGCTAATGTCATGCCAAGGAAATTCAAGTTTGTTCGCTGATCTGCATATGTGGCTAAAATATTTGAGCCTTGTTCTTGAATGGCCCAGAACATCACCGCAGCTAGGAACAATGGAATATAAGCGAGTACCCTCGACTGCTCCACTGCACTCGTTTTTTTACTAAAATACATCACAATAAAATAAACAATTGGAATCAGCACACCAAGGACACTGACAAACCAAGTGAATAGATTAATCGTGAGCGCTCCTGTTCGAATACCGATGACAGCAAAAACAGCAAGTACAATCACGATCAATGTACCGAAAATTTTGAAGTTCTTGCGTTCAGTAGCTGATAGTGGATTTGTGACATAAGTGCCGGCAAGTCCAAGATTCGGCTTTTTCGTGATGACAAACGTAATAAGTCCAACAAGCATACCAACGGCAGCGAGTGAGAAACCAAGATGGAAATTCACTTTTTGACCGAGTGTTCCGACAATTAATGGGGCGATAAAACCACCCATGTTGATCCCCATATAGAAAATACTGAATCCAGAATCCCTGCGAGGGTCTGTTTTTGTATATAGGTCACCGACTATGTTTGACACGTTCGGCTTTAGGAGGCCTGTCCCAATAATAATCAGCCCCATACTAATAAAGAGCGCTGTTGCACCGCTAGGCAGTGCCAAAATGACATGACCAAGCATAATGAATACCCCGCCATAAAAGACCGTACTGGATGAACCAAATACCCGGTCGGCAAGCCATCCGCCAATAATGCCTGACATGTAGACAAGCGCACCATAGACAGACATGATCGAATTAGCGGTTGTCTGGTCGAAGCCAAGACCGCCTTTTGTCACCTCTGTGTACATATAATAAATAAGCAGTGCACGCATGCCATAATAAGAAAAACGCTCCCAAAATTCAGTGAAAAACAGTGTGTAAAGTCCTTTAGGATGTCCAAAAAACCCTTTTTGAGGAACACTTTTAACAATTTTATCGTGGTCAATTGTAGACATGGCATAGATCCTTTCTTAAAAAAAGAGATATGAGAAAAATGATATTCTTGTATAGTTCTTGTGTCAATATAAAACTATTCTAAAACAGGAAAATGTTAGTTCAATAGGCGTAAAGACTCAAAAAGATGAAAAATTCGTTCAAGTGAAAATCATCGGAAAGTTATTCCAGAAGAATTTATATAAAATTTGAAATATCGTACAAGCAAACCTTTCCCACATGCATAGGATGACAAGAGGACATGTGTAAAAAGGAGGGGTTTTCATTGGGGGATGTAAATGAATCTGATCTGAAGAAACCCATTGTCAATGTATTAGACTTTGGCGTGATTGCTGACGGGAAAACGGACTGTACAGCGAAACTGAACGAATGCCTGGAATGGACAAAAGCACAGGGTTACTCCCACGTCTGGCTGCCGAGTGGAACGTATCTAATAGATGCGGTGTACAGGGGGGATCAATTTTTTCCTTTTCGTCATGCCGGCATACGAGTGCCAAGTCATATTTGTATTGAGATGGCATCAGATGCCGTCATCAAAGTGAAACCAAATGATTCGTGGGGATATGCAGCCTTTTATATAGGAGAGGTAGAGCATGTGACCATTCGGGGCGGGCGGATTGAAGGCGACCGTGATGAGCATGTGTATAAGGCGCTCCCGCCAGAAAGAAAAACACATGAATGGGGCTTCGGGGTGTGTATTGAAGGTGCTTCCCATGTGAATATCGATCGTGTTCAAATCAACAATTGTACGGGAGACGGTATCATTGTCAGTCCGCACGGTTTATTGACCCATATCGAATCGTACTCGCCTGCTTCGTCTATTCATATTTCTGGCTGCACCATCACTGACTCAAGGCGAAACAATATTTCTATTACAGGCTGTGATGGTGTCATTGTGGAAGACTGTTTGCTTGAAAGGGCAGGGGTAAACGGGGTCGAGCCAAAAATGGGCATTGATATTGAAGGATACGGAGAAAATGCGACCAACTTGGAGGAACCGCTGAATATTCAGATTCGAAACAACATAGTCAGAGGCGGCGCAGCCAGCTCTATCTATAATTTCAACGGCTATGGTGTGATCATTGAAGGCAATCAAACGGACAGCAGTATCTCCTATGGCTTCGCCACTGAAATGATCATTGCGAATAATTTGATTCGTGCAGTGAGAGGGGGCGTGACAAAAGCAGGGATTACGAGCTTAGGTGTGCCGCTTGATCAATCGGAAAACAATGTGATCATTATTGGCAATATGATTGAAGGATTTGAAAAGGGTATTGATGTGAGGGGAGACAGCGTGCACATCACAGGTAATAAAATCAGTCTTTTTGAAGATGCGGCTGTGTCTGTCTATATGGCCAATCGCATTTTAATAGAAGGAAATCATATTGAGTCAGGGACAAACACACGGCTTAGAAGTACATCGCTGCGTATTTATCAATCAGACAGCATTGTCTTTTCAAACAATACCGTCTACTCTGTCATCGATGCGGCGATGGTCAGAGGAACGAATATCTTAATTCAGCATAATCAATTCAAGGAATTCAGCCGAGGGATATGGGTGCAGGAGGGAGAAGCGGGGATCAACGGCAATCACTTTATTCAAGAAGGACATTCACAGCTCGCATCTTCGTATACAATCAGCGTGACAGGAAATGCAAAGGCTTTCATATGGCAGAATCGTTTTAAGCACTATCAAAACTATGCCGTCTACAGCAATACGACCGCTCCTTTAGAGATTAAAGACAATTCCTTTGAAGAAACGTCCTTATATGTGGTGATGTATATTAAAAATGGCTCACCCCAAATTGGTGATAACCGCTTTTATTTAAATCGTTCAATCGGACAGCCGACAGCCGTTTTTCTTGATGAGGTTGTCTCAGCACGTGTGCTGCGGAATAACATCATTAATCTCTCTCCTCAAAAAGCGATTGCCGTCCGCACTACATCTTCCACTCATTCGGTGATTGCCCATAACGTACTAGAGCGCAGTCAATTGATGACGCACTCCACGGACCGGCTCATCGGAAATATTGAAATTGATCCACCGTAACCGCCTGTAAATCCCTTTTTTTGGAGGTTTAGAAGGCGGTTGACAATCATGTAAAAAGGGCATATAGTAATAATTATTTTTCATTTTTCACAACATTTGCCCTTTTTTATGGATAAAACCGATTAATTCAATCAGAAAAATGTATCTTGTAAAATAATCACTTGATACAAGGAAGATATAGAAAGGATGAAGAACAAGTGTCACAGCCGAAACGGAAGCTCAAGCTAGGCGTATTCATCGCGGGAACTGGACATCATGTCGCCTCTTGGAGACATCCGAAAGCAGTACCAGACGCAGCCATGAATCTTGATTACTTTAAACAATTAGCGAAAAAGGCCGAGGAAGGGAAGCTGGATTTGCTCTTTTTAGCCGACAGCTTATCAATTAATCATACATCTCATCCAAATGTATTAACGAGATTTGAACCGCTCACCCTGCTTTCTTCGATTGCAGAGTCTACCTCAACAATTGGTTTAGCAGCAACAGCATCAACTACATACAGTGAGCCATTCCATATTGCGAGACAGTTTGCCTCACTTGATCATTTATCAGGCGGACGAGCAGCATGGAATGTGGTCACATCTTCTATTGAAGAAACAGCGAAAAATTTTAGCGGAGAAGAGCATTTAGCGCACCACAAACGATACGAACGAGCTGAAGAATTCGTCGATGTCGTCAAAGGTCTGTGGGATTCTTGGGAAGAGGACGCACTTATCAGAAACCAAGAAACAGGAGAATTCTTTGAGTCTAGTAAGCTTCATGAGCTACAGCACAAAGGTGAATTCTTCTCTGTACGGGGACCGCTTAACGTATCACGCACCCCGCAAGGACAGCCAGTGATCATTCAAGCAGGATCTTCTGAAGATGGTCAAAAGCTTGCGGCTAAAACGGCTGAGCTCATTTTTACGGCACAAAACGATCTCGACAAAGCGAAGGAATTTTACCAAAGCTTGAAGGGAAAAGTAGAGGCTGCTGGGCGAGCTAAAGAGGATGTCAGCATCATGCCGGGCATCTTCCCAATCATTGCCGATACTGTCGAAGAAGCAAAAGCGAAGTATCAAGAATTACAAGAGCTGATTGTTCCAGAGATCGGCCTTAGCATTTTACAAAACTACTTAGGGGGTATTGATCTTTCGCAGTATCCACTAGACGGACCGCTTCCAGAGATTGATCCAAGCGCGTCAAATGCCGTGAAAAGCCGCTTTGACCTTGTGATGAATATGGCGAGAAAGGACAACCTGACCATTCGCCAGCTCTACCAATCTGTTGCAGGGTCCCGTGGGCACCATATCTTCATTGGAACACCAGAGCAGCTAGCAGATGTGATGGAGACATGGCTCGTTGAGGAAGCAGCCGACGGTTTTAACGTGATGCCGCCATTATTGCCAGAAGGACTTGATGCCTTCGTAGACTGCGTCGTTCCGATCCTTCAGGAAAGAGGCCTGTTCAAAACAGAATACACAGGACAAACTTTACGAGAAAATCTCGGATTAAAACAGCCAAAAAATCGCTACACGACATAAAGGTGAGGTGACTAACGTTGGGATATACGTTTCGTCTGGCAACTGAGGATGATATAGAAGCGCTGCTTGAACTGACAACAAGAGCCTATGAACCGATTCGTGAGCTCGGCATTCAGTTCCAAGCAGCACATGCAGATATCGCCCTCGTTCAGAAAAATGTACAAAAGAACCTTTGCTATGTAATGGAAGAAAACGGAGAGCTTCTCTCCACTTTATCACTCCGTATGCCTTGGGGAGAACAGCCAGGACCATTCGGCGTTCCGCATATATGGTGGTTTGCTTCAGAACCAGCGGCAAAAAAAGGCACAGGCTCAGCCTTGCTTGAGTGGGTTGAAACGGAAGTGCTAAGGGACACACTAAAGGTACCGTTTGTCTCTCTTGGGACAGCTGATAAGCATCCGTGGCTCATGGACATGTATGAGCGTAAAGGCTATGTCAGAGCAGGTGAAAAGAATCTAGGCAAAGGCCATATCACCATTTATTTTAAAAAACAATTAAGATCAGATATTACACAACCATAAGAGGAAAGAAGGGTGTACGAACATGAAAAACAAAAAGTGGCTAGTTGTTTTATTTGCGGCAATGCTTGCGGTGTTAGCAGCATGCGGCGGGGGTAATCAGAGTGAAGGCAAAGACGAAAAAGTGCTTAAAGTGGGCGCTACAGGCCAAAGCTATCCATTTGCCTATAAAGAAAACGGCAAACTAGTAGGATTTGATGTCGAGGTCACAGAAGCCATTGCGAAAAAGCTAGGCTACAAACTAGACTGGCAGCTGAGTGAATTCAGCGGGCTGATGGGCCAGCTGACATCTGGTAAGCTGGATACCGTATCAAACCAAGTTGCGATTACAGATGAGCGTAAACAAACGTTCAACTTTACAGATACGTATGCATACGCAGGAACACAAATCATTGTCAAGAAGGACAACAAGGACATTAAAGGACTTGACGACTTAAAAGGAAAAACGGTGGCGGCTGTTCTTGGCTCAAACCATGCCAAAAACCTAGAGAGCAAAGACCCAGACAAGAAAATCAACATCAAAACATATGAAACACAAGACGGTGTATTAAATGAAGTCGCAAATGGCCGTGTAGATGCTTACGTCAACGGACGCAGTGTCTTGTTAGCTCAAATTGAAAAAACAGGACTTCCACTCAAAATCGTCGGCAACCCAATCGTATATGAAGAAGTCGGCTACCCATTTGCCAAAGATGAAAAGCACGACAAGCTAAGAGAAGAATTCAATCAAGCGATCAAAGAATTAAGAGAAGACGGAACACTGAAGAAATTGTCTGAGAAATATTTCAAAGATGATGTCACAGTTCCAATTAAAAAATAACAACAGCGGCGGTGAAAAGCAGACATGAATCACATTGATTGGCAGTATATGGTGACGGTTTTTCCAACCTTGATTCAATACTTGCCGATAACGATCTTCATGGCGATTGTCTCCATGGTATTTGCCATTATCATTGGTGTGGTATTCGCGCTTATAACGAAAAACCGGATACCTGTCTTATACCAATTTGCCAAGCTGTATATTTCTTTTTTCAGAGCGGTTCCAACTTTGGTTCAGCTCTTTCTCATTTATTTTGGTCTTCCGCAGCTATTCCCTGCGATGACCTCAATGGATGCCTTAACAGCGGTCATTATCGGTTTAAGTATTAAAAACTCAGCGTACTTAGCAGAAATTTTTAGAGCGGCTCTTAATTCAGTGGATGAAGGGCAGCTTGAGGCCTGTTTATCTGTCGGCATGACAAGATGGCAGTCTTACGTCAGAATTATTTTCCCGCAGGCCGTCAGAAATGCCATTCCAGCGACGGGGAATACCTTTATTGGACTTTTAAAAGAAACATCGCTTGCCTTTACCATTGGGGTGGCAGAAATGTTTGCGCAAGGGAAAATGATTGCATCGGCCAACTATAAGTACTTTGAAACGTATTTAGCGGTTGGCATTGTGTATTGGGTGCTCACCATCATTTATAGTTTCCTGCAAGACCTATTTGAACGAAAACTCAGCAAACCTTACCGGAATTAAGGAGGTGTGGACATGATCAAGCTCACCAATTTGAAAAAATCATTCGGCGACCTTGTCGTCTTAGACGGAATTAATCTTGACGTGCAAAAAGGGCAGGTTGTGGCCATTATCGGACCTTCTGGCTCCGGTAAATCAACATTGCTACGCTGTCTAAATCTATTAGAAACGCCAGATGAAGGTACGATTGAAATTGGCGATGCGAAGCTGAATGCGTCTAAATATACACGTAAAGAAGCCCATCACCTGCGTCAGCAAACGGCCATGGTGTTTCAAAACTATAATTTATTCAAAAACAAAACAGCCTTGCAAAACATTACAGAGTCACTGCTTGTGACGAAAAAAATGACAAAACAGCAGGCAAATGAAATCGGTATGAAATTATTGAAACAAGTAGGGCTAGAACAAAAAGCTGACAGCTATCCGGTTACACTATCCGGCGGTCAGCAGCAGCGGATTGGCATTGCCCGTGCGTTAGCGGTCGATCCACATGCGATTTTGCTAGATGAACCAACATCAGCACTCGATCCAGAACTTGTCTCAGGTGTGCTTCAAGTGATTAAATCCATTGCCATTCAAGAAACAACGATGATCATCGTGACACATGAAATGGCGTTTGCAAGAGAAGTAGCAGATCATGTCATTTTTATGGCAGATGGTCATATCATTGAGCAGGGAACGCCAACCGAACTATTTGACGAAACGCAGAATGAACGAACAAAACGATTTATCCAAAAAGAAGCAGCGGCTGAAGAAGCATAAGCTGCTTTTTACTCTTTAGAGGGGTGAGTATCAGTGAAATCATTAGGAAATGAAGCTTTAAACAAACGTTTAATTAACATGCGCCGAGCGCTTCATGAGCATCCAGAGCTAGCATTTGAAGAGTATGAAACGACAAAAAAACTACGAGGCTGGTTACAAGAGGAAGGGATCACAGTGCTCGATTTCCCAGATCTTCAAACAGGGGTCGTTTGTGAAATCAAAGGAGAACAAGAGGGACCAACGATTGCTCTGAGAGCCGATATTGACGCACTTCCGATCGAAGAAGCATCTGGTGAACCATTTTCTTCAAAGATACAGGGAAAAATGCATGCATGCGGCCATGATTTCCATACCGCTTCGATTTTTGGTGCGGCCGTCCTATTAAACGAACGGAAACATGAGCTCAAGGGAACAGTCCGCATTTTGTTCCAGCCGGCTGAGGAAGTGGCGCAAGGAGCGAAACACGTCATAGAGGCAGGCGTCTTAAATGGAGTGGATGCGATATTTGGTATGCACAATAAACCTAACCTGCCAGTTGGCACCATCGGGATAAGAGAAAAAGCATTAATGGCGAGCGTCGACCGGTTTGAAATTGACATTCAAGGAACGGGTGGTCATGCTGGAATTCCAAATCACACAATTGATCCGATTGCCATCAGCGGTCAGATCACAAGCGCCCTACAGCAAATTGTCAGCCGCCGCATTAGTTCTTTGCATCATGCGGTTGTCAGCATCACACGTATTCAAGGTGGCACATCATGGAATGTGATACCTGATCGCGTCGAGATGGAAGGGACCGTTCGGACGTTTGAACCTGAAGTGAGAGCGATGATTCCAGATCTCATGAAACAAATCGTGAGCGGTATCGCAGAAGGGTTTGGAGCAAAGGCAGAAGTGAAATGGCATCCGTATTTGCCTTCTGTGATGAATGATGAGCGTTTGACAAAGGTTGTTGAAGAAACGGCAGGAGCGCTTGATCTCGCAGTAGTAGAGGCAGAGCAGTCACCAGGCGGAGAAGACTTTGCTCTTTACCAAGAGCGCATTCCAGGCTTTTTCGTATGGATGGGGACGAGCGGTACCGAGGAGTGGCATCATCCTGCCTTTACGTTAAATGAAGAGGCAATCCCAGTCGCTGCTGCTTTCTTCTCCGAGCTTGCGGTTCGGGCGTTGGAGTCAAGAACATGGAACTAACGAAACAGCTCGCAGAGGCAGTGCTCTCTGCTCATCCGCTGCAAGATCAACAGGCCGTTCAAATGGCTCGAAACGGTCTGTTAGACGCTGCGGCAGCAGCGCTTGCTGCAAAAGAGGATGAAGGGATTCAGAAGCTCATGGCGCTGGTGGAACAAGAAGGCGGCGCGGCTCAAATTCCTGTCATTGGACAAGGGAAGAAGGTCAGCCGTCAATCCGCAGCCATGCTAAATGGCTACCTGATTCACGCCCTTGATTATGATGATGTGCATTCTGATGTGAGAGGACACCCAAGTGCGGTCATCATCCCGGCCTTGCTTTCCCAGCTGACCAACGGGGAGGCGTACAGTGATCGATTTCTAGCAGCCTACATTACTGGCGTCGAAGTAATGGCAAGGCTAGGTGAATCCATCGGCAAGTCGCACTATGAGCGGGGCTGGCATAATACCGGAACTCTCGGAGCCATTGCAGCAGTCTGTGCGATTGGTTATTTGAAACAAGTTTCACAGAAAGAGCTGGCGAAAGCGATCGGCTTTGCAGGTGCGCAATCAGCTGGAATGCGAAAGCAGTTTGGGACTGATATGAAACCATTACAAGCTGGCCTCGCCGCTAAAACAGCCGTATGGTCCATAGATTTAGCTTGCTCAGGTTTTGGCGGGAGTGAATCGCTTCTGGATGGAGAGCTGGGCTTCTTTTCTCTCTATGGGGATCAGAAACTAGCGGAAAGATGTTTGCTAGAAGACTATGGCACTGCGTGGCGTATCGTGTCGCCAGGTCTATGGTTTAAAGTGTATCCGTTCTGTTCAGCGGCGCATCATGCAGCTGATGCGATCGAGTCATTAGTACAAGAACACTCTTCCTTACAGGGGAAGATCGAACAGGTCGACGTCATGTTTCCGCCTGGCGGAGATGCCGCACTCACGGAGCGGACACCTTTGACGGGAGAAGAGGGACGATTTAGTGTCGAGTATGTCATCGCACTAGCGGTGTTTGGACAACCTTTATCACTGGATGCTTTTACGAAAAAAGCCATTTCACCAGAGCTGCTGACATGGATGAAGCGGGTGAATAGAGTATATGATCAAACGATAGAACCCCATCCAGACGCAGTACCAAAAGGACGATTTACGATTGTAAAGCTCACCTTATCTGACGGAACCACAATTAGCAAACGAGTCGATATCCCTCGGGGAGCACCAGGCTGTGCGTTATCGACAGAAGACATCATACAAAAGTTAAGCAGCGTCACCAGCACATCTAAGGCAAAGCAGCTTTTACAGGCGGTTGAAGAGGGAAATGACGCTGCCTATCTGAAGTTGCTCGTGTGATATGAAAAAAGCTCATCTTTGGAGATGAGCTTTTTAAATGTCCTTATTCTTATAAGAGTGAATACACTCTATAACGTCAAAGAAGATATTCTCTTCGTCAGGTGAACAATTGATCTTGATCTACAACAATCACATTTAAAAACGACCCTATTCTATGACAGAGGCAAAACGAGTTTTATCTTTTAGGTGTATTTTTAAAGGTATCAAATCGCAAATCGACGAATTTAGTAGTACGATTAAAGATTTAAATCATTGAAATGAAGGGAGTATGAAATGTTAACGATTCGTCGTATCTATCAAAAAAATTATCCTAAAGGAAAACAAGTATATTATCAATATACATCTGAAAAATACTATGATATTCATATGGAAACCAGTCACAATGGTTGGAACATCTCCCTTACAGAAGAAGAATTTGAAGCGCCAGTTAAAAAAAATCTAAAAGAGGAGATTTTCGATCCATATAAAGAGGGTTCAGAGGTTTACGTGTCAGAGATGAATGGTGAAGAAACTGGAATTATAGTCATTCAACACATGAAATGGAATAATACATTACTCATTCATGATTTATATGTGGATAAACAATTTAAAAGAAAAGGTATTGGCAGCACTTTCATTAAAATGGCAAAAAAACGCGCTCGTGAATTGGGAGTTAGAATGATTGTATTAGAAACCCAATCATCCAATTTTCCAGCTATCCAGTTTTATTTGAAAAATGGCTTTCAACTGATTGGATTAAATGTCAACTCTTATTCAAATGAAGATATGAAGAAAAAGGAAATTCGCATCGAAATGGGGTGCCTTATAGAAAAACACAATTAGCTTCGTTAGGGCACACCCGCCCTCGATATGCATGTCCAGTTCCAAACTGTTTTATATAGACCATTTATAACGATCAGGAAGCGTGTCATTTCATTCTTTTACTTCATGGGAGACTTCTTCTTCTCAAAGAACGTAAATGACACTGTCCTCATCTTAGACTATCCTCTACAATTCCTTCATTTTTCCATTCTACTATATTAAAAAAGAACAATGTGATTCCCCAAAATGTCAGCTCCATCAAAAAGTATGAATAAAAGATGACCAAAGCATGATAAGTTCATGAAATCGTATCAATCCAATTGAGATTTGAGAAGGAACATGTAAAATAAAGCTACATAAAGAAAAACAAAGGCAACAGCGGAGGCTGATGATGAAAATATTAATGATTGAAGATAACCAGAGTGTTTGTACAATGACGGATATGTTTTTTCAACGAGAAGGATTTCAAGCGGAATTCGTCCATGATGGATTAGAAGGATTGAATCGATTTAAGCAAGAGGAGGATTGGGATCTGCTCATCTTAGATGTCATGCTTCCTTCAATGGATGGTCTGACCATTTGTCAAAAAGTACGGCAGATCAGTGATGTTCCGATTATTATGCTGACAGCAAAGGAAACGGAATCTGATCAGGTGCTGGGCTTCGATCTTGGGGCAGATGATTATGTGACAAAACCCTTTAGTCCGCTCACCTTAATGGCAAGAATCAAAGCAGTGAAACGACGTTTTGCTCAAACAACATCTACTCAAGAAGGAGCGAAAGAGGATGAACGGCTAGAGACCGAACATTTTCAGTTAGATAAAAAAACGAGAGAAGTGTTTCTAGAGGGGAAACGGATCGAAAATTTAACGCCAAAGGAATACGATCTACTGTGCTTTTTTATACAGCATCCTCGGCAAGTATTTTCACGAGAACAATTGCTTGAGCAAATTTGGGGATACCAATTTTATGGTGATGAACGAACAGTTGATGTTCATATTAAACGGTTGCGCCAAAAAATCGGAGACGGACCTAAGCCCTTTCTATATACGGTATGGGGCGTAGGGTATAAGTTCGATGAAGATTAAATATTTTTACCAGTTGCTGATTAGTCACCTTGGGTTATTGCTCATTGCCATCATTATTATCAGCACCCTCATGTCTCATTTTGTAAAAGATATTGCCTATCAAAATAGGGTAGACGAAATGAGTTCGTATGGGAATGAAATTTTGGAGAATTTTAAACAACTGTCGAAAGCCGAGATGAACTTCCGTTTGCGTCCATTTGAAGACATTCTTTCGACAAGACAAATCCGTTTTTTCGTCTTTGATGAAAAAGGGACTGTGCTGTCTCAGCAGCAAGAGATGCCACCGCATGAAGCGTTACTCACAAAAGATTTGTGGACCAAGCTTGCAAAAGGAGAAGAAATCATTGTCAAGCGAAGTGATTCGCGCCGGCTTGATCAAGAAGCATCACTTGTGGCACTTCCTGTCATGGAAGACGGAAAGCTGAAGGGCGGGGTGGTGCTCATAGCTCCTATTCAAGGAGCAGAAGAGCTGATTGCTCAAATGAACCGGTATTTATATATCATCGTGTTTGTGGCATTGACGATTACCTTTATTCTCAGTCTGTTTCTGTCGAAGTTCCATGTGAATCGTATCAAAAAACTGAGAGAGGCAACTGAGAAAATTGCACATGGTGACTACAACATTCATCTTGAAAACAAACACCTTGATGAAATTGGCACACTAGGTGAGGATTTTAATATGATGGCCAAACGCCTCCAACGATCAAGAGAGGAAATTGACCGGCTTGAAAAACGGAGACGCCAATTCATTGCGGATGTGTCTCACGAATTGAAAACACCGCTGACGACCATTCGAGGATTGGTCGAATGGCTGAATACTGCGGATGTGCCGGCAGAAGAGAAAGAGAAATGCTATGCGCTCATCACTGATGAGACAAAACGAATGCTGCGTCTCGTCAATGAAAATATGGATTATGAGAAAATCAGGTCGAATCAAATCACCCTTCAAAAATTTCACTATCCACTCATTGATACGTTTGAAGTGATTAAGGAGCAGCTGAGCCGAATGGCTGAAGAGAAAAACAATCAGCTCATGGTAGAGGTTCACCCTGAACAAAAGGTATACGCAGATTATGACCGGCTCATTCAAATCCTCGTCAACATCACAAAGAACGCCATCCAATTTACAGAAGGCGGCCGTATTTCTTTGAGAGGGAAAGAAGAGAACGGGGAAACGATCATTGAAGTAGAAGACACGGGAATCGGCATTGCACCCGAAGAAGTCAAACACATTTGGGAACGTTTTTATAAAGCGGATATTTCGAGAACGAATACACCATATGGAGAATACGGACTTGGCCTGTCGATTGTCAAGCAGCTTGTAGACTTGCATGACGGACAGATTGATTTAAAAAGTGAAAAACATAAGGGAACAACATTTATCATTCGATTGCCGCTCCCACAGGAAAAGGGCTAAACTCTGTTTAGCCTCAGCGTGTAGACAAACCCTCGCATTCGGTGTCAGTCCTGCGTGCCGGTGCTCACGAATGTGAAATTCGCTCCGCGCCGGTACTCGTCTTTCCTAGACTGCAAAGGTTTTCTATCACGCTGAAAAGGAGAAAAAGGGCTAAACTCGGTTTAGCCCTTTTTGGTGTATCATCACTTATTCTGTTTTGGAGAACGTTAAGCCGATATGAGCAAGTGCCTGCGGTAAATCCTTACGAATGGTGATGTCTTTAAATGAAATATTCGATTGAATCGCACTCAGCGCAAGGTCTTGCTTAATTCCTGTTAAAACAGCTGAAATGCCTAACAGTCTTAACGTTTGCGCATAGCTGACCAAGTATTGAATGCTTTGTTCATTGAGTCGTTTTGTCCCTGAAACATCAATGACCAAATGAGAGAGCGACAGCCTGTAGCTTTCCTGTAAAATGGTTTCTAAAATATGCTGCGCACGTGTCTCTTCGATATCACCAAGAAGAGGGAGCACGGCGACACCGTCAACAACAGGTACGATCGGTACAGATAATTGCTGAATCTGCCGATTGGCCTGGTCGAGTTCTAAGACGTAACTCAACAAAGATGCCATCGTTTCAAACATATGAACATGCTCTTCTGTAAATTGCTGCGGCCTTAGATCAAGTCCACAAATGGTTCCATAGTTCGTACCATCAGTAAAATCGATGGGAACCCCAATAAATGAGCCGCCTTGCAGCTGTTTCGTGACGTCTAAGTTTTTTGAACGCTCGTCCAAGCGGATATCAGGGATCAACAGCGTATCGCGATGATCGACCGCCAGCTTGCAAAATGTCTTCTCGTAAGGATTTTCTTCTCCTTCTTCAAGAAGTTGCTCGTCATGATTTAGCACCTTCACAATCTGATTGGTGTTTTGATCATTTTTAGCAATAAACAGTGTATTCATATGAATGAATTGACTCATCATGTTTAAAATACTTGTAGAAGCATCATGAAAATTGCGAAACTGTTTTAATAGTTGTTGACGAGGCATGGATTAGGACTCCTTGTAGCTCCGATCAATGGCCGGAACAATAGTTGATTTGTCTCTATCATACAAAATCAAACGAGAAATAGATATACTTTAATGCGCAAATCGTGTGAGATCAAAAAGACTGCCGATCCGGAGATCTGACAGTCTGCTGATTAAATGGAGACAGGCACCGTGGACATAGAGAAAAATTCCTCATATAAGGCTTGAACGGCTTCTTTTTCTTGAGCTGCTTTGACGCCAAACATCATGCTCACCTCTGAAGAGCCTTGGTTGATCATTTCAATATTCACTTTGGCTTTTGACAGCGCTTTTGCTGCTCTTGCTGTTGTACCAACATTATGACGCATCGCTTCTCCTACGACCATAATAAGCGAGAGGTTCCGCTCTAGAACCACTTCATCTGCATCAAGCACAAGCTTTAATCGGTCTAAAAGCTCTTGTTCAATCTGTTGCTCCTCCAGCTGATCCTGCCTTAAAATAATGGTCATATCATCAATGCCAGAAGGCACGTGTTCATACGTAAGTCCATATTCCTCTAACGTTTGCAACACCTTACGTCCAAAGCCCACTTCTCGGTTCATCAAATACTTAGAGATATAAATACTGCAAAATCCATTGTCTGACGCGATTCCCACAACAGGGCCATTCGTATGATCCCGTTGATTTACAATTTTCGTGCCTTTGGCCGCTGGATTATTGGTGTTCTTAATCTGAACAGGAATGCCTGCCCGAAAGGCTGGAATAAGTGCCTCATCATGAAATACAGAAAAACCCGCATAGGACAATTCACGCATTTCACGATACGTCAGCTCTGTGATTTCCTTTGGTTCATGAACGATCGTTGGATTGACGGCGTAGACTGCATCCACATCCGTAAAGTTTTCATACACATCTGCCTTCAGTCCATTTGCCAAAATGGAACCGGTAATGTCTGATCCACTACGGGAAAAAGTGACGATATCACCCGCTAGACTAAAACCGAAAAAGCCAGGGAACACAATAATGCCAGAGCGTTCTCTTAATTTGTACAAATGATCATACGATTCTGGAAGGACTTGCGCTTGACCAGGCTCGTCGCTGACAAATAGACCCGCTTCTTTTGGATTCACATAGTGCGCTTCGACCCCTTGATGCTGAAAGTAGGCTGCAATCAGCTTTGCGTTATTATCTTCACCGCTTGCTTTAATCGCATCAAGATAACGCTCAGGATGAGAAGAATCAGCCTGTAATAACGTGTTTACATCTTGCCGGATGGTGTCAATAATGTCTTGACCTAATCCCAGCTCATCCGCAATCGAGGCATATCGCTCGATGACAGCTTCTTGTAAATCGTTTGCTTCACCTAAACGTAAATATTGTTCACCGCAGCTAATTAATAGATCGGTGACCTTCGTATCCGTTGAATGCCGTTTTCCTGGTGCGGAAACAACGACTGCTTTTCGAGCTGGATCTGCTGTGACAATGTCAAATACCTTTTGCAGCTGCTTGCCAGAAGCAAGAGAACTGCCACCAAATTTAACGACCTTCAATGCATACATCTCCTATAGTAAAAATTTTCTCACAAATTGAATAGTTTCTATTATCAACTCTTTTCTTCAAATTATCAAGGTTTTTCTTCTCTGAATGAACAAATGTATTTTTGGAGAGGACGTTATGTGTGAATAGATGAAAAAAGAGCCGGCGATATGCCGAGCTCTTTGTCTTTATGAAGAAGAGGACGAAGAAGATAGCTCCTGCTTCATCACTTTGTTCTTACGTTTTTCTTTTAAGAAGAATGAAAGGACGAGTCCAATGACCGCAATAGCACCAGACACGATAAATGACGTATTCATGCCATGAACGGCTGACTTCATTGGATCGGATAATGCTGCATTGGCAGCAGAGCTGCTCATAATGGAGACAAGCACAGCCGTCCCGATAGAGCCGCCCATTTGTCTCATCGTATTATTCATTGCTGTCCCGTGCGGAATCAAATGCGGTGGTAACGAGTTAATACCGGCTGTTGTCAGCGGCATCATGATCATCCCAACCCCGATTAAGCGAAGCGTGTAGGCCACTGTAATGAGGGTAATCGATGAATCAAGGCTCAGCATCATAAATGGCAGGGAAGTGACAGCTAATATCGTAAACCCGCCTAGAGCCAGCCCTTTACCGCCTACTTTGTCAAAAATTCGTCCGATAATCGGTGATAGGAATCCCATAAAGAGAGCCCCTGGCAATAAGATCAGCCCTGTATCAAGGGCAGATAACCCTCTGACATTCTGCGTATAGAGCGGCAAAATCGTCTCTGTTCCAATTAGTAAGGCAAAGACGAGCATACCGAGGAAGGTCGTTAAGCTAAAGATCGCAAACTTAAAGACGCCAAACTCAAGCATGGGTCTTTTCAAATTCGACTGACGCAGGATAAAGAAGAACAAGCTCACAGCGCCGACAATGAGTGAAATCAGAACGGTCGCACTCGTCCAGCCATACGTTCCGACACTTGAAAATCCGTACAGCAGTCCGCCAAATCCGAAGGAAGACAGGATTACCGATAAGACATCGATACGAGTGTCTCTTTGCTGTGTGACATTTTTCATTAAGAAGAAAGCAAGAATGAGATCAATAATACCGATTGGAAGAACAATATAGAATAAGAACTTCCAGCTAAAGGAATCGACAATCCAGCCGCCAAGTGTTGGTCCAAGCGCCGGTGCGAATGAAATCACTAGTCCGACCATACCCATGGCTTGCCCGCGTTTTTCTTTTGGGAAAATGGTTAAAAAGATCGTTTGCATGAGCGGCATCAAAATCCCTGCACCGGCTGCCTGCACGATACGTGCTGCAAGAAGCACCGGGAAATTCGTGGCGAACGAAGCAAGAATGGTACCTGCTGTAAAAATGCTAAGAGCCGTTAAGACTAAGGAACGGCTTGAAAATTTCTCAATTAAAAAGGCCGTAATTGGGATGAGAATCCCGTTTGTCAGCATAAAGGCTGTGGTCAGCCATTGGCCTTTACTGACATCGATATTGAATTCCTCCATGATATGCGGGATCGCTGGAATGAGAAGCGTTTGGTTTAAGATCGCAACGAACGCCCCAACGAGGAAAATCCCAACAATCACAGACCGGTTATACGATGTTGTTGATTGGTTCATATTATCCCTTCTTTATCTATAAAATAATGCTTTTCAGCTGTGACACGTTTTGAGATAAAACGCTGTGTTTGCCTAAATAATCAAGCAATGAGCTGATTAAAAAGGTTCTCGGTTGGTCCTTTGACAGTTCTTGACTCAGCAGCTCAAACGCAGAGAGGAGATCGTCCTTTTCTTCTCCGTTTGATAGTGTGTGAAGCTCTTGTTTCATCTTTGTTAAGTACGAGATGACAAGCTTTTCTTCATCATATTCTTCCTGTGTGGAAAGCAAATAAGAGTCCATCAGCTGATCTGTTAGCACAGGCTCAATGGAGCAAGGCTTTATTGATACACGATCCATCACACCGATGATCATTTCGGCGGCATTTTCTAATTGGATGTTCTTGTGCTCAATCGCCAACATCAAGATGAATTCTCTCATTAATCCGTTGAGGACAATCACAAGATCCCACACATAAGGCGCAACAGATTCACCATATGTGCTTAAAATGATGTCTCTGTGTCGCTGCATGATAATGGAGCGTGTCTCACGTAAATGCTTAATGACGATGGGCGAATGCTGTGAAAAAGCTTCAAAGGACAGCATATTCAAAAATTTATGATTCTCTTTAAACTCTTCAAGCTCAAGCTTAATCTTTTTTGTGAATTTTTCCTTTTTGGACAGCGTCGTTTCGGAATGAATGATCTGAGAAATCTCTCTCATTTTGCGCTGATTGTATTTAATCAGTTCCAATAGAAGAGCTTCCTTTGAATCAAACAGTTTATAAATAGACGCTTTTGATATTTTACAGGCATCAGCAATTGACTGCATGGAGACACTCATATAGCCTTTTTGAGAAAATAATTTCTTCGATACCCGCAAAATCTCTTCTTGCTTTTCGTTCATCTTCATAAGTCCTTTCCGAATCGGCAAAACCATATGGTCACAATGGAAACCGAGTGGTCACTTTTGCTATGATAACAAAACCAATGACCTATGACAAGAAAATGAACTTAAAAAAATACCTATCTGATGACAGGTATTTTATCCTTCCGCATGTGCGGCATATATGATGATCTGTCCGTTAAGTTCGGCGATTAAAAGGTCTTCTCGCTCCTTGACAGAGTAAATCGCTGTCCCTTTTTTCAACTTGGAAGCTGTGCCGTGATTAAAATGTTCGGCAACTGTTTTCTGAATCACACCTACTTGCTGATGTTTTGTTACATTTAATGATTTTGTCCAATCTATGTTTGTTTCATAGACCGTTTCTTCCCATTGAAATAAATCTGCCTGTTCATCGAGAGCTAATACCTCTTCTGCACTAGGTGGTTTAGATTCGGCATACCGGACGGATTGGCATCCACATAAGCAAATGGTGAGTAACATTAAACAAAAGTAAGTCCATAATTTTCGTGTCAAATGAGATCCTCCCCTTCACAAGAAAGCTATTATATAGTCATAGTCGTTTCCGAAGGATGTATCGTTACTTTAATGAGGCGAGTAAGGAGATTGTATGTTGGCACGAAATACGGTACATTTATCGTATGAATAATCCAATCCATCCAACCCAAGAAGACATGAGACTGATTTCGGTGCTGCACGCATTGGCCGATCCCATCCGGTTAGAAATTGTCCGCTGCTTAGCTGAAGCAGGCGAGAGGACATGCGGCACGTATGAGATGAATATTGCCAAATCCACGCTGTCACATCACTTCAAAGTGTTGAGGGAGGCAGGCATCGTGAAAGTGAGAATTGACGGAAAACACCGCTATTATTCTTTAAGAAAAGAAGACATTGAGACCGCTTTTCCTGAACTCGTGTCATCCATTTTAGCCGTAGATAAAGAGCGGTGGTAAGCCAGCTGTCTAGAAAAGCAACTGGCTGTTTTATTTCCCATAAATCGAGTCATACAGGCGTTTCACCGCTGGCTTAATATCCTCTGGCCGCATGTGCGAAAAGCCGAGGACGAGTGGGACAAAACCTTCTTTGTGACCGGGCACATGCTCATCAAGGGTGAAACGGTCCATTCCGTACATTTTCAGCTTTCGGTCTTTGGCACGCTGTAAAATCTCATGCTGCGTCCGATCAGAGCGGAACTCTGCGATAAAATGAAGACCAGCATTTTCACCAATAATCCGCACATTGTCAGCAAAAACCGTATTGAGCTCTCCAATGAGTTGTTTTCGTTTTTCCTCATATAGCCCATTCATTCTTTTAATATGCCGCTGATAGGCGCCATCTTTTATAAAATAAAGAAGGGTGTATTGTGTAAAAAGATTGGCCGTTTGAATAAAAAAGTGCTGTTCTTCTTTATAGCGTCTTAATAAATGCTGCGGCAGCACCATGTAGCTGATCCTCAAGCCGGGCAGCAATGATTTCGAAAAGGTCCCCATATAAATGACTTTGTCATAGCGGTCAAGGCTCTGCAGCGCCGGTATGCTGTCTGTACCGTACTTAAATTCACTGTCATAATCGTCCTCAATGATATAGCGGTCTGGCTGATCAGCTGCCCAGTTTAACAGCTGTATCCGCCGGGAAATCGGCATGATCACCCCTGTTGGGAACTGATGAGAAGGCGTAATGATCAACACATTTGGCTCTTTCTTCTGAATATCGCTCATCCGCACCCCTTTTCGATCAATGCCAATCGTTTCAATCCGGTGATGATTGTTTTTCAGCATTTGATACAGTCTGCGATAGCCGGGGTTTTCTAATCCATATATTTGATCAGCTGGAAGGATGCTAGATAATGAATGAATGAGTGACTGTGTACCTGCACTTAAAATGAGCTGTTCAGGGTAGCATTTGACCCCTCGTGCAAGTCCAATCAGCCGGGCAATCGTTTCCCTCAGCTCATAGACGCCTTGTGGGTGCGGCAGCTCACCAAAGGCTTCTTGATGGAGATGAATCGCTTTTTGCTCACTTTTCAGCCAGCTTTTAAAAGGAAAATTGGCTGTATCAACAGAAATATGTGAAAAGGAATACCAGTCATCTCGTTCAATCGGATTCTCTTTTAAATCAGCTGGAAGGGAAGAGGGTTTCAGTTGACCTGATTCATGAAATGTTTCCAGTGATTCCACGAAAAAGCCTTTCCGTTCAACTGAATATAAATATCCCTCGGCAAGCAGCTGCTGATAGGCGCCATTCACTGAATTGACGCTGACGTTTAAAGTATCTGCTAACTCTCGTTTAGACGGTAATTGATCGTGTGGTTGCAGGTTGCGGTTTAAAATTTCCTCTTTAATTTTCGTGTAAATTTGATGATAAATAAACCCGTTTTCCCCTGTTTGATCTAGTTGAATTGTCAGCATCTCGTCATTCCATCCTCTCTGGTACCATGAAAAAAATGATATTGGTACTTTCTATCATACCAAAAAATATTCAGAATAATAAAAAAGACATAAAGGGGATGGATGACAATGAGTCAAACGACAACAAACCGTTTTTCAACAGAGGAATGGCAGGGGAAAAGAGATCAATACGTCGCAAGAGGCGTAAGTAATGGCAACCGTCATCTTGCAGCGAAAGGGAAGGGAGCCGAGCTTTTCGATATTGATGGCAATCGTTTTATCGATTTTGCAGGCGCCATCGGTACATTAAATGTAGGACACTCCCATCCAAAGGTTGTGGAAGCAGTCAAAGCACAGGCAGACAGCCTGATTCACCCAGGATTTAATGTCATGATGTACGAATCCTATATCGAATTGGCAGAAAAACTATGCCACCTCACACCAGGCGACCACGACAAAAAAGCCATTTTCTTAAATTCAGGTGCAGAAGCAGTTGAAAACGCAGTGAAAATTGCCCGTAAATATACGAAAAGACAAGCGGTTGTCTCTTTTACAAGAGGGTTCCACGGAAGAACGAATATGACGATGAGCATGACAAGCAAGGTCAAGCCTTATAAATTTGGATTCGGCCCATTTGCGTCAGAGGTGTATCAAGCGCCGTATCCTTATTACTATCAAAAACCTGAAGGATTAAGCGATGCAGCCTACGACGAATACATCATTGATCAGTTCAATCAATTCTTTGTCGCAACCGTTGCACCAGAAACAGTCGCTTGTGTGGTGATGGAGCCAGTCCAAGGGGAGGGCGGATTCATTGTACCATCGAAGCGTTTTGTCCAGCACGTCGCTTCATTCTGTCAGCAGCATGGAATCGTATTCGTGGCAGATGAAATCCAAACAGGATTCGCAAGAACAGGGAAATACTTTGCGATTGAACACTACGATGTTGTGCCAGACTTAATCACTGTGTCAAAATCACTTGCAGCTGGCCTGCCGCTGAGCGGGGTCGTTGGCAGAAAAGAATTACTTGATGCAGCGGACCCGGGGGAGCTAGGGGGTACGTATGCTGGCAGTCCATTAGGCTGTGTGGCGGCATTGGCAGTACTTGATATTATTGAAACAGAACAACTGAATGAACGATCTGAACACATTGGACAAGTCATTGAGGACAAAGCGAATGAGTGGAGAAGTCAGTATTCATTCATCGGGGAAGTCCGGCGATTAGGGGCAATGGCGGCCATTGAAATTGTGGAAGATCAAAAAACGCGTACACCAGATAAGAAGACAGCCGCAGCGATTGCAGCCTATGCAAACAAGCACGGACTACTCTTATTAACGGCAGGGATCAATGGGAATATTATTCGCTTTTTAACACCACTTGTCATCACAGATGAGCTGCTGCAAGAAGGACTAGGGATTATCGAAGACGCCTTCACAGCACGCTAAACAACAAAGGGGGATGGTTGTATGCAAAAACAACAAATGGCTAAAACCATGTCGCAGTCAGACGTACTGTTTTTATCCATTGGTGCAATGCTTGGCTGGGGCTGGGTTGTACTTTCGGGAGATTGGATTTTAACAGCTGGATTTTTAGGAAGTGTGATTGCCTTTGTCATAGGGGGCATTCTCGTCATCTTTATTGGACTAACGTATGCAGAGCTTTCCTCTGCAATTCCAGAAACAGGCGGAGGACTCGTCTTTGTCCAGCGGGCATTTGGGATCAAATCAGCGTTTGTCTCCGCATGGGGCGTATTGTTCGGTTATGTGTCGGTGATTACGTTTGAAGCGGTCGCACTTCCGACAGTCATTGACTATGTCATTCCAACACAGCATGTTGGTTTCCTATGGAATATAGGAGGATGGGATGTTTACTTTACATGGGTATTGATTGGATCTGGCGGTGCGCTGTTTTTAACAGCTCTGAACTACATTGGCGCAAAGCCTGCTGCTATTTTTCAATCGGTGTTCACAGTGGCCATTATCCTGACAGGTTTTCTTCTATTAGGCGGAGCTACATTTAATGGAGATTTTGCAAACCTTGAGCCGATGTTTCAAGGCGGGGTTGGCGGTCTGATGGCTGTGTTAGTGATGATTCCCTTTTTATTCGTTGGGTTTGATGTCATCCCGCAGGTAGCGGCGGAGATTAACGCACCGAAGAAAATCATCGGGAGAATTTTGATTATCTCCATTGTGAGTGCGGTTGTATTTTATCTGCTCATTGTCTTTGGAGTAGCGGCAGGATTGTCAAAAGGTCAACTTGAGGCTTCATCACTAGCAACAGCAGATGCCATGGTACAGCTTCTTGGTCATCAGGCGTTTGGGACTGTGCTTGTCATTGGCGGTGTAGCAGGTATCGTAACGAGCTGGAATGCTTTTATCATTGGTGCAAGCCGTATCCTCTACGCAATGGCGGAAAGAGGCATGATTTCCAAATGGTTTGCGTATATTCATCCGAAGTATAAAACTCCGACAAATGCCATTTTGTTCTTAGGTGCATTGGCCTTTTTTGCACCATTACTAGGCCGACCTGCCCTCGTGTGGATTGTCAATGCAGGGGGGGTGGGCATCATCGTTGGGTATTTGATTGTGTCCATTGCCTTTATGAGACTTCGCAAGACAGAACCTGAGCTTGAGCGTCCATACCGCATTAAATATTGGCGGACGACCGGCGTTTTTGCCATTGGACTCAGTCTCCTTTTTCTTTCATTTTATTTTCCAGGGATGCCGGCTTCCTTGTCATGGCCAGCTGAATGGATTTTGCTTTTAGGTTGGGCACTCATTGGGTATATACTATATGTAATGAATCCAAGAACGAAGGAGAAGATAGAGCATGACAAACGAACTCAAAGTGTATAATCCTGCAACCGGAGAAGAAATTGCCTCAGTTGCTCAGCATACAAAAGAACAGATTGAAGATGCGATCACTCGCTCACACAAAGCATTCAAAACATGGGCAAAAACGTCAGCCCATGAACGTGCAAATATCATTCGCAAATGGTTTGATCTCATGATCGAGCATAAAGAAAGACTTGCAAAAATCATCACAGAAGAAAACGGGAAGCCGTATCAAGAAGCATTAGGAGAAATTGTCTATGCCGCTGGATATATTGAGTGGTACGCAGAGGAAGCAAAGCGGATTTACGGCAGAACGATCCCGTCTCATACGACAAACAAACGCCTATTTGTCACAAAACAGCCAGTCGGTCCTGTTGCCGCCATTACACCATGGAATTTCCCTGCGGCGATGATTACAAGGAAGGCGGCACCAGCGCTTGCGGCGGGCTGTACGTTTATCGTAAAACCTGCTGAAGACACGCCGCTTACGGCCATTGAGCTTGTGAAATTAGGCCATGAAGCCGGAATTCCAGAGGAAGCCTTGCAATGGGTGATTGGAGATGGAAAAGAAGTGGGGGAAATTTTCACAGATAGTCCATTGATCCGCAAGATCACGTTTACTGGTTCAACACCAGTTGGAAAACATCTCATCAAAAACAGTGCGAGCACAGTGAAGCACGTTTCTATGGAACTTGGCGGTCATGCCCCGCTGATCGTAGATAAGGACGCCAACCTTGAATTGGCTGTGAAACAAGCAGTGGCATCTAAATTCCGTAATGCAGGCCAGACGTGTGTTTGTGCCAATCGCTTAATCGTCCATGAAGAAATTCATGAAGCATTTGCGCAAAGCTTCAGCAAAGAAGTGGAAAAGCTGAAAGTAGGAAATGGGTTTGAAGAAGGCACGTCCATCGGACCGATTATCAATAAGCGAGGCTTCGATAAAATTGTCGACCAAATTCAAGATGCCGTGGATAAAGGGGCGAAAGTTCTTGTCGGCGGCGATACACATTTTGACGAGGAGAAGTCGTATTATTTTGTTCAGCCGACGGTGCTAACTCATGTCGACCCTTCAATGAACATTATGCATGAAGAGACGTTTGGTCCAGTTGCACCAATTACGACATTTAGCACATTAGATGAAGCCATTGAATTAGCGAACGATACACCTTTTGGACTTGCGGCTTATTTCTTTACAGAGAATTACCGCAATGGCCTCTATATATCTGAGAATCTAGATTACGGGATTATTGGCTGGAATGACGGGGGACCATCCGCTGTGCAGGCACCTTTCGGCGGTATGAAAGAGAGCGGTATTGGCCGTGAAGGCGGCATCGAAGGCATCGAACCTTATTTAGAAACGAAGTATGTGTCAATTGGTTTAGATGAATAACATGTGAAAAAGACTGTCCGAGAAGTCTCGGCAGTCTTTTTTATGTTAAACAGCCGGTGGGAAAAGTTGATCCACCGTTTCTTTTGTTTCTTTGAGAATCTCGTGGATGTCGTCTGCAGATGCTTGTTCCATGCTGCTGAACAAGAGCCGTTCGACTGGCTCAACGCCGATCAGATCGAAGGCGGCTGTATCTGTCGTCATCTGATGGCTGGGGGTGATGATCATATTTGAATCAAGAAAGGTCCTCGGTGCATCATGCGTATTAATAATGACCCCTTTTTTGTCTCGAAGCAGATTTTTCACCACTCCGTTTTCATTGATCTCATACGCAAACCCCTCTGAAAAAACGCGCTCTACATAACCCTTTAGCATCGCCGGCAAGCCTGTCCACCATATTGGAAAGATAAATGTGAGGACATCGGCTTGCTGAATCAGCTTCTGCTCTCTTTGAACCGGTATCGGCACATGCCCATTTTTCATGGCAGCCTTTTCTGCTGTTGTCAGCTCTGGCGGAAAGCCAATGGCATACACATCACGAACTGTCACATCATGACCATTGTTCAAAAGAGTGCTTACAACAAGATCTAATAGGGTTTGATTTAAGCTTTGCTGGGGATGAGCAAATATGATTAGATGGTTCATCTCATAGCCTCCTAGGTGGTCATGTGTCTCATTATGGCATGCACGAGTATCCTATTCAATCCTATATTGGAAATGATAGGTTGGGAAAATAAAAAGCGACCGCTTGAAAAAACGATCGCTCATGTAAGGTTTATTTCTTTCTAAAAGCAAGCCCAAGTGCAATCAATGCCACAACTAAGGCTGCAATGGACAGACCAAGAACAAGGGGTGAAGAAGAAGCAGAGGCTGTTTCAGATGCCTTTTCTTCTTTTGGTTTTTCTTGCCCATGTGAATCCGTTAAGGTATTAGACGCAACAATATTTGTGATTGAATGAGGCTTATCAGCGTCCTTGTCGCCAGTCCATTCAACTACTGTTCCATCCTTATAATATTGATACGCATCCCATGCCGCTTCGCCGGCTTTTTCAGGGTTTTTTGCGACAAACACGAATTGCTGGAACTGCCCAGCAAGGACACCATCGCCAGTTGCTTCCCAAGTGACTCTTGTGACTTTTCCGTTTTTCTCTTCAGTTGTTGTTTTCCAGCCAGGCACTGGCTCATATTGCTGGAATTCTACGCCTTTAGGCATCGTGATGACAACCTTTGTTGTCGGACTGTCGCTTTCAGAAGGTACTTTTAACGTATAGGTTTCCCAAGCATTAGTTGCAGATGTATCAGGTTTGACTGTCACGTGTGCACTTACAGGAATCGCCAGTAAAAATGAAGCGAGAAGCATTGGTAATAAAGCTTTAACGTATTTTTTCATATCATATAAACTCCTTTTAGTTTCTTCTAATGAATGTCGTATCGATGTTGTCAAAAGAACCAGTTAACGCATGAATGTTAATTTTCCAAGTGCCTTTTTCATTTAGTAAGAGGTTTTCAGCCGAGAAGTGTCCATTCTTTAATCGTTTCAGCTGAAACTCGTTAGGCGTTTCATCACCGAACAAGGAGACTTTGTGGATCTTAGCTGTCACAGATTGAATGTCTGTGATCGTTTGTCCATCCTTCTTCGTAAATGCCACCTCGAACGTGTTTTTACCAGGAGCATTCGGGGTAATGCTCAAAGACACAAGGTCACGATGCTCCACCTGATTGGCTGCAAAGAATGGCTCTGGTGCAGGCGGCGGAGGACTTGGGATATTGGTGAATACGGCTGTTAATAGTAAAATAGCGATCCCAATGATCCACTCTGCTCGTAAAGATACGTTTCGTTTCTGCTTCTTTTCCCATCTCAGCATCAAATAATGGACGAGCCCAAGAAGACCCATGATGATAAATAAACCAAGTTTGATTAAGAAGGTGCGTCCATAAGCTGATTGGAAAAGGGCATCAAATGATTGCAGAATAAAAATCGCATTCACAAACCCAGAAAACACAATCAGTCCAACCGAGAGCAGTGCCCACGGATGAAAAGCTGTCAGGGTGCTGCGTATGAGCGGCTGATCTTCATTCGGCAGTTTCTTCATCAAAAGAAGAACAATGGCTGTTAAGCCGCCGACCCAAATGGATGCAGAAACGAGATGAATGAAGTCAAGTGACGTTGTCAGTATTTTATTATCTGTTGCGGCTGGATGACCGATTTGTGCTTTCAGCCAAAGGAGCACGATGAAAATGAGCAGTGGAAACAGCCATACCCGGAAGGAAGTGAAGTTTCCTTTTTTCATCGCCACAATCGTCCAGATCGTCAGTAGAACAAATGACGCCATTAGCATCATCCACAGACTCCCGCCTGAAGTCGACGCAATGGTTTCTTGTAAAAGCGATGGTTGAAATGCCCCTAAAAAGGACACGTCTGCCGCTGATTTAGTTTGAATCGGCAGCTGGAACAAGAGTGCTCCGCCCATCATGATCAATGAAACAGTTAAGAGTCGCTTCATTCGCCGGGCTAAAACGTCGGTTATGGCCGCTTTAAACCATAGAAGCCCAAATAAAATGGTTCCAAGAAATAAGCTAAATGACGTATACAGAAAGGCTTTGTCAATGGTTGAAGCCATATCGATGGATTCACTCGACTGTCCTTGATCTAATTGATCAAATCCTCCATCCGCTTTTCCGATACTAAACGGAATCATGCCAGACACAGAGTGTCCATCGGCTGATACCGCATTCCATTGAATGGTGTAAATTCCTTTAGGTAAATTCTTTTTTAAAGCTGCTTCCATGATCTTTTGCTCTTTGATGACCGTATCTCCTTGATCTACACGATCCCCTTTTGCATTGAACACCTTAATGGCATGAAATCCACTTTCGATTCCTTCACTAAAGGTGATCGAGACTGCAGGAGGCTGCTGATCTAGCTCTTCATTTGCCACTGGATTTGAGCTCACTACATATGCATGAGCAAATGCCTCTTTTGGCATGAAGAAGGAGAACATGAAGATGAGCAGCAAAAGCCACTTACTATATTTCAACAATGTGAATAACCGCCTTTCTACCTATGAAAATGTCTCATGTATCAGAAAGAAAGCGGCAGTAAACTGTGAGTCACAGAAAAACCGCTCTTTCTATTGTACCGCCCACTCTAAAAGGTAAACGAAACAAATAGCAAGATGGTTCACTTTTTCTGTGTCATGTCTTGTCTGCGCAGACATTTCTTGAATGTTTGATCAATATAAGCCTATTCGATTTAAGTAGAGGAAACAAGAAGTGACCATTTGAAAGTTGTGAAATTCCAATGAATTTTGCGCCAAAACAACAGTAGATTCAACTTTTACCCCGCTATCATCTATGGTATGCCGAGAGGTGTCACATTATTTTTCAATTTTGTCACACACTAAGTGACAAAGTGACATTTAGTTTCAATTGAAGGGAAAGTGAAAGCGTTTTACGATAGGTATAAGGGCTTCACTGACTCTTGTTCTTATATCTTTTGACCTATAAAGCCCGAAATAAAGGGAGAGAAGAAAGGGGTTTTCACAGATGCAGGAAAAAAGCGGATTCCGCGTGAAAGTACAGCGCTTTGGAAGCTATTTAAGCGGCATGATTATGCCGAATATTGGTGCATTTATTGCATGGGGACTGATTACAGCTTTGTTCATTCCAAGTGGTTATCTTCCGAATGAGCAATTAGCTACACTCGTTGGACCGATGATTAACTACTTACTGCCGCTCTTAATTGGTTACACAGGCGGTAAACTCGTCTATGACCATCGAGGCGGAGTGCTCGGTGCTACGGCTACGATTGGGGTCATTGTTGGCTCAGACATTCCAATGTTTTTAGGTGCCATGATCATGGGGCCGCTGGGCGGTTATCTTATTAAGAAAATCGACCAGCTGTTCAAAGACCGAATCAAATCTGGCTTTGAAATGCTTGTGAATAACTTTACGGCAGGTATCCTCGGTGCCATTCTTGTTGCCATTGCATTCTATGCTATCGGCCCAGTGGTACTAGGTCTGAATAAAGCCCTTGCGGCAGGTGTAGATATCATTGTCAATGCTCATTTACTACCGCTGGCAAGTATCTTCATTGAACCTGCAAAAGTATTATTCTTAAACAACGCGATTAACCAAGGTATTTTAGGTCCGTTAGGGGTCGAGCAAGCAGCGAAGACAGGGCAATCTGTTTTGTTCTTGCTTGAAACAAACCCAGGGCCAGGCTTAGGGGTTCTTCTTGCGTATATGTTCTTTGGAAAAGGAAATGCGAAACAGTCTGCACCAGGTGCCATTGTCATTCAGTTCTTAGGAGGAATCCATGAAATTTACTTCCCGTACATCTTAATGAAACCAAAACTTATTTTGGCTGTCATTGCAGGGGGAGCAAGTGGTGTCCTGACGTTCACATTATTAAATGCAGGATTAAAAGCTGTGCCGTCACCAGGAAGTATTATTGCGCTTATGCTGATGTCTCCAAAAGGCGGTCACCTTGCCGTTTTAGCAGGTGTTGTCGTAGCAGCTATCGTATCGTTCCTTGTCGCATCGGTCATTTTGAAAGCATCTAAAGAAGTTGACGAAGATTTAACAGCAGCAACAGAAAAGATGCAGGACATGAAAGGCAAGAAAAGTGCAGCAGCCGCTGCTCTTACGGCACAAAAAGAAGACGCTCAAGCAAACGAGCAAGCAGCATCTCCAAGTGATGTCAATCCAGATGACGTGAACAAAATCATCTTTGCCTGCGATGCAGGGATGGGTTCAAGTGCAATGGGTGCGTCCATTCTGAAAAACAAAGTGAAAAAGGCAGAGCTTGATATCGATGTGACAAACACTTCTATCAGCAACATCCCAGACGATGCGGATGTGGTCTTTACTCATAAAGATTTAACAGACAGAGCCAAGGCAAAGCTGCCAGGCGCTGTGCATATCTCAGTGGATAATTTCTTAAACAGCCCGAAATATGATGAGCTGATTGAGAAATTGAAAAAATAACATGACGAAACGGGTTGAGTCCAATTTTTCCTAATTGAACTCCCCGTTTTGGTTGTTTTCCTGATTTTTATTCTAAAAAAGGTGTGTGATCATGTATGAAACAAGTACTTTCTAAAGACAATATTTTTCTAAACGAACAAGCAGGTTCTAAAGAAGAAGCCATCAAAAAAGCAGGCGAAGTCCTCGTAGCAAACGGCTATGTCACAAGTGATTATGTCGACAAAATGTTTGAAAGAGAAGAGATCTCTTCTACATTTATGGGGAACGGCATTGCAATCCCTCATGGAACAGAGGATGCGAAAGCGGCAGTCCTTCATTCAGGGATTTCGATTATCCAAATTCCAGATGGTGTTGAATATGGTGAAGGAAATGTGGCGAAAGTCGTCTTTGGGATCGCTGGGAAAAACAACGAGCATCTTGATATTCTGTCTCAAATTGCGATTGTCTGTTCAGAAGAAGAAAATGTAGAACGGATCATTCATGCAAAGGATCAGGATGAACTGATCGCCATCTTTAATGAGGTGAACTAATATGAAGGCACTTCATTTTGGAGCAGGGAATATCGGCAGAGGGTTTATCGGATCTTTGTTAAAGACATCAGGCTTTGAGCTTGTCTTTACCGATGTGAATGAAGCGGTCATCAATGAGCTGAATGAAAGAGGAGAATACACGGTTGAACTGGCAGCACCAGGGCAGAAGCAAGAAGTAGTCGGGCCCGTATCAGCGATCAATTCTTCGCAAAATCCAGCAGCATTAACAGAGGCCGTTGCCACAGCCAATTTGATTACAACAGCGGTTGGACCAGCCGTATTGAAGATCATTGCCTCATCAATTGCTGAAGGATTAAAACAAAAAAAGCCTGACCATATCATCAACATCGTGGCATGTGAAAATATGATTGGGGGAAGTGCTCATTTAAAAGAAGCGGTGTTCTCTCATTTAACAGCAGATGAGCAAGCAGCGATATCACAAACCGTTGGCTTTCCAAACGCTGCGGTTGACCGCATTGTTCCGATTCAGCACCATGAGGACATTCTCAAAGTGTCGGTTGAACCATTTTTCGAGTGGGTCATTGATGAGACGGGCTTTATTGGAGATGTTCCGCAAATTGACGGAGCGACCTTTGTCCAAGATTTGACGCCGTATATTGAACGGAAGCTTTTCACCGTCAATACAGGACATGCACTAGCGGCTTATGTCGGGTATCAGCAAGGCGTAAAAACCATTAAAGAAGCTGTTGATACACCAGATATTCGTCAAGTTGTCGAAGGTGCCCTTCATGAAACGGGCAGTTATTTAATTGACGCGTATGGCTTCCAAAAAGAAGAACATGATGCGTACATTCAAAAAATCATCAAACGATTTGAAAATGCTTTTATCTCCGATGAAGTGACTCGTGTCGCACGCTCTCCTCTTAGAAAGCTGGGAGCAGATGACCGTTTAATCGGTCCAGCGAAAAAGATCAAGCAGCCAGTGTACTTAATCAAAGGGATCGCTGCTGCTTTGGCTTACGACTTTGCAGAAGACGAAGAAGCGGTTCGCTTGCAGGCATTAAGGAAAGAAAAAGGCATTGAAGGTGTGCTTCAAGAGGTATGTGGACTCAAACCTGAAGACGATCTCTATCAAGCCATCCTCAAAGAAACCGAGCGATAATCAAAAGATCCCTTTCTAACGTGAAAGGGATTTTTTCTATGACTTTTTTAATACTTTCCCCTGCATGACGATATATGTAGTAAGGGGGAATTAGAACATGAAAAAGAAAGCGTTTGCTTCAAGAAGTGTCTTTTTTCAATTGATGTCAGCCATTATCGTTATTACGATTTTAACAGGCGGACTTGTAGGAACAACGGGGTATTTTTTAGCGAAAAATGTCTTAATTGATGCAGGGAAAGCAGATTTAAAACACATCGTAAATGGAGCGATGGCCACTCTTGAACAATTGAACGACCGTGTGGAGAACAAAGAACTGACGCTTGAACAGGCGCAGGAACAAGCCCGTATTTACTTGAGCGGGCCTAAAAATGACGACGGCAAAGGGTATCAATTTCAAAAATCAGATTTCATCTATAAAAATAAAGGCTACCTTGTCGCATATGGAGCCGATTATTCATCACAGGTTCATCCGGTTAACGACATCGGCGTCATCCCAGATAACACGACAAATCGTCAAAAAATGGTCGCTGGCGCTACAGCAAAAGGCGAGGATGCACACTATATCACCTATATGGATAAAGACGATGCCACGGGGGAAGAAAAGCAAAAACTCGCTTATATGAACCAGTTTACACCGTGGAATTGGAGTATAGGAATCGCCGTATTTCAGGATGAATTTTATAAAGAACTAGAGCAGATGAAGCTCTATATTATTCTCATTACAGCAGGTGTCGCTCTTTTAAGTATGGGTGTCTTTTATTTGGCAGCCCGAGGAAAAGTGAGACTGCTCAAGCAAGTTACGGCTGCTTCAAAAGAAATTGCGGCGGGCAATATTGAACGCACCAGCTTAAAAGAAACCTCGGATGAAATTGGGCAGTTGGCAAAAGGCTTTAATCATATGTCAGGAGAGCTTAGAGCACTTGTGAGCGGTTTGCAGGAAACGAGCAGCCAGCTCGTCGAATCTGCGACAGATCTATCCGCCATCTCTGAAGAAACATCCGCTAGCAGTGAAGAAATTGGCCGAGCGATTGGGGATATCTCAACTGGGACACTTCATCAAGCATCAGACCTTGAGGTAGCCAATCAACAAATGACTCAGTTCAATCAATCCATTGAAAACGTCAAAGAACAAAGCGACCAGATCAAACGAATTTCAGACCAGTCGAACCAATCTTCCGAGCAGGGTCAGCAAATTGTCCAGCAATTAAAACAATCAAATGAGCAATCCATTCAGGCATCTCAAGGTATTCGATCAGGGATTGAGCAGTTAAGTACAAAAGTACAAGATATTTCTCAAATCACAGATACCATTGAAAGCATTTCAAATGAAACGAACTTACTGGCCCTGAATGCGAGCATTGAAGCAGCTCGTGCAGGAGAGCATGGCAAAGGATTCTCGGTTGTGGCGAGTGAAGTGCGGAATTTAGCTGAACAGACAAAGCAATCAGCCGTTCAAATCCAGCAGATGATTCAAGGCATTAAAGAAGAAACGACGGCTACAGCTGGCATGATGTCCAAAACAATGGATCGTTTTGCCGAGCTTGATGAAGCGGTTCACGCAACAGAACAAGAATTCAATTCCATCTCTACATCGATTTCACAAACCATCGTTGAAACAAATGCGATGGCAAAAGAGCTGAACACATTACTGGAACAAAACGACCTCATCACAAAAGCGATGCATGGTGCAGCCCATATTTCTCAAGAAAATGCCGCAGCGATTGAAGAAATCACTGCATCTACAGACGAACAAGTCACCGCCATCTCCAATGTGGCGAAGGCAGCAGAAAGGCTCAATGAGCTAAGCATGCGATTGAATCAAGATATTGCACGTTATCGTTTATAAGGTATGGTCAAACGGACGTCGAGAAGTCGATGTCCGTTTTTTTATTTAGACAACTTTCGTCCTTATTGCCCGTCGCTTTTGATTTGTTTGGTACGTTCGATAGGCTTTCCAAGCATTGGCACATAAAAGCCCTGTGAGTAAGTAAGATAGGCTGTTAAATAAATAGAAGTCCACACACGAAACGACAGCACACAGGATACCAAAGATGATTTGATCACGATTCTTTGCTGGTGAAGTAGGTGGATCAGTCAACATAAAGAACGCAAGAAACAAGACAGCATTCAAGTAGGGCGTAATAAAAGCAGATGAAGCATCCGTTAAGCCAATGAATCCCAATATGAGGTGGATCAGGCCGTATGCTGCTAGAAAGGCGAAAACTTGCGGGAATTTTTGTACGCGGCTGGTCACCAAATAACCGCCGACCACCACAAGGAATAGGGTCCACCAAGGTAGAAGAGACATACCGCCCCACCAGCTTTGATTGGAAGAAAATAAAATGACTGAGAGCCATAAACCAAATGCGGCTGGATTCAAAATTGGTTTCTTTTGATAAGTGATGACATGCTTAGATAAAATGGCTGCTGCGGCTGTGAAAACAGAAACAGCAAAAGAAGTAGCTGGACTTAGAACAATGCCAATAATCAGCCCTGTGAGCAGAGCTCCATCAGGGAATGTGTGTTTATTGTTTTTCCAAATCACTCTTGAGATGAAAGAGTCAAGAATTAGTGCTGTCCCGATGCTGGTAGCAACTGTAGCGAGACCACTAAGAAAACCAGCGTGCAGACTCCCGGCGGATAAAAGGACCAAAAGAATGGCGATGACATACCGTTTCGGTGTCCGAATGTAGGCTTTTAGTGAGGGTGATGGTTTCAAAAATGTTTGGTTTGTGATAGGTGCTGGTTGTGATTCCATGAGTGAACCTCCTTCATCTCCGGTGTTACGATCATATCAGCGGTTTGATCTACCATCACGGCAGGTATTTCATGTTCGGCTAAAAATGAATAACCCTCTTCTCGACCTAATAAAAAAGCAGCTGTGGATAGACTATCGGCGAGCATACCGAGTGGTGCAATGACGGTACAGCTTAACAAACTTTGTTCAGACTGTTTCGTTTGAGGGTGTATCAAATGGTGCGTATGAGGATCATAACGACTGATCCGTTCATAGCTTCCAGATGTACAAATCGCACAATTAGTCGTTCGAATGACCGAGATGTTGGTCTGTTTGTGAATGGGATGCCGAATCCCAATTGTCCACTCTTCTTGTTGTTCGTTAAATCCAGATACCAACACATCCCCACCAGCATTCATCATAAAGCCTTCCCATGCTTCAAGCTCTTTTGCGGCAAGATCGCACGCAAATCCCTTTGCAATAGAACCAAAATCCAAAATCAGCGGTTTGTTCAAATAAATCGTCCGATTCGTCTCGTTTAACTGGACGTCACGATAATGAACGGCTGCATGTGGAACGTCATGTGATGAAAAAGTTTGTCCTGTCGTATATAAACGATCGAATCCTTTTTGTTCCATGATTTTTCCGATGGTTGGATCATACTTGCCATTTGTTAACTCGGCTAACTCTAGCGCATAGGCTGTTAAATCGAAAAGCATTTCACTGACTAATACCTCTTGCTTTGAACGATTGGCTAACTTCATGACTTCAGAATCAGAGCGGAAACGGCTAAAACGATGCTCGATATCGTAAAAAATGGAAAAGGCACGGTTGATGTCCTCTAAAACAGCCCGTCGATCTTTTTCATAGGCAACCACTTGAATATTGATAACAGTTCCCATAGCCAGCATGGATTTTTGAAAAGTAATGAGTTTTTGTTGTCCTAACCATTTCATCATGGTGTCTCCTCTCTATGCCTTTGCCTGCTCTAAAGCCTGAGCAACAGCTGTTTCAAAATCCTGTGTACTTAATGTTGCACCGCTCACCGTATCTACATCAGCACTTTGTCTGATGACCACTTCATTGGGTAATGAGGAAATGGAGCTTTGTCCGTATCTAGTGTTATCACTCGTAATCTCGACAGAAGTGATATTTCCTTGTTTGATGGTAACAGATACACTAATAGAGCCAATCTCATTTGATCCAGTACCAGAGAAAGTACCATCCTTGAGTTCAGTTTCTGAAGTGGTATCTTCTGTTTGAGTGGCGGTAGTATCTGATGTGAGAGATGTATGATTAGAAGCGTCTGTTTGTGTATTTGATTGTGCTGTCTGAACGGCTTGCGCATGATGGGTAGTTGCATAACCAGTGATGTATAAGCTGCTGATAGCTGCGGTGCAAAGACTAATCATTTTCTTATTTATTTTTGCCATGATGTATCCTACCTCCTATTACGATCTACTATATAGAAGAAATTTGAACAAACCATGAACAAGAAAAGAACGATTTTAGATAATAGGCAATAAGAATCAAGATATTGCACGTTATCGTTTATCATTTATTTTTGACTGTGGTTCATTTATCAGGTAGGATGAAATGAATCTAAACCTTGCTCACGCAATCAAAAAGGAGTGTTTCGTCCATGAAAAAGAAAATATTGATGTTCTTACCTTGTGGCTACGGATACTCCACTGCTGTTTTCTTTTAGGATAGACAAAAATTGGTGAAGTCTGTCTACAGGAAGAAAAACACGCAGAAAAATCATAGTGAGTGAGGGATTTACATGGAGAAAATCACGAGAAAAAATCCAGAAAGTATGCCTAAACCCGTTGGCAACTACAGTCATATCACAAGGGTGCCAAAGGGTGCGGGGTTATTTGTGACATCAGGTCAAGTAGGGACAGGAGCGGATGGACAGATCCCATCAAGCTTAAACGACCAAGTCACCAATACGTTTGAAAATATAAAGAGAATCCTTGCATCAGAAGGGTTGAATGAAGAACACGTCATCAAAGTCAATATTTGGGCAACAGAAGAAATTGATTGGGATCATCTATATCCACAGTGGAATGCAATCTTCAAAACGGCATATCCATCAATGACCGTTGCCTATGTGACTGCATTAGGGTGGCCAGAGCTGAAAATCGAAATAGAGCTATGGTGTGCCGATATTTAATCAAAAAAAGAACAGTGCAAACTGTTCTTTTTTTTGATGAGTATTTATGAAACAGCTTGGAATCGCTTTGTAATGAATGCACCGAGAAATGCACAGACTGTGTAGACGATGACCCAAATGAGAAAAGATTCATTTCCACCAATAGAGGTGAACATCAGAATCACACTCGCAACCAGCACAATCAAGGTAGGAAACCAAATGTTCTTTAAAAACAATGTGCCGAAAATACCAATCAGCACAGAGATCATAGGGAAACCAAATACAACGAATAAGACAAAAACAGCCATGTTAATTACTCCTTTGAACCAAATTAACTATTTACATAAAAACATATAACAGTGCTGCACCCATATGCGGAAGGGCAAAGATGATGAAAAGAAAAGCCGTATCAAGACGAAACATCCGGTGTTCTTTTGTTTCAGAGTGATAGGCCGCTCGTGCCTCTTCCCCGTTGGTCCATGCACCCATAAGAAATCCAGATGCAACGAACGCAATAATAGAGATTCCACCACTGACGAATCCAATCCATTCATGGTGCTGTAATATGAGCGCCGCACTGCAAATCAACAGCATGGAGCAAACACCAGCAAAAAAAGCATGTTTCTTTCTCATTATGCTTCACTCCTTCAGACAGCTATTAGGAGACCGCATCACATATTTCAATGAAATGTCCATCAGGATCAGACACATAACTGACCGTTTGTCCCCACGGCTTCTTGGCAGGTTCCTTGATGACAGGTACTCCTTTTTCCTTCAAGGATGCAATTGTTTCATTCACATCATCCACAACAAAGCCAATCTCAAACGTTTGTGACGAGCTAACTGCCTCTGGAACAGGCAGACCAAGTGACTCTTTCACATCTTGGCGTGAATTAATTGATAAGGTCACTTCTCCTGTATCAAACTCAACATAGGATTCAACTCTCAATTTAATCGGGAAACCGAGGATATGATGGTAGAACTGAATACTTGCTTCAACATCGTTTACATATAGAATGGTATATTTCATTTTCATGTGGAAAGCTCCTCTCTTCATATACGTGTCAAAACCGGAAAGGTTTCCCACTAATTTTACCACATAGGCAATAAGATTCATTTAATTCCAAAAAAAACAATATTCCTATCTCAATCGTCTTGAAAAACAAAATGTGGTGACATATGATAAAAATGTAAAATGAGAAAAAATAGGGGGGAACTTACATGTTGAAAAAAATCATGGTGGCTGTCATATCTTTCGGTCTTTTACTTAGCTTTACACAAGTTGACACTCACACAGCGGATGCAAAGACAGTCAAGTACAAAAACTGCAAAGCACTCAACAAAGTGTATAAAGGCGGCGTGGCAAAAAGCAAAAATACGAAAAACAAAGGTGGAAAAACGAAGTACAAGCCTTATGTATCAAAAGCACTCTACTTAAAAAATAAACACCTTGACCGTGATAAAGACGGCATCGCATGTGAACGTTAAGAAGAAGAAAAAAGACCTGTCACAAGGTCTTTTTTCTTTGGGATCAAACTCGTCCCTTTGTGCCATCTTCATCTTTATATTAAAATAAAGATAGATTCAAAAAATGATACAAAGTGGGGTACTCAATTTGTCAACACAAGCTGATAAGAAAGACATCCGATTGATTGCCATTGATATGGATGGCACGCTGTTAAACAGTGAACACGTCATTCCTGAGGAAAATAAACAAGCCATTAAAGAAGCAGAAGCCAAAGGGGTCCATGTGGTGATTAGCACAGGACGTACGCTGATGACATGCCGAGAGCTGGTCGAGCCGCTGAAACTCTCTTCTTATCTTGTCACAGCGAACGGAAGTGAAATTTGGGATTCAAACTTCCAGTTGATCGAACGGGAACTGCTGCATCCCGATCACGTTCAGATGATGTGGGATCTAAAAAACAGATACGAAACCGATTACTGGGCATCTACTGTGGATAAGGTGTGGAGAGGAGAATTCCCAGAACGCATTCATGACCACGAATGGTTGAAATTTGGTTTTGATATTTATGACGATGCTGTTCGTGAGGAAGTCCTCCATACATTGAAAACAAATGGACAGCTAGAAATCACGAATTCCAGTCCAACCAATATCGAAGTCAATGCAGCAGGCATTAACAAAGCGGCAGCTCTTGCGAAAGTAGCAGAACGCATTGGCTGCACAATGGACAACGTCATGTCACTTGGCGACAGTCTGAATGATATGGCGATGATTCAAGAAGCCGGATTAGGGATTGCAATGGGCAATGCACAAGAAGTTGTGAAAGAAGCCGCTGATTGGATTACGGCTCCTAATACAGAGTACGGGGTAGCAAAAGCCATCCAGCATTGGGTGCTGTCTAAATAAGCGAGTAGAAAAAGTGAGAGGACATGACCTCTCACTTTTTTTGTTTTCTCCTAGTTCTATTGTTATATTTTCTGACAATTTCATGTGCAGTCTATTCAAAGTTGGTATAATCAATATAAATTCGAATATTCGGACTTTCTATTCCGCAATTCGGAACGACAAGGAGGGGTCCTATGTATCAAGTGGATATTAACTGTGATTTGGGAGAAAGTTTTGGTCAATACACCATCGGTTCAGATGAACAAATTCTTGAATATGTTACCTCAGCCAATATTGCATGCGGTTTTCATGCGGGAGATCCAACTGTGATGAGAAAGACGGTGAAAATGGCACTGGATAAAGGGGTCCAAATTGGTGCACATCCAGGTCTGCAAGATTTAGTCGGTTTTGGCAGACGTCCAATCGCGATCTCAGCAGAGGAAGCCTATGATCTTGTGATCTATCAAATTGGTGCACTATCAGCTTTTCTGAAAGCAGAAGGCGGCATGATGCAGCACGTCAAACCACATGGCGCCCTTTACAACATGGCGGCTAAAAATACTGAATTATCTGAATCAATTGCGAAGGCTGTGTATGATATTGATCCTAACCTTGTGTTATTTGCGCTGTCAGGCAGTGAACTTGCGTCAGCAGGGGAAAGAATCGGTCTTCAAGTGGCACATGAAGTTTTTTCTGATCGGACGTATCAACCAGACGGAACACTGACATCCCGCCGTGAACCTCATGCACTCATTGAAGAGGATGAAAGGGCGGTTCAGCAGGTCATCCGTATGGTAAGAGAGGGAAAAGTGCAGACAGTGCAAGGGGAAGATGTTCAGCTCAAAGCAGATACGGTGTGCATCCACGGGGATGGCAGTCACGCGCTTCAATTTGCAAAAACCATTACAGCGAAGCTAAAAGAAGCCACTATTCAACTCAAGGCCTTTCGATAAATCGTCATCAAAGGGGGAAACAGCATGAAAAGAGAGAAAGCCAAACAGATGAAAGCTCCAAAAGGGAACCGTTCTATGCTGATGGGCGCAGCCTTTTTAATGGCAACGTCCGCCATTGGACCGGGATTTTTAACACAAACAACGGTGTTCACACAGCAGCTCGCAGCTAGCTTTGGGTTTGTCATTTTGATTTCCATTTTGCTAGACATTTTTGCGCAAACAAATGTATGGCGTATCATTGCCGTCTCGGAAAAAAGAGGACAGGACATTGCCAATATGGTTCTGCCGGGGCTCGGATATGTGTTAGCCTGTTTGATTGTCATTGGGGGTCTTGCCTTTAATATTGGAAATATCGCTGGTGCGGGTCTCGGTTTTCAGGTCATATTCGGCGTCGATCCCCGCATAGGGGCTGGGGTCAGTGCAGTCATTGCCATTCTCATTTTTGTCATCAAAGAGGCAGGAAAAGCGATGGACCGATTCACACAAATCGCTGGTTTTGTCATGATTGGTCTGATGCTGTATGTGGCTATTTCCACAGCACCGCCAGTTGGAGAAGCGGTCATGAGAACTTTCGTGCCAGAGAAAATTGACATGTTATCCATTGTCACACTTGTCGGCGGGACAGTTGGTGGCTATATCGTTTTTGCTGGTGGTCATCGTCTGCTGGATGCTGGCATTAAGGGGAAGGAAGCATTGCCGCAAGTGACGAAAAGTTCCATTTTCGGTATTTTGATCACATCCGTAATGCGTGTGGCTTTATTTTTAGCCGTTCTAGGAGTTGTCTCAAAAGGCTTACAGATTGATCCGTCGAACCCGCCTGCGTCTGTTTTTCAATTAGCATCTGGAAATGTTGGATATAAAATGTTCGGGATTATTATGTGGGCTGCTGCCATTACCTCAGTCATTGGAGCAGCATACACCTCCGTTTCCTTCTTTAAAACCTTCTCACCAAAAATCGAGAAAAATCAACGAGGCATTATCGTTGGATTCATTGCGCTCTCGACCATTTGTTTTATAACGATTGGAAGACCTGTGAACATATTGATTTTGGTTGGGGCCATCAATGCATTGATCTTGCCGCTTGCACTCGGAACATTGCTGATTGCTGCCTATAAAAAAGAAATTGTCGGTGATTATCGCCATCCATTCTTTTTGACCGCAACAGGTGCGTTTGTTGTTGTCATCATGGCAATCATGGGCGGATATACCATCATGAATGAAATTCCAAAACTATGGAGCTGATCACATGAAAGCATATCAAACCTATAAGCCGTCACAAATAAGGGAATTGATTCGTAAGCAGAAGATCACAGGACCAACGGCTGGCTTTGCTGAGGGATTTGCGCAAGCCAACTTAATGATCGTCAAAAAAGAGCTGGCCTTCGATTTTCTTTTATTTTGTCAACGGAATCCGGCTTCGTGTCCTTTGCTTGATGTGCTCGATCCAGGTGATCCAGTGCCAAGGCGTTCAGCACCTGATGCGGATATTCGAACGGATTTCCCTAAATACCGTGTTTACAAAAAAGGGGTTCTTCAAGAAGAGATAACAGATATTGCTTCCTATTGGGAGGATGATATGGTGGGCTTTCTCATCGGATGCAGCTTTACGTTTGAGCATGCACTCATGCTGAATGACATTCCTGTCCGCCATATTGAAAATGGACATAATGTCCCAATGTATCAAACGAACATTTCATGTGAAAGGGCAGGTGTATTCCATGGTCCGATGGTTGTCAGCATGAGGCCGATCCCAGCACATCAAGTCACAAGAAGTGTTCAGGTGACGTCTAGATTCCCATCGGTACATGGCGGTCCTATCCATATAGGTGATCCAGCTGTGATTGGCATTGAACATGTAGATCAACCAGACTTTGGAGAGCCATCTGTGATCAAAAAAGGGGAAGTTCCGGTGTTTTGGGCATGTGGTGTGACGCCGCAAGCCATCGTCATGCACACTAAGCCAGACATTGCGATCACCCATGCACCCGGTCATATGTTTATCACAGATGTAAGAGATCAAAAGCTCGGTGTCCTGTAGAAAGAGAGGTGTCATAAGAGTGGCATTTTCAACGATAAAAGATACGATCACGTTCCACCCGCTAGGAGACGCAGCCATTGTCATCCAAGCCGGGACTGACATAAGTGAAGACATTCATGAGCGTGTGAAGCAGCTGTTTTCGTGTATTGAACAGCATCCATTTGAAGGATATGTGGAAGCTGTTCAAGCTTTTACAAACGTGACCGTCTTTTATGAGCCCTATAAGGTGTATCAATCTGCTCAGCTTAAGCAACGTGCGATCTCTCCGTATGAATGGGTCAAAGACTATATTGAAAACCTCCTTGAAGACAACTGGCAGGAGGGGAATCAGGCAAAGCGCCGGATCGTCGACATTCCTGTATGTTATGGAGGAGAGCTCGGTCCTGACTTAGAAGAAGTCGCCCGTATCAATGATTTAACGCCTGAAGAAGTTGTACGCATTCACACCTCCGGGACGTATCTTGTCTATATGATTGGGTTTGCTCCTGGGTTCCCGTTTTTAGGCGGACTTTCTGAAAAAATTGCAGCTCCGCGCAGACAAACACCAAGAATGTCGATTCCAAAAGGATCTGTGGGTATTGCGGGGAAGCAGACAGGGGTTTATCCGATATCTACACCCGGAGGCTGGCAGCTCATTGGACAAACCCCTTTGTCCTTATTTCGGCCGAATGCTGAGAGACCTAGTCTACTAAAGGCAGGGGACGAGGTTCGATTTGTTCAACTGTCTGAAAAGGAATTTTTCAGCATGAAGGAGGAAGATCGTTGAGTATGCATGTCATCAAGCCAGGAATGTTCACCACCATTCAAGATAAAGGGAGAATAGGCTATCAGAAGTACGGTGTGTTAACGAGCGGCAGCATGGACCCGCTCTCACTCCGAATCGCCAACATCCTCACCGGGAATCAAGAAAACGAAGCGGTGCTGGAAATCACTTTAATGGGGCCCGGCCCAGTGTTGACATGTCAGAAGGATCAGCTGATCGCCGTGACCGGTGCTGATGTGGAGATTGAGATTGACCGGGAACAAGCGCCTCTATGGAAACCACTCTTCATTCGAGCAGGAAGCACGATCACCTTTGGCCCTTGTAAGAGGGGATGCCGCTCCTACCTCGCTGTAGCCGGTGGATTTGATGTTGAGCCGGTGATGAAAAGTAAAAGTACGTACGTCAGAGCGAAGATAGGCGGAATAGAAGGGCGTCCGCTAGAAAAAGGAGACGTCCTGCCAATTGGAGAACCGTCACCACTGGCGGAGCGCCTCGTTCACATGTTAAAAAGCAAAGGGGAACGTGCGCCAGACTGGACAGTCAATCATGCGCATTTTTTGCCTCTCGGGAAATCACCAGTCATTCGGGTGCTTGCAGGCAGACATTTATCTCATTTTCAGGAAGAATCGCAGCAAGCTTTTTTCGAGCGGTCTTATCAGGTCACTCCCCAATCTGATCGTATGGGATGCAGATTGAAAGGGGAACCGATTCGTTTAAAGCAAAAACTTGAATTGATTTCAGAAGCGGTTGCTTTTGGCTCTATTCAAATTCCTCCTGACGGCCAGCCGATTATTCTGCTCGCAGATCGTCAAACGACAGGTGGATATCCCCGTATTGGTGAGGTGGCTACAGTCGATTTGCCGCTCATTGCGCAGGCGATGCCTGGAGCGAATCTCACGTTTCAACAAATTGGCCGCCAAGAAGCAGAGCAAGCCTTATTCACACAAGAAGCAGAGATGAAGGACCTGACGGCAAGATTAAAACTCGAAGCATTTTCGTTTTAGAAAAGGTGAGAAACATGCAGAACACAAATAAAACTGTTGTGAAATCAATGGAGATATTACGGCTTTTTATCACACACGAACAATTAACGTTAAATGACATGATTGAGCTCTCGAGCATGCCCAAAACATCTGTACACCGAATGGCCAACTCGTTAGCCGATATGGGGTTATTAGAAAAGCATCCTTCAGGTGTTTACCGATTAGGATTGATGTTCCTTGAATACGGTCAGCTTGTCGCAGACCGCCTTGATATCCGTAGAATTGCAAGGCCCTTTATGGAAAACTTGCGTGATGAGGTAGGTGAGGCTGTTCAGCTCATTATTCGTGAAGGAGATGAAGCCATTTATGTGGAGAAAATGGAAGGAACGCAGCCCGTCCGGCTCTATACCGCTGTCGGAAGAAGATCCCCATTATATGCGGGAGCTTGTGCGAGAAGTATTCTTTCCTTTTTGCCAGAGGAAGAGAGACTTGCCTATATTGATTCGGTAGAGCTCGGGAAAATCGGGATCGGAACCATTACCGATAAAGATGTCCTGCGAAACATGATCGAAGAATCAAACAGGCGTGGATATACGTTAAGCTATTCAGAGCTTGAAAACTATACTGCGGCTATTGGAGCGCCCATTTTCAATCATCATGGAGAAGTGGCAGCAGGCATTAGTATTGCGGGGTTTGAGGCCGGCTATCAAAAGGAACGGCTTCCTTATTTAATTGAGCAGGTCAAAAAAGCGGCCAGCGGCATTTCAAAAGAATTAGGTTTTGCAACTGAACAAATAAAAAGCCAATGACCGTTAAGATCATTGGCTTTTTGCGTGTTCATGATTAGAAAGTTTTACCTAAAGCTTTTGCACGTTCGATCGCATCTGCTTTAATTTGTTCTGCTTTTGCAGGCTCAGCATTGTGACCTTCAACAATAAGACCTTCGAAAGAAGGAATACCGAAGAAGTTTGCAATTGTTCCAAGGTAACGGTGACCTGCTTCAAGTTCAGCAGCAGGACCTTCAGTGTAGTATCCGCCACGTGCTTGGATGTGTAGCGCTTTTTTGTCTGTTAGTAATCCAACAGGACCTTGCTCAGTGTATTTGAATGTTTTACCAGCTACAGCAACAGAGTCGATGTATGCTTTAAGAACTGGTGGGAATGAGAAGTTCCAAAGTGGTGAAACAAATACGTATTTGTCAGCAGAAACGAATTGATCGCTTAATTCGTTTAGGCGAGCAACTTTCGCTTGCTCTTCAGCTGAAAGTGTATCGAAGCCAGCACCAGATTGAAGCTTGCCCCATCCAGCGAATACATCTGCATCAATGTGAGGAATGTTTTCTTTGTACAAATCGATATGTACAACCTCGTCACTTGGATTTGCTTCCTTATAAGATTCGATAAATGCTTTAGCAGTAGCCATACTGTAAGAAACTGTTTCATCATGCGGATGTGCAGTGATGTATAAAACTTTTGCCATGTTCATTCAATCCTTCCTGTTTCAATGATTTTTTTAGTGTATCCCAAAGATACACTGAATATGTGGCATCTTTAATCATATTGGAATGCTATGAAAAAGATGTAACAAGCACAGTTACATAAAAACTGATATTTTCATTGTAATCACTATATAGTTTGAAGTCAAGGTATAAAGTCTTGAAATCAAGATAAAAAGTTTGTAAATTTTTCTGAAACGCTTCAAGTCCGCGATTTAAGCAAAAAAACCCTACTCCCATTGAACAAAAAATGGATCGATATCGCAAGTAAAGTGTTTGTAAATGCGCTCATCCTGCGTTTTTGAAAAAAAGGTGGATGCCTTTAAGCCATCTGCTACAAGCATTTGCTCTTCTTTTTCGTATATATAAGAGAAGGCAGGAGAGAGTGAGGGATAAGAGTGGGACGATCCTATGTTGCGATTGGAGATTCCTTAACGGTTGGGGTGGGGGCACGTTTATTTGGCGGCGGTTTTACGGAGCGATATGCGGCGAAGCTTGAAAAGAAGCTGCATATACCGGTGAAACTGTCCGTATTTGCGAAATCAGGGTTAACAACGGAAGAAATCTTGCAGCTTTTTCAGCGGTCTGATGTAAGACGGGCGATTGCTCATGCTGACATCATCACCATCACAGGCTGCGGGAATGATCTTGTTCAAGCTGTTCTGCAGTATGAAAAAGGTGAAGATGAAAAGACACTGCTGCAAGCGTCTATGCATTGTCAGGTGAATTTCAGCAAAATGGTTCAAGAAATCGCCCTGATAAAAAGAGGGCAGCATCAACCATACTGCGTATATTTATTGAATTTATATAATCCTTTTCCTGAGATTCCGATCGCCGAGAGATGGCTGAAGCAATACAACCATCACCTTCGCCAGCTTGCTACGAATCCACATGTAGAAGTGGTGGATATTTACGGTGTATTTGAAGGTCATCAAAGCGCATACTTATCGATTGATCAATTTCATCCAAACCACAGAGGATATGAAGCAATGGCAGAAGCGCTGTTTCAAAAATCCACTAAGCAACTGTGATTCCGCGGGATTACAGTTTTTTTCATTCTTTTAAATGAAGGGCTGTTTCGATATGATAAAAGAAACTAAGACAAAAGAGGTGGATGCATGCAGGAGATGAGTGCGTATTTTCATGAATTGAAAGGAACAGCTTATGAGGTAGGAAAGCAGCAGGCTATTTGGCTGAAGGAACGCCCTTTGCTTAAGAAACAATACATTCAATCAGAACCGTTATCAAAAGAGGCTGTGAAGGAAATAAAGCAGCTGATTCGACCGTTTCTTCCTCAGTTAGAAGAAGAGCTCTCGGGATTTTGTGATGAAATGCAAATAGATGAAAGCGATTTGACCTTTTTCTATTCTTCGCATCTTCAGCCAGGCTGTTCCCATTGTGTGATGCAGGGGAATGAGGCTGCCAATCAACAGACGGTGATGCTTCGCAACTATGATTTTTCTCCGCTGTTTGATGATATGCGTCTTGTATCTACGCATGTGAAGGGCTCAGCAGTCCATACAGGCTCATCATTAATCTTATTTGGTCGATCGGATGGGATGAATGAGCATGGTCTATCGGTAACATTTTCTGCATGCGGTCCGCCTGTTGGCAACGAACCAGGCTTAAAGCCGCCTGCTGTTGCTGGCTTGCAAGTATATCATGTCATTCGTGCTGTGCTAGAGTCCTGTAAAACGGTGGAGGATGCCGTCCGTTTGGTACAGGAAATGCCCGTCGCGTCTAATGTTCACCTCATGCTTGCTGACCGGAAGGGAGAGGCGGCTGTGATTGAAATGATAGATGGGCAAAAAAAGGTGAGAAGGCCGGAGCGTGGATTTATTGCGGCTACGAACCATCCGCTCGCTGATTACACGGCAAAAGGGTTGACGAAACATCATTCTGTTGTCAGGTACGACATGTTAATTCAAGCTTTAGAAGAACAGCCGTCAAGCGAGTCTCTTACGGAACTATTTCAGACAGAATACCCTGCTGGTCTGACTGTGCACAATTATGAAGAGCTGTTTGGGACGATGCGAACCGTCATGTTTCGGCCGGAGGAAGGGACGATGGAGTATTGCTTTGGCTCTCCCGTCTATAATCCTACCTATTCATTAAAGGTCGGGGGCACACTGCCATTTCATGAACAAACGATTCAATTTCATCAAAAGGATTATGGACCTTCCTTTTGGAGAAACGTGTGAGTCTTTCATTTTGTCACAGCCTGTGTGCCAAATTTAGATCAACTTCAGGTTGCATCGATCAGTGAAAGCGTTTTATATTAAAGTGTGACAATAGACCTATTTAAGCAGAAGGAGGCATTTCATGTACATAACGGCACGAGAACAGAAAGTGATCAAATATATGATTCAGCAAAATCGTTATGTCACCATTCGTGAGATCGCCGATTCTGTTCAGGTAAGTACAAGAACGATTCATAGAGAACTTAAATCCATTAAACCTATTTTAAAGAATTACAACCTATCACTTGATAAACAGCCGGGGAAGGGCTTGAAGGCGGTCGGTGAACAGGAAGACAAACAGCGGCTTCTGTCTCATATTTCAAATGAAGACCAAATTGAATATAGTTCTGATGAACGGAAGCTCTTAATCCTGTGTGCCCTGCTTGAAGCAAAAGAACCGGTGAAATTATATACACTTGCAGCCGACTTGCAGGTCACAAATGCGACCATCAGCTACGACTTAGATGAACTGACGGACTGGATCGCTCCTTACGGTTTACTGCTTATCCGCAAGCGTGGGTACGGCATTGAATTAAAAGGACCGGAGGAAGCCAAACGAAAAATTGTCGGGAACCTGATCGTTGACCGTCTCGACATTCAATTATTCCTCGAAACGATTGAGATGAATATTAAACATCGAACGAAAGCGACTGAAAAAGTGTTTGGGGTAGTCAGTCGAGGACAGCTGCTCAAGGTAGAAAGGCTGCTCTTTCATTTGAAAAACAGACTTTCTCTCTCGTTGTCAGATAGTGCCTATATTGCACTTGTCGTTCACTTAACCTATGCCATTGAACGCATTCAAATCGGTGAAACCATTCGGATGGAAGAGGAAGAATTGCTTGAATTAAAGCGGACGAAGGAATTTGAATCTTCACTCAGAATCGCGCGAGCATTAGAACGCATGTTTAATGTAGAGATTCCTGAAGCTGAAGTTGGATACATGACCATCCATTTGCGCAGTGCAAATCGAAGCTTTACGGCAGAATACCGCATTGATGAGATTGAGTTAGATATCGCGCTGAGAACGAAGAAACTCATTGACTTTATTTCTCATAAAACAGGCTATCATTTAAATGAAAACGATTCATTGTATGAGGGACTCGTGTCTCATCTTGAACCAGCTATGAACCGATTAAAAGAAAAGATGCGGATTTATAATCCGCTCACACAACAAATAAAAAAAGACTACTTCTTGCTGTTCATGGCGATTGAAGAAGGTGTGGAGCGCTTCTTTCCTGAGATCGAATTTCCAGAGGATGAAATTGCCTTTATCGTGCTTCATTTTGGTTCGGTGCTTGAAATTAAAAAAGAAGAAACCAAGATTCATGCATTGGTCGTTTGCTCAAGCGGTATCGGTTCGTCAAAAATGCTCGCATCACGATTAAAAAAAGAATTGCCTGAAATCGCCAAATTTGATCTATCTTCCTTAATGGAGCTAAAGGAAATCGACGCTGCAAGCTATGACATGATTGTATCAACCGTGCCGATCCCCTATGAGCATATTGATTACATTATGGTCAGCCCGCTCTTAAACGAGGATGACGCAGTGCGGGTCAAGTCTCATATTAAACGAAAAATTCCTTATCTGATTGAGAAAAAAAGAGCGCAGGAATCTGCAAAAGAATCGGTGGAGGAAACGGTTGATATGATAGGAATGGCAGAGCAAATCACGAATTATATGTCAGTGATTCGCAGCATCTTGTCCCATTTTACAATCGAAAAAAAGAAGACGACAGAGCAGCATGAGTCAACAATGAGAGAGCTGATGCGTCAGGTTGAAAGTCAAGGCTATTTAGAACGTGCAGACGAAGTGACAGCCGGTTTGCTTGAGCGTGAGCAGCAAGGTGGTTTAGGCATTCCAGGAACCGAGTTTGCTCTTTTTCACTTAAAGCATGATCTCATTAAGAAACCGGTCTTTCATATCTATGATCTTGATGAGGCATACGAGATCAAAAGCATGGATGGCGGGCAGCAGCTTATGTCCAGAATGCTCCTCATGCTGGCGCCGCTAGAGCTTGGCAAAGAAGGGTCTGAAATGTTTAGCCTGATCAGTTCATCCATCATTGAAAGCGAAGAAAGCATGGCACTTTATGGACAAGGAACAAAGGAAGAGATTGAACAGAAATTACATCAACTTTTTTATCAATTTGTCAAAGAGTCAAAATGGTAAGAAAAAAGCCGAGAGCTTATTCGCTTCTCGGCTTTTTTGCTGTGACACAGACAGCGAGGGTGGGACGAATCTCCTCATATTCAACAGAAAACTGATCAAATCCAGCAAATTCTAAATCATTGAGGATGCTTTCGCTCATTTCTTTTGTTCGATTGGCGTCCGCTCCTTTTTCTCTTGGTTGCATCACAATGACGAGTGTTCCGCCCGGTTTCAAGGTGTGATAAAGGTTGAGTGCGCCAGCCTTTGGGTCATCCCAAATCGTATAATTGTTAACAGAAAGTACTTTGTCATACTGATCCGCCGGCAGGCGTGTTTTTTCAATTTTCCCGACATATAGCCGGACCTGCTTCTCTTTGGATCGTTTCTTTATACGCGAATGCGCCTGTTCCATCATAGTTGAAGAAGCATCTAGTCCATCAATGTGAAGATCGTCATAATGCTTGAGCATATGTTTGATGCTATAGCCGGGGCCATAGCCTATTTCCAATATGTTTTCACCATCTGATAAATCTAAATGCTGGATCGCCCATTGATTCAGTGCCTTATTTTCATTTGCCATAATAAAACCTGCGATGCTTCCGAGCCAGCCTTTTGGTCTGCTAAAGGTTTTAGAAATGGTTGACAGCATGTGAGAACGCTCCTTTTTTATGTTTATGTAACCGATTTTTCCCATCATGAAACCTGTCAGTTTTCAAAACGCATCGATGACGCATAGGGATGTTTGAGTGAAAAAATGAAGTGGTAATGAAAGGATACATCAACAAATCAAGGAGGAGCTTACACATGGATTTACGTGAATACTTAACAAATGGCATTCCGCGCCAAACGCAGGATCAGCAGCCAGGCAGTGAAAGAGAAATGAATCCTGCCCCGATCTATGAGGATGAATCGTATAAAGGGTCTGGTAAGCTAAAAGGTAAAGTAGCGCTGATTACAGGTGGAGACAGCGGAATTGGACGTGCTGTTTCTGTTGCGTATGCCAAAGAAGGAGCTCATGTCGCGATCGTATACTTAAATGAACATGAGGATGCAGAGGATACGCAAAAACGTGTAGAACAGGAAGGCGTCAAATGTTTAACGATTGCAGGGGATGTCGGGGACGAAGCCTTTTGTGAGAAAGCGGTAGAAAAGACAGTTGAAGCCTTTGGACAGCTGGACATCTTAGTCAATAATGCGGCCGAACAGCATCCGAAAGAACGTATTCAAGATATTTCTAGTGAACAGCTTCACCAAACCTTTAGAACCAATTTCTATTCTTATTTTTATTTTACGAAGAAGGCACTCGATTACTTAAAACCGGGAAGTTCCATTATTAATACAACATCTATTAACCCGTATCGAGGCAACAAGGTACTGATTGATTATACAGCGACAAAAGGGGCCATCAACGGCTTTACTCGTTCTATGGCACAGTCGCTTGTGAAAGATGGAATTCGGGTAAACGGTGTAGCACCCGGTCCAATATGGACGCCGCTCATTCCATCTACATTTGATGAAGACAGTGTCGAAAGCTTCGGGGCCGAGACACCAATGGGAAGACCAGGACAGCCTGTGGAGCATGTAGGCTGCTATGTACTGCTTGCTTCGGACGAATCGTCTTATATGACGGGACAGACACTTCACGTCAACGGCGGTTCCTTTATGAATACATGATCAATAGCACGCCGCCCAGATTTAATTGGGCGGTGTATTTAGTATTTCTTCCGATTCTTCTGTACAGATGAGACAGACCATATGATAATGCCCACAACAACCGCTGCAATAACAAGTGAACTCAAATGGAACATCGTTTCATGATGCATATTCAACTTCCCCTTTCAATGTGTCCGTTTTTTATAGCATCAGCTAGAAGATGTCTTTTTATGAAAAACACATTTCTTTGTTTAATGAATGGATTGTCGTGGAAACCTAAGAGTACGGATGACATTTTGAAGGAGTGAAGATACATGTCACAAGAAGAGTTAAAGAAAAAGGTAATGAACTTATTAGACGAACAAAAAGTGGGAACATTGGCGACTGTTGAACAAGATAAGCCGCATACCCGCTATATGACTTTTTTTCATGAAGGGCTGACATTATATACACCAACAAGCAAAGAAACACATAAAGCTGATGAGATTGAAAAAAATCCGAATGTTCATATTCTCATTGGTTATTCAGGTGAAGGATTTGGGGACACATATGCAGAAATCGCAGGTAAAGCCACATTAACGGATGATCCAGAACTGATCGACCGCCTTTGGTCTGATGAGATGGAGAAATGGTTTAAAGGAAAAGATGATCCAAACTTAGTGATCCTTAAGATTGACCCAACCTCCATTCGTTATATGAACGAAGGAAACCGGACACCAGCAGAATTATCACTTTAACACTTGCGTAAGTTGGGGGAATGTGTTATAGTTTTATATTAAGTGTTGAAATAGCAAATAAATAAAGAAAGTAAACTTTCTTTTTTCTATGACATAATGAGAAGCAATAGAGCTTCTACTTGATAAGAACGAGACGCTGTCAAAGCGAACAAACTTATTCTTTTCCTTCTGCAACCGCCCCCTATAAAAGCGGAAGAATGGAAAAAAGACGTTTTGATTTACAATTCACACTGGCACGGCTTCGGAGCCGTAAGGACGAATGAGAGGTAGGGCTTTCGTTGTCTTGTTATCCAGAACTTCCATGGCGTTTACTTTCAAACGTAGGTTCACTCGGAACACATATGACACACTGATATGATCGAATCTTAATTCATACACTCCGTGACGGAGATTAAACATTGATTATTTATTTGCATGAAAAGAGTAAGAAACGGGCTGCCATCTATTTGGCAGCCTTTTTACGTTTTAAACAATAAAATAGGAAAAAGGAAGATAAAAGCGGACACCATCCGCATGACATCCCCTTCAAAAAGATCCGCCGCCAACAATAGAACAACGAACACTCATCGACAGAAAGAGGAAATGCTTCATCATTACTCACTTCGCCCTTTCTTCTGATACTTCCAAATCCGGCCAATAAAAAAGAACATCACCGTAAACAAAATAGAGAAGATCAACATGTCCAGCAGTGTCACGCCTCTATCTGGATGCACAACCCCAAACCAAACCCATTGAAGAACAAAAGAGATAGCAAAATAAAAGATGGATTCTTTCATGAAATTCTCCTTTTTACTTGTTTTTTTGACTGTTTAGCCACACCATCCAGATGAAGAAGGAACAAATGGCGCATGCGAGCAAAGTAACAGGAGGCAAGGTGTACCAGCCAGTCAGCCCCTTTACAAAGCACATATAAAAAAAGAAAATGGTAATAGATACGAGCACCCCTTGCTTGAACCAACGGGGAACACGCAGCCAAGCCGCTAGAATGATCGATGATAGCTTATCCATTGAGATAACATCCTTTTTTTGAATCTGATTGGATTTTATCGTAAATAATCAAATATGTAAAATATGGATTTAGAAAGTTGGAATGGTATTCTGCTAGCATGAAACATTCTCGCTGCACTGACGTATAAGAAAAAGGAACTCCATGAAAGGAAGCGATCAAGTGAAAAGAATACCAGTAATTTTCCTCAGGTATATTGTCTTCTTTATTCCAGCAATCATTCTTAGTGTCTTGGTGTGGAACCATTACCAAGATGATTTGTCAGCAGGGAAAGCGACGCAATATGATGTCAAACAAATATTTACATTCGATGAAGGAAAACGAGTGGTGAGTGCTGTATCAAAAAACCAGCAGCTTCATTTTGCAATGTATGATCCTCAATCAGGAAAAAGAATCAGTGAATGGACCACGGAAAGCGATACGTTTAATGAAATGTTGCCATCCACTCAAGGTAACAACCTCTTACTTGCTTTAAAAAATAAAGAGGGACAGCTGTTGATCGAGAAACTAACGCCGAGCGGGGAAAAGAAAGAGCTCGTTAAGCAAAATCTACAGATACCCTCGTTTTTAAAAACGAATACATATCAATGGAATGGACGACTCTTGTTTACAGGAGAAAAGGAAGGCGCTGCTGCGGTCCTCGGTGAGCTAAAGAATGGTCAGTTTCATGTCCACAATCTCAACGAGCTGAAGCTGCCAGCAAGACCTGTTTCCATCGATGTCGTCATGAATTCTTTTAGAGGGCAGACCCCATTCCCTATGTTTGAATTGACTTTGAAAAATGACCAGAAGGCGTATGTCAGCGGAATCTCAAACGAGAAACATCAGCTTGGGGTCTATGTCTCCAAAAGTGCTGAACCGTTTAGCCTCATTGAAGATAAAGTCGTGCAACAGCTGCAAAAAACGATCGGATCATCACAAAACGTTGCTGTCGCTGTCGAATCCAACTATCCAAAAAGACCAAGGAAAGTGGATGCAGAGGGAAGGCTTGGGGAAGTCGTCCCAACACCAAAACCGATTTACCAAACCTTTATCTATCAGCTGAATGAAGAAGAAGTTCTTCTTTTAGGCTCTACAGCAAAGGATGAAGCAAAAGGCAAGCTGACTGGTTATATTTATAATCATCGCACGAATAAGGCGACGTCTGCCAGCAAGCTTATTCAGTCGTTGTCATATGAGTCTTTACAAAAAGAAGATCTCTCTTTTCATAAAAATGTGAAGAGCGATTGGCTCTATTATTCACTTGGCAACCAATTAACGGGGGCATTTGAGGCGAAAAGCAAACAGCTAAAGGAATTCCCTTTGCAAAAGGTCATCTCAATCGAAAATGCCAGTCCAGCCCACCAAACGTCTGTTGACACCTTTATACAATATGTCATGAAGGGCGGACCACTCATTCTCAACTGGGCGATATGGCTCTTTATCCCACTGCTGTTATTTGTGCTAGCGATCTTCCTACCGCCGATTTTGAGACTGGTGAGAAAGAACAAGATCAAGGACAGTGTCACATTAGAAGCCAATATTGTATCTGTCAAAGAAACGGGTACCTACATCAATGAACAGCCGCTGGTCAACATGCAGCTTCAATTTCAATATGATGGGGAAAATATCGAGAAGGCGGTTAAAACGGTTGTATCCTATACTCAGATACCGCAGCCGGGTCAGCGTATCGCCATTCTCTACAATCCGAAAAAGAAAAAAGCGATGCTCTTAAAAGAGGGTGACTTCTCGCAGCCGAGCGAGCCAAAGTTCATCAAAGGCGCTATTTTAAGAAACATAGAATCATATGGAACCGTAGGACGAGGCACCGTCTTATCGCTTACATTTGAAGCAGATCAGAAAAGGTATACCATTCCGATGATTCAAGCCGCTGGTTTTGAGTTTAGAAGAGGAGAAAAAGCCGATCTCGTTGACATCAGCGGTCAGTTGAAAATGGCAGCCTATGGGCATGAAGTGCGGAATCGTTCGGGGAAAGACGTGACATTAACAGGAACGATCCAACGGGTGAAGCAATATCCAGTCACAATTCATGATCAGAAGCCTATTACGCTGGATGTGACGGTTTCTAGCGGAGATCAATCCATCACAAAAACGGTCAGTCAATTCATCCCTGACCATATGGAGGTCGCGCCAGGAACTCAAATCACGATGCAGACAAAACAAGAAGAGCTGGATAAAGAAATCAGTCTTATGCAAGAGAAACAAGGAAGTGCAAAAGTGACTCATGTCACATTTTCTGGTGTCATCGGCAACCAGCCGTTAGCGATCATTCAGGTTGAGAGAGATGGCATCATGTATGAAGTGAAGCAGCCGATCGATCCAATCACTAGCGTCTTGCCTGGTGATGAATTATGGGTGGCGTATCACGACATGACGCGTCAAGCAGCCATTGTGAAATATGCATCGATTTAAAAAAGCGTTCCCCAGCGTGAAAAAAAGGGCTAAAACGAATTTCGTTTTAGCCCTTTTTGATTAAGCTTTTGTATCATATTGGCGGAGCACCTTATCGTAGGCGAAGTTACCGAAAGGAATGAAAGCCGCAAAAAAACCAGCGATGGACCATTTCAAGTGCCAGCGAACTTTAAATGTCACATATGCCAAAATGAGCATATAGATCACAAACAATGCGCCATGAAGAGAGCCCACAATGGTGACCGCCATCGGAATATCCGCAAAATATTTTAGAGGCATGGCAATTAAAAGAAGGGTTAAAAGAGACATACCCTCAATAAAACCCGCCTGTCTCAGACGGCTAATACTTGTATGCATATACAAATCCTCCTGTATAAAAGCTAGTTTCTCATCTTCTAATATAAACGAAAGATCGTCTGGACATGCTGAAATCTACGAAAAATTCAAAATATGTTCATGGAATGCTTAAAAAATGGGAAAAGTCCTTTACTCCTTGTTTGTTTCAGAGAGTACTTGCTTTAAGTGCATCACATCATGCAATAAATGCTCCGTCATTGCTTGAACGGCTTCTGTGGAGCGGCGCTTTTTTATTTTAGAATAGATGGCTGCATGCTCTCTTTGAATGATTTCAGCACGAGCCCCGCCGCTAAAATGAAAAATGCGGCAATAGTGAATGAGTGCATTTACGTGATTCAATTGTTTGGATAAGCGGTCATTGTGACTCGCCAAAATGATTTTTTGGTGAAAGGCTTCATGTAACTGGACGATCTCTTTAGAGGGCAGTTGCTGCTTGATCGCTTCGTCCGCCTGCGTGAGAACCTGCTCAATTTCATCCATTTCTCTTTGCACGGCTTCCTTACAGGCAAGCTCAACAGCAAGTGTTTCTAAAGCTACCCGAATTTGATAAAGCTCCTCGACATCTTTTTCTGTTAACGTATAGACGGAATAGCCTGATCGATGATCCGCGATTAAGAGCTCGTCTTTTTCTAACAGCCTCATCGCCTCTCTTACCGGTGATCGGCTTACGCCAAATTGTTTGGCAAGCTGTGTTTCATTGATGCGCTCTCCTGGCTGAAACTGGCCATCAAAAATCATTTGCTTCAGCTGTTCATAAAATTGCATGTGATACGGTGTTGGTCTTTCCATCTCGAATGAATTCATGCCATCATTCCCTCTTTTATACATCATCTTTTGTCTCATGTTATCCAAGTTTTTCCCTCTAGGCAAGCCTGCATCAAAAAGTCAATATCGTACAATCCAAGAGAAAAGGGGTGTGCTACACTTATGATCAGTTCAGCGAAAAGAGGGATCGACATGAACACACAAGAGGAACGAACTGTACATTTTGATCAAGACTTACAAATAGAGGCATATCGCTTTCATGGCATCATGCAAAAGTTCCCGAATCATTTTCATACATATTATGTGATTGGATTTATTGAAGACGGTCAAAGACGTTTGGTCTGCCAAAATCAAGAATACATCATTGAAAAAGGTGATATCCTTCTTTTTAATCCGTATGATAATCACGCATGTGAACAAATTGATCACAGGACACTCGATTATCGCTGCTTAAATATTGAAGCAGGTGTGCTAGAGAAGGTCTTTCAGCACAAACCGCATTTTAAAGCCCCTGTGTTTTCACAAAGTGAACTAACAAAGCCATTATATGATCTACATCAAATGATCACAGAAGAAGCTCCTGCTTTGAATAAACAGGAAACCTTCTATTTCTTTATGAAACAATTGATTGAAGCCTATGCTGATACCTCAGAGGAAAAAGCATCAGCCACACGTGCCAACGAACAAAAAGTCCGAGACGTACAGCAATATATCGAAACACACCTCACGGAAAATATATCGTTAGAAGACTTAGGCGAGCTTGTGTCCATGAACAAATATTCATTGCTGCGTGCTTTTACAAAGTTTAGAGGCATCACGCCGTATCGTTATTTACAGACAGTCAGAGTGAACTTTGCGAAGGAGCTTCTCGCCCAAGGAGTGAAGCCTGTAGATGCGGCTGCCTCCGCTGGATTTTCTGATCAAAGTCATTTGAGTCATTTCTTTTCAGAATTTATTGGGCTCACGCCAGGGCAGTATCAGCAAATTTTTGTAAAGCAGGTAACAGCTGATGAAAAATAAACAGCTGCTCGGTCATTTAGCGGCCATGTTCACCATTTTTTTATGGGGATCTACCTTTATCTCTACCAAAATATTATTAACGGCTTTTTCTCCAACAGAGATTTTATTTTTCCGTTTTTTTATAGGGTACTTGGCTCTGATGATCATCTATCCGTTTACGATGAAGGTGCAAAGTAAAAAGCATGAAGGGATGTTTGCGCTGGCAGGTTTATGCGGTGTGGTCTTATATTACTTTTTAGAAAATGTCGCACTTACTTATACGTTCGCTTCGAATGCAGGTGTCATCAGCTCCGTTGTCCCATTCTTCTCTTTTTTATTGGCTTATTTTTTATTAAAAGATGAGCCGCTGCACAGCCGGTTTTTCATAGGCTTTTTCATCGCGATGACGGGAATCGTGCTGATTAGCATGAATGGAATGACGACGTTTCAATTGAATCCACTCGGTGATGCCTTAGCATTAACAGCAACCATCGTCTGGGCATTCTATTCCATTTTATCGAAGATGATCAACCAATATGGCTACCATATCATTCAGGTAACAAGGCGTGTCTTCTTTTACGGACTGCTATGGATGATTCCACTGATCTGGCATTTTAAGGTTCGTTTAGACTGGGAGCGGTTGACCAATCCATCGTTTGCCTTCCACTTGCTGTTTTTAGGCGTCTTTGCATCTGCTATTTGTTTTCTGACATGGAGCTTTTCCGTGAAGACGATCGGTGTGGTGAAATCAAGTATGTATATTTATGGAGTGCCTATTATCACGATGATCATTTCAATGATCGTTCTTCACGAGAGCTTGACCTTCATGTCTGGGCTTGGAACAGCACTGACCTTAGGAGGTTTGCTGCTTTCAGATAAAAAAAGTGAGGGAAGAAAGAAACAGAAGCCCCATGTGCTGATGCAGGATAAAAAGGCGCTTTGATCAAAAAAAGCGTCTTTTGTCCATTGTAAGAACACGCACTCTTTAGTAAACTCAAATAAAACGGTCGACGGTCGACCGATAACAAAGGGGGAAAAATCAATGAAGCATGTTTCAATTGCAGCGATACCAGGTGACGGGGTTGGAAAGGAAGTTGTGCCTGAAGCTATTCGAGTTTTGAAAGCGGTATCAGATGTGCATGGCGGTCTGTCTTTCACCTTTCAGGACTTTCCGTGGAGCTGTGAGTATTATTTAGAGCATGGCGAAATGATGCCAAAGGATGGATTGGAACAACTAAAAGCCTTTGACAGCATTTTCTTAGGAGCAGTCGGAGATGCCAATTTAGTGCCGGATCATGTATCACTTTGGGGATTGCTCATTAAAATTAGACGTGAATTTGAGCAAGTGATCAACGTTAGACCTGCAAAACAGCTGAGCGGCATTCGCTCCCCGCTTGCTCACCCAAAGGATTTCGATCTTCTTGTTGTAAGAGAAAACGGTGAAGGTGAATATAGTGAAATTGGAGGCCGCATCTATCAAGGGGAAGATCAGCTTGCCATTCAAAATGCTGTTTTCTCAAGAAAAGGGACAGAACGAGCCATGCGTTTTGCCTTTCAATTAGCAGAAAAGAGACGAAAGCATGTGACAAGTGCAACCAAATCGAATGGAATCGTTCATACAATGCCATTTTGGGATGAAGTGTTTCAAGACGTAGCCAAGGATTATCCAAAGGTGACAGCAGACTCGCAGCACATTGATGCGCTTTCAGCCTTCTTTGTGACAAGACCTGAGAAATTCGATGTAATTGTTGCCAGTAATTTATTTGGCGATATTTTAACTGATCTTGGGGCAGCCATTATGGGAGGTATTGGCGTGGCGCCTGCTGCCAACATCAATGTAAATGGCAAATATCCATCAATGTTTGAGCCTGTACATGGGTCAGCCCCAGACATTGCAGGAAAAGGAATCGCCAACCCAATCGGTCAAATTTGGACCGCTAAACTCATGCTTGATCATTTCGGAGAGGAAGAACTCGGTACACACCTGCTCGAAATCATCGAGTCAGTCACAGCAGACGGCTTTTTAACGGCAGACATCGGCGGGGCTTATCGAACACAAGAAATCACAAACGAAATCATCAAGCGCTTGAAGAAATAATCCGTCATTAGAACCGCATCTCCACGTCTGCTATAATAAAAGGATGGATAGAAGAAAGAGATGTGAAATTTCGTGTCAAAAACAGTTGTATTAGCAGAGAAACCTTCGGTAGGACGTGACCTTGCACGTGTGCTGAAGTGTCATAAAAAAGGAAATGGTTTTTTAGAAGGAGATCAATACATTGTCACGTGGGCGCTTGGCCATTTGGTCACACTGGCTGATCCAGAAGGCTACGGGAAAGAATTTCAATCCTGGCGCCTAGAGGATTTACCAATTATTCCAGAACCACTCAAGCTTGTCGTGATGAAAAAGACAGGGAAGCAGTTCCAAGCGGTTAAAGCGCAGCTGGCGAGAAAAGATGTAAAAGACATTGTCATCGCAACAGATGCTGGACGTGAAGGGGAGCTTGTGGCAAGGTGGATTCTTGAAAAAGCACATGTGAAAAAGCCTCTAAAACGTCTATGGATTTCGTCTGTTACAGACAAAGCCATTCAAGAAGGGTTCAAACGATTAAAAGACGGTAGAGAGTATGACAACTTGTACCGCTCTGCGGTGGCGCGTGCAGAGGCAGACTGGATTGTAGGGATCAACGCAACAAGAGCGCTGACAACGAAGTTCAATGCGCAGTTATCCTGTGGACGTGTGCAAACGCCAACGATTGCTATGATCGCCAAGCGAGAGGAAGACATTCAGCAATTCCAGCCGAAGCCGTTCTTTGGGCTGACTGCACAAGTTGACGGACTGACGCTGACTTGGCAGGATGCAAAGACAAAACAAAACCGTACATTCCAAGAGGATGTAGTGAAGGAGCGCTTGGCAGCCTGTAAAGGAAAATCTGCAGTGATTGATGCACTGAAAAAAACAGCGAAAAAATCCTTTGCTCCAGGGTTGTATGACCTGACAGAATTGCAGCGTGATGCCCATAAACGCTACGGTTTTTCAGCAAAAGAAACACTGTCTACACTTCAGCGTCTGTATGAGCAGCATAAGCTCGTCACGTACCCGCGTACGGATTCACGTTTCATTTCGGCAGATATCGTGCCTACATTAAAAGATCGACTCAAAGGAATGAACGTTAGACCTTACGCGCAGCATGTGAATCGCATTCTACAATCAGGCATTAAAGCGCATAAAGGTTTTGTCAACGACGCCAAAGTGTCAGATCACCATGCGATCATTCCAACCGAGGAAGAGCTGTATCCAGGTGCATTAAGCGATAAAGAGCGTAAATTATATGACCTGATTGCCAAGCGATTCCTCGCTGTACTGATGACCCCTTTTGAATATGAGGAAACAACAGTGATCGCCAAGATCGGCAGTGAGACATTCACAGCGAAAGGAAAAATTGTGCAATCAGCCGGCTGGAAAGCCGTGTACGATGATTCCTATGAAGACGAGGAATCAGCCGAAGCAGATCAGCACTTGCCGGCATTAACAGAGGGGCAGTCACTTGATGTACGCCAATTAAAAGAGACAAAAGGCGAAACGAAACCTCCTGCTCGTTTTAACGAAGCGACCCTTTTATCTGCCATGGAGAACCCGTCTGCATTTATGGAGAACAAGGAAAAAGACTTAGTGAAAACCCTTGGCGAAACGGGTGGATTGGGGACAGTGGCAACTAGAGCTGATATCATTGAGAAACTGTTTAACAGCTTCTTAATTGAGAAAAAAGGCAAAGACATCTTCATCACATCGAAAGGGAAGCAGCTTCTTTCTTTAGTACCTGAAGATTTAAAGTCACCTGCTTTAACAGCGGAATGGGAACAAAAGCTTTCTAAAATTGCGAAAGGCCAATTGAAAGCTTCTCAATTCATGAGTGAAATGAAGTCATATGCAAAACAAGCCGTATCTGAAATCAAACAAACGAACCAAACCTTTAAGCATGACAACATGACAGGCACACATTGCCCTGACTGCGGAAAACTCATGTTAAAAGTGAACGGGAAAAACGGCACCATGCTTGTTTGTCAGGATAGAGAATGTGGACATCGAAAAAATGTGGCAAAGAAAACAAATGCACGCTGCCCGAACTGTCATAAAAAGCTTGAGCTACGAGGAGAAGGTGATGGCAAAATATTTGCCTGTGTTTGTGGTCATAGAGAGAAACTGTCTGTTTTCGAAAAACGCAAATCACAATCCAATCAAAAACGAGCCAGTAAGCACGATGTGTCCAAATATATGAAGAAACAAAAGAAAGTGGAAGAACCAATCAATAACGCACTTGCAGAACAATTGAAGAAACTAAAATTAGATAAATAGTTGTGTAAAAACCCATGTGAATTCGCATGGGTTTTTTGTTTGTTAGAGTATTTTGACATGTTGTTTTTCTGTAAATGGGAATATGTAAGCGAAAAGACTCGTAATTTGGTATAAAATATTTATTTTCATTTAAACAGAAACGCTCTATAATAAATCGTTAGATGCTTAGAGAGAACAAGGATTGAAAGGGGACACGAATGGATACACCCATATATCGTACAGCTATCGCTATACTCATTGTCATTCTACTAGGCGGATGTACCTGGAAACAGCAGCAACATTCAGCTCAACCAGAACCTGCAAAGCCAGTATTGTCAGGAGAGTACTTTATGACTCACCACTTAATGACAGATCAAGGCATGATCCGGACCTCGCTTGCGGAGCAGCCTACTTACTTATCAGAATCGCTCGGACTTTGGATGGATTATCTTGTTAGAAAAAAAGATCAAACATCTTTTGATCAACAGGTAGACGTCCTGCGCACTCAATTTTTACTGGAACATAATCTTCTTAGCTGGCAAATCGAATCTCATCAAAAAAGCAAAGTCAATGCTTTAGTTGATGACTTACGTGTAGTAACAGCACTTCAAAAAGCAGATCAATTGTGGCAGAAGTCAGTGTATCAAACCACAGCCAAAAAAATCGCAAAAGCGTTAAAAGACAAAAACATGTTCAAGGGTATGTTGACCGACTATTATGATGCATCGACAAAGCAAACTTCACATACAATCACACTTTCATATCTTGACCCAAAAGCAATCAAAGAACTAGTATCCCTCCACCTATTCACAGAACAAATGATGAACAACCAATTGGCCATTCTAAAAAATGCACCGAGACAAAAAGGATTTTTTCCAAAATCCTATGACATAGCGAAGAAAGTCTACTCATTTGATCAGGAAATCAACTTGATCGACCAGCTTTATACGGCTCTTTATGCCGAACGTGCACAGGTTGATACAACAGTCATCATGAAATGGCTGAAAACCAACTTCCAAAAGGAAGGAAAACTGTATGGACGATATAAACTGAGCACATTAAAGCCAGCAGTGACGTATGAATCACCTTCGGTCTATGCACTGGTGATCTTATATGCACTCAAACAAGGAGAAGATGATTTTGCAAAAGACGTCTATCACCGAATGAAAGAGCTGCAAATCCAAGATCCTCTCAAGCCTTATTACGGAGGCTACATGAACGAAAAAGATACACACTCATTTGATAATTTATTGCCTCTAATTGCAGAAAGGGAGCTTCTAAATGAAAAGGTTATTCAGTAACACCTATCGCACGTATTATACGGTGCTCCTCATGTTTGCGGGACTCATTTTATTTATGGGCTACTTGAATGGACGTGATGCGGAGAGTGTCATGATCATCACACTCACATTTGTCGTGATAGGATGCGGCATTTTATTTGGTATTTTGCCAGCATTGGTTTTTACTTTGTTGATTTTGTTCTTTATAGGAAGCGGGATGTTCTTTACAGAGCTTGGTCACACAAATTCCCTCTTTTCTCATCAAACGTTGCAAGATGTCGTGATATGGGGCGTGGCGCTTCTCTTTTTTGCTATTTCTGCTGGAAACGTGCATGAGCGAATAAAAACGATGCGTTACACCATTGAACAACAAAAGAGGGCCATCAAACAATTTGTAGCGATTGACTCAACCACAGGCTTTGACAATGCAGAGCGGATGAGGCTCGAATTGTCTGAGGAAATGAAACGAGCAGAACGATACAAACAGCCATTCGTCTTTATCCTTCTTCATATGCACTACTCAGCTGAATTCAAAACATTATATGGAGAAAAAGAAATGCAGCATCTTTTCCAGCAACTCAGTATGAAGATACGCGAAAGTGTGAGAGAAACCGATAAGAAATTTCGATTATCCGAAGAACGAATCGGGCTGCTGCTCACTCACACACCTGCAGAAAACGTCTCGATCGTTCTTGAAAAGCTAAAGGATAAACTGCAAACGCATGTCCTGCTAAATGGTCGTGAAGTGACCTTAACCTTTCATGTTTGTCATTTAACAAGCAGCTCGGATTATCGGACACCAGAGCAATTTTTAGAAGAACTAGAAAACGAGATGATGATGAATGAACTTTAATGTTTTGACGAAATGTTGTTTGTTAATCGTTCTTTTCTCTATGCTTTCGATCAAAGACAGTACATCAGCCGGTGCACTTGAGAAAGAGTCAAGGACCCTCATCGTCTATTCCACACAATCAGGTGAGACAACGCCATCTGTTCATATGCTTGATGTACTTGTGGGGCATTTTTCCACACGAACGACCATTTTATCTGATGAACAAATCACTGAAAAGAACCTCAATGACTCTCAGCTAGTTATCTATATAGGTGAAGAAAAGAGAACGTTGAAAGCACAAACAATTCGTCTTATAAACGAATCAAAACGCTTAATCGCAATAGGATACAATGCGGAACAGCTTCGTCCATTCTCCAAGCTTACTTTTCACAAACAAGATCACATCAGTCAAATCAAAGATACTGATGATCAAGAATACCGTCAGTTAGAGAGAGGAATCACAGCTCAGACGGTTCAAGGGACAGATCTGCAACGTAAATTCTTATTGAAGAAAAATCAAGCTGAACAGCCATTTGTGATTCAAACAAAAGAAGGTGCGGCATATGTCGGAATGCTAAATATCCTTCAGCACGACAAGCTGCTTGCAGAGGTGCTGGAAAGTCTCCTGCCGGCTTCTAATCAAACGACGACAAAGTACTTACAGATTGGGAAGATTAACCCCGTCACGGAGGAGAAGAAGTTACTTGAACTTGGACGATACGTAACAGCTCGCCATATCCCTTTTCTGCTGGCGGTGACCCCTATATGGATTGATCCAGCAACAGGGGATGAAGTGACGCTCAGTGACCGGCCTAAACTTGTCCACGTGTTAACACAATTGCAAAGCAATGGAGCAAGTGTCGTTCTTCACGGGTTTAGCCGTACGTATCGAACGGAGGAGTCGGGTAAAGGCTTTGAATTCTGGGATGTCAAGTACGATCAGCCCGTTACGTCAAATGAACCAGAGAAAGCTAATCAACAGCTGAACAAAAGCTTTTTTCCAAATGAAAAAGATTTTAATGCGTATAACACATCCAATCAACATCAAGAAGCCATCTATACAGAAGAAAAGCTGACAAAAGGCATTGAACTGCTTGCGCAGCAGGGATTATATCCTCTTGCATTTGAAGTGCCAAATGACGCCATTTCCCTGCAAGGCTATGAAGTGATTTCCCGCCATGTGTCCAGTCTATTTGGACAGGTGCAGCTCTCAGACCGTACATGGAAAACAAGAAGTGCATCACCATTTTTGTCGACACCCGCCATGCTTCATGGCATGACTTTATATCCTGAACAGTCTATAGATACAGCGTCTGACCAAGAAGGTGCAAACATACTGACTGAGCAAACAATTCAATCCTTGCAGCATATCCAATCCGCCGCCATTGAGCTGTCCTATGATGTGGAAGCGGGGATAGATGGGCTGCAAGATGTAATCACACAAATGGATGCGATCCCTTCTAGTGAATGGCTAGATTTAAAGAAAACAAAACAGACTGTTCAAACTCAGAATGTCCAGATCAAAACAACAGGAAATGGACAGATTCAAATAGAGCAATCCAATATAGCTGAACCAAAAACAAACAAACGAAGCGGGATGGAAAATATGCTTCGAATACTCACAATGGTGGTGCTGCTCTTTATTGTGGCATTTGCTTTTTACACATTGTATTTAAGGCTGACGATGAAAAAACGGATCTTTAAGGAGAGAAAATCAGGTGGCTGATATCTTATTTTACCTATCATTAATACTGATTTGGATCATGCTCCTATATCATATGTTTCTGATGCAGGGAGGCTTTCAGCACTATTTAACTTACGAAAAAGTGCTGCCTAAATGGACAAAACAAGGGAAAGATCTGCCGACCGTCAGCATTCTCATTCCAGCACATAATGAAGAAGTGGTCATTCGGCAGACGCTAAAAGCCATGGTCCAGTTATCCTATCCCAAACACCTTCTTGAAATCATTGTGATTAATGACAATTCCTCTGATCGTACAGGGGAGATTGTGCAATCATTTAGTGAGCAATACGATCATGTCCATATGATTGAAACAAAGCCGCCATTTGCAGGGAAGGGGAAATCTACTGCACTGAATGAAGGCTTAAAGGCTTCGACAGGAGACGTTATTTGTGTATACGATGCAGATAATATGCCTGAAAAGAAAGCCGTCTACCATTTGGTTCTTGGATTATTGAATGATCCTAAAGCAGGTGCTGTTGTCGGGAAATTCAGGGTCATCAATGCAGCCAAAAACCTCCTGACAAAATTCATTAACATAGAAACGATCTGCTTCCAGTGGATGGCGCAAGGCGGGAGATGGAAATGGTTTGGAATTGCGACAATACCAGGCACCAACTTTGCGATCCGTCGGCACATTTTAGAAGAGCTTGGCGGCTGGGATGTCCATGCACTAGCTGAAGACACTGAATTAACGATTCGTGTGTATAACCTGGGCTATGTGATTCGGTTCTTTCCTGCTGCGATTACATGGGAACAAGAGCCTGAAACATGGAAAGTCTGGTGGCGGCAACGAACACGCTGGGCTAGAGGCAACCAATATGTTGTGCTCAAATTTTTAAGGCAGTTTATGAAATTAAAACGAAAACGAATGATTTTCGATTTATTTTATTTTTTCTTTACGTATTTCTTATTTTTCTTTGGTGTACTGCTCTCCAATGGCATTTTTATCGTAAACTTATTCGTTGATCTTCACTTATCTGTGGGAGCTGTGGCACTCATCCTATGGGGGTTAGCCTTCTTCCTCTTTTTAACAGAAGTAATGATTACGTTAAGCATAGAGAAAACAGAGCTGACCAAACAAAACATTCTCATTGTCGTTCTCATGTACTTTACCTATTCCCAAGTATGGATTGCGCTTGTTGTGTACTCCTTATGTGTAGAGGTGAAAAGCCGATTATTGAAACAAGAAGTGAAATGGTACAAAACCGAGCGTTACAATCAACAACAAAAGAAAAGCGGGTGACATATTGAAATCGTTAAAATGGTTGATTTATATATTAGGATTATCCTTAGCGATCCAGCCTTTTTTCATGGCAGGTCAAGCAATGGCGCAATCCAACCGAGTTCAAGTCAAAGATGAGTGGATTCATTTTTCAAAAGAAAGCAAAACAAAAACGCAGCATCTATCAGAAGACGTAGTGACCTTATATGGACAAGAAGACCGCACTGAATTTACCTATCAAGTGGATCAGGAAAAAACAGAGTCAAGCACATTGACGTTCAATATAGAGGCTTCACCATTATTGATTTCACCTTCCTCATTCACTGTTATGATTGATGGAGAGATCGAAAAGACCATCCCTGTATCAGGGGAAAACCAGAAGAAGTCGATTCAAATCAAGTTGAACAAAGCACAATTGAAAAAAGGTACTCACCGCATTCAGGTCACATTTTATGGTGTTTTAAAAGAAGGCGTGTGTATCAACCAAGAGACACCTGCTAATTGGCTAAAAGTGTATCCTGAAAGTGAACTTACATTCAAAGGAATCCAGACAAAAGATTTCACATTAGATAGCTTTCCATCACCTTTTATTCAAACAGGTGATCAGAAAGAACAGACAGACATTGTAATTCCTAATTCACCGGATGCAGCTGAATTAGAAGCAGCCATCAAAGTATACCGTACGTTGAAAAACAAAGATCGCCAAAAAGAGATCAAACTTATCCAAGAAAAGGACATCAAGCAAGTGGCTCACCCAACGATTGCTGTGGGAGCTAAAGGAAGCTGGGATGGACGGATGAAAACGATTGAACAAGCTGCAGGAATTAAAACGAAAAGCAATCATCTTACGTTAGCGATGAGAACTTTGACAGCAAAGAAAACAGAACAGCCCATTCTATTTGTGACAGCGGAAAAGCCTGTGACAATCGCTGAAAAAATCAATGTTCTAACTCAGTCAGAATTAACGGATCAACTGACTGGAACAGACCTAGTGCTTCAAAAGGCTGCAGCTCAAACGTCTAAACCATCTCACAAGATTCATTTGAAAGATTTTGGCGGAGATGATGTCACGGTTGGGACCAACAAGACGGCATCCGACCACTACTATTATCCGAAAGCGCTACTGGCTAACCAAAAATCAGGTGCAAAGCTCAATCTTTCATTCAAAAAATCTGAGACAGCGGCAAGCAAAACAGAACGGTTAACTGTTATGATCAATGACGAACCGCACGACGTACCATTAACAAAACTAGGCAGCAAAGATGCGAATGGATTCTATCATGTCTCGATTCCAGTAGATTCAAAGATACTTCAAAAAAATGAATATATTGATTTGCAATTTGTCACAAGTGGTTTTAAAAACATGGAATCTTGCAGACATACGGATGAAGAAGGCTGGATATTCATTGACAAAGACAGCTCTCTTCAAATACCAGAAGGAACAACGAGTGAAAAGCCAGATTTAGCCGCATGGCCGCTCCCGTTCACTTCGAAAAATACATTGATCATCATACCAGATCAAATCAAACGTGAAACAATCAATCAAATGGCCATGCTGACGGAATCTTTTAGTCAGCCAGAAGTAGCTCAATATCATTTAATGAAAGCTTCTCAAGTGACAAATGAACAATTGAAAAATCACCCTCTCATTTTCATCGGAGGCATTCAAACATTCTCTCTTCTGAAAGAAAAAGCAGCCGATCTCGTTGTTCCGGTGAAAAAGGATCAGTATGATGTATCTTCTTTCGGCATGATCAACGAAACAACGGCTCGAATTGTATGGACGCAGCCATCTGTTTGGAATAAAGAACAGACAATGACAGTCTTTTCAGGAATGACTGCAGCTGAAGCTAACGTGTCAAATGAAGTAATGCAATTTCTTCAAACAAATACAGAAAAAGCAACAGTTGCAATAGAGAGTAAAAACAAAGGCGTGTTTACTAATCATCAATCCGTCAGTAGCACATCGAGCAGTCTGAAAACAAGTGAAAAACAAAGCAGTAGCGAGTCTTGGATTTACTTTGTGTGTATCGCTGCACTCATCCTTTTTGTGCTTTTAATGATTGTCTATTTCGTACGAAAAAACCGTAAAAAGACTGAGTTCTAAACGATCAAAAGACCTTGAAAAAATCTCTTTACTTTGGTGTCAAACGGGAGTATGATCTCTTTTATAAAAGACCAATCGCTGAATCATTTCGATGAGCGGGGGAACCAATTGTGGTGGTATAAAACACCACGTGGGGTGAATCCTTTTAAGGTAGGGCAAAATCTCATGCGCCCGAATCCGTCAGCTAACCTCGTAAGCGTTAAAGAGAGCAAAGACCAACCTGTGATCTAAACAATAGGCACAGGGGCATTCTATTGCCTCTGTGTCTTTTTGGCGATCCAAATTTTGTAACTCAAATCGTTTGACACTAAAGGAGCGGGCATCACATGTACAGTTTGATGAAGCGTATTTTAATTGGTAAACCATTAAAATCACAGGCAGCAGGAGAACAAAAACTATCAAAAATCAAAGCTTTGGCATTATTGTCATCAGACGCATTGTCGTCAGTCGCATACGGTACAGAACAAATCTTAATTGTTCTATCAGTTGTTAGTGCGGCAGCGTTTTGGTACTCACTCCCGATTGCAGGTTGTGTATTAATTCTTTTAATGGCGTTAATTCTATCTTACCGCCAGATTATTTATGCTTATCCAGAAGGCGGCGGGGCGTATGTCGTCTCCAGCAGAAACTTAGGTGAAAAACCAGGGCTGGTTGCTGGTGGATCATTACTCGTCGATTACATTTTAACCGTAGCAGTGAGCATTTCTGCTGGGACCGATGCGATCACATCGGCTTTTCCAGCTCTATATCCATATCATGTCATGATCTCAATCGTATTAGTCCTAGTAATTATGGTGTTAAACCTTCGTGGACTGACAGAGTCGGCATCTATTTTGGCTTATCCTGTGTACCTATTTGTCTTTTCATTGCTCATTTTAATTGGGGTGGGCGGTTTTAAACTATTAACTGGGCAAGTGCCGCCAGCACCTGAACATACAGCATTTGGCACACATGTATCAGGCATCACGTTATTTCTTTTATTAAAGGCATTTTCGTCTGGCTGTTCTGCTTTAACTGGTGTTGAAGCGATTTCTAATACAATTCCATCCTTTAAAAAACCAGCTGCACAAAATGCAGCGAGAACTTTATTGATGATGGGGGGATTACTGGCCGTTCTATTTGTAGGAGTGACATTGCTTGCGTTTGGTTTTGGCATCTCGCCAAAGCCAGAAGAAACGGTTGTGTCACAGATTGCATCAGACACATTTGGACGGACATTTTTCTACTATGTCATTCAAGCTGTCACAGCTTTAATTTTAATATTAGCGGCAAACACAGGTTTTTCAGCTTTTCCATTATTGGCTGTCAACTTAGCAAAGGATAAATATATGCCGCGCATGTTTACAGTGAGAGGAGATCGGCTCGGTTATTCTAATGGTATTATCTTTTTAGGTGTAGCTTCTATGCTGCTCATTTGGCTATTTGATGGGAAAACGGAACACCTCATTCCACTTTATGCTGTCGGTGTGTTTATTCCATTTACCTTGTCTCAGACAGGTATGTGTGTAAAGTGGATTCGTGAAAAACCACAGGGATGGAAAGTGAAAATGCCTATCAATATCGTGGGAGCACTTATTTCATTTACGGTTTTCATGATTCTCATTTTGACCAAGTTCCATCTTGTATGGCCGGTATTTGTTTTCATACCAATTGTTCTATTTATTTTTCATTCTATTAAGAAACATTATCTGTCTGTTGGAGAACAATTACGTTTATTGAATGAAACCGAGCCTGTCGAAATCAAAGGAAATGTGGTCATCGTCCCAATAGCAGGTGTCACACGTGTCGTCGAACAATCTGTGCAATATGCAAAATCCTTATCAGACCAGGTCATAGCGGTTCATGTATCGTTTGATAAAGAGAAAGACAAGAAAATTGAAGCTGATTGGGAAAAGCTGAATAGTGATGTGCGTCTTGTGATTTTACATTCGTCTTATCGAAGTCTCATTCACCCGCTTGATAAATTTCTTGAAACGATTGAAGCGAAAGCAAATGCACATCAATATAGAGTGATGGTGCTCGTCCCTCAATTTATTCCGAAAAAAAGATGGCACACCATTTTGCATAATCAATCTGCTTTCTTATTAAGATTCCGTTTATTATGGAAACGGGATATTGTTGTCGCCACTCTTCCATATCACTTTAAAAAGTAACAAGAGCAAGTTGAAACGTTTGATCAAAAGGGTGCGGTGGTATGGATTAAGAAAAAAGGAGTTTTCTCACATGCCGCAAAGAACCGCAGGAAAAGAAGTAACAGCGCTACTGGAAGAGTGGGGCGTGAAACATATTTATGGAATGCCCGGCGACAGTATTAACGAATTGATCGAAGAACTAAGGCATGAATCAAGCAAAATTCAATTTATACAAACAAGACATGAAGAAGTGGCAGCACTTTCAGCTGCAGCTGATGCGAAACTAACAGGCAAACTTGGTGTTTGTTTATCAATTGCTGGGCCAGGTGCTGTCCACTTATTAAATGGACTATACGATGCAAAAGCGGATGGTGCACCTGTATTAGCGATAGCAGGGCAGGTTGCCTCAACTGAAGTAGGCAGAGATGCATTTCAAGAAATCAAATTAGAGCGGATGTTTGACGATGTTGCTGTTTTTAATCAGCAAGTACAAACAGCAGAAGCTCTGCCTGACTTATTGAATCAAGCCATCAAAGCTGCGTATACCCATAAAGGGGTGGCGGTTCTCACTGTCTCAGATGATTTATTTTCTCAGAAAATTAAGCGGAGTCCCATTTATACATCACCTCTTTATGTAGAGGGAGATGTGCGGCCGAAGAAAGATCAACTGCTAAAGGCTGCTCAACTCATTAACAATGCGAAGAGGCCAGTCATCTTAGCAGGAAAAGGATTAAGAAATGCTAAAGAAGAACTTCTTTCGTTTGCAGAAAAGGCAGCTGCACCGATCGTCATTACACTTCCTGCAAAAGGTGTTGTTCCAGACAGGCATCCATACTTTTTAGGAAACCTAGGTCAGATCGGTACGAAGCCGGCATATGAAGCGATGGAAGAGTGCGATTTATTAATCATGCTTGGAACCTCCTTCCCATATAGGGATTACTTACCGGAAGACACACCTGCCATTCAATTGGATATCAAACCGGATCAGATCGGTAAAAGATATCCAGTAGAAGTGGGGATTGTAAGTGACAGTAAGACTGGTCTTCATGAACTAACCTCTTATATTGAATATAAAGAGCAGCGCGGTTTCCTTGAAGCTTGTACAGAGCACATGATGAAGTGGCGAGAAGAAATGGATAAGGAAAAATCTATTGCCACATCACCGCTTAAACCGCAGCAAGTCATCGCTAGATTAGAAGAAGCGGTAGATGATGATGCCATTCTTTCAGTTGATGTCGGTAATGTGACGGTATGGATGGCACGTCATTTCGAAATGAAGCAGCAGGATTTCATTATTTCCAGCTGGCTTGCCACAATGGGCTGTGGTTTACCTGGCGCAATATCAGCTAAATTAAATGAACCAAATCGCCAAGCCATTGCTGTCTGTGGTGACGGAGGCTTCACAATGGTGATGCAAGATTTTGTGACGGCGGTAAAATATAAACTGCCAATTGTCGTTGTGATCTTAAACAACAACAACCTTGGTATGATTGAATATGAACAACAGGTAAAAGGCAACATCAACTATGGTATAGAGCTGGAAGATATTGATTTTGCAAAATTTGCAGAAGCGTGCGGTGGTAAAGGAATCTCGGTGTCATCACATGAAGAACTAGCACCAGCCTTTGATCAAGCACTTCAAGCTGAGAAACCTGTGATCATTGATGTTGCGGTGACCAATGAACCACCGTTACCTGGTAAAATCACGTACACACAAGCAGCAGGCTTTAGTAAATATTTATTGAAAAAATTCTTTGAAAAAGGTGAGCTGGATACCCCTCCACTCAAGAAAAGCCTTAAACGCTTTTTCTAAACAGCAGGTAGTCGGTCTTCTAATTAGAAGACTGACTTTTTTTGTTGAATAGGTAAAATCATTTCAATTGTCACTTGTTTTCTTCTATATAAAAATATACAGACTGGATTTTTTGCAACTTAAAGCCTATTTTTCCAATTCGGTGAGAAAGGTAAAATAGACTTTATGATCAATAATGGAGGGAGTGGCTTAATCTGGGCAAGATACTTGATGCAAAAGCACTAACCAGTGCCATGGATACAAGGGCAAAACACTATCAGGAACTCCGCGAACAAATGATAGATTTAAAAAAGGCATTACAAGGTGTTGCCAATCTCGGTGACGACTTCACTGGAAAAGGTGCCGATAACATTAAAAGCTTCTACAAAGAACTCGCCGGAAATGTGGACATGTTTATTAGCTTCATTGATAAACAAAAAGCCTTTCATGAAGGTGTTTCTGGAACGCTTGATGATACAAATTTTGGCGGCGACACCTTTGTAGAAGAACACTTTTTAGACAACGCTGTACATATGGGAATCAAGAATGCCAAAAGCATCGTGAAGGATCAAAAAAAGGCACTCAAAACGATTTTTCAAGATATTGATGACCTCATTTCTCTGGAGGTATTTGATAGTAAAACCTTTGACGAAAAGATTGCAGATGCGGAAGATGAACGGAAGAAAACGGTTAAAGATTTAATAGAACTTGATCAAAATCTAAAAGATGAATATGCTTTGTCAGAGACTGAGGAGAAGGCTACAATGGCATTGTACGCAGAAATGATCAATGCCACAAATAACAGAAAGTCCATTTCGCCTATGAATTTTGACAAGAAAGCGTATCAAAATAGCGAAATCTACAAGGCAAAAAGCGATATTGAGAAGCAAACTTCTGAATATCTAAAAATCAAAAAAGATCAAGAAGAAGCTCGCAAGATTGCAAAGGAACAAGAAGCGCTAGCCAACCGTCCGTGGTATGAAAAAGCTCTTGATTACGGAGGAAATATCGTCAATGAACTGACAGGCGTGAACGATGCAAAACGTGCCGCAACAGGTGTCGATCCGATCACAGGTGAAGAACTTACCGCAGGCCAGCGAGTCGCCGCAGGCGGCATGGCAGCAGCAGGCTACATCCCGATTGTCGGCTGGGCAGGACGTATTTTCAAAGGCGGAAAAGCCGTCTATAAAACGACTCAAGCCACGTCCGCCGCAGTCAGAGCGGTCGACATTTACAAGACATCACAGAAGTCTTTCGATGCGTTGAAAACATCACAAAAAGGCTTATATGGACTCACCGCGACCAACGGCTTCAGCGAAGCGATTACGGGTCGAGACATGTTTGGAAATAAAGTCTCGAAAGAACAACAGGAAGCGAGTATGAATACGGCGCTTACAATGCTTTTACCGTTTGGATCGAAAGGTTTTCGTGGGAAGATGGGGATTAAGAGTACGAGTGAACTTAAGCATCCGGTTTTAGATAATCCAAGAGTAGGTAGTGCATTAAAAGATGATTTTTATCATAGATTTAATGATATTATTGACAACTATGCAGTTCATTCTAAAAGATTTGATTTGCCGAATAGAAGAGGACATATGGATTCGTTGTATCAAATTGAGGGATCAATGGTTAAGTATGAGACAAAGTTTGTAAAAATTAAGAATAATGCACCTGAAATGATACAGTCGAAAGAGATAAGAAATGGCGTGTTTGAATGGGTTGTAGATCCAACAACTAACAAAGTAACCCATAGAACTTTTATACCTGACGGCAAAGTTACAGGAAAAATAAATCAATGGGGGAAATAAAAAATTGTATAAAATTGAAATAATCAAGAAAAGTGGATTTGAATGTAATTGGGCTACGTTGTTTATTGGTAGACAGTATAATTTAATTCCTGCCTTAGAAGTAACAAACTATGCAGTGGAATATCTAGAAAATAACCCTCATGATGATAACGAGCTCATTCTTGAATTAGCGTGGGAACAAGAAGAAGTAAAGGTAGATGATATACTTGAAAGCATAATCTCTGATAATTCTTCGGAAGACATGACGAGAGAATATCATAAGTGGCTATATAGTATTATGAAAGAAGCGTATACTCACTCAACTGATGATACCATCTTTGAAGAAATTGAACATATTTTCTCAGTCTTTCACACGCCCGAAAATATGTATGTTTTTTTTAGAGAAGTATCAGACGCATTTTATTATCCCCATGATTCACAAAAAACAATGAAAGAACTTGTAGAAGAGTTTTTAGAAAATGAAAAACAATTGATTTTAAATAAGTAGAGAACTTAAAGAAAACGATGGATAAATAAGCCATCGTTTTTTCGTACATAAGATTGTTTGTCTAATGACCTTTCTCTTGAGCATAGGGATTTTCATGCAATTGCAGAAGTCCTTTGGTGATTGAATTCTACGTGGAATGTTATATATAGGATCATTTTATAAAATTTTGAAAGAAACGGTGAAAACATAGATTGACAATAAAATAAGTATCATATCCGAGAAATTTGAAAATAAAAATATGGGTGAACTCGTAGAAGGAATTACGATTATCATAGATAGAAAATTTCACCTTGATTTTTCTGATAAAATCAAGGTTTTTTAAACTGTAAATTCACTTTCATACCAAATCACCCCACACATAATTGGGAATCATATGTTAAACTAACCCAATCACCACAAAAAAAGGGGAATAAACCATGCTATGGATTTTCACACAAAACGAACAAAGTTTCGTTAATGTTCACGAAGTCACAGTAACCGGTAAAAAGATTGAAGGGTTTATCGCAGGCAGTGATTCTTGGGTCAAGACGCTCGGCAAGTATGACTCAAATGATCGAGCGTCAGAGATCCTTCAAGACATTGTGAAAGTAATTGAAAAAAACCCAAATGGTACGATGACCTATCGAATGCCTCAGCAGTAAAAAAAGAAACCACCTTTCCATCGCGAAAAGGTGGTTTTGTTTATGAAGGTGTTTTGGTAAAGGCTAAAAATAACGGGATGCCTGTGCCGACAAGTGTAGTGGCGAATAGGAACATACCGCAAATGAATAGAAAATGACTGGCTGAAAAGACGAGTGCCAGAATGAGAAACACGATGCTGAGTCCTGCCATGCTATATGATGGAACAAAGCGGCGTTTGTATGTGGCTTTCTTTGTTAGGAATGAGAAGAAAATGCCAAATAATAAAGGGACAATCCATAAGTAAAATAAAATAATAAGAGACATACATCATACCTCGATTTTTTCCTTCTATTTTATCAGATGCCAATCACAACGGATACTACAAAACTTCACTTTGTAAAATAGTTCATGCAATCGACACAATTAAGTGGGCTGATTGATCGAATTCGTTTTTTGTTTCATATATTCAGGCTGTAAAAGTGCGTACACACAGTGATCGGCAAAGTGGTCGCCTAGCCATTCACATTGTCTTAATATGCCTTCAAGTGAAAAAGATAAACGCTCTGCGATGCGTCTGCTTTTTTGATTATCAACAGCGGCCCTTATTTCAATGCGATGCAGACCGCACTCTTCAAATAAATAGTGAATGACCGCTTTGCATGCTTTTGTCATGATGCCTTTTCCTTGATAGCCTTCCCCGAGCCAATAGCCAATGGAAACCGTCCGATTAATCCAATGAATTTGGTGGGTGCCAATGATACCAACGAGTTCTCCATGTGACCAGATTCCAGCCTGAAAACCATTGTTTTGCAAAGCTTGTTGCATGGCACCTTGAATAAACGCCATGCTGTCTTCTTCTGTCTGCGTCGAATCGACCCATAGCATCCATTCACGTAAGTGCTCTCTTGAGCGTTGGATGAGCAGATACAGACTTCTCGCGTCTCTTGGTTCAAGCAGCCGCATGGATAGATCTTGATCCTGATAAAAAAACATGTGATCACATCCTCTCAAGGGAAATTCTACCACAACCCGATATAAAAGACAGCCTAATCACTGTCTTTTACATAAACGTATCCACAATTAAAAACACATTAAGTGCGACAACAAGAGCTGCTATCACCCAAGATATTCCGGTCACCCAGCGAGCATTCGTCAAATCGCCCATAATTCGTTTTTTACTTGTAAACAAAATGAGCGGAATTAAAGCAAACGCAATTCCAAATGATAAGACCACTTGACTCATCACAAGCGCAGATGTCGGATTGACTCCAGATGCAATGATCGCAATAGGTGGAATGATGGTAATCAGCCGGCGGACATACAGCGGAATTCGGTACTGAATAAAACCTTGCATAATAATATCGCCTGACAGTGTACCGACAGAAGAACTGGAAAGCCCGGCTACAAGCAGACCTACACCAAATAAGATCGCTGATACAGGACCTGCGAGAGTTCCAAAATGCTGAAATGCTACATCTAAATCCTCAACAAAAAGACCATTTTTAAAAAATAAAGCAGCTGCTACAATCAACATGCTGGCATTGATGGCGCCAGCAACTACCATCGCAATGAGGATGTCTAAAAACTCAAAACGAAAAATCAGCTTTTTCTCTTTTTCCGTTCTGCCGACGACTCTTCTTTGCGTTAAGGCTGAATGGAGATAGATCGCATGCGGCATCACCGTAGCGCCTAAAATACCAGCGGCAAGCAGTACGCTGTCTGTCCCTTCAAACCTTGGAATGAACAGTCCACCGGCGACACTTGCAAGATCAGGTTTGGCGACAAAGGTTTGTACAGCGAAAGCAATCACGACAACAAACAGCATGCCGGTAATTCCTGCTTCTAACGCTCGATAACCTCGTCTTTGGAGCTCTAAAATGGCAAAAGAACCGATCGCTGCAATAATCGATGCTTCAAGCAGCGGGATACGAAAGAGTAAGTATAAACCAAGGGCAGCCCCGATAAATTCGGCTAAATCTGTGGCGATAATGACGAGTTCGCCCTGAATCCATAAACCAATCGAGACTGGTTTTGGAAACTCTTCTCGAGCAATTTCAGGTAAATTTTTCCCTGTTGCGATTCCAAGCTTTGCAGACAAAGACTGGATGAGTAAGGCCATGAGATTGGATATGAGAATGACCCATAACAGAAGGTAGCCATATTTCGAGCCAGCTGCAATGTTGGTCGCAAAGTTTCCTGGATCAATATAGGCAATGGCGGCGATAAAAGCAGGCCCGAGAAAAGGAAGGAGCCTTCTAAATCCCTTCACCTTTCCTTCAAGTGCACGCTCCGCTGCCACTGACATGTGGGCTTGTGCCTCGATGTATTTGTTTGTCATATGTCATCACCTAGATTCTACAAAGTTTTGCTTTGGCACAAAAAGTTTCCTCGATGCAATTTTTAATCATCATATGCCCATCTTCATGAAAAGTCAACTATCTGAACTAATAGGTTTGTTTATCATATGTAAGTGAAAAAAATAGATACCTTGTCAATCAACACATAAAAAACACCGCCTCTTATCTTAGGCGGTGCATCCTCTGCTTCCTCTTCTTTTGTATCGTTTTTTAAGAAACCCTTGATCCAACGCTGCGGAAGATCAAGCTTAAAATAATGACGAAAATGGCTGCTCCTAAGATCGCTGGAATGATCGCAAATCCTGCCAGACTAGGACCCCACGTTCCAAGTAATCCATGACCAATCCAAGCACCTGCAAGCCCAGCAATCATTGAACCGATCCAGCCTCCTGGTACACTGCCTCCAGCGAGTGCACTCCCAATGAGACCAATGACAATCGCCACAACTAATGAAATCAGAAATCCTAACATGTTGATCACTCCTCTTTTGTTTGTTTACTAAGCAATAACCGTTTTAAAAGAGATTAAAACCTTTCGGAACCACTTCAATGTTCGATACGTATGATGGACAAGGATTGTGTATAATAACAGACATATACATGAACGGCATCTAAGGAGGCAAATGGCATGGAGGAAAGAGAGTGGCTAAAAGCACAATTAAAAGAGATTGAAAAATGGGAGAAAGACCAGCAAAAGGTATGGTTTTGGGAGAAACTCAGCCGGCTTCCATTTCAAATGCTGGACAAGCTGACCCCTGCCTTTATTCAAAAGAAAATCGGTGTGTTATTAGATGAGATGGGGCACTACATTCAATCAGGCGGTGTCTATTTGACGTCAGAGAAAGGCATTATTCATCAATTTCAAAAGAAATGTGCTGATGAATCGATTCAGCGTATTGAAGATATTGAGGCGGCTCCGATTGAGATCATGGATGCCATTAGTGATCAGATGGGGAAAAATCGAACAAACCTCGCCACTGTACAAGGTGCGACAACAGGTGTCGGAGGTATGTTTACATTAGCGGCAGATATTCCGGCTGTCCTCGGTCTCTCTTTAAAAACATTACAGGATATCGCCGTCACCTATGGCTATGATCCGAAAAATAAAGAAGAACGAGTCTTTATCATTAAATGTTTACAGCTGAATTCTGCTGACGTTGTTGGGAAAAAATCAATATTAAAAGAGCTGAAGAGCTATCATGCATCAGAAGGGAAGCACGAAAACATGATCTCTCAAATTCAAGGATGGCGTGAGGTCGTATATAACTACCGTGATTCGTTTGGCTGGAAGAAGCTGTTTCAACTTGTCCCAATTGCGGGGATTTTGTTTGGTGCAGCGTCCAACCGCTCACAGTTAAAAGGAATTGCCGAAACAGGCATCATGCAATATCGAAAGCGCAGAATATTAACAAGATTAGAGGAGCTCGCTCAGCAAGAACAGCGTGACTCCGGCGCATAAAAAAATCCCTTTCTCGAAGGGATTTTTTATTTGGTCTCAGCATCTTCTTCAAACGCTTGAATCGGAGAATATTCATAGCGTGCCCGGAGCTCGCGGATTTGTTTGATCAAGGTTGAACCGATGATCCTTCCTGCTTCATCATACAAAGGATCGAGCGCCTTCATCCATTTTTGCCGCTCTGCTGGTGTTAATTCGTGTATGGCAATTGGAGATTCGCGTTTAATATCCTCCAGCTGATCCTTGTTCATTTGTTCGGCATGTTTTTCGTTCCATGCCGTTGTTTCTTCCATCGCTTCGAGTAAAATTCGCTTCGTCTCAGGTGTTTGACGATCAAAAAAGGATTGATCTGTTAAGACGACATACCCTAAATACCCGTGATTACTGATCGTCATATAGTCTTGTATATGATAGAATTTTTTTGAATAAATATTTGAAATTGTATTTTCTTCACCGTCTACTTTTTTTGTTTCTAGCAGCTGAAATGTTGAATTAAACGATTCCTGATAGGGTTTTGCGCCAAGAAGCTTGAATTGCTTTTCAATCATATCACTTTGCATAATACGGAGAGATTGCTTTTTTAAATCACTAGGCTGCTTGATTGGGCCTTTATTCGAAGTGATTTGCTTAAAGCCATTTGTCCAGTAGGCCATTCCCTTTAGTCCGTCTTTTTGCAGTGTGCCGAACAGTCTCTGTCCAATCGCACCATGTAACCCTTCTTGGACAGCATCGTAGTTAGAAAAGGCAAAGGGCAGATCAAGTGCCAGCCATTCAGGAGATAGCATGCCGAGCTTTGACGTAGACGGAGCAATAAATTGAACTTGATTCTCTTTTAGTGCATTAATTTCTTCGATATCAGAATAAAGACTCCCGTTTGAAAAGATTTGAATGCTGATCCTGCCGTCGGATTTTTCGTGAACAAGTTCAGCAAATTTCTTTGCAGCCAGCCCTTTTGGGGTATTATCTGCGACAACATGGCTGAATTTGAACACAAGCTGATCCTTCAGCCCAGTCTGTTCATCGTCGAAGATCGTCGCTGATTTAGGCATCATATGATAAAAACCAAAGTATAAAGCGGTTACAAAACCGATGATGAGCAATAGCGTATAGGCGAGTAAATTCTTCATGCGTCAGATCCCCCTTATGTCAAGGATACTTGACAGAGGAAGAATTCGTAAAGATACAGGTGAAAAAATGATGAGAAATCGACTGAAATTACAACAATTATCTATTAGATGGAAGCTCACCATCCTCACATATTTCGTTGTCATTTTTGCCCTTTTAATCGGAGGAATTGTTCTGGTCGGGGGAATTCAGCAAACAGAGGAACGAGAACTTCGAAAAAGGCTCATGAACACGGCAAGAACAGTAGCTGAGATGAATGAGGTAAAGCAGGCATTGGATGATCAGACAAAGGAGCGTGCGCAGTTACAGCATGCCATTGAAGAGATTCGGATTATCCAAGATGCTGACTACATTGTTGTCATGGATATGGATCACGTGCGATTGACACATCCAGTAAAAACAAGGATAGGCCAGCGCTCTGAGGGGACAGATGAAGAACCTGCCTTTGCAGAGCATATCTATTTCTCAGAAGCACAGGGAGAGCTTGGCACAGCCATTAGAGCCTTTTATCCAGTAAAGGATGAAAAATTTAACCAAACAGGGGTTGTACTAGTCGGAAGAACATTGCCGAGTATGGCAGATATATTAGGAGAAATGAAGCAGGATATCCTCATGATCCTTTTGCTGACGCTCAGCTTCGGGCTTGTCGGTTCATTTTTGCTCGCCCGTCATATTAAACAGCAAATGTTTAAGCTGGAGCCACATGAGATTGTCAGAATGCTAGAGGAACGCACTGCTACCTTTCATTCCATTAATGAAGGGGTCATTGCCATTGATAACCAGCACATGATCACCATTTTTAATGAAAAAGCAAAGCAAATTTTCAGCGTGACAGGTGATGTAGTGGGCCGAAATATTTGGGATGTGCTATCAGATACAAGGCTTCCAGAAATCATTGACCGCGCAGAACCCGTCTACAATGAAGAAATTCATATGAGCGGAAAGCGGATCATGAGCAGCCGAATTCCGATTGTGATGAAAAAGAAAATCATCGGAGCGGTTGCGATTTTTCAGGACCGGACAGAGGCGGCCAAATTGGCGGAGGAATTAACCGGGGTGAAGAACTTCGTTGATGGCCTGCGGGTGCAAAATCATGAACATATGAATAAGCTTCATACAATTGCGGGATTAATTCAGCTGGGGAAAGCCGATCAAGCACTCGATTTAGCGTTTCAAACGACCGAAGAACAGGAGCATGTGACGGACTTTCTCCACCGTGTGATACAGCATGACGCAGTGGCTGGTTTATTGATGAGCAAGATAAGAAGGGGCAAGGAGCTTGGAATCAAGGTTGAAGTAGATGAAAATAGCAGTCTGCGCGATTTCCCAGAGCGGCTGGATCAGCATGATATGACGAAGCTACTTGGCAACCTGATCGAGAACGCCTTTGCCGCGTATGATACTGTAGAAAGAGACACAAAACTCATTTCTATTAGTATTGATCAAACAGAGGATGTCCTCGCGATCTTAATTGAAGATTATGGTTCTGGAATAGAAGAGGACATGATTCCTCATATTTTCGACAAAGGCTTTACTCACGGTAAAGAAGGCGGAACAGGCTACGGACTGTATATTGTAAAAACGATTATCGACAAAGGAATGGGAAATGTAGAAGTCACATCAAGCATCGGCATTGGTACCACCTTCTCAATCGAATTCCCAATGACAATAGAGGAGAGAGACAGATGACTCAGATTAAGGTGCTATTAATTGAAGATGACCCGATGGTGCAAGAAGTCAATAAAGAGTTCATTAAGAGCGTCCCTGGCTTTCAAGTTGCGGCTGTAGCAGGAAATGGCGAGCAGGGCATCCAGCTGATCAAAGACATTCGCCCAGATCTTGTGGTGCTCGATGTGTATATGCCTAAAAAAGATGGCGTCAAAACACTGCAAGACATCAGAAAGCAAAAGATGCAGGTGGATGTGATTGTTATTTCGGCAGCAAAGGACAAAGAGACGATCGGCACCATGCTTCAAAATGGTGCCCGAGATTATATCATTAAGCCATTTAAGTTTGAACGGATGAAAGAATCTCTTGAAAGCTATAAAGCGTTCAAATCAAAAATTCGTACCGCAGCAGAATTTTCTCAAGAGATGCTCGATGATATCATACGAAAGCCTGCGGTTAAGCAGGAAGAGACATGGCTTCCTAAGGGGCTGAATGTGCATACGATGAATGAAATTAAAGCCTATATGCGTCTGCAAGAAGGAGCGCAGTCTGCAGAGGAAGTCGCCAATGCACTTGGGATTGCACGTGTCACGGCACGCCGTTATTTAGACTTCCTTGTAAAAGAAGGCGAGCTGAAATTAGATATGCAATATGGCGGGGTCGGACGCCCTGTGAATAAATATATCGTACATTCTGACTAAGAGACCAAAAAGACCAAAATGTACGATATGTCCATAAGCTTCACAGCCTTTGATGAAATCGCTATCATTTATCTACAGATAATAGTTAAGCGTTTACATCAAAGGGTGAGGGAGTTGATTTTTTATGAAGAGGCTATTGAAGAACCTGACATTTCAGGTCATTGCAGCTGTCATTATCGGGATCATTGTTGGGATGGTTTGGCCAAACGTCGGGAAAGAAATGAAGCCGCTTGGTGACACATTTATTAATGCAGTGAAAATGGTCATTGCACCCATTATTTTCTTAACCATTGTTCTTGGAATTGCCAAGATGGGGGACATGAAAAAGGTTGGAAAAGTTGGGGGAAAAGCTTTTATCTATTTTGAAGTTGTGACGACGCTTGCGCTTGTCATCGGACTGTTTGTGGTCAATATCATGAAGCCGGGAGCAGGTCTTGACTATAGTAAGCTTGAAAAAGGGGATGTCTCGCAATATACCCAAAATGGGGGACAGGGTATCGACTGGATGGAGTTTGTCACACACATTGTGCCATCTAACATGGTAGATGCCTTTGCAAAGGGAGATATTTTACAGGTCTTATTCTTCTCTATTTTATTCGGTGTTGCGCTCGCTGCACTTGGCGAGAAGGGGAAAGGCATCATCGAATGGCTTGATAAACTGTCGCTTGTCTTCTTTAAAATCATTGGTTACATCATGCGTGCCGCACCATTAGGGGCATTTGGAGCAATGGCTTATACAATCGGACACTTCGGTTTAGCTTCAATTAAACCACTGGCTAGTCTGATGCTTTCCGTTTATATGACGATGTTCCTGTTTATTTTCGTCGTGCTGAACATCATTTGTAAAATGTATGGCTTCAGCCTGATCGGTTACCTCCGTTTTATCAAAGATGAAATTTTAATTGTTCTTGGCACAAGTTCGTCAGAATCTGTCTTGCCAAGAATGATGGATAAAATGGAACGCTACGGGTGCTCTAAGTCGGTCGTTGGACTTGTCATTCCGACAGGCTATTCCTTTAACTTAGATGGAACCTCAATCTACTTGTCCATGGCCGTGGTCTTCTTAGCACAAGTGTTTGGGGTTGACCTATCCATCGGACAGCAAATCACGATTATCCTTGTTCTGATGCTCACATCAAAGGGAGCAGCTGGAGTCACAGGAAGCGGATTTATCGTGCTGGCTTCTACACTTGCTGCACTTCAGGTTATCCCGCTAGAAGGTCTTGCACTGCTATTAGGGGTCGACCGTTTCATGAGTGAAGGAAGAGCGATTACGAACCTGATTGGAAATGGAATTGCTACAATTGTTGTAGCGAAAAGTGAAGGGGAATTTGACGAAGCGAAGAGTAAAACAGCGCTTCAGGAAATGCGAAATATCAAGCAGGCTGTTTAGTATAAAAACAACCAAAAACCGAAACCTTATGTCTACATGGGGTTCGGTTTTTTCTTGTGTAAAAAAAGAAAAAACATAAAAGCTTGATTAATTTAGGACGAATCGTAAGACCTCATTGACCTTTTGTTATATAATTTACAGAAAGATCCGATATAATGAATATGAGATCCAACGAAAAATAGACTTTAGTCCTGGCAGGTGTGTAACGTATGGCGGCATTTTTTAAATTGTTCGAAAAACCTGGTGTCAAGAGGTTTTCAGTATTTGTAGTATTAGCCACAGCATTATATCTATTAAGAGGAATGATGAATTTAATCCTCCTGACCTTCATTTTCACTTTTTTAATGAACCGGTTAGAAGAGGTCATAAGAGGCTTTTTAAATCGCTTCCTGAAAATAGGGCAGAAATCAGTCATCACCATTTTGTACATCCTTCTGGCTGGTGGATTGACGTTTGGCGGCTTTGTGTTTGTGCCCATCATTGCTAAACAGGTGGAACAGTTATTTCATTTAGGGAAAAAGATTGCAGATCATCCACAAGATTTACCCTTCTTTGACGTCGTCACCAATGTGTTCGGAGATTTCAAAATATCTTCTTTCTTCGAGAAAGGGTTTAATTTCCTCTATACATACTTAACAGATTTCAGCACGTTCAGTATCCAGGTCATTATGTCCTTAATATTAAGCATGTTCTTCCTGTTCGAAAAGGAACGCCTCATTCAATTCATGAATAAGTTCAAAACGAGTAAAATCTCCGTGTTCTATCATGAAATTGCCTTCTTTGGACGTAAGTTTTCCAGAACATTTGGTAAGGTACTTGAAGCACAGTTCATCATTGCAACAGTTAACTGTGTCTTAACGACAATTGCGCTTGGCATTATGGGCTTCCCGCAATTATTTGGATTAGCAGTCATGGTCTTCTTGTTAGGTTTAATTCCGGTAGCGGGTGTGGTCATCTCCCTTGTTCCACTCAGCATCATTGCGTATACACTTGGAGGCGGAATGTACGTCCTATATATTGTGCTGGTGATTGTGATCATCCATGCCATTGAAGCCTACTTCTTAAATCCGAAGCTCATGTCAGCTAAAACAGAGCTCCCTATTTTCTTCACGTTTATTGTCCTGATCTTTTCTGAACACTATATTGGCATTTGGGGACTGATTATCGGCATCCCAATCTTTGTGTTTATCTTAGATATCTTGGAGGTCACGAATAAGGAAGAAAGTAATTAAAAAGTTCATATGAACCTGTTTACAATTTTCTAAAAATAAGGTATAAATAGTATGAAAATATCATATTACCACACGCTTAATCCTTCTAAAGGAATGGGGGACCCAAGTTTTTGGGGTGAATTTTTCTTATTTTAAGAAAAAAGGACATCTCTTCGTCCTAACCCGTCAGCTAACCTCATCAGCGTGAAGAGAGTAGACAGTGGTACACGTATGGACACGCAGGCCCACGAGAAGACTCTCTCGTGGGCCTTTTTGACGAGGAAGGGGAGATTTTATTGAAGCTTGCGACGAAAATTATTATTGCTTTAATTGTAGGTGCAATCACAGGACTACTGCTCAACATTTTTGCTCCAAATGTATTCAAAGTGTTAGACCCTTATCTATTTACACCTCTAGGTCAAATCTTCTTAAACCTGATTAAAATGTTAGTTGTACCGATTGTCTTCTTTTCGATCACACTTGGTGTAGCAGGCCTTGGCGATCCGAAAAAACTTGGCAGGATCGGCGCAAAAAGCATCTCTTATTTTCTACTGACAACAACATTCGCTATTATCATTGCAATGGCTTTAGCCTTATTGATTAAACCAGGTTCTTTTGGTTCATTCGATACAAAAGGGGCAGAATACAAACCTCAAGAAGCACCATCTACAGCTGAAACATTATTAAACATCATTCCAACAAACCCAGTCCAATCTCTAGTTGAAGGTAATATGCTGCAAATCATTGTTTTCTGTGTTTTCTTAGGCCTAGGTATTGCAGTACTAGGTAAAAAAACAGAAGGATTACTCAAAATATTAGAACAAGGCAATGAACTCATGATGTACCTTGTGGGCGTGGTCATGAAATTTGCTCCGTATGGAACATTTGGCTTAATTGTGACGGCTATTGGAAGCCAAGGTCTTGCTGCCATTAAAGCCATGGGGCTGTACTTTACAGTCGTTCTAGTAGCGCTGCTTGTTCATTTCTTTCTCACCTATGGTTCCACATTGGCGATATTTGCAAAACGGAATCCTTTTACATTCTTTAAAGACTTTTCACCTGCAATGGTCGTGGCATTTAGTACATCAAGCAGTAATGCTGTTCTTCCCGTATCAATGGAAACCGCTCAAAAGAAATTGAAAGTACCTGAGCCGATCTCTAGTTTCGTGCAGCCGTTAGGCGCTACGATCAATATGGATGGCACAGCAATTATGCAAGGGGTTGCAACTATTTTTATTGCACAAGTGTTTGGTGTGGAGCTAACGCTCATACAAATGCTTACCGTTGTATTAACCGCCGTATTAGCCAGTATCGGGACTGCTGGTGTACCGGGAGTTGGCTTGATTATGCTGGCCATGGTACTAAATTCTGTCGGCCTCCCTGTTGAAGGCATTGCACTGATCCTTGGGATAGACCGTTTATTAGATATGGCAAGAACGGTTGTCAATATTACAGGTGACGCAGCGTGTGCAGTGATTGTGACAGAAACTGAGAAAAAACATGAGAAAGATGCATCATCACCTCATGTATCAATGTAATGTTTAAAAGGGCTGACTGGATCAGCCCTCAGCGTGTAGACAAACCCTCGCATTCTTTGTCAGTCCTGCGCGCTGGTACTCACGAATGTCAAATTCGCTCCGTGCCAGTGCTCGTCCTTCCTAGACTACAAGGGCTTTCTATCACGCTGAATAGAAGACAAAGGGCTAAAATAAAGTTCATTTTAGCCCTTTGTCAACAATCTGAAAGGGCTGACTGGACCAGCCCTTTTTTTCGTGGAACGGCTTGTCTAGCGTGATATACTTTTTACAGGATGAGCGGCCGTAACTGCCGCCATATGTTTTACATTAGAAGGAGGAACCACTTTGCAGTCTGCTGTTCTACACATAGAGAACGTCGATAAACAAATTGGCCGGCATCAAATTTTACAACATATTTCGATGGACATTAGGCAAGGAGAAATTGTCGGTTTACTTGGACCAAATGGGTCTGGAAAAACGACCTTGATTCGATTGATTGTTGGCTTGATGAAAAAAAACAACGGCCGGATCATCATGAATGGATATTCTCAAGATGATGATCATCAAAAGGCGATGTCATCTGTTGGGGCGATCATAGAAAATCCGGAATTTTATTCATATTTAACAGGTTTTGAAAACCTTGAGCTGTATGCGTCTATGCATGATGGAGTTTCAGAAGAGCGCATTCTTGAAGTGGTAAAAAGAGTTCGTCTGGAGCACGCCATTCACCAGAAGGTCAAAACGTATTCACTAGGGATGAAACAAAGGCTCGGGATTGCACAAGCCATTTTGCATAAGCCCAATCTGCTCATTTTAGATGAACCAACAAATGGGCTTGATCCCGCAGGAATGAAGGAGTTTCGAGAGCACTTGCAAATGCTTGTACAAGAAGAAGGTGTCTCTGTGTTATTTGCTACACATCTTTTGCATGAAGTAGAAGAGCTTTGTGACCGCATGATCATCATCCAAAAAGGACAGATCAAAGCCAATACAAACCTTCGCGACATGGAAGGAAAAGAGCAGGTGCTGATGAATATTCAGCCAGTAGAAAAGGCAGTTTCATGGCTAGAGAAGCAAGGATATACATATGAACAAAGGGAGCAGCATGTGCTGGTTCAACTGAATAAAGACCGTGTACCGGAGCTGAATAAACAGCTTGTCTTAGCAGAATTTGATGTACTTGAAATGACGCCTCAAAAACAATCAATTGAAGAGGCCTTTATGAAATGGACGGAAGGCGGGACGGCAGATGCTTCAACTCATCAAGAATGAACATAAAAAAATCACGAGACAAAAGATCACATTCATTGCACTTGGACTGATTGTTGTCTTTCAATTGACGATGGCTCTAGCATTGAAACGAGTCATTTCCGGGCTTGGCGGGCAAGATACAGTCGCGAACTATTTTGCTTATTCCACGAATGTTGTGTTTATTTTACAAGTGTTCGCTGTCGTGATTGGCGCCACATTGATCTCAACAGAGTTTCAAAAAAGAACCATCAAGTTCTTGTTGATCCGGCCAAAGACAAGGCTTCATATTTTCTTGTCAAAATACATCACTCTTGTGCTGATGGTCCTTTACTTGTTTGTTTTTTATTATGTGTTCGCTTTTCTTTTTGGCCTTATTTTCTTTGGTACTGATTTTGATGAAAGCACTGGGCGGTTATTTCTGCACACATTTGCTGTGATTGGATCACAGTGGGTGGAAGTGGTCATGATGGCAAGCTTTGCTTTTCTGTGCTCAAGTTTGTTTAGAAACAGTCTGATTGCACTTGTGACTTCATTTTTCGTCTTATACGCGGCGAAATCACTAGTGTCGATCATGTCTCTGTTAGAAAATCAGTGGGGGAAGATTCTACTTTTCGCTAATACGGACTTCACACAATACAGTTTTCAAGGTCCGCCGCTCTTTCAGGGCATGAGCCCTCTGTTTTCACTATTCATTGTAGGGGCGCATTTTGTTTTCTTTGTTGGTGCTGCTTGGCTCCTTTTTTGGAAGCGTGATGTAAATGTGTAAAAATTGTGTCAAATAACAAGAAAAATTCGTGACATCTTTGTGAAAACGAGTCTGTATTTCACGATAACCGGCTGATTTTGTCTTATAATAAGACAGAGTCATGGAGGTGGCACTATCGTGAAAAATTTTATTACGGCTTTACCTATTTTGCTGCTGTTGTCGTTTTCGTTTGTGTCTTTTGCCTTCCAGTTTGATCATCTTGTTTATTTCAGACTAGCGCTAGGGATCTTTTCATTAGCGGGTCTTTTCTTTCTGTATACACTTAAAAGAAACATGAAATGGTTCATGGTCTATTTATATGCGAGCTGGATCGTTCTTGCTGCCGTTACGACATTTGAAGAACCTGTGTTTTCACAATTTTTCTTCGGTGGTTTAACGATGACAATGGGTTATCTAACATATATGCTCATCTATTTAGGAATGAAACAAGACCGTGTAGCGAAATCACATTAAAACAAAAGCCGATAAAATCGAAGAATAGATTTTATCGGCTTTTTCTTTTCTTCAGGCAAATAAAAAAGCAGCCATCTGTTTGACTGCTCTTCTTGTGTTTATGATTCACGTCCAGCAGCGGCAAGCTGCTTCTGGTGCTTTTTGTCGATGGTTGCGTATATACTTTCCATCATCTTAGGGTCTCGCATGATCGCTTCCTTGTTTTCTTCAATCAATTGCTGATACGTTTTGATTTTCTTCTTAGACATGTAACTCAACGCTCCTTTGGTAGAATGGACTCTATAAGATTTCACATAGATGAAATTGATAATCATTTTCAATTAGCAACTCCATTATACAAAGCAGAATGACATAAGTAAAGATTCAATTCAGAAAATTCACGTAACCGACATATTCCCATCCATATCGACGATGAATTCTTTCCCAGGAAATAATCCGCTGTCAAACCTTGTCATGAAATCGGATCAAACATTCCTGCCGATGTTGAAACATTTTAGCCGCACATCTCGTCTTATGAAGAGATTTGATTTAAAAGGATATAAAAAAAGACACCAGCATGAGTTGGCTGATGTCTCCATTCAAATGAGTTATGAAACGTGTTCTTGAAGAAACTCTGTTACTTCTTCAGGTGATTTAGCGTTGGCGCTGTGTAAATGACCTGTTTTTTCGCCATTTTTGAAAATTAACAGGCTAGGAATTCCCATGACCTGATACGTTTCCGCTAACTCAGGAAAGTCGTCTTTGTTTATTTCAAACCATTCATTCTGAGCATAAGCCTCTAAGATGTCTGGAATGAACATGTCCATTCTAGTGCAATCAGGGCACCATGTCGCAAAGAATTTAACGATGACCTCTTTGTCTGATTGAATGATTTCGTTGAATTGTTCAGTGCTTGTAATTTTTTTCAATTTGTCACAACTCCTTTTCAATGTCATTTTAATATAAAATAAAGGCGAATGACATACAAATGCTCGGGGGGCGCTTACAACCTTTACAAATCATTTCAATTCCGTAACAACAAAAATTAATTAGAGCATTTTTGCTTGAAAGTGATAAGATAGTAAAGATGAATTTTAGTGGGGGGAGTATCCATTGAAAATAAGTTTAGGATTGGTTTACGGCGGAAAGTCAGCCGAACATAATGTGTCACTGCAAACAGCCCTTGCAGTTACGAAAGCACTTAACACTGAGAAGTTCGATATACATCCAATTTATATTACAGAAGAGGGCGAATGGCTAAGAGGAGAAAAACTCACTGAACCAGTATCAAACGTCAAAATGCTTCAATTTGAACAAAATGCAAAGACGTTTTTACCAACTTCTTTAAATGAAAGCATGTTTCCACAACCTGCATCTGCTGATGAAAAGATTGATGTTGTCTTTCCATTGCTACATGGGCCAAATGGTGAAGATGGGACCATGCAAGGGTTACTTGAACTAATGAATATCCCGTATGTCGGTAACGGCGTTCTCGCGTCTGCTGCGGGTATGGATAAAGTCATGATGAAAGATGTGTTTGCTCAAGCTGGTCTTGCGCAGGCAAAGCATCTTTCCTTCAATAAAAAGGATTATGAGAAAGCCATATCAGACAGTCTAGAACAGGTAGAAGCAGTTCTCGGGTATCCTTGTTTTGTGAAACCTGCCAACATGGGATCAAGTGTCGGAATTAGTAAATGCCGCAGCAAAGAAGAGCTGCAAACAGCATTTGATTTGGCTTTCCAATATGATCGTCGTGTTGTTGTGGAAGAAGGCGTTGTAGGACGAGAAATTGAAATTGGTGTATTAGGAAATGACGAGCTGAAATGCTCAGTCGTTGGTGAAATTGCACCTAAAACAGATTTTTATGACTACAAAGCAAAATATGAAGATGGCGATACAGATTTGATCATTCCTGCGAGTGTGACAGAGGAAGAGTACAAGACGATTCACGATATGGCGATTAAGGCATTTAAAGCCATTGATGGATCTGGCCTCGTACGTGCAGATTTCTTCCTAACAGAAGAAGGCGAAGTGCTGATCAATGAAGTGAATACAATGCCAGGGTTCACACCTTTTAGTATGTTCCCGCTGCTTTGGAAACATACTGGTGTAGAGTATCCTGAGCTGATTGAGAAGCTGGTGTCACTTGCAATTGAACGCCATCAAGAAAAACAAACCATTAAAACCACTTTTTAATGTAAGAAGCAAGCAGACACTATCCTATAGGTAGTGTCTCTTTTCCTTCAAACGTGAAATGAGAAAGAGAGGCGAAAAAACATGATCAAACGTACAGTGAAACAAGTCGCCCAAATGGCTGGTGGCACATTATCGAATGAAGCTTTTGGCGAAGAACAGATACACGGAGTGACAACAGATACACGAAAAGTATCAAAAGGCGCACTATTTATCCCGCTTATTGGGGAACATTTTAACGGTCACACTTTTGCTTCAAAAGCAGTGGAGCTTGGAGCGGCAGCGGTTCTTTGGAATGAAACAGAAGCGAACCCACCATCCGGTGTACCTGTCATTCTTGTAGAGGATACTCTGACAGCACTCCAACAACTTGCGAAATCATTCTTAAAAGAGGAAAACCCTCAAGTTGTCGGTATTACTGGAAGTAATGGCAAAACAACGACGAAAGACATGATCCATTCTGTCCTACAAACGACATACAGAGTCCATAAAACAGATGGCAACTTTAATAATCATATTGGACTTCCGCTGACCATCCTTGCGATGCCAGAAGGAACCGAGATTGCTGTACTAGAGATGGGCATGAGTGCAAAAGGGGAAATCGAATTTTTATCTAAACTCGCTGAACCTGATGCAGCTGTCATCACGAATATTGGAGAATCTCATATGCAGGATTTAGGATCAAGAGAAGCTATTGCAGATGCAAAATGTGAGATCACAAAAGGGTTAAAAGAGGATGGGACTTTTTATTATTTAGGAGATGAGCCTTTACTCCGCCAAAGAGCAAATGCCCTGGCACGCAGCGTAAAAACGTTTGGAGAATCAGAGGACTGTGATATCAAGGTGATTCACATCCACCAACTCGCTGAAGGCACTGAATTTCAAGTGGAGGGATATGCTCAAGGGTTTCTCATTCCTGTATTAGGGAAACACAATGTAAAGAATGCTCTTGCAGCTATTGCAATCGGCCAGCATTTCGGTCTGAATGAAAGACAAATTGCCCAAGGGCTGATGCAAACGAAATTGACAGGCATGCGTTTAGAACTGTTTAAAACAGATAAGGGCATCACGGTTATCAACGATGCGTATAATGCGAGTCCTACGTCGATGAAAGCAGCGATTGATCTTGTAGGAGATATGGATGGCTTTGCTAACCGCATACTCGTTCTCGGAGATATGCTGGAGATGGGCAGTGAAGAAGAGAACTATCATTTTGAAGTAGGGGAGTACATCAAGCCTGAGTTTATTGATCATGTTTTAACGTTTGGCCGTCTTGGCGCATTCATTGCTGAAGGAGCAAAGAAAGCATTTGGAGACGACCGCGTGTCTTCTTATATGGACAAAGAAGAATTGAAGAAAAAACTAGCGGATGTGGCAGGACCTGATGATGTCGTTCTGGTCAAAGCTTCCCGTGGCATGAGATTGGAAGACGTTATTACTGCACTATAAATCAGATCGGCAAAGAAGGTGACAGGGTGATTGGCTGTCTATGTATACACGGTTTTACTGGTGCCCCGTATGAAGTAGAGCCGCTTGCGGAATATTTAAAGCAGACGACAGATTGGACGGTACAATCTGTCACGCTTCCGGGGCATGGGGAGGAACTTCAGCTCAAAGGCATTCTCTATCAGGAGTGGATTGCCACCGCTGAATTAGAACTCTTATCCCTTTACCGAACATGTGACACCATTTATTTGGTCGGCTTTTCTATGGGCGGGATGATTGCCTCATATTTAGCAGCGAAGTATCCAGTGGCCCGTCTTGTTCTGTTAAGTGCTGCTGCTAAATATGTAAACCCAAAACAAATGATTCAAGACACAAGGCAGATGGTGAAGGAATCCTTGTCTGGTTTGATTGAGACGAACCCATTGTATGATCGATATCGTCATAAGCTGACGAGTACACCGCTATCAGCTGCTGTAGAATTTATGAAATTGGTGAAGCAAACGAAAGGTTCTCTTGAAAAGCTTCATCTACCTGTCTTGATCGTTCAAGGTGAAAGTGATGGGATCGTCCCCGCTTCTAGTGCAGAATTCATTTATCATAAAATCCCGTCCCGTCAGAAAGAAATGTTCTATTTACCTGATTGTAAACATCACGTTTGTCATGAGCCTTGTGCACAGCAATTGTTTGAGAAAGTCGAACAATTTCTAAAAAAAACAATTTAATCTATAGAAAAGCTAAAATGTGGCTAAACTAATATAAATTGAATCCCACTTGTTAAAATTTGCATCATTTTTGTCGAATGAGTGACAGGCCTATGTTACAATAGGTAAGAAAAGGTGGTCGATTCGGTTGTTTCAATATGACGGAAAAACCTTTATCCCGCAGTCTAATTCGAGCAATGGGGAAGTATCGGAAGGAACCGTATTTCAATATCGTCAGGACGGGAATATTTTAACGGGCACATATCAAGGCGGCAGTATTCAATCTGGCGTGCTTGTAGGAACTGTGAATATAGACGGAGCACTTCATTTTAGATATCATCATGTTAGTAAGGATGGCAGCATGAGAAGCGGTTCATGTCATTCCACTCCTAAGCAGCTGGATAACGGAAAAATTCAACTGTTTGAAAAGTGGAAATGGATGGACGGAGATCAAAGTGAAGGTGAATCGGTCATTGTCGAGCAGTAGATATATCCATTTCTGTCTTGTTGAAAAACAAATAGTGTAATGGTAAGATATAATGTAGGGTAATTCGGGCTTTGTATATAATGGACCTGTCCTTTCATACAAAGGGCAGTTTTTAATGATCATTCACGAGATTACTGAAACAGCAATTAGAAGGAGTTTGAATAATTTGACTATAACGTTTCAAGATTTTCAATTAAGCGAAAGTCTCATGAAAGCTATTAACCGCATGGGATTTGAAGAAGCAACACCGATTCAAGCGGAAACAATTCCTCTCGGTCTTCAGAATAAAGATGTCATTGGACAAGCACAAACAGGAACAGGAAAAACTGCAGCGTTTGGTATTCCTCTTGTAGAAAAAATCGACCCAGCGTCTCCAAATATCCAAGCGATTATCATTGCGCCAACAAGAGAATTAGCGATTCAAGTATCTGAAGAGCTATACAAAATTGGCCAAGACAAGCGTGCGCGCGTACTTCCGATTTACGGTGGACAAGATATCGGTCGCCAAATCCGTTCGCTCAAGAAAAATCCTCATATCATCGTAGGGACTCCAGGACGTTTACTCGATCACATTAACCGTCGTACAATGCGTCTTCAAAATGTTGAAACAGTCGTGCTTGATGAAGCAGACGAAATGCTAAACATGGGTTTCATCGAAGACATTGAATCGATCCTTTCAAATGTACCAAGTGAACACCAAACACTTTTATTCTCTGCGACAATGCCTGCACCAATTAAGCGTATTGCAGAACGTTTCATGACAAACCCAGAACACGTAAAAGTAAAAGCGAAAGAAATGACTGTATCTAACATCCAGCAGTTCTACTTGGATATCCATGAACGTAAAAAGTTTGATACATTGACTCGTCTTCTTGACATTCAATCACCTGAGCTTTCAATTGTCTTCGGCCGTACAAAGCGCCGCGTTGACGAATTGACTGAAGCACTGAACCTTAGAGGTTATACAGCTGAAGGAATTCATGGTGACTTGACTCAAGCGAAACGTATGGTTGCGCTTCGTAAATTTAAAGAAGGTTCAATCGATGTGCTTGTAGCAACAGACGTTGCAGCACGTGGACTTGATATTTCAGGCGTAACACACGTGTATAACTTTGACGTGCCACAAGATCCAGAAAGCTATGTACACCGTATTGGACGTACTGGACGTGCTGGACGTACAGGTATGGCGATGACATTTATCACACCACGTGAAAAAGATATGCTTCGTGCGATCGAGCAAACGACTAAACGTAAAATGGATCGTATGAAAGAACCAACACTAGATGAGGCAATCGAAGGACAACAACAAGTAACCATTGATCGTCTGCGCACAATCATCAGTGAAAACAACTTAAACTTCTACATGACAGCAGCTGCTGAATTATTAGAAGATCATGATTCTGTTACAGTGGTTGCGGCTGCCATCAAAATGATGACAAAAGAGCCAGATGCAACGCCTGTTCGTTTGACAGATGAAGCACCAATGGTTTCAAAACGCAATCGTAACAACCGCAGCTCTTCAAAACGTAGAGACGGTGGCGGCGGAGGCGGCTATCGCGGAAAAAGCCGTTCATCTTACGGTGATAAAAAGCGTTCTTCAAATGACCGCAATCGTTCTTCTAACGATCGTCGTCAAAAGAAATCTTATAACAACTAATTCAAAAGCGAATCCTTTGCAGGGTTCGCTTTTTTTAACAGGTCTAATGAAACTTTTTAGGTTTTCTTTCGTAATATATTGATAGAAAAGTAAGAGAATGGGGGAAGAATGTGAGAAAACAGCCGCAACGTCAAATCAGCTTAAATGGATTAAAAGTATGGCGTCTTCAAAATGGAATTATCTCATTGATTTTCTTATTCATCATCATTGGGGTATTTGTAGCTAGTTATTATTTTCAATGGCCATATTGGATTGGAGCCATCCTCATCGGTTTGTGGATTTTACAGGTCATCTTCGGAATCTGGCTCATTCCGAAAATCCGCCATCACATCTGGCGCTACGAAGTATTTGAGAACGAAATTGAAATACAGCACGGATTGATTCGTGTCACACGTGTCATTGTGCCAATGGTACGTGTTCAGCATGTGGATACATCCCAAGGGCCGCTTTTAAGGCGCTACCGGTTGGCATCTGTTCAAATTTCTACTGCTGCGACAGTGCATGATATTCCGGCACTGGAATTAGAAGAGGCAGATGAGCTTCGCGATTACATATCTCGATTAGCAAGGGTGACGGAAGATGATGTCTGAACCAAAACGTGTACATCCAATCTCGATGTTCATTGATTTTATATCAGATGCCGTATCCATGATCAAAAACTTCATCATCCCTTTTTTCGTGCTTATTTTTGTGAACTCGAATTCAAGTATTCGTTTTTATGCGTTCATCATTCTTGGTGTGCTTCTTTTATGGAAAGCTGTTTCAACCGTTTTAGCATGGAGACGATTCACCTACCGAATGGAAGACGATGAATTTCGAGTGGAATCAGGTGTCATCACCAAAAAGAAAAAGTATATCTCGTTAGAACGAATTCAAACGGTGAATACAAGTGAAGGCATCTTCCAGCGGATTTTCGGTTTGGTTCGGGTGCAAATCGAAACGGCAGGCGGGACGGATGGACCTGAAGTGAGCCTGACGGCCATTACAAAAGCAGAAGCTGAGCAATTAAAGCAATCGATTTTCAACCGGAAGAAAAGCTTGCAACAAGAAGAAATGAATGATGAAAATTTAGATCTCCCTGATCCTCTGACAGCGCAACAGCCTGTAGAAAAAGAAATCAGTGTTTCCTACCGAATGGGTATACCAGAGCTACTTTTGGCTGCGACCACTTCAAGCGGAATCGGCGTCATTATTTCTGGGTGTCTCGCCATTTACACACAAATAGATGAAATTCTGCCTTTGGACGGATTCGTCAAGCAATTCTCTTTTTTAAGTCATGCGAGTGTTGAGATTTATGCGATTCTCATATTTATTGCCGTATTGATTGCGTGGATTCTTAGTGTTGGGGTAACAGCCCTTCAATATGCGAATTTTAACGCAAAACGAAAAGGGAAAGACATCATCATCACAAGAGGACTCATCGAAAGGCATCAAATGACCATTCCGCTTGCGAGAATTCAAGCAGTGAAAATCAAAGAAAATATTCTGCGTGAACCATTTGGTTTTGCGACGGTCATGCTTGTCAGCGCAGGAGGTTCCATTACAGAAAAAGAGACCTCTTCTGTCTTATTTCCACTCATACGGAAGAAAAAAATCAATGAATTGTTAACGCAATTTACAGATCAATATCAGCTGGCACCAGAAAGTGAATTGAAAAAAGTGCCGAAGCGTTCACTAAAACGTTATCTGATATCTTACGGATTTGTTCCATTACTTGTAGGTATAATTCTTTCTGTACGTTTTCCACCATGGGGATATTTGGCACTGATTCCATTACCATTTGCCTTGTTCTTTGGGTATTTAGCCTATAAACAATCAGGATATGTGATCAAAGATCAACTGATTCAATTAACGACAAGAGGTATCGGAAAGACCACCGGAATTGTTTTAAGAAAACGAATGCAAAACTATACGATGACCCAATCCTATTTTCAAAAGAAAGGGCGGGTGGCAAGTATTCACACCTTTGTGAAGTCCTCTGCCTTGCTTGATTCCTTTGGTGTGCATCACCTTGAAGAGGAAGATGCTGAACGTGTATGCGATTGGTATTCCTATGAAACGAATCAATCAACTTAAACAAAAAAATGTCGATCAGCTCCCGTTAAACGGAGTGATCGACATTTTTTATGAGCTTAATAGCGTCGTTTTTTTGAATGGAAGAATAGGGTGATCGGTGCTAGGATCATGCCGCCTATCAATCCAAATAAGTGGGCCATGATGTTGATGTTCGAGTTGACGAACGTCATAATGACAGAAACGCCGAGAATCGTTAAGATGACCTGAGAATTACCCCGGTCCATCATATGCGGTTTAAATAGGACAAGATAAAGATAGACGCCAAATAAACCAAATATCGCACCAGAAGCCCCGACATGTACGTACTCTAAAGGCTCCACCCAATAGGTTCCGAGATTGCCAATGAATCCAGCACCCAGATAAATCACAAGAAATCGAACCTTTCCAAGCAAATACTCAAGTGCTGGAGCGAATAGGAAGAGCGACATGGAATTGAACAGAATATGTGTCAGACTTCCGTGAAGAAAAATAGGCGTTAAAAGCCGCCACCATTCTCCTGCTGCAACACCATAATTAAAACCAACGAGATGGTCCTGCCCAAGCTGGATCATTGGAATAGGGATTGCAAATAAAAGCCATAGGCCGATTTGCAAAGCAAGGATCGCTGTTACGATTGGATACGATCTAATAAATTGTTGAAAGCTCTCCGTTCGAATAAACATAACAAACCCCTTTTGACTAGATAATGGTAAGTTTATAGTAACACGTTTATGAAGCGAACATCCAAATTAGTACGAGTATCATAGGAGGTACCTCATGATTAAAGGAATCGGTATGGATATTGTAGAGATCGGCCGGCTGTCACGAGTTCTTAGCAGGCAGCCCCGTTTACCAGAAAGAATTTTGACTTTACGTGAACAGGAAGTCTTTCGCACACTAAGTGAAAAGAGACAGCTGGAGTTTCTGGCAGGACGTTTTGCGGCGAAGGAAGCATTTGCAAAAGCATACGGTACGGGAATTGGTCAGTATGTCAGCTTTCACGACATCGAGATACAAAAAGATGCGAACGGAAAACCTCTCATCAAAAGTGAGAAAACAAAAGAAGACTACGTTCATGTATCCATTACACACACAAAAGAATATGCTGCAGCACAAGTTTTAATTGAAAGGTTGTCAAGCTAGTCTGCATATTGTTTGTCCCCCCTTCATATATTGGGTAGTGCGATAAGGAAGGGCGAGTTGCTAACAGGCTTTGATGGTTCGCGGTACGCAGTTAACTCTTGAGGCGTACTGTTAAAGTCAAACAAGCGGTTTCTTCCTTTTAACACAATTAACGAAGGGGTTGAAAAGGGTGAGAAAAAGCTTTGTTTTGCTTGTAACGGGGATCCTTTTTGTACTGATTCTCTCCGCATGCGGTCAAAAATCTCAACAGGATATCGTTGGAGATTTAAACAAAAAGGCAGAGGAAATGACATCATACAAAGCCAAAGCAAAAATGACCATTGAGACAGGAAATGATCCGCAGGAATACCATGTGGAAATTTGGTACAAGAAGCCGGAGCTTTACCGTGTCTACTTAGAAAATCCGAAGAAGGATCAGAGTCAAGTCATTTTAAGAAATGGTAATGGTGTATTTGTGCTGACACCTTCATTAAACAAAAGCTTCCGCTTCCATAGCGATTGGCCGAACAACAGCAGTCAGGTGTATTTATTTGAATCACTTGTGAAAGACATTAAAAATGACAGTGCAGCTCAGTTCAAAGCAAAAGAGTCGAAGTACGTTTTTGAAACAAAAACCAACTATCAGCACAACCAAATGCTGCCGACCCAAGAGATTACCTTTCATAAAAAAACAATGGCGCCTGCCAGTGTGAAAGTACTGGATAGCGATAAAAAGCCAATGGTGAAAGTAGAATTCTCTCACTTTGAATTCAACAAATCCTTTGACAAAGACGCCTTTGATGAAAAGAAAAATATGACACTTTCTCAAATGGATGTTGCCACAAGTGCAGATCCATCTGACAGCTTTGCTGTGAAAACGCCTGTGGATATGCCAGAGGGCGTGAAGAAAATGGAAGAGAAAGAAATGACAACAGATGCTGGAAAGCGGTATGTAATGACGTATGGCGGAAAGAAATCCTTCACGCTTATTCAGGAAAAAGCGCGGGTAGCAGAAGCGTCTACGCCTGTGACGATGAATGGCGAGCCAGTCGACCTTGGCATGACAGTGGGTGTTCTGACAGACAAATCTCTTTCTTGGACATCTGATGGAGTTGACTACTTGATTTCTTCAAGTGATCTATCGAAGGAAGAGCTCTTGATGGTTGCAAAGAGTGTAGAAGGCCAGTCAGCTAAATAAATACCTCAGGCGAGAGCCTTAGAAATGAAACATCAGCCCTATACAAGGGCTGATTTTCTTTGATTTGTTTCACTTTATTCCTGATTTTTAGTATCATATGAGGGGATTGAATCATTCAATAGGGAAGTGTGACGGATGGACACAAACGCCTTTTATAGAGACACATGGGCAGAAATTAATTTATCAGCAATCAAGCATAATGTTTCACATATGAAAGACCATATTGGTCAAAGCGTCCAACTAATGGCTGTTGTGAAAGCCAATGCATATGGACATGGAGATATAGAAGTGGCAAGAGCTGCCCTCGAAGCAGGAGCAGACCTATTAGCCGTCGCTTTTTTAGATGAAGCCATTTCTTTAAGAAATAAAGGTATCAAAGCCCCGATTCTTGTGCTCGGCGCAGTACCGTCAGAGTATGTCAAAGTCGCCGTTAGATACAACGTTATCATGACTGCTTACTCGATCGATTGGCTAAGAGAAGTCGTCAAAGTGATGAAAGGGCAGATGGGACAACCCATTCGTTTCCACTTGAAAATCGACAGCGGCATGAATCGGTTAGGTGTGAAAACAATCGAGCAGGTGAGCGAAGTAAAAGAGCTTGTCCACGATCATTCTTTTTTACAACTGGAAGGCGTATTTACTCACTTTGCGACAGCGGATGAAAAAGATGAAAACTACTTCGGTATGCAGGTTGATACGTTTAAAACATTGCTTCAACCGCTTCATACGGACAAACTGCTCATTCATTGCGCCAACAGTGCAGCAGGTCTAAGGTTTAAAGACACTATATTTAATATGGTTCGTTTTGGCATCAGTATGTACGGGCTGTCGCCGTCGGAAGAAATCAAAGATGAATTGCCGTTTCAACTGGAAGAAGCATTATCTCTTCATACAAAACTTGCACATGTAAAGCCCATTCAAAAGGGTGAGAGCGTGAGCTATGGTGCAACTTATACAGCGAATCAAGATACATGGATTGGTACGATTCCAATCGGGTATGCAGACGGCTGGATCAGGAAGCTTGCCGGAACAGAAGTGCTCGTTGGCGGAAAACGCCGAAAAATTGCTGGAAGGGTGTGTATGGATCAATTCATGGTTGATTTGAAAAAGGACATTCCGGCAGGTGAGCCAGTCGTGCTCATCGGGACACAAGGCGAAGACAAGATATCTGTCGATGAAATAGCCAAGCGGCTTGAAACCATTAACTACGAAGTCACATGTTCTGTTGGCTACCGCGTCCCAAGAGTCTATATAGAGGACGGCAAAAGGGTTCATGTACGTAATCCGCTGCTTCAAGGCGGGCCAAGCTTTTTATAAACAGCATCCACGGGAACGATGTTCAAACTGACATCGTTCTCTTTTATTCTACAAAGGCATCTTAAACATTCTCCCTTTTTTAGAGATTTTGGAAATACCGTATGATTTTCGGAAAAAAGCGTATAATGGGAAAGAGGAACTCCATTATCATCTTGATTTACGGGTGGCGAGCCGCTTCATGTTCTAATAAGAAATCATGAAAAAACAGCTTTGCTTGTGCATTGAATAATGGTATGATTAGTCTTGGAATGGATCGAAACGGTATCCGTAAGTTTTGTGGAGGTGTATGTTTTTTGTCTGAATCCAGCGCAACAAACGAAATGAAGATTCGACTGCCGGAGACTTTGATGTCTGAGATCGAACGAGTAGCAGAGCAGGATAAGGTAACAAGAAATGAATTGATCTACCGAGCGACAAAAACGTATATTCGTGAACGTAATATTCGACAAAATCGTGAATCGATGAGACGCGGCTACATGGAGATGGCGAAAATTAATCTGAATATCTCTTCAGAAGCACAATACGCAGAGTTTGAGGCTGAGAATACAGTTGAGCGATTAGTCAGCGGGGGTTAAACATTTGATTGTTAAACGCGGTGATGTTTACTTTGCTGATTTATCTCCTGTTGTTGGCTCCGAGCAGGGCGGGGTTCGCCCAGTATTGGTGATTCAAAATGACATTGGAAATCGCTTCAGCCCGACTGCTATCGTTGCAGCCATAACAGCCCAAATACAAAAAGCGAAATTACCGACTCACGTCGAAATTAATGCAAAGCGCTACGGCTTTGAACGAGATTCTGTCATTCTTTTGGAACAGATTCGTACGATCGATAAACAAAGATTGACAGATAAAATCACACATCTTGATGATGAGATGATGGAGAAGGTTGATGAAGCCTTACAAGTTAGTTTGGCTCTTATTGATTTTTAATATGGTGATACTTGGTTGCTCTATTGGGAGCAACTTTTTTTGTGTTCAATTTTTTTTAACGTTATAATGAAGAAAGACTAAAGAAGAGCTTTAAATGTAAGTAGGGGGTAAAACATGTCGAATCATATCGTGTTAGCTTTTGCAAGAAAGCACCAAAAGGAATTAGAAACAGAGTGGACGGACATTTTAAAACGACTCGGAGAAAAAGAAACGGACATGATGCTGAACGACAAAATGTATGAAACCATCTGTTCGGAATATGTTCAACTCATCATTACATCTCTTTCAGAGGGGGGTAATGAGGATTTTGAAGAAAAAGTGCAAAATTTTGCTTTGAAAATCGTTCAAATGGGTATATCACTTAAGTTACTGGCAAACGGTCTAACGGAAATCCGTACACATTTATATGAAAAAATGAACGATGACAAAGATACAACACAAGAAAGTCATGACCTCATCTGGCAAATCGATCGATTCATCACACCCATCCATAATGAGATCTTAAACCAGTATTCCATCTCATGGGAAAAAACCGTCAGCCTTCAAAAAATTGCGCTGCAGGAACTTTCTGCCCCGCTAATCCCTGTGTTTGAGCACATCACCGTCATGCCACTTGTTGGCACAATTGATACAGATCGTGCGAAAAAAATTATGGAGAACCTGCTTAATGGTGTCGTCAAACATCGCTCACAGGTCGTCCTGATTGATATCACGGGTGTACCTGTCGTAGACACAATGGTGGCACACCATATTATTCAAGCGTCAGAGGCTGTGAGATTAGTAGGAGCGAAGTGTTTACTTGTCGGTATTCGCCCAGAAATAGCCCAAACGATCGTTAACCTTGGAATTGATTTATCTCAGGTTACAACAAAGAATACCCTTCAAAAAGGAATTCAAACTGCTTTGGAAATGACAAATCGAAAAATTGTTTCATTGGAGGGATAACCAATTGAGAAATCACCCGAAGATTCCAATCTTAAAATTATATAATTGTCTTCTGATTTCAATACAGTGGGAGCTTGATGATCAAACAGCTCTTCACTTTCAAGAAGACTTACTGAATAAAATTCATGAAACAGGAGCAAACGGTGTGGTCATTGACTTAACATCCGTCGATATGATTGATTCATTTATCGCAAAGGTATTAGGCGATGTGATCACCATGTCCAAGCTCATGGGGGCAAAAGTTGTATTAACAGGAATACAGCCGGCAGTCGCTGTGACGCTTATTGAACTTGGCATTTCACTGGAAGAAATTCAGACAGCACTAGATCTTGAACAAGGGCTTGAGACACTGAAGCGGGAATTGGGGGAATAGATATGAAAGACCAATCCTGTGTAAAAATATTGACGGAATGGGACATAGTCGCAGCAAGACAATTGGGGCGGAATGTTGCAAAAGAACTTGGTTTTGGAACAGTTGACCAAGCAAGAATTACGACGGCCATTTCAGAATTAGCTCGTAACATCTATTTATACGCTGGTAAAGGTCAGATTTGTATAGAAGAAGTGATGGAGCGCGGAAAGCGTGGACTCAAAGTCATCGCAGCCGATGAGGGGCCTGGCATCATGGATATACGTAAAGTAATGGAAGACGGATTTTCTACATCAGGCGGACTCGGAGCAGGCTTGCCGGGCGTCAGAAGACTGATGGATGAATTTAAATTAGATTCCGCACCAGAACAAGGAACTGAGATACAAGCTGTCAAGTGGCTTCGCTAGGAGGGAAACCATGGATTTTAAGGAGGTAATGGAGCAGCGTTATCATCAGCTGCTCAGTCGTTATATCAGTGATTTAACTGAAACATCGCTTTATCAAGCTCAAAAATTTAGCCGTAAAACCATTGAGCATCAAATACCTCCTGAAGAAATAGTGAGTGTTCACCGAAAAGTGATTCAGGAGCTTTACCCTGATTTGCCGGAAGATGTCTTTCATTCACTAGACTTCTTAATTGAAGTCATGATTGGATACGGACTTGCCTACCAGGAGCATTTAACACTAAGAGGCATCCAGCAAGAAATTAAGTCGGAAATTGAAATTGCTGCAAATGTTCAGCAAACCCTTCTGGAAACGAAAATTCCAGAAGGAGACACATTTGATATCGGAGCCATCAGTGTGCCGGCAAAACAGATGAGTGGGGATTATTACCATTTCGTAACAGATCACGATACAATCAATATCGCGATTGCAGACGTCATTGGGAAAGGCATTCCAGCTGCGCTCTGTATGTCGATGATTAAGTATGCGATGGATTCCTTGCCAGAGTCAGGCAGCGGCCCAACGAAAGTGCTCAAAACCCTTAATCGTGTGGTCGAGCAAAACGTAGACCCAAGCATGTTTATCACCATGTTTTATGGCAGCTATAATAAAGAAACACATGAATTTAAGTACGCATCGGCTGGACATGAGCCGGGCTTTTTCTATTGCAAAAAAGAAAATCAATTTTACGATTTAGATGCAAAAGGTCTTGTCCTTGGAATCGCACCAGATTTTGATTATAAGCAGTATGAGAAGCATTTGGACGTAGGGGATATGGTGATCTTATTCTCTGATGGTGTCACAGAATCCAAATCGGAGGATGGCTTCCTAGAGCGTGAGGATATCAAAGCCCTGATATCTGAGAACCTATCCTATTCAGCTCAGGAAATGGTGGATGCCATCTATGACAGCTTACTCAAGCTGCAAGAATTTCAGCTGCATGATGATTTTACGTTACTTGTCCTCAAAAGGAAGGTTTAGAAAGTGCATAGACGGGTATATAAAATTCAAGGAAACAAGAATTTCGAGGTGAATGCATAATGAATATGTCTGTAAAAGAGCATCAAATAGATCAAAAAACAAAAATTAGTGTTAGCGGAGAAATCGATGTGTACTCTGCTCCTCAGCTAAGAGAAACACTCATGCCTAAAGCCGAGGCGGGAGAGCATCTAGAGATTTGTTTGAAGGATGTTACGTATATGGATAGTACAGGATTAGGTGTATTTGTTGGGTTGTTTAAAGCAGCTCAAAAAGCAGGTGGAACACTAAAGCTTGAGAACTTGTCGGATCGGCTTATCAGATTGTTTGAAATCACTGGACTAAAGGACATCATTGACATTTCTGCAAAGTCAGAGGGTGGGGTACAATGAACGAATCAGTAGATCTAATCGAGATGAAAATACCGGCGAAACCAGAATACGTAGGCATCATTCGTCTGACTCTTTCAGGCGTTGCAAGCCGGATGGGCTATGCCTACGAAGAGATTGAGGACTTGAAAATTGCCGTCAGTGAGGCATGTACAAATGCAGTTCAGCATGCCTATAAAGGTGCAGATGGCGAAGATGGAGAGGTAGCGGTTCGCTTTCTTGTCTATGAAGATCGTCTAGAAATCATTGTCGCTGATAAAGGCGGTAGCTTTGACTTTAAGCAAAAGCAGGAAGACCTAGGGCCGTACACATCTGCTCATACGGTGGATCAATTGGCAGAAGGAGGTCTTGGTTTATACTTAATGCAAACATTGATGGATGAAGTCGAGGTGCAAGCAAACTCCGGAGTTACCGTGGCGATGACAAAGTTTTTAAACAGGGAGCGAGTTGACCATGACACAACCATCCAAAACTATGAAACTAACTAAAGATGAAGTGGATCGCCTCATTCAAAGCTATCAATCCAACCAAGACGAGCAGGCGCAGCTAACACTAGTTGAGTGTTATACAAATCTTGTAGATATGCTCGCTAAGAAATACTCCAAAGGAAAAAGCTTTCATGAGGATTTAAGACAAGTTGGAATGATTGGTCTACTCGGCGCAATTAAGCGTTATGATCCACTTGTCGGTAAATCATTTGAGGCATTTGCCATTCCAACCATTATCGGGGAAATCAAACGCTTTTTACGTGATAAAACATGGAGTGTCCATGTACCAAGACGAATTAAAGAGCTTGGACCAAGAATCAAGATGGCTGTTGATCACCTGACAACGGAAACGCAAAAGTCACCTAAAGTACAAGAAATCGCAGAATATCTAGATGTAACAGAAGAAGAAGTGCTTGAAACAATGGAGATGGGCAAAAGCTATCAAGCGCTGTCTGTTGACCAAGGCGTAGAGGCAGATTCTGAAGGAAGCACTGTGACGATTTTAGACGTCGTCGGCTCACAAGAAGAAGGGTACGAACGTGTAAACCAAAAAATGATGCTTGAAAGTGTGCTTCACGTTCTGACAGATAGAGAAAAAGAAATTATCAATCTCACGTACTTGCAAAATAAAAGCCAGAAAGAAACAGGCGATTTACTCGGCATATCTCAAATGCATGTATCAAGGCTGCAGCGGAAGGCAGTTAAAAAGCTACGAGATGCACTGTCAGAAGATGCGTCTATGGAGCTAGGGTAATGAAGCAGATTGAACAGCATGAGCATGTAAACGCCATTATCTATCAATCGAACAAAGAAGGAAAATCATGCTGCGGGGACAGTTTTTTTATTAAAGCAGATGATGAAGAACTAATTTGTGCTGTAGCAGACGGATTAGGCAGCGGCCAGTTCGCCAATGAATCATCTTCTTTAGTCAGCGAAATTGTCGAAGAATATGGACATGAGGATGTAATAACCCTCATTGATAGATGCAATCAGGCCATGAAAAATAAACGCGGGGCCACTGTAGCCATATTAAAGGTGAATTTTTCCCAACAGCAGTTTACCTATTGTTCGGTTGGTAACATTCGTTTTATCTTGAATGCACCTTCTGGCGACTATATTTATCCACTTCCGACATCAGGATATCTATCAGGTAAACCTAGAAAATACAAAACATACACCTATTCCTACGAAAAAGGTTCGACATTCATTATGTATTCAGACGGGCTGAATGTGCCAAACATGCGAATGTGTTTAAAGCATAGCCATTCAGTTGCAGACATCGCAAAAGAACTTGAAACATACACACAAGACAAGAAAGACGATCTCACCTATGTACTTGGTCAGCTTACATGAAATAGCTGACCTTTTTTCTGTTTTGCCGGTTTTTTTGATACACTAAAAGAGAAGACACAGTGAGAGGATGCAAAGTATGAAGACATCTGACTTTTTATTGAAACAAATTGCGACAGAATTAAAGCTTTCAACAAAACAAATTGGAAGTGTGATCCAGCTATTAGAGGATGGCAATACCGTCCCGTTTATTGCACGCTACCGGAAAGAGCAGACAGGCTCACTAGACGAGGTGCAAATTCAAACCATTTCTGAACGCTATACATATATCCAAAATGTGACGAATCGAAAAGAAGAAGTGATTCGCTTAATCGCTGAACAAGACAAATTAACAGATGAATTAAAACAGAAGATCGAACAGGCGCATAAGTTGCAAGAGGTCGAAGATTTATATCGTCCATTTAAACAAAAGCGTAAAACAAAGGCAAATGTAGCCAAAGCAAAAGGACTTGAGCCGCTGGCGGAGTATTTACTGAAGCTGCCAAACGATGAGATCGAAAAGAAGGCATCGGCTTTTATTAATGAAGAAAAAGAAGTCACAACCGCAGAAGAAGCACTAGAGGGCGCCCAGCACATCATTGCTGAACAGCTTGCGGATGATCCTGATATGCGGAAATGGATTCGCAGTGAGACGTACCAAAAGGGAAGTCTTGTCACATCAGGAAAAGACGTTGAAAACGACGAGAAAAACGTCTATGAAATGTATTACGACTATCAAGAGCCGATTAAAAAAATTGTGCCTCATCGTGTACTCGCGGTCAACCGAGGCGAGAAAGAAGGAATTTTGAAAGCAGCCATCGAACCACCTGCTGAAAATATTCGTTTCTACCTCGATAAACAAGTCTTAAAAGGCAAGCAAACGACGGCGAGGCCTTACATTGAAGCGGCCATTGATGATGCATACAAGCGCTTGATTCAGCCTTCAATTGAACGGGAAATACGAAAAGAGCTGACAGAAAAAGCAGAGGAACAAGCCATTCATATTTTCGCTGAAAACTTAAGAAAGCTCCTTCTTCAACCGCCGATGAAAGGGAAACGTGTACTTGGGGTGGACCCTGCGTTTCGTACAGGCTGTAAATTAGCCGTCGTGGATGATACAGGAAAAGTCCATCATATTGGCGTCATTTATCCGCACCCGCCTGTGCAGAAAAAAGCGGAAGCCAAACAAAAAGTGAAAGAAATCATTCAATCATCCAACATTGAAGTCATTGCGATCGGAAACGGAACAGCCTCAAGAGAGACCGAACAATTCATCGCAGACTTGATCCAAGAGCTGGACCAGCCAGTTTCATATTTGATCGTGAATGAAGCAGGGGCAAGTGTATACTCTGCATCTGCACTGGCAAGAGAAGAGTTTCCAGACTTGCAAGTGGAAGAAAGAAGTGCCATTTCCATCGCCAGAAGGTTGCAGGACCCATTAGCAGAGCTCGTGAAAATAGATCCGAAGTCTGTCGGAGTAGGCCAATACCAACATGACGTGAGCCAAAAGCAATTAAACAGCTCGTTAACCTTCGTGGTGGAGACGGTCGTCAACCAAGTCGGTGTGAACGTTAATACAGCTTCACAGGCACTGCTGCAATATGTGTCAGGTCTTTCAAAAGCCGTCGCAGGGAACATCGTCAAGCGCCGCGAAGAAATTGGGAGATTCACAAGCAGAAAAGAGCTGAAGGATATCCCAAGGCTTGGTGCAAAGACATATGAGCAGTGTATCGGCTTCCTGCGCATCACAGATGGACAAGATCCACTTGACCGCACAGGTATTCACCCTGAAAGCTATAAAGAAACAAAACAGTTTTTACGCATGATTAAGATGACGCCAGACGATCTTGGTACAGAGCAGTTAAAAGAGAAAATCGCAGAGGTCAAGCTAGACGAAGCCGCACAGCAGCTTGACATTGGTCCAATTACACTCCAGGATATCATCGATCAGCTCACAAGACCTGAGCGTGATCCGCGCGATGAAGTACCAAAACCTCTTTTGAAAACAGATGTGTTGAAATTGGAGGACTTGAAGCAAGGGATGGAGCTACAAGGAACGGTGAGAAACGTCGTAGACTTCGGCGCATTCGTTGATATTGGTGTAAAGCAGGATGGACTTGTCCACATTTCCAAGCTAAGCAATCGATTTGTGAAACATCCGCTTGACGTGGTATCAGTTGGTGATATTGTGACCGTTTGGGTAGACTCCGTTGACCAGGCAAAAGGCCGAGTGGCTCTTTCGATGCTAAAACCAGAGTAAACAAAAAACGAGGCGCACCTTAGGATGGGGTGTGCCTTGATGTGACTGAATGCTTTTTTCTATAGAAGTACCAGCATTGATTGAGCAATTTGATTTGATAATGATTTTTCTCATAAAATGCTTTCTGCATCTGATTTTTCAGCCAGTTGGGCATCGCCCATTCCTCCTTTGATCAAAACAGTGGGTGTACCTTCAATGTATGCAAAGAGGAAATTGTCCCGTTCGAGGTTTTTATAGAAAGGAACGATCTTGATTGAACGAGAGCGAGTTACAGCAGTTAACAGAAGACATTTCAGAGCAGTTCTTTGGTAAGGCGTTTCGCCATCAGGCTGTTTTCAATCCCCGTTTAAAAACGACAGGCGGGAGATATTTACTTGGAACACACAATATCGAATTGAACCGCCGATACCTAGAAGAGCATGGACGAGAAGAATTAATCGGAATCATCAAGCATGAGCTGTGTCATTATCATCTGCATCTTGAGGGAAAAGGCTATCAGCATCGTGACCGTTCCTTTAAAGAGTTATTAAAACAAGTAGGAGCCCCGCGTTTTTGTACACCGCTAAAGACCGTACAAAATAAACGACGTGGACAGAAGCGACAAGAATATGTTTGCACAGGATGCGGTCAGTATTTTATCAGGAAAAGGCGAGTTGATACCTCTCGTTATGTGTGCGGCGTCTGCAAAGGAAAATTAAAATGGCAGCGTACAATCGGTTCAGAGTGATATGCATTCCTTTATGGGATGCTTTTTTTGTGAGATGAAGTAGACATATTGAGACAAATAGAGACGCGAGTCTCATTTTGTCTCTTTTTTGATCGATGGGAATCGCTCAAATCCTAAGCTTTCAAGCGCCATGATGTTGGCACGCTTTTTGCTTGTATAGAAGTGCAAGCAAAAAAGATAGGAGGTTTTATCATGGAAAAGGCACTTACAAAAGAAAAAGCCGTTTGGATGTATCAAAAAATGCAGGAAATTCGCCAATTTGAAGATCAAGTACACATGCTTTTTACAAAGGGGATCTTGCCAGGTTTTGTCCATCTTTATGCTGGTGAAGAAGCTGTTGCTGTAGGAGTCTGCGCTCATCTGAATGAACAAGACAGTATTACAAGTACACACCGTGGCCACGGTCATTGTATCGCCAAGGGCTGTGATCTAAAAGGAATGATGGCAGAAATCTATGGAAAAGCCACAGGTCTTTGTAAAGGTAAAGGTGGATCTATGCACATAGCAGATTTTGATAAAGGAATGCTCGGTGCCAACGGGATTGTTGGAGGCGGCTTTCCACTTGCGTGCGGGGCAGCCCTCACGGCTAAATATAAAAAAAAAGATAATGTAAGCGTTTGCTTTTTTGGGGATGGTGCTAATAATCAAGGGACTTTTCACGAAGGAATCAATCTCGCTGCCATCTGGAAACTGCCAGTCATTTTCATCGCAGAAAACAATGGTTACGGGGAAGCGACACCATTTTCGTATGCTTCAAGCTGCAAATCGATTGTGGATCGAGCCGCCAGTTATGGTATTCCGGGTATTCAAGTGGATGGAAAAGATGTGACAGCCGTTTATCAAGCAGCAGAACAAGCGATAGAACGAGCAAAAAATGGAGAAGGTCCGACATTGATTGAATGCATGACATATCGGAATTATGGTCATTTTGAAGGAGACGCTCAGCGCTACAAAACCAATCAAGAAAAAACCGAACATCAAGAAGAGAAAGATGCCATCACTCTTTTTAAAAATGAATTATTAAAGCAGCAGCTGCTAACAGATCAAGAAATATCAAGTATTGAAGCGTCTGTAGCAGAAGCGATAGATGAAGCCGTGAGATTCAGTGAAGAAAGTGAATATCCAGATCATACTGAATTGCTAACTGATGTGTATGTTTCGTATCAATAAATCTGAAAGGAGAGAGGGAAATGACAAGAGAAATCAGCATGTCTAGTGCTTTGAATGAAGCGATTAAACTGGCAATGAGAAGAGACGAAGATGTCATTTTAATGGGAGAAGATGTTGCAGGAGGCGCTCATGTAGATCACTTACAGGATGATGAAGCATGGGGCGGTGTTCTTGGTGTAACAAAAGGGATTGTTCAGGAATTTGGGCGTGAACGTGTCCTTGATACACCGATTAGTGAAGCTGGCTATATAGGTGCGGCCATGGCAGCTGCTTCAACAGGATTAAGACCAATTGCGGAGCTTATGTTTAATGATTTTATCGGTACTTGTTTGGACCAAGTGCTGAATCAAGGCGCAAAATTTCGATACATGTTTGGTGGAAAAGCAGAGGTGCCTATCACGATTAGAACGACACATGGGGCGGGTTTTAGAGCAGCTGCCCAGCATTCACAAAGTTTGTATGCGCTATTTACAAGCATCCCTGGTTTGAAAGTAGTTGTACCTTCTTCACCATATGATGCCAAAGGGCTGCTGCTGGCAGCCATTGAGGATCAGGACCCTGTCATCTTTTTTGAAGACAAGACGCTTTACAATATCACAGGAGATGTGCCGGAGAGGTATTACACATTGCCGCTTGGTCAAGCAGATGTGAAGAGGGAAGGTTCTGATGTAACCATCTTTGCGGTGGGCAAACAAGTGTATACAGCACTCGAAGCGGCAGAGCAATTGTCTGCTCAAGGTATTGAAGCGGAAGTAATTGATCCAAGAAGTTTGTCACCGCTCGATGAAGAGGCCATTCTGACTTCAGTAGAAAAAACAAATCGACTTGTCATTGTCGATGAAGCAAATCCAAGGTGCGGAATTGCCGCAGATATCTCTTCTTTGATTGCAGATAAAGGATTTGATTTACTGGACGCACCAATCAAAAAAGTGACGGCTCCTCATACACCGGTACCATTTTCACCACCTCTTGAAGATATATATCTGCCAACACCTGATAAAGTTGTGAACACCGTATTAGAGATGATTGGCAAGAGTCATGACAAGATCTTGAACTAGAGAAAGGAGAGAGGGAGATGGCTGTCGAAGTTGTGATGCCTAAATTGGGCATGTCGATGAAAGAAGGAACGGTATCTGTCTGGAATAAAGAGGTCGGTGAGACCGTAAATAAAGGAGAAAGCATTGCAAGCATCAACTCCGAAAAAATTGAAATGGAGATCGAATCACCTGCTGAAGGAACCATTTTGGATATAAAAGTGCCTGAGGGAGAAGGTGTACCGCCTGGCACGGTCATCTGCTATATCGGTGAAGGAAATGAACAGGTGGAGAGAAAGAAAGAAAAAGAAATCCAGTCAAAACCAAAGAAAGAGAGAAAAAAAATCTCCCCTGTTGCCCGTAAAATGGCGAATAGCGCAAACCTAGACATTGATACGCTGGTGGGGACAGGACCAGGTGGAAGAATTACGAAAGAGGATGTGCTTCGTGCACTTCCTGAACGGAAAGAGAAGAAACAAAACGAGACAGTGCAACAGCCTATTAACATGATGCGGAAAACAATTGCCTCAAGAATGATGGAAAGCCTGCAAACAAGTGCACAATTAACCATTACGATGAAAGCGGACGTGACAAAACTGACAAACCTACAACAACAGCTGAATGAAACAGCCATCGCACGTTACGAGACAAAGTTGACCATCACCGATTTTGTAGCCAAAGCAGCGATCCTATCGTTGTTAGAACATCCTGCGATGAACAGTCAATATCATAACGGAGTTGTCGAAACCTTTGAGAATGTTCATCTTGGGATTGCTGCTGCGTTAGATAACGGATTGGCTGTACCGGTCATTCGGCATGCGGAGCGGTTAACGCTGATAGAGCTGGCGAAGGGCATTAAATTGTATGGTAAAAAAGCACGTGAAGGAAAGCTTCTACATGACGAAATCAAAGGTTCTACCTTTACCATCACCAATCTTGGAGCGTATGGTGTAGAGCATTTCACACCAATTTTGAATCCGCCGGAAGCGGGGATCCTTGGTGTCGGAACAATGTATGACACCCCTGTTTATCGAGAGGATGAATTGTGCAAAGGGACCATCCTACCACTCAGTCTTACGTTTGATCACCGCGTGCTGGACGGGGCGCCTGCCTCTGCATTTTTATCAACGGTCAAAGCACACTTAGAAGAACCAATATCCATTCTTTTATAGAAAGAAGGTGAATGTACCATGACACTGGTCATTATAGGAGGCGGACCAGCAGGTTATGTGGCGGCCATAACAGCCGCCCGTTTTGGCAGAGAGGTTGTGTTAATTGATCAAGGTCAGCTGGGAGGTACCTGCCTCAATGAAGGCTGTATCCCGACCAAAGCACTTTTGCAAAGCGCCGATATGTATGAGCATGTGAAATCGGCTGGACATTTTGGAATTGAGCTTCCAGAACATGAGCCTATCATTCAATGGAATGCTGTCCAAAATCGGAAACAGTCTGTCGTCAAGCAGCTCACTGATGGTGTTCGTTACTTGATGAATAAAAACAAAATTACCGTGGTAAATGGGAAGGCTTCATTTCTATCAGCACATGAGCTATTCATAGAAAGTGAAGGGAAGTCTGAAATCATTCAAGCAAAACAAATCATTATTGCAACAGGGGCTGTGCCTGCGGCTTTACCGTTTGCACCTTTTGATGGCGAATGGATCATTCACAGCAAGGACGCCATGTCACTTTCTTCGATCCCAGATTCACTTTGTATCATTGGGGGCGGGGTGATTGGCTGTGAGTTTGCGAGCATCTTTAGCAGAATGGGATCAAAGGTTGTTATGGTTGAACGGGCAGTGCACATTTTACCAGAAGAAGATCGTGATACAGCACAATGTCTTCACGAGCAGCTCGAAGAAACGGGTGTAAACATTTTGACGTCCGCCACAGTCAAACAGCTTGATTCCACTTCAAGAAAAGTAGTGGTGGAGAATAATCAAGGAGAACGTTGTGACATCCAGTCGGATTTTTGCTTAGTGGCCATTGGCAGAACTCCGCAACTTGGAGAGTTGAATCTTGATCAGATTGGAATTGAATTTGATAGAAATGGAATCTACGTCAATGAACATATGCAAACCAATCTCCCGCATATTTATGCGTGCGGTGATGTGACAGGTGGTGTCCAGCTTGCTCATACTGCCTTTCATGAAGGGACGGTTGCGGCTTCCCATGCATCAGGTGAACATCTAAAGGTCAATGAACAAGTGATTCCGAGGTGCATCTACACCTCTCCAGAAATCGCGAGTGTTGGTTTAAATGAAGAGAGTGCTAGAAAACAATATGAGGAGATTCGGATAGGGACATGTGCATTTTCTGCAAATGGAAAAGCATTAGTCTTAAATCAACCAGCCGGTCACGTAAAGGTCATTGTAGAACCGCAATATCAAGAAATATTAGGCGTTTCAATCATTGGACCGAATGCAACAGAAATGATTGGACAAGCGGCGGTGATGATGCATGCAGAGTTGACCGCTGATACATTAGAGCAGTTTATTGCGGCACATCCGACACTTTCAGAGGCAATACACGAAGCCGTTCTGCAAACCATTGGAAGAGCGGTGCACTGCTGAAAGAGACTCCTTTTCTATCCAATTGACTTCTTGGGTTAGCCAATGATAATTGAAAGCGCTTTTATGTTTATCTATAATGAATAAAAAGCCCCCAGAGGAGAGGATGGAATGAATCCGACGCCTTGTTATTTAAATACGTGGAAACGTTTTGTTCGTGAAGGTTTGCTTGATCAGTCTCGTCTGAATAAGAGAGTGGCAGAATCATGGCACAGGTGTAAACAGGCAAATGTGAATCCGTATTTAGATAAAGGACAGTCGTTGTTAGAAAAGGAACGATTCAGTGCCCAAAAAAAGAAATATTCATTATTCCTAAATGCGGCTCTTCCTTACTTAAATAAAATCAATCAGCAATTAAAAGATTCTGATATGCTGGCCTTACTCATCGATGCAGATGGTTATGTGCTAAGTCTGACAGGAAGCGAAAGAACGATGGTGGAAGCAAAAAGAATTAATTTTATGGAGGGTTCACGCTGGACTGAAACAGATGTAGGGACAAATGCGATCGGAACGGCACTCGTCATCGGAGAAGCGGTGACGATCAACGGAACGGAGCATTTTTCTATCGCCTCTCATCATTGGAGTTGTTCAGCTGCTCCAATTCGCGATGCGGACGGTACAATCATAGGGGTGATTGACATCTCCTGTATGACGGATAACAAGCACCCTTTTATGCTTGGAATGGCTTCAACGGTTGCTTATGCCATAGAGAGAGACATTCAAGTCGAGCAAAAAAGGAGAGAGATGGAGCTGATCACTCATTGTCTCCAGCAGGTGGAAGCAGATGAACCGTATGTGGTCTGTAATGAAAAAAAGCAAATTGTGTCTGCCAGCAGGTCGATTAGAGATCGATTTTCAGACTGGCATGGAATGGATGTTGAGCGGCTTAAGGATCATTCATTTGTTATTCGGGGAAAGGAGATCATTCAATCAGAGCAAGACGGGATGGTGCTAGGTATATCCCTTTCTCTTGAAGAAGCAGCGAAAAGCAGCATGACCGTTTCTTTTGCTCAATTTCCCGGGGAATCAGGAACAAGTAAGGTATTTCAACAGACGCTTAGTGAGATGAAGAGAGCGGCACAAACAGATGCACATGTGTATATTTGGGGAGAAACAGGGACAGGGAAGGAACTCGCCGCTAGAGCCATTCACTCCGCCAGTGAAAGGCATAAAGGGCCGTTCATTGCTGTTAATTGCGGAGCCATTCCTGAAAGCCTGTTAGAAAGTGAGCTGTTTGGCTATGCTGAAGGTGCTTTTACAGGAGCAAAACGTCACGGAGCTAAAGGGAAATTTGAACAAGCCCATAAAGGAACACTCTTTCTAGATGAAATAGGCGAAATCCCATATGCGATGCAAGTAGCGCTTCTTAGGGTGATAGAAGAAAGGGCAGTCGTACCGCTCGGCGGGACACACGAAATCCCTTTGGATATTCGAATCATTACAGCGACTCACCGTAATATGAACGAACTGCTGAAGGAAGGAAAAATACGAGAAGACTTGTATTACCGTCTTCATGTCTATCCGATCAATATCCCGCCGCTTAGAGAAAGAAAAGAAGACATTCATGATTTGTATCGTTATTACCAAAAGAAGCATCACTGGAATGCAGCGTTTCCTGAATCATTTTTTCGGAAATTACAGGCGTATCATTGGCCAGGGAATATACGAGAGCTTTTTAACCTGTTTGAACATCTAAGGGTCCTCTTTCCGAAAGGTGGATGGATTGGTGAATCGCAATATGCTTCAGTATTAGAGACGATTGATCAGAAAAAACAGAAGCTGCATCCAGCAGAGCAACCCGAGACTTCAAAAGAACTCACATTCAGGGAACGCATTCAAAAGCAAACAGTGATAGACGCACTGCATAAAACAAAAGGTCATGTGTCAGAAGCAGCGAGGTTAGCAGGAGTGCCAAGAAGTACTTTTTATAAGTGGATGCGAAAGTTTCATCTGTCTTAATCTTATGAGGAAGGCTGCATCAAGGCCCTTGGTCTACGTGGAGGTCGGGGGCTTTCTGCCAAGTTAAACAAATGGCATGGAAAAAGGCTTGACTGTTATATTAGTATATGTTAAATTATAAAAGCCGTCGCAAATGGAGCAGGAATGAAACGTTTAAAAATTCTTGACACATTTTTCTGGCATAGATATAATGAAACATGTCTTATTATTCCGCAGTAGCTCAGTGGTAGAGCTATCGGCTGTTAACCGATCGGTCGTAGGTTCGAGTCCTACCTGCGGAGCCATAATGGAGAAGTACTCAAGTGGCTGAAGAGGCGCCCCTGCTAAGGGTGTAGGTCGCGCAAGCGGCGCGAGGGTTCAAATCCCTCCTTCTCCGCCATTATCATATGGCCCGTTGGTCAAGCGGTTAAGACACCGCCCTTTCACGGCGGTAACACGGGTTCGAATCCCGTACGGGTCATGTTTTCTTATTATGTTGATTCGTTGGGCTATAGCCAAGCGGTAAGGCAACGGACTTTGACTCCGTCATGCGTTGGTTCGAATCCAGCTAGCCCAGCCATTTTTTATATATGTTTTTCTGCATAGCAGATGAGCCATTAGCTCAGTTGGTAGAGCATCTGACTTTTAATCAGAGGGTCGAAGGTTCGAGTCCTTCATGGCTCACCATTGTCACGCGGGTGTGGCGGAATTGGCAGACGCGCTAGACTTAGGATCTAGTGTCTTTATGACGTGGGGGTTCAAGTCCCTTCACCCGCATTGTTTTTTCAAACAGTGCACTTATGAATATATGAGCACATCATACACGCGGTCGTGGCGGAATGGCAGACGCGCTAGGTTGAGGGCCTAGTGGGTGAATAACCCGTGGAGGTTCAAGTCCTCTCGGCCGCATCTAAGAAACCAAAGGTTATAGACCTTTGGTTTTTTTGTTTTTTATAACTTTTAAATGAATTTGGCCACTTATCTTAAGTAAATGGATTTTTTTGTTTGAGTTTGATATTTTTATATATTGTCGTCTAATTCTCAGCCGTAGCCTTTTTTAGAAAATAAATGACCTTATACATTCTTCTCCTTGTTCAATTAATAGAGCGATATGAGAGTGTTTAAGATAGTGAAGATTTTTGAAGTTTTTGTTTGTAGATAGTCGCAGTACACGGAAGTACACAACACAATATTAAAGATATGTTTTTAGCTTCTTTCAATTAATGAGAGGTTAACAGAGCCTTCCTTAATAATTAAGTTGAATGGTTGGTGAGTATGAAACAAATGTAATTTACAAAGACACCACGTAGAAACTTATTATGTAAATTCATTTGGCAAGTCTGTAACATGAACATCCTTTTTCTCTTTCTTGGAAAGAATGAAACAAATTGAAAAGAAAGACAGTTGAAAAGATTTTAATTTTTATTAGGGGATATTGATAATAAATATTTATGATAAACTGATGTCATCAAAATTTTCTAATGGAATAATAAATCTTAACGCAGGATCAGTTGCTAGCTAATGGGGGGATAACATGAAACAGATAGAAGCAATTTTTTTAGATAGAGATGGAACAATTGGTGGTGATGACACTATTCATTATCCCGGAAAATTCGAACTCTTTCCTTATACAGCAATTCAAATTAATAAACTAAAAAAAGATAATGTGAAAATATTCTCTTTTACAAATCAACCTGGTATATCAAGTGGACTAGCTAAGGTAGAAGATTTTAAAGAGGAATTGAAAGGTTTTGGTTTTGATGAAGTATATATATGTCCACACGGTCATAATGACGGATGCTCTTGTAGGAAGCCCGGCATAGGAATGTTAATGGAAGCTCAACAAAAACACGATTTAACTCTCGAAAATTGTGTCGTAATCGGGGACCGTTGGAGTGATATTGTTGCAGCTGATAAAGTAGGAAGTATTAAAATTTTGGTTAGAACTGGGGCTGGTGAATATTCGCTTAGTGAACACTTTGATAAATTAAGTGGGATTAAAATAGACTATATAGCCAATGACCTTAATGATGCTATAAACTGGTTGTATAAAAATTCTTGTATAAATAATCAAGTGTAATATTACCCTGCTAATGAGAGCTGTCAATACAAAAAAAGGTGTTTCAACATGTAGCATCTTTTTTGTTTTTTTAAAACAGGTTACGAGTCCTTTCATGAACAGAGTGTTGAGGTCGTTGAAATTAAGTTAAACCAGTGGAAATGATGGTGACGGAGTTAAAACAGACCGAACTATGAAAAAATGGCAAGAAACATGAAAGCTAATCAGGAGGAAAGTCTTTAGAAATCTGTGAATGGAGAGTGAATCCAATTGCTCTATAAAAGAAATTGACTGGGATAAAAAAGTACCTCGTGACAGGTCGAAGCTGATTGCAGTTACATTGTGGTCTTGTGTTGAGAGCCTGCTGCTGAAAACTTTCTGTCAGGGTTTATCAAAGAAAACATCAGATTATGAAGAAGTAAAGGCAATAAGGACAATGTTAGAGGAGTAGACCCACTTATCAAGGCCAAAATTAAAAAATATAGCATATTATATAATATGCTATGTTTTTTCTTGTTCCACTAATGCACCCATTACTTTAATTGCTGATGTTCATTAGGTTACTTTATTATGGAATAAAAACAAGTGTCAGTCAGCTTGCTGCCATCCGCGGATAAATCATCATTTCTTAAAGTGCCTTCAAATGCAAAGCCAAGTTTTTCTGGGAGAGCCCGACTTTTGAGGTTGGTTGATTCACACCTTATTTCAATTCTTCTAAATTTGACATTGTTTAATCCGAAGTCAGCTAATTTCTCCACTGCTTCTGTCATATATCCATTCCCACTAAACTTTGTATTTATCCAGTACCCAATCTCACATTTAGGAATGGTCCAGTCAATCCCCTGAAGGCTAGTTATCCCAATGAAGTGATTGCTGTTTTTATCAAAAATAAGAAAACGGAAACTTTCCCTTTTTAAAAAATTGATATGAGCATTTCTTAAATTGATCTCTGTTTCTTCAGCAGTAGGAAGTTCTTGAGCAAATGGCAACCATGCTTTTAATTCAGAAAAGGAATCTTTTATTGCTTGGTTTACAATTTTCCCGTCTCCTGTTTGGTGGGGTGCTCGAAGTATGAGTCTTTTTGTCTCTAATTGTAAAGGAATATCTAACAATAAAGGGTTCATTTCATTTCTCCTCTCAGAATTTTATATTTTAGCATGTATGGAGAGTATGTGGTTCAAACTGTTCGTTGTCAATTTATTGTAGCAAGAAACTGATCAATTCATTAGAAGAGCTTTGGAACAATTTTCAATTCTTTAAAATTTGAAGTAACATAAAGCATTTCAATGTCACACATGAATATGGGGATTTGTTATGATGAAGTGAAAGAATATAAACAGGCTGCACAATATTTTTTGTTAGAAGTTTTTTGGGGTTATCGCAACATAGTTTCCTAACAAGCAAAACAACAAAAAATCTTGAGATTACTAGGGAAGCGCTAGAAAAGGGGATGCAAATACATGTCAATTTATCATAAAGTCATTGGAGAAGGATTTCCGATCGTGATATTGCATGGTTGGACACTTGACCATCAAGTGATGTTACATGCATTGGAACCGGTATTTGAAAAACAAAGCGGTTGGAAAAGAATATACATAGACTTACCGGGGATGGGACGTTCCAAGCCGCACCCGTCTATTCAGAATTCTGATGATATGTTAGAAGCGGTATTGCGTCTTTTGGATGAGATTATTCCTGATGAACAGTTTATTGTTTGTGGTTATTCATATGGAGGGTACATAGCTAGAGGGATTGTTCATTCACGCAGGGAAACCGTTCGTGGATTACTACTTGTGGCACCAATGACGATACCTACATTCGATGAAAGAGTCGTACCAGAGAAGACAGTTCTAAAAAGTGACAGCCACTTGATATCGCATTTGTCTTCAGAGGAGGCGGATGCATTTTGCTCCATGGCGGTTGTGCAAGGAAAAACGGAATGGGAGAGGTTTCGCGATGAAATTTACCTTCCTTCTAAACAAACAAATCATGAATTCATCAATAACATTCTTCAAAATGGGTATGGCTATACCTTCGACATTTCAGCTGAATTTCAGTATCCCACGCTCATGATCACAGGGCGTCAAGACGATGTAGTCGGATATCAAGATGCGTGGCGGCTGATCGAAGACTATCCAAGGGCCACTTTTGCAGTGCTTGATATGGCTGGTCACAACCTGCAGATTGAACAACCCGATGTGTTTCATTCATTAGTCTATAACTGGTTAAACAGACTTGAGTCGGAAAATATGTAGTTGTACACCTTTGTATAAATAGAAATTTTCTTGATTCGGGTTCGTGGCTGTATTAATAATTTTTATAGTTTCTGAACGAAAAAGTCCACTCATCTTATGTGAGTGGGCTTTTTGTATGAGTTATCATATAATAAATGTCATTCTAATCGATCGAATGGCTTCAAACTATTGAAATTTCCAACTAAACAACGAAATGATAAGGTGGGGTTGAGCTTATGCTTGGATTGCCAAGAGGGGAAGTTTTTTTAGTTCCCTGGTCTGCTGAATGGGGCAAAGAATTTGAAAGGGAAAAGAAACGCATAGTAGAGGTCATTGGTCAGTATACAGTGAATGTGCATCATATTGGAAGTACAGCAGTTAATGGTTTGAGTGCGAAACCCATTATTGATATTGCGATTGAAATAGATTGTTTTTTTGACGGAAAACAGTGTGTAACAGCTTTGCAAGGGCTTGGTTATTCATATAGAGGGACCAAAGTTTTACCTGAGAGACACTATTTTAACAAAGGAGAACCACGTACTCACCAAATTCATATGTATCAAACAGGTAATAGATATTTACTTGAACAGTTAAATTTCAGGGATTATTTAAGAAGTAACAAATTAGTAAGAATTGAGTACGAGCAACTCAAACTGAACCTATCTAGCTTAATTAAAAATGACAAACACAAATATGCCGAGGGAAAAACTAACTTTGTCCAATCGATTTTAGAGAGAATTTAGATAAAGATTTCTTTTCATGCTGAAAAAAGCTGATTTTATGCACAAATGATTGAACAAAGCTAAATAAACATTTCATCATTAAATCTCTGTCTTATTTGTGTTACCATAGCACATTCGGTGCTCTTTTAAATCCTAAATTGCAATAATTTCCGATTCATGTTACAATAAGAATAATTATTTTTGTTCGGCGTAAAGGATAGCATGAAGAAAGACTTTTCGTCTTGAGGATACTTTGGGCAAGGATAGTATAATACATTGTGTGGTAACGCACTAGGAGGCAACAAACATGGAACAAGGTACAGTAAAATGGTTTAACGCAGAAAAAGGTTTTGGATTTATCGAACGTGAAGAAGGAGACGATGTATTCGTACATTTCTCAGCTATCCAAGGTGACGGATTCAAATCTTTAGACGAAGGTCAAAAAGTAACTTTTGACGTAGAGCAAGGTTCTCGTGGAGCTCAAGCTGCTAACGTTCAAAAAACTGCTTAATCTTCATTTTTTAAAACAGGTTCTCTGTAGAGAGCCTGTTTTTTTGTGTTTTCATTTATTTCTGCAATAAAAAACCCTACTCAGCGTACAAGTAGGGAGATGTTACAAGGTAATCGTAAAAAAAATTCATGCTTCAAAGGTTTATCAACAGTATAGCATATTGGATTTACAATATGCGGAATTTGCCTAAATAAATTCTTTTTTCTTTACTGGTCGAAGATAGAGGGATTTGTTCGTAGAGAAAATGTATTCAAAAAATGGGGAAGCAGGTAGACAATGTTAGCAGAAACTCTTGATTTGTTTTTCAGTGATTCCTTTGATGACTTCTAGCTCACTAAGCAAATAACCATGAGCATCGTCAAGCATTTTCTTTTCGCTTGCATTCAGTTTTTTTTCTTTCTTCATCCGCATGAGATCACGTACCACTTCAGCGCCTTCTAGTATGTGGCCCGTTTTGATTTTGTCTGTGTTGATTTTATATCTCTCTTTCCATGGCAATAACTTATCTGATGTTCCATTTTGGAAAGTGTGTATGATGTTCTTTAAGGCAAGTATATCTGTAACAGGTCTTATCTTTGACCTTGACATCTTCCTTGTAGGAATCATCACTTTCATATGGCTAACGGCCATCTTAATGACATAATACGATTGTTTTTCATCAGAGAATTCTTTTTCTTCTATGGCTTCAATTATACCTGCTCCGTGCATTGGATAAACAATATTATCACCAATTTGAAACATATCATCCGCCTCCATATCATGTATCTACTTTAAGGGTACCACACTTAGGGGTAAAATAATCAAATTTTTAATAATAACATGTTTATTTATTTTATGTCAATAAATTTGGTTCTAAAAAAGAGAGATTTTTTCATGTGAATTTAGGATGGTTTTTGATCATATCCTCAAGAATCCTTGCTACAAGAAAAACAGAATATCCACCATTAAAAAAAGACCAGCCATTGAGCTGGTCTTTCCAAATAGAATTCGATCATAATGTCGAAATATCAATCACAAACCGATAACGCACATCACTTTTGAGCACACGTTCATATGCTTCATCGACTTGGTTTGCGTTGATCATTTCAATTTGTGGTGCGATATTGTGAGCAGCTGCGAAATCGAGCATTTCTTGTGTTTCTTGGATGCCGCCAACGAGTGAGCCGGCGATGCTGCGACGTCCCGTAATTAATGAAAACACATGGAAGTTGTCTGGCTTTGGTGGTGCACCGACGTTCACTAATGTTCCGTCAACACGAAGTAAGGACAAATAGGCATCCACGTTGATATTGGCAGAGACGGTATTGAGAATGAGATCATATTGACCGGCTAGTGTCTTAAACGTATCAGGGTCACTTGTAGCAAAATAGTCTTTTGCACCAAATGACAGGGCCTCTTCTTTTTTATTCAAAGAGCGGCTTAATACAGTCACTTCTGCGCCAAGTGCGCGTGCAAATTGAATGGCGACATGACCTAGACCGCCCATTCCGACAATCGCCACTTTTTTGCCAGGCCCAGCCTTCCAGTGTTTTAACGGAGAATACGTTGTGATGCCGGCACAGAGAAGAGGGCTGGCGACATCGAGGGAGAGCTGGTCAGGAATATTGACAACAAATCGTTCTGTCACAACAATTTTCTGACTGTAGCCGCCGTAAGTTGGTTCTCCATCATAATCCAGGTTATTATAAGTTTGAACGACTCCTTTCTTGCAATATTGTTCATCTCCATTTTGGCAATATTCACATGTACCGCAAGAATCGACAAAACAACCGACGCCTACACGATCACCAATGTTGAATTTCGTGACAGCATCCCCAACAGCTGAAACAACTCCAGTAATCTCATGACCCGGAACCATTGGGAAAATACCGCCGCCCCATTCATCAAAGGCACTGTGGATATCTGAATGACAGATCCCGCTAAACTGAATATCAATTAAAATATCATGTGGACGAAGTGCTCTTCGTTCAATGGTTGTCCGTTCAAAGTTTGCTTTTGCATGGGAAACACTTAAAACGTTTGATTGGTGCGTCTGACACATTCTTGATCATCCTTTCAAAAGTAAGATTCGGTCCTTCCTCTATACTGTACGTCTTAAAGTGAACTTTAAGTCAACATAGAACCCTCTGATCGCCTCAATTCAGGCTTTAGCATCAACCTTGAATCAAGATTTGAGCCAAAAGTATCTTGTCTTCTCGATTAAAATGGAGATGATGGGAAAAGGGAGATCGTCAAGTAAGAGAAAGAAGAGAAGGGTGAAAACAATGAAAATAGCACAAGCCGCCAAGCAGCTCGATTTATCTACTGCTACGCTCAGGTATTATGAGAATATAGGTTTAATTAGACCGATCAGGCGTGATGAAAATGGTGTTCGAGATTATACAGAAGAAGATATTCAGTGGATAGAATTTATTAAATGTATGAGAAATGCGGGTCTGTCAATTGATGCTCTTAGAGAATATACGGCTTTATTTATCGAGGGAGAGGATCGTACATTGTCCTCAAGGAAGAGTATTTTGGTCAATGAGAGAGAAAGACTTGTAGACAAACAAAAGGAAATCGAAGAAACGATTAAACGGTTAGATTACAAGATCGAAAGTTATGAAGATATTATCCACAGTTATGAACAAAAACTAGTTCATCAATTAAAAACGAGCTCTATTTAAATGAAGAAAAACCTGTGACTTGTCACAGGTTTTGTGATGTGGTTATCTTTTTGTGTAACGCACCCAATTGTAATGAGCGTAAAGTGGAGTAACACCGTTGTAGGAGCCGAGCCATTCATCGACACCTGCACCATTCCATAAGTTCATCATAATCTTTCCCGGTGTTTGAGGGATTTGAGTAGTAGCCGTATGTTTTAATTGACCGTCCACATACCATTTAATTGAGTTAGGCTGCCAGTCGAACGCATATGTGTGATAAGAGTTTGCTGCATCAAAACCAAGGTTGACGATTTTTTCATGATTTCCGACACCATTGGTATAATAGTTAAACTGAACCTTTGTCGTATCTTTTCCTAGAAATTCGATGTCGATTTCATCCCAAGGCGTACCATCAGTCGGTCCCGTATAAGTAAAGAACGAAGACACGATCCCAACATTTTTGGCTGGTTTCATGCTGACTTCATAAAGCCCATAGCCATATGTTTGAGTAGAACGGTTTTCTCCGCAGTCAAACTTATTATAGGAAGGACTTGTGAGCGATAATCGCATTTCCCCTAACGACGTCATGGAGACATTGTTTGCGCGCCACGTACAGTTAAACATATTTCCGTTCGAGTACCCATCGGCTTTTTGCCATAACCCGGTATTATAGTTGTTGAACGGTTCATAAAACGACCCGCCCGTTTGTGCCGAGGCACTTGCAGCAAATGTGGACAAACTTAAGAATAATCCAGTGACAAGCAGCATCAACATTCGTTTTACAGGGTAAGACATGTAGGCATTCCCCTCTCTTTTTGAAAGCGTTTTCTTTTTGATCATACATGATTCTCTCAAAATGGAAAATCGGTCTAAATAATGATAAACAGTGTGTTTTTTTAATAGAATGAAAAGAAAATTGATAGGTAAAAAATAATGATTGACAAAGCGGACAGTTGTCCGTAAGATAATACCGGTACAATTGTCCTAATGAAAATGAAAGAAATTTGATTTACACATAGAGATATATGCAAGGTGGATGAAGGTAAAGAAGGTGAAGCATCATGGAAAAGGATATTGGAAAGGAAATTGAAGAGGTCGCTTTTTCTTTGTTTCAAGAGTTTGGTGTAGAGAATGTCAGTATGCATAAAATTGCTAAAACAGCTGGTGTTGGACAGGGTACTCTTTACCGCCGATATGCCAATAAAAGTGATTTATGCCTTTCGATCCTTGGAGAAAAATTTGAACAACTGATCCCTGCGTTGCATCTTTACTTAAGTAAAATCAGTGATCAGCCGGTTCGTGAGCGTTTACGATATGTTCTTGAAGAAATTCATCTCATCGTCGGTCATCATTTAGATTGGATTCGTATGCTCACAATCTCTGGGAACTTAGAGCAGACAAGTAAAGTATATGATTGTCATTACAGTCAATCACTCAAACAAATCATTCGTGATTTGCTCGAGGAAGCGAAAGTAAAGGGAGAAGCGAACATACAAGACATTGAGTTGACGACATTATGTATGTCCTCTCCAATGACGCCTGAACTCATGTTTTATATTCATGAATCCGGCTACTCAATCGAAAAAATTGCACAATTCGCTGCGGAAAAACAAATTTTATCTGTTTTTCAACGACAATGAAGTGGCTCATTTCTGACTAGCCTGACTTCCTAAGATTGCTCAATATTGAAAAAGAAAAGGAGCCAACTTAATATGAACAAACAGCAAACAGCAGCTTCCGACATTCGAACGCTGCCCATTATTATTTCATTTATCACAGCTGGATTTATTGGACTGTTCAGTGAAACGGCACTCAACATGGCGCTGAGAAGTTTAACATTAGACTTTGGTATTGAAGCAACGACTGCTCAGTGGCTTACAACCGGCTATTTATTAACACTAGGGATTCTTGTTCCAATTTCTGGCCTCATTCTTCAATGGTTTACAACAAGACAGCTTTTCATAACCTCACTGGTCTTTTCGATCATCGGTACATTTATTGCGGCCGTTGCACCAGTCTTCAGTATTTTAATGGTGGCACGTGTGGTGCAGGCAGTAGGAACAGCCTTGCTCCTTCCATTGATGTTTAATACGATTTTGGTTATCATTCCGCCTCATAAAAGAGGTAGATCAATGGGGATTATCGGTCTTGTCATTATGTTTGCCCCAGCAGTTGGTCCAACGGTCTCTGGTCTCATTCTTAAATCGTTAACATGGCATTGGATTTTTTGGATTTCGCTTCCGTTATTAGTTGCTGCACTCGTATTTGGGTATATTTTTATGCAAAATATTACGGAACCCACAAGACCGAAAATCGACATTTTATCGATTGTGCTATCAACCATCGGTTTCGGTGGAATTGTGTATGGCTTTAGCAGTGCTGGTGAAGGCGGCGGCTGGAGCAGTATGCATGTGATTGTGGCGATTGTTGTAGGTGTCATTGGTATTCTTGTGTTCGCCCTAAGACAGTTAAACATGAAAGAACCGATGTTGAATTTAAGCCCATTTAAATATCCAATGTTTGTGATCGGGTTACTTCTGATCTTAGTGTGTATGATGGTGATGCTGTCTGCTATGATGATTTTGCCATTATATCTGCAAACGTCCTTGGCACTTTCTACATTTACAGCAGGTTTAATGCTATTACCAGGTGGAATTATCAATGGACTGTTATCGCCAATCATGGGTGGGCTTTTTGATAAATTTGGGCCGAAGTGGCTTGTCATCCCAGGCCTTGTCATCGTTGCAGCGACCATGTTTGGCTTCACGAACTTAAGTGTGAATACGTCCATCGGTTATATCGTGACGCTTCATATTACGTTAATGATAGGAATTGCGATGATCATGATGCCTGCCCAAACAAATGGATTAAATCAGCTGCCACCAGAGCTATATCCGCACGGTACAGCGATTATGAATACATTGCAGCAAGTGTCAGGAGCGATTGGGACTGCGGTTGGTATCTCGATCCTTTCATCAGGAGCGCGCAGTTTTATGGAAAATGTGGCTGATCCCGCAAATCCAGTCAATAAGCTGCTCGCCTTTACAAATGGCGTCCAGCATGCCTTTATCTTTGCTGTCATTATGACAGTGATTGGTTTGGTGATTGCTTTCTTTATTAAACGAGTGAAAGTAGAACAACAAGTATCATAATATATGAAAAGCACTGAGGACTTAGCGCCGCAGTGCTTTTTTTATTTACTCATAGGGGTGAATGTTTGTTTCAAAGGAGCTGTAAATGGGGAGATAGATAAAAAGCAACGACTCTCTGACGACATTGAAGGAAAAGGCGAAATTCGTAACGAATGGATAGGGATAAAAGAATAAGATAGGAGCTGAGATCATGAACTTAGACGAACAAATTAAAATGGCTGAGTCATTGCGTCAACCAGCTGAAGATTCATTAGCTGGTCAATCAGAATTAAAGCCAGTCCACCCTCCTGAAGTGAACAAAATGGAATATGATATCCCAACGGGTGCTGGTGAAACAAAGGTGTGGGTATTTAAACCTGTGAAAACATTGAAACAACCCCTTCCTGTTTTCGTGAATTTGCATGGGGGCGGTTTTATACTTGGAAGTGCTGAAATGGATAATCATTGGTGTCCGGTCATAGCAGATCGTGCGGAGTGTATCGTCGTCAATGTGGAGTATCAGCTGGCACCGGAACACCCTTTTCCGGCCGCTCTTCATGAATGCTACGATGTGATGAAGTGGTTATATGAGCATCCTGATGAACTACAAATAGACCCAAATCGATTAGCCATTGGCGGACATAGTGCAGGTGGGAACTTGGCAACAGCGGTTTGTCTGCTTGATATCCAAAAAGGGAACAAACTTCCGATTGTCTATCAAGTGCTTGACTATCCACCGCTTGATTTGGCTACTGATCCAGCACAAAAGCCAGCGTTTGAAGAAGCAATTCCAGTTGAAATGGCGAGACTGTTTAATGCCTTCTACCTGCAAGGTCAAGATCCGCACAATCCGCTCGTTTCTCCAGTCTTTGCAGAGAGAGAAGTGTTAGCACAAATGCCCCCAGCTCTTGTTATCACAGCTGAGAAGGATTCACTAGCTGAAGAAGCTGAGCATTATGCAGGCAAGTTAAAAGAAGCAGGGGTAGATGTCACATACAAACAATTTAAAGGAGTCCCTCATGCGTTCACTCATGCCGGAGACTTAGAGATAGCTGAAGAGGCTTGGCATCTGATGAGCGATCAGCTTAAGAAGGCGTTTGAATAAGAAATATTCGGATATCAGTAAAAAGCACAGACCTTTTTGTCTGTGCTTTTTTTGTGTTCTTGCTGACGTCTTGAAAAGAAGTGTAGATACAACAATCGCAGCAGTCGATATAATAGTAAGATAGAAGACATCTAAAAAGGAGCTAATAGAATGAAAAAAGAGACACTACAGGCATTTTGTCTTTCTTTACAAGGAGCAACCCACGACTATCAACCTGAGTGGCAGGCAGATCGTTATCATGTAGGTGGAAAAATGTTTGCCATGATGGGGGGAGACGTCGATCGCAAGCCAGTCATCACTTTAAAATGTGATCCGCAACGCGCTGAAGAATTAAGAGAAATGCATGAAGGAATTATTCCCGGATATTACATGAATAAGACGCATTGGAATTCTATTTATCTTGATGCAGATATTCCATCTTCATTTGTCGAAGAGCTAATTGAACATTCCTATCAACTGGTTTTTCACAAATTAACAAAAAAAGCTCAGCAGGCTATCCTCCAACATAATTCAAAAGAAACCGATTAAATGCTGAACGTTCAGTTGTTCATGTCTCTTTGAATCTCTTCAAAATTGACTAGAGTCACATGCTCTCGCTATACTTTAAACAGCTAGAAGATACGAATAGGGGGATATACAATGGGCTATACAGTCATTACAGGGGCAAGTTCAGGTATTGGGTATGAAACGGCTTTGGCCTTTGCAGCAAGAGGAAAAAATCTGATCTTAGCTGCACGCCGGCTTGATAAACTCCAAGAACTGAAAGAAAAGATTCTAGAAACATATCCCGATATTCAAGTGAAAGTCCAGTCTGTTGATTTAACAGACAGAGAGCAAGTGTATTCTTTCTATGAGTCATTAGCTGGTGATGAGCTGGATACGTTCATTAATAATGCCGGGTTTGGCCATTTTGGTTCAATAGGAGAGCAGGATGTGAAAAAAATTGGGGACATGCTTCATCTCAATATTGAAGCGTTAACAATATTATCCACTCTGTTTGTCCGTGATTATGAGCAAAAAGAGGGGACGCAGCTAATCAATATCTCTTCAAGAGCGGGTTATACCGTCGTCGGCAACGCTGTCACTTATTCAGCCACGAAATTTTATGTGAGTGCCTTTACAGAAGGGCTGGCCCTAGAATTGAAAGAAAAAGGAGCCAAATTACAGGCAAAAGTATTAGCGCCTGCTGCGACAGAATCGGAATTTGCAAAGCGTTCATTAGATGTCGATCAATTCGAATATGAAGGCACTATCAAGAAATATCACACATCAAAAGAAATGGCAGCGTGCTTGCTTGAGCTTTACGACAGTTCAAAAACAGTTGGTATCGTTGATGGGAAGACATTTGATTTTGAATTGAAGGACCCCATTTTTTCACACGCTGGCACAAGCATGAAATAAAAAGTTCCAATCACTGAGGATAGATTCTCTTAGTGATCAGCAGGTCACCGAGCCGAAAGATGTCTTGGATAATGTGGAACACTGTCAACACATACTAGAATAGAAAAAAACACCTACACATTAGGTGTTTTTTTATGCATTTTTTGATAAATCAAAGAATCGCAGGTCCAGTAGATGAGACTGCTGACAATCATGATCGGAAGGGATGTGGAGCTCTCAATTCCATCCATAACAAAAAGCATGACAATCATTGCTATCAGTAAGTAAGCCGCTAAATAAAGAGGATGAAAAGCCTTAGGCTGTAAAGAAAACAACAACTGTAAAGGTACCGCAAAGATGAAATAATAAACAAAAAAGATGGGAGTGTAAAACATCATAAACGCAGGCTCGCCCTGAATCGGTGGATATAAACATACGAACAAGCTGAGTAAAATGGAACTGAAGAATAGTGTGAGTAGGATTTTGTAAAATGGTTGAACGGAACGCACTGTATGTACTCCTTTTTGTAAGATTTCCTATATTTTATCATAAATGGTTAGAAAACAACTTCTGAAGTCAATTTAGGTATTATGGTATAAATAAATTTTGATAATAGTGTCCTTTTTCCTTTATTTGGTTCTGTGACTTTCACCTCATGCTGATGAATGAAGGAATGGTATAAAGTAAACCCTATAGATAGATAATTATTCATCACATTTAAGAAAAGAGATGATCTTATGAACGTAACAAAATGGTTTGGTGCTGCCCTTCTTTCTGTTTCACTATTGGTGACCGCAGCTTGTGCGAACGATAGCACTCAAGAGAATAATCAAAGTAATCAAGAAAGCACTACCAGTGAAACAAAAGAAAAAAACACGGCTGTTGAGACAGGGAATAAATCTTTATCCAATATTAAGGTGCTGGCAACAGGCGGAACGATTGCCGGTAGTTCAGACAGCAATACAGATACGACTGGATATAAATCTGGTGCACTTGGAATCGATAAAGTCATTGCTTCCGTACCACAGCTGAAGGATATTGCAAATGTCACGGGTGAGCAAGTAGCGAACGTCGGCAGTGAAAATGTGGATAACGCTCTTCTTTTAAAATTAGCGAAACGAGTCAATCAGCTTTTAAATGATGATCAAGTGGATGGCATTGTGGTGACACATGGTACAGATACTTTAGAAGAAACGGCCTATTTTTTACATTTGGTTGTAAAAAGTGATAAGCCAGTGGTGGTTGTGGGTTCCATGAGGCCAGCATCTGCCATTAGTGCGGATGGCCCGCTTAACCTGTATCATGCAGTGAAAATTGCTTCGACAAAAGAAGCCAAAGGCAAAGGTGTAATGGTGACATTAAATGACCGAATTGCCTCTGCTCGTTTTATTACGAAGACAAATACCACCACAACCGATTCGTTCAAGTCTCTTGAGCAAGGGTACATTGGAGAAGTGGCAGGTGAAGTTGTCTCTTTCTATAACGAACCGACAAGAAAACATACAGCTGACAGTGAATTCGATATTTCAAAGCTAAAAGAGCTGCCGCAAGTGGATATCTTATACGGCTATCAAAATGATCAAAAGTATGTGTATGATGCTGCGGTTAAAGCAGGAGCGAAAGGCATTGTCGTTGCCGCCGCAGGAAATGGAACGATGTCAACAGAAGCGATCAATGGGGCAACAGATGCAGTGAAGAAAGACGTGGTGATCGTGAGGTCAAGCCGTGCAGGAAATGGCATTGTCACACATGAAAAAATGGATGATGAACATCATTTTGTCTCATCGGATTCATTAAATCCACAAAAAGCCCGCATTCTACTCATGCTGGCTCTGACGAAAACAAAAGATCCAGATAAAATTCAATCCTATTACGAGCAGTATTAAAAAGAAAAAGACCCGACGTATGGGACTGACCCCCGTTTTTGAGACAGGGATCAAAACACCTTTATACAGCCAATTGCCGATAGTTTATCGGTGATTGGTTGTTTAGTTTCGTTT
>NZ_JANUEZ010000003.1:0-478335 GCF_024807925.1 Bacillus sp. JUb11 | reverse complement strand
AGGAACTATCCGGTATTAGCTCCGGTTTCCCGGAGTTATCCCAGTCTTACAGGCAGGTTACCCACGTGTTACTCACCCGTCCGCCGCTAACATCCGGGAGCAAGCTCCCTTCTGTCCGCTCGACTTGCATGTATTAGGCACGCCGCCAGCGTTCGTCCTGAGCCAGGATCAAACTCTCCGAAAAAGTACAAAACCGAAGTTTTGCTTTTCGCCAGTTTGACTGACTACCTATGATGTATCATAGGATTTTTTTATAAAAACTCGAATTAACAGGTACGTTTTGTCTTGTTTAGTTTTCAAAGAACTTGTTTGTCACTCTCTCAAAGCGACCACTTAAATATATCATATATCTCTATCAATAGTCAACATTTTTCTTGAAAAACATTTTATTTTTTTAAGAAGTTTTTGTTATGAAAGAGATAAAAAATAGAGCCTCTTTTTGCTCCTTTGAAAGATTAACACATATCTATGAAAAAAGCATTATAAACTTCAAAAAAAATCATGTTTTTTCAAAAAAAAATAAAGCCGGTGAAAAACCGGCTTTATTTTTACTCAGATTGCTCTTGATCTGACTCTACATTTTCTACGTTTTCTTCACTATTCTCTTCATCGTCTTCTGGTGATTGTTCTACTAATGCCACTGTAGCGACATGTTCATCATCACCTAGACGGATCAGGCGGACACCTTGAGTGACTCGGCCTGTTGTGGAGATATCTGAAACAGCCATACGGATGATGACACCACTGCCTGTGATAATCATCAAGTCTTCTTCAGCTTCAGCGTTAGTCGCCTTCACTGCAACAAGCGGACCGTTGTTGTCAGTGATCTTGCACGTTTTCAGACCTTTACCACCACGGCTTTGGACACGATATTCTTTTTCAGGCGTTAATTTACCATAACCTTTTTCAGTTACGATCAATACATTTGCATCTGGCTCAAGGATTTCCATTCCAACGACGATGTCATCCTTAGAAAGTGTGATCCCTTTAACTCCAGCTGCTGTACGTCCCATTTCACGAACATCTGTCTCGTCGAAACGAATGAGCATTCCTTTTTTCGTTCCGATGATGATTTGTTTTTCACCATTGGTTAAACGAACAGCCATCAATTCATCTTCATCACGCAGGCTGAGTGCAATCAAACCGTTGTTACGGATGTTTGCAAATTGAGACAATGACGTTCGTTTCGATACACCGTGTCTTGTTGTAAAGAAGAGATACGAATCTTCATCAAATTCGCTGACTGGAATAATGGCGTTTATCCACTCTCCCTTTTCTACTTCAAGAAGGTTAATAATCGGAATCCCTTTCGCTGTTCGTCCGAATTCAGGGATCTCATAGCCCTTCGCTCGATAGACCTTCCCTTTATTAGAGAAGAAGAGAATCGTATCGTGCGTAGATGTTGAGATCAGCTGTTCAACGAAATCATCTTCGTTGGTTCCCATTCCTTGTACACCTTTACCGCCTCTTTTTTGACTGCGGTATGTTGATGCAGGCAGGCGCTTAATATAACCATTATGAGTCAGTGTGATCACTATATTTTCAACAGGAATCAAATCTTCGTCTTCGATTGTTTCTATACCCGCTGTCACAATTTCTGTGCGGCGCGTATCATTGAAGCGTTCTTTGATTTCTGTTAATTCTTCTCTAATGATTTCTAGAACTTTCTCATTGTCTGCTAGAATGGCTTTCAATTCAGCAATCAATTCAACAAGCCCTTTGTATTCATCTTCTATTTTCTCTCTTTCTAAACCAGTCAAACGCTGGAGTCGCATATCGAGAATGGCCTGTGCTTGTTTTTCAGACAAGCTATAGTTTTCCATCAAACCATTTCTTGCAATTTCAGCAGTTTGAGAGCCTCTAATTAAGGCAATGACCTCATCTAAGTGATCAAGCGCAATTCTTAAGCCTTCTAAAATATGAGCTCTTGCTTCCGCTTTACGCAATTCATACGCCGTTCTTCGACGAATGATCACTTTCTGATGCTCAAGGTAATATTCAAGACATTGTTTGAGAGACAACACTTTCGGCTGTCCATCAACAAGTGCAAGCAAGTTAATACCGAAGGACGTTTGAAGTGTCGTTTGTTTATAAAGATTGTTTAATAGAACATGGACGTTTGCGTCTCTTCGTAGTTCAATGACAATTCTCATTCCATTACGGTCAGATTCATCACGAAGATCTGTAATGCCATCAATCTTTTTATCACGGACAAGATCAGCGATTTTTTCGATCAAACGAGCTTTATTAACCTGGTAAGGAATCTCGTTGATGATAATGCGCTGCTTACCACTAGATGTTTCTTCGATATTTGACTTTGCACGTAATGTAATAGAGCCGCGTCCTGTTTCATACGCTTTACGAATACCGCTTCGGCCAATGATTTGTCCCGCAGTTGGGAAGTCTGGACCTGGAATGATGTCCATTAGTTCCTGTGTCGTCATTTCAGGATTTTGACTAATTGCCAATACCCCATCAATCACTTCACCTAGTTGGTGAGGCGGGATATTCGTTGCCATCCCTACAGCGATTCCAGTTGCCCCGTTCACTAATAAGTTCGGGAACCTAGCAGGCATAACGACTGGCTCTCTTTCACTGCCATCGTAGTTATCTTGATAATCAATGGTGTCCTTTGTGATATCGCGCAGGATCTCCATCGAAATTTTAGATAGACGTGCCTCGGTATAACGCATGGCTGCTGCACCGTCTCCATCGACAGAACCAAAGTTCCCGTGCCCTTCAACCAGCATATTACGATAGTTGAAATCTTGCGCCATCCGAACCATCGCTTCATATACAGCGCTATCACCGTGAGGGTGGTACTTACCGATAACTTCCCCAACGATACGTGCAGATTTCTTAAATGGTTTATCACTTGTCATACCTAGGTCATTCATCGCATACAAAATTCTTCGATGCACGGGCTTCAATCCGTCTCGCACATCTGGTAATGCACGCGAAACAATAACACTCATTGCATAATCTAAAAAGGACGTACGCATTTCATGGCTAATATTCACTTCGCGTACATTTGGTGTATGTTGTTCACTCACTATAAGAACCTCCCTTTACGTATCACATGAAATAAATTATGTGGGAGTAAATATGTATTTATCTTCACAAGACTATTCTCCATTATATCAATAATCTTGCCTTTATACACATTTATTTACTAGAAAATCAACGAAACGCAGAAAACCAGGACATTCGTTTCACGCCCCTGTTTCTTGAAAAACAACCTTATAAGAAATAAGGTTGCTCTCAAGGGGGGATACCTATCTAAATATCAAGATTTTTTACGTATTGTGCATTTTCTTCGATAAAGTTACGTCTCGGCTCTACTTTATCTCCCATTAGCATTTCAAAAGTCTCATCAGCATCGATTGCATCCTCAAGTGTAACTTGAAGAAGTGTTCTCGCATCAGGATCCATTGTTGTTTCCCAAAGCTGAGTAGCATTCATCTCTCCAAGACCTTTATAACGCTGAAGTCCAGGTTTCGGTGTTTGAGGCAGTGTTTTTAACAGTTCATCTAGCTGTTTATCGTTATACACGTATTCAACACGCTTTCCTTGCTGCACTTTATATAAAGGCGGCTGTGCAATATACACATAACCGTTTTCAATGATTTCACGCATGTAGCGATAGAAGAATGTTAGGAGTAGCGTCCGAATATGCGCTCCATCAACATCAGCATCAGTCATGATCACAATTTTGTGATAACGTGCTTTCTCTAAAGTGAAGTCTTCTCCGATTCCGGTCCCTAGCGCTGTAATCATTGAACGAACCTCGTTGTTAGATAAAATTTTATCTAGTCGGGCTTTTTCAACGTTTAGGATCTTCCCTCTTAACGGTAAGATCGCTTGGAAATGTCGATCACGACCTTGCTTAGCAGATCCGCCCGCAGAATCTCCCTCTACGATATAAAGCTCAGAGATGGAAGGATCTTTAGAAGAACAGTCTGCCAGTTTCCCAGGCAAGCTAGAGACTTCCAGTGCACTTTTACGTCTTGTCAGCTCACGTGCCTTTTTGGCAGCCATTCTTGCACGAGCTGCCATCACACCTTTCTCCACAATTTTCTTTGCAGCATCAGGGTTCTCTAAAAGGAATTTCTCAAGTGCTTCGGAGAAGAGGGAGTCGGTAATGGTTCTTGCTTCTGAGTTACCGAGCTTTGTCTTCGTTTGTCCTTCGAATTGAGGGTCTGGATGTTTGATAGAGATAATGGCTGTTAAGCCTTCTCGTACATCTTCACCGCTCAAATTCGAGTCACCATCTTTGAATACGCCATTTTTACGAGCATAATCATTGATCACACGCGTCAGACCGGTTTTAAAGCCTGCTTCGTGTGTTCCGCCTTCATATGTGTTGATGTTGTTGGCGAAAGAATAAATATTGCTTGTATAGGAATCGTTGTATTGCAGTGCAACTTCAACGGTGATTCCGTCTTTTTCACCCTCGATGTAAACTGGTTCTTCATGAACGACTTCCTTCGAGCGATTCAAATGTTCTACATAGCTCTTAATACCGCCTTCATAGCAGTATTCGTTTCTTCGCTCTTTACCTTCGCGTAAGTCTTCAATGATGATGTTGACGCCTTTTGTTAAGAAAGCTAACTCACGTACACGGTTAGCAAGTGTGTCGTAATCAAATTCAATGGTTTCAGTAAAAATTTCTGGATCTGGCACAAAATGAGTGGTTGTTCCTGTAACATCTGTTTCACCAATGATCTCTAAATCTCCAACTGGAACACCGCGTTTGAATTGTTGATAATGAATTTTTCCATCACGGTATACGGTCACGTCTAAGGTCGTAGATAACGCATTAACAACAGATGCCCCTACACCGTGCAGACCGCCAGATACTTTATAACCGCTGCCGTCAAATTTACCACCAGCGTGAAGAACCGTCATAATCACTTCTACAGCAGGACGTCCCATTTTTTCGTGAATCCCAACAGGAATTCCGCGGCCGTTATCTTTCACTGTGATGCTATTATCTTTTTCAATTTGCACTGTAATGTCTGTACAATAACCAGCTAAAGCCTCATCAATACTGTTGTCGACAATTTCCCATACAAGATGGTGAAGTCCTTTTGCACTGGTTGACCCAATGTACATTCCTGGACGTTTTCTAACCGCTTCTAGTCCTTCGAGCACCTGTATCTGATTTTCATCATAACTATTATGTTGCTGTTCCATTGCCACGTACATTCACCTACACTTTTCTTAAACGATATATTTATATGAATTGAGCTTTTAGACTTCAATTTCAATCACAAATGAAGCACGTTTTTTGAGCGTGCTTGAGGAAAGAGGAGAGTAATACACGGATTCAGTTGTGACGACGATGGATTTGGGTGTCCCTTGTGACAACGAAATGATTTGTTCTTCTTGTTTTTGAAGAAATTCCTCTACAACAGAAGATGACCTCATTTTGTAATCAACAATTGCGACAATCTCTCGTGTAGAAACAACACAATCATCACCTAAATGAATATACAAGACCCACACCTCATTTATCAGTCAATTACTTTTCCACTGGCTACTCTGAAAATTTCCGCTTCTTTCAAGGTGGCGTGATCGATGCCTTCAACACTTGTTGTGGTGACGAAGGTCTGTACACGTCCCTGAATGGTATGGAGCAAATGAGACTGTCTGTAATCATCAAGTTCAGATAAAACATCATCGAGCAGAAGAATTGGGTATTCACCGATTTCTTCATGAATCAGATCAATTTCTGCCAGCTTTAGTGAAAGAGCTGTTGTTCTTTGCTGCCCTTGAGAGCCATATGTCTGAACATCCCGACCATTCACAAAGAAAAGAAGATCATCTCTGTGAGGCCCCCATAGCGTCACCCCTCGGTCTATTTCTCTGTCTCTTAGTTTCTGAAACGATTCTTCATAGCTATTTTTTATTTTCGACAAGTCTGACGCTTCTGATACCTCTATGGCCGTCTGGTATTGGAGCGTGAGCGTTTCCAGCTCTCTTGAAATCCCAAAATGCAGCGGCTGCGCCCATTTTTCGAGCTGTTTCGTAAAAGTCAGTCGTCTTTTGACAACCTTCGCTGCCGCATCAATCAACTGCTCTGTTAAAATCTCCAGCATCGCTTGATCCGTTTGCTTTCTTGTTTGCAATTGTTTCAAGTAATGATTTCGCTGAGTGAGGATTTTTTGATAGAGCGATAAATCATGCAAGTAGACAGCAGACACTTGTCCAATCTCCATGTCGAGGAATCTTCTGCGGATTTGCGGGCTACCTTTCACAAGGCTGAGATCCTCTGGTGCAAACATGATGGTGTTCAAGGCACCAACATAATGACTGAGTTTCTGTTGTTCAATGTGATTGACCTTGCCCCTTTTTCCTTTTTTTGAGATCACGAGCTGCATGGGGAGTGGACCATTTTTTTTGATGACTCTACCTTCTATTTTAGCATAGTCTTCGTCCCATCGGATAAGTTCTTTATCATTTGACGTACGATGAGACTTTGCCATCGACAATACATAGATCGCTTCCATCAGGTTCGTTTTACCTTGGGCGTTCTCACCAATCATCACATTCACCTTATTGTCGAATTGAAGCTCGGTGTGTTCATAGTTTCGGTATGAAGTTAACGCCAGACTTTGAATGTACATGTATTGTCACCCGTTTCTAATTCACAACTTGAAATGTGCCGTGACCTTCTATCTCGACAACATCACCTGGGTATAATTTGCGTCCCCGTCTATTATCTGGCTCTTGATTGATGAACACCTCATGTTCACTTAAAAACCACTTCGCCATTCCACCAGATTGAATGACTTCGGCTAATTTCAAAAACTGCCCTAATGTAATCATTTCTGTTTCAATCGTTATCAGATTAGGCATTGTATCGACCTCTTTCAATATCACTAATATCTAATTGTACTAAAAAACAAGACAAGAAGGAAAGGGGGAAAGCGAACTGGGATGAAAGAAAGCTGAGGAAACGAGGAAAAAAGCTGCTGTGCGCTCACACAGCAGCCATTTTAGACCAAATTAATACGTTCTAACTGGAAGAATCAATTGCAAAATGGAATCATCATTTGGCGTGCGTAATAGGAATGGTCTCATTGCGCCAGTGAAACTGACATGAATCTCTGTTCCCTCTAATACTTTTAAAGCATCAAGCATATATTTCGGACTGAAAGAGATTTTGAGATCCTCCCCTTTAATGTCATCTGCTTGCACCGTTTCAACTACTTTACCGATTTCAGGCGAGTTAGAAGAGATTTCAAGGCTTTGCGCAGGATCAGCAGAAAGCTTCACAACGTTGTTACGCCCTTCTCTTGCTAAAAGTGACGCGCGATCAATCGCTTGAAGGAATTCTTTCGTATTCACCACTACATCCGTTTTACTTTCTTGCGGAATGAGGCGAGCTGTATCTGGGTAATTACCATCCAGCAATCTTGAGAAGAATAGCACGTTCTGTGCTTTAAAGAGAACCTGTGTCTCCGTAATGACGATGCTCACAAGATCTTGTCCATCATCAAGAATTTTACTTAGCTCTGTTAAACTCTTTCCTGGAATGACCACATTGTACGAGCTTTCCTCGTTAATATCCAACTTCGCTTTTCTTAAAGCAAGACGATGGCTATCCGTTGCTGTGCATATTAATTCACCTTTTTCAACCTTCCAGTTTACACCTGTCAAGATAGGTCGTGTTTCTGAGGTGGACACTGCGAAAACCGTTTGACGGATAAGGTTTTTAAGCAAATCTGTTGGAATTTGAAAAGCATGATGTTCTTCAATTTGTGGCAGATGCGGATATTCTTCAGCATCTAAGCCGTTTAAATTAAATTCTGCTGAACCAGAGCGAATGATGGTCAGATGATTTTGTTCTACCTCAATTTCGACTGTAGACATAGGCAGTTTCTTAACGATTTCGCTAAAGAAGCGGGCTTGCAGCACAATACTTCCTGGTCGATCAATTGTAATGACTTCTAAATCTCCATCTCTTTGAGGAATAAAAGATTCAATTGAGATATCAGAATCGCTCCCTGTGAGAGAAACCCCTTCATCAGATGCAACAATTTTAATCCCTGTCAAAATAGGAATCGTTGTTCTAGAGGATACGGCCTTTAATACATCTTGGACACTTTCAACAAGACGATCTTTTTGAATCGTGAATTTCATAGTGGTCCTCCTAATTTTTCTTAATGACATGTATATATATTTATTTAATAAAAATCGTAGAAGTACTAGTAGGGCTTGTGAATATGTGGATAAGTCAGTAGAAAGAAAGGAAAGACAGCCTATCCACATGTGGACAGACTGTGTATGACTATGCTCTAGTTATTCACATTTCCCCGTACTTATCTTATCAGCTTGATTATTTTAGTTGTTCTTTGATCTCTTTGACATGCTGCTGAAGCTGTTCATCTTCAACGATTAATTTTGAAATTTTCTCATGAGCATGAATGACAGTCGTATGATCACGACCTCCAAATTCTTCTCCTATTTTAGGCAGAGAGGAGTCGGTCATTTCTCTAGAGAGATACATGGCAATTTGTCTTGGATAAGCAACTGACTTCGTACGTTTCTTCGCTTTGAAATCCTCTAAACGAATATTAAATTGCTGCCCTACAATTCTTTGAATATCTTTAATTGTAATGACCCTTGGCTTCGACGATGGAATGATGTCCTTTAGCGCCTCAGCTGCTAGATCTGCATTGATGTCTTTATTAATTAAAGAAGAGTAAGCAACAACACGAATCAAAGCACCTTCCAGTTCCCGAATGTTGCTGTCGATTTGATTGGCAATATAAAGCATGACTTCATTCGGAATGTCTAAACCTTCTGCTTTTGCTTTTTTACGTAAGATCGCAATACGCGTTTCTAGATCTGGCGGGGTAATGTCTGTAATTAAGCCCCATTCGAATCGAGAGCGTAATCTGTCTTCAAGTGTCGGAATTTCCTTTGGCGGCCGGTCACTAGAAATGACGATTTGCTTACTTTCTTCGTGAAGTGTGTTGAATGTATGGAAAAACTCTTCTTGTGTTTGTTCTTTTCCTGCTAAAAATTGAATATCATCTATCAAAAGCACATCTACATTCCGATAGCGATTACGGAAATCGACTGCTTTGTTGTCCCGGATTGAGTTGATAAATTCATTTGTAAATTTTTCAGATGATAGATAGACCACTTTTGCTGATGGATTATGGTCGATGACGTAATGACCGATCGCATGCATTAAGTGAGTCTTTCCTAAACCAACGCCCCCATAAATAAAAAGCGGGTTATATGCTTTTGCTGGTGCTTCTGCGACTGCAAGTGAAGCTGCATGAGCAAAACGGTTGCCTGAACCAATAACAAAAGTATCAAATGTATATTTTGGATTCAGCATATTTTGTGGAATTTCAACGGGTTCTTCTTTCGACATTTTTTTGATTGGAGATTTTGGCATGGCTTCCTCTTCGTCCTGATTTTGAGGAATGATAAATTTGATGCTGAGCTCTTCGCCTGTCAGTTCATAGATGGTATCTGCAATTAAGTGAAGGTATCTTGACTCGAGCCAGTCCCTCGCAAATTCATTAGGTGCAGTAATAGTCAGCGTATCTCCTTGAAGAGAATGGGCTTTAGTGGACTTCATCCATGTTTCAAAACTAGGTTTGCTCAATTTTGTCTCTATTTTTTGAAGTGCTTTATTCCACAGATCCAAAATATTTTCCATAAGGCTTCTCCCCCCTCCTTTTCTTTTTAAAATGACCAGTATCAAACTGTTATAGAACACGAAAAAGAGCAAATGGTCATCACCATTCGTGCACATACTTTGTTGAAAACAATTAATATAGTAGAAAAACGTCTTTTCGACAAATTACACAGGGTGTGGATAAACAATTCAACAAGCTGTGTAATAACTTTCCACAGGTTATCCACAAATTGTGGATAAGATAAATAGGCCAGATAAGTAATTAAGAGTTAAAACACAAATATAATATCAAAATAAACAAGATGGTGCAATGGGTGTCACAAACTTATCCACACACTTTACATCCTGTTGAAAAATAATTATCCACATAGGTTATTTGTGTGAAAAAAATGTCGATAATGGATGTGGATAGTCAAAATATGCCGGAAAAATATCCACAACCTTGTTTTGAAGGTTTTTTTGAAGGAAAAAAAGAATAAAATGCTGGAAACTAAAAAAGAAGGTTTCTTCACTTGATAACTTGTGTTATGCTTATAAGGTTGATAATAAGAGTTTTATCATTGATATTGACAATCGATGGGTTACACAAATATAATGAGTTAGACTGTCTTAAACAGCTATTCCTCAGGGAGGTGTCATAAATGAAAAGAACGTTTCAACCAAATAACCGTAAGCGTAGTAAAGTTCATGGCTTCCGCAGCCGTATGAGTTCTAAAAACGGACGTCTAGTTTTAAAGCGACGCCGCAGCAAAGGTAGAAAAAAATTATCAGCTTAGGCCACTGAATAATGTCAGTGGTCTTTTTTACATAAAATCGCAAATGAACTGTCAGTTTTTATCGGAGTGGAAGAAAACATGAAGAAGCGAAACAGGCTAAAAAAAAATGAAGAGTTTCAAACAGTGTTCAAAAAAGGTCAATCAATGGCTAATCGCCAATTCGTCATTTATCAGCTGGACCAACCAAATCAAGAAGAACTGCGTTTAGGATTGTCTGTCAGTAAGAAGATAGGTAATGCAGTGATAAGAAACCGGATTAAACGATTGATCCGTCAGGTGTTCTTAGAGGAAGGTCATAAGCTAAAGCAAGAAAAAGACTACATTGTTATCGCACGAAAACCAGCAAGCGAATTGACCTTTGAAGAAACAAAGAAGTCTCTCCAGCATTTATTTAGAAAATCCGCTGTTTATCAACAACAACCGAAAAAGTCTTCGTAATAGAAACTTTCGTTGAATCAATTTTTAAAAGCGCTTCCTTCATTTAGTGAATTAAAATGAAACCACCACTTTGTAATGAAAAAATGTTACCATACTGATTAGGTGAGTCACTTTCGTAATCAATTCCAACTTAAATAAAGTTTGAAGTAATGGGAGGAATCTTGTTGAAAAGGCGATTATTACTAATATTTAGCTTGATTGGCGTATTGGTTCTATTGGCAGGATGTACACAAATCAATGAACCAATCACATCAGATAGTAAGGGATTCTGGAATTCTTACATTGTATACCCGCTATCTCAATTAATCACTTACATGGCAAACTTAACTGGTGAAAACTATGGTGTAGCGATTATTATTGTAACTCTTTTAATTCGTTTGCTTATTTTACCATTAATGATTAAACAATTAAGAAGTACAAAAGCAATGCAAGCACTTCAGCCAGAACTAAAGAAGCTTCGTGAAAAATATAGTTCAAAAGATCAAAAAACACAGCAGCAGCTTCAACAGGAAACAATGGCTCTTTTCCAAAAGAATGGTGTAAATCCATTAGCAGGGTGTTTCCCAATCTTAATTCAAATGCCAATCTTAATTGGTTTTTATCATGCGATCATGAGAACAGCTGAAATCAAGAAACATACTTTCTTATGGTTTGACTTAGGCAGTCCAGATCCATTATTCCTGTTACCGATTATTGCAGGTGTAGCTACTTTTATTCAGCAGAAGCTAATGATGGCTGGAAATCCTTCGGACAACCCTCAAATGGCGATTATGCTTTGGGTGATGCCGATTATGATCATTGTATTTGCAATCAGTTTCCCAGCGGCACTTTCACTGTACTGGGTTGTAGGTAACATTTTCATGATCATTCAAACGTTGGTCATTAAAACACCTCAAGTAAAAGTTGATACAAAAGAAAAAGCTGGCGGGAACAAAAAATGAAGGAAATAACTGCTGTCGGTCGCACAGTCGAAGAAGCAGTAGATTCCGGACTGAAACAAATTCAACTACTACAAGAAGAAGTAGATATCACAATAGTAGATGAAGGAAACAAAGGATTTTTAGGATTATTTGGTAAAAGACAAGCTGTTGTCAAGTTAGTAGAAAAGCGAGATGCGCTCAAATTAGCAACACAGTATTTAGATAAAATTGTTAAATTAATTGATCCTAAAGCAAACATTGTTTCGAAAAAAGAAACGAAAAAGATCTCTTTTCACATTGATGGAGACAAAACTTCATTAATGATTGGAAAAAGAGGACAAACACTGTACTCTTTAGAAACCTTGGTGCAGTTAGTGTTTAATCGTTATTCTGATCAGTATCATCATATTACAATTGATATTGGAGATTATAGGAAGAAACGACAAGAAGCACTTGAACAATACGCAATCAAAACGGCAAATCGTGTTTTAAAAACGAAGAGAAAGGTTCATTTAGAACCGATGCCTTCGAATGAACGAAAAGTCGTTCATGATACGATTGCAGCATTTTCTAAAGAACTTGCCACGGCATCCGAAGATACAGGCAGCAAGCGTCATGTTGTGGTGATGTATAAAAAATAGCAGAAAGGCTAAGATTCAGCAAAGCTGGATTTTAGTCTTTTTTTATTGAAAAATTACCTTTTAATAGTAGATTCCTCCTTTATTTCTAAAAAGTTAGTGTGTTATTTAGATCGAAAACGTCATTTTCCCTTAGTTGCAAAGGGAGAAGGGCGTTTTAATTTATTGGATTTAGGTGTAAGATGTGAAGACAAGTTTAGAACGTCGTTATTCACATGTGGATAAGTTAAGTGTTAAAATAGACAGGGTGCAAAACTGTGGATAATTAAATGTGGGCTACTTTCGCTTCGCATGCATTTATGGTATCTTTAAATTTTGGATTAAGCGTTTTTGATATAGAGATGGACAACGTCCATTTAATAGATATAAGACTGTCTATTGAATAGAGAAAGAGGTGAATGAGCGGTGGATACAATTGCAGCAATTTCTACACCAATGGGTGAAGGGGCAATTGCCATTATACGTTTAAGCGGGCCTGATGCAGTTCAGATTGCTGATCGCATGTATAAGGGGCCTAAGGAGAAAAAACTTGTATCAGTGGATTCTCATACAATTCATTATGGTCATATTGTAGATTCAAGTACCGAGCAAGTGATAGAAGAGGTCATGGTGTCTGTATTAAGAGCGCCAAAAACATTTACGAGAGAAGACGTTATTGAGATCAACTGCCATGGCGGAATTGTCACGGTCAATAAAGTCTTGCAGCTTGCTTTAAAAGAAGGAGCGAGATTAGCGGAGCCAGGTGAGTTTACAAAACGTGCTTTCCTAAATGGAAGAATCGACTTGTCACAAGCAGAAGCCGTAATGGACTTGATTCGTGCAAAAACTGACCGTGCGATGAATGTCGCAATTACTCAAATGGAGGGACGTCTCTCCGGTTTGATTAAACGTCTTCGTGGTGAGATATTGGAGACACTTGCCCATGTAGAAGTGAATATTGATTATCCAGAGTATGACGATGTGGAAGAAATGACACATCGAGTCTTAGTTGAAAAGGCGACCTCTGTGAAAAAGGAAATTGAATCGCTTCTAACGACTTCACAGCAGGGGAAAATCCTACGTGAGGGCTTATCTACTGTTATTATTGGAAGGCCAAATGTTGGGAAGTCTTCCTTATTAAATAGTCTTGTTCAGGAAACAAAGGCGATTGTGACCGATATTCCTGGAACAACCAGAGACGTCATCGAGGAATATGTGAATGTAAGAGGAGTACCGCTCCGTTTAGTAGATACTGCGGGTATACGTGAGACTGAAGACATTGTTGAGCGTATTGGGGTCGAGCGATCAAGACAGGTCTTAAAAGAAGCTGACCTGATTTTACTTGTGCTCAATTATAGTGAAGAGTTATCTGAGGAAGATATTAAGCTATTTGAGGCTGTCTCAGGTATGGATATTATTGTGATTGTCAATAAGACAGATCTTGAGCCTAAACTTGATGTAGAAAAGGTAAAAGAGTTAGCGAAGGATCGTCCGGTTGTTACAACATCTTTATTACAAGAAAAAGGGATTGATGAGCTTGAAATGGCCATTCAATCTTTATTCTTCACAGGCTCAATTGAAAGTGGAGATTTAACGTATGTGAGCAATACTAGGCATATTGCGCTCCTTCAAGAAGCAAAACAATCGATTGAAGATGCTCTAGAAGGAATTGAAATGGATGTACCGATCGACATTGTTCAAATAGATTTAACACGCTGCTGGGAGCAGCTAGGTGAAATTATTGGGGATGCTGTTCATGAAAGCTTAATCGATCAGTTATTCTCTCAATTCTGTTTAGGAAAGTAAAGGGAGGAACAAAAGAAATGGGTTATGAAGCTGGCCAATATGATGTAATCGTCGTCGGTGCCGGTCATGCTGGTGTTGAGGCTGCTCTTGCTTCTGCAAGACAGGGCGCCAAAACACTTGTATTGACCATCAATCTCGATATGGTTGCTTTTATGCCATGTAATCCGTCCGTAGGAGGTCCCGCTAAAGGGATTGTCGTCAGAGAAATTGATGCGCTAGGCGGGGAAATGGCACGAAATATAGATAAGACGCACATTCAAATGCGTATGCTGAATACTGGAAAAGGACCTGCTGTCCGTGCGTTAAGAGCGCAAGCAGATAAGTTTCAATATCAGCACGAAATGAAAAAAACAATGGAAAATGAACCAAACCTAACAATGCTACAAGGGATGGTAGACCATTTAATTGTAGAAGATGATGAATGTAAAGGTGTTGTGACTCAAACAGGTGCAAATTATCGCGCGAAATCTGTTGTTCTAACGACTGGTACTTTCTTGAAAGGCCGCATTATTTTAGGGGATCTTTCTTATTCAAGCGGTCCTAATAATCAGCAGCCTTCCATTAAATTATCGGATCATCTAGCAGAATTAGGATTCGATTTGGTTCGCTTTAAAACTGGGACACCACCTCGAGTAAACAGCCACTCGATTGATTATAGTAAGACGGAAATTCAACCAGGTGACGATGTACCACGTGCGTTTTCTTATGAAACTGTGGAATATATTACAGATCAATTACCATGCTGGTTAACATACACGAGTTTAGAGACTCATCAAATTATTGATGAGAATCTTCACCGTTCTCCTATGTATTCAGGTATGATTAAAGGAACAGGCCCTAGATACTGCCCGTCTATTGAGGATAAGGTGGTTCGTTTTAATGATAAACCGAGACATCAAATTTTCTTAGAGCCAGAAGGGCGTAATACGCAAGAAGTGTATGTTCAAGGTTTATCTACAAGTCTGCCAGAGGATGTACAGCAGCGAATGCTGTCAACCATTCCAGGGCTTGAAAATGTACAAATGATGCGAGCAGGTTATGCCATTGAGTATGATGCGATTGTGCCTACACAATTGTGGCCGACACTTGAGACGAAGAAAATTTCTGGATTATATACAGCTGGCCAAATTAATGGTACCTCTGGTTATGAGGAAGCAGCAGGTCAAGGAATTATGGCAGGTATCAATGCAGGAAGAAAAGCATTGGGTAAAGAAGAAGTCATTTTAAGCCGATCTGATGCATATATCGGTGTTCTCATTGATGATCTTGTCACGAAGGGTACAAATGAACCTTACCGTCTCTTAACCTCTCGTGCAGAGTATCGTTTACTTCTGCGTCATGACAATGCTGATTTAAGATTAACTGAACTTGGATATAACATTGGTTTAATTTCTGAAGAGAGATTCCAAGCATTCACACAGAAAAAAGAGGCCATTGAAGCAGAGAAAAAACGTTTATATTCTGTCATTATTAAACCTACAGCAGAGACACAGGAATATATCCGTTCTCTTGGTGGAAGTGAATTGAAGGACGGTATTCGAGCAAGTGATCTGATGAAGCGTCCAGAGATGAACTATGAATCTGTTGTGAAACTAGCTCCTGCTGACACACCGCTTCCTGCTGATGTGTGTGAACAGGTAGAGATTCAAATTAAATATGAAGGTTATATTGAAAAGTCGCTCCAACAAGTTGAAAAGCTGAAAAAGATGGAAAACAAAAAGATTCCGGATCGAATCGATTATGATGCCATCAAAGGGATTGCAACTGAAGCGAAGCAAAAGCTAAAAGAAGTCCGACCGCTTTCTGTTGCACAGGCTTCTCGTATTTCAGGCGTTAACCCTGCTGATATTTCTATCCTTTTAGTGTATTTGGAGCAGGGACGTATTGCGAAGATAGCAGAGTAGAAAGGATGTCGGCATGAACATTGAACAATTTACAGCAGCACTAGAGGAGAAAGGGATCACTCTTTCTCCAGTGCAGCTTGAACAATTTGAAACTTACTTCCATATGCTTGTAGAATGGAACGAGAAGATGAATTTAACGTCCATTACAGAAAAGGAAGAAGTATATTTAAAGCATTTTTATGACTCGATATCAGCAGCATTTTTTATTGATTTTCACAATGTGACAACAATTTGTGATATTGGAGCTGGTGCTGGTTTTCCAAGCATTCCTCTTAAAATTTGTTTCCCTCATCTACATGTGACCATTGTTGATTCTCTCCAGAAACGCATTACGTTTCTCAATGAGTTAGCAAAAGGGTTAAACTTACAAGATACTACTTTTTATCATGATCGTGCGGAGACCTTTGGACAACGTAAAGATCAACGTGAAAGCTATGACCTTGTCACCGCTAGAGCAGTTGCGCGCTTATCTGTCTTGAGCGAACTATGCCTGCCTCTTGTGAAAAAGGAAGGATTGTTTGTTGCATTAAAAGCATCTGCTGCAGATGAAGAGATGCAAGCAGGAAAAAAAGCCGTCACTGTCCTCGGAGGAGAGGTTGTTGAAAAGCATTCCTTTGTTCTTCCTTTAGAAGAAAGCGAACGGAACATCATTGTCATTGAAAAGAAAAAACAAACACCAAAAAAATATCCTAGAAAACCAGGAACACCTAATAAATCACCAATAGAGGGTTGATCATGTAAAAGGTCGGTTTTTCTTCAATATTTATGATTTTACAGAAGGAAAAAACATGAGAAAATAGAATTATAAAAAGGTAGTTTTTAAAGGTGGTGTAGGTTCATGAAGCATTCACTCTCACGCTTCTTCGGGCTTGGTGACAAAGAACATCCTGAGCGTGATACCGAAATAGAGGCAGAGATTGCTGAGCATGAAACATTAAAGGAAGAGATACAGGAGCTCCCGGTCGACACAATTATGCCTAACCGTTTTCAGCCACGCACCATTTTTTCAGAAGAAAAGATACAAGAGCTGGCCACAACCATTCATACCCATGGCATTATTCAACCGATTGTTGTTAGACCAACAGAAGAAGAAGGAAAATATGAACTGATCGCCGGCGAAAGACGTTGGAGAGCGGTACAAACTCTTCAATGGGAGAAGATCCCCGCTATTATAAAAGATTTTACTGATACGGAAACGGCATCTGTGGCATTGATTGAAAATTTGCAAAGAGAAGAGCTGTCTGCAATTGAAGAGGCTCATGCTTATGCACGTCTTTTAGAGCTTCATGATTTAACGCAAGAAGCGCTTGCTCAGCGTTTAGGTAAGGGACAATCGACTGTTGCAAACAAACTAAGACTTTTAAAGTTGCCTAAAGAGGTACAGCAAGCCATTTTGGAGAAAAAAATCTCTGAGAGGCATGCCCGTTCACTTGTACCTCTAAAGCTGCCAGAATTACAGATCACGCTGTTGCAGGAAATCATCGAAAAGCAGCTGAATGTGAAACAGACTGAAGAGCGTGTAGTGAAGATGCTTGAACAAAAAACAGATCGCAAACCGAAGCCGAAACGTAAGGCGTTTAGCCGAGATACGCGAATTGCGATGAATACCATTCGTCAGTCTCTCCACATGGTAGAAGACAGCGGACTTAAAATAAATACCGAGGAAGAAGAATTTGAGGAATATATCCAATTAACGATTCGAATTCCTAAATAGAAAGAAGCTGATGAGCATTACTCGTCAGCTTTTTTGTCTTTCTCTCCCTTCAATTCATGATATTTACTTATTATTAATTAATTGGTAAAATATGATTTTCATAGTAGAAGGGAGGTGACATATAACCGATGAAAATGAAAAAGACTATTTTTGCTATTATCTGTTATTTACTAATCTCTTTTTCTCTTTTTTCAAATGAAACGACTGTGTTTGCTGTGAGCACGTCAACGAATCATGATACCCATTCAGCGGAAGAAACGATTACGAAAGAAGAACTGAGTACTCTGAAGAAACAAGGTGTGGTTTCGACAGATGTAACGGTTCAACAATTAAATCAAGAGCAAGCGTCTCAGGACGATGCGATCGATGTGATCACAGCTGATGATGATTTGGAGAACTATGGTTTAAGGCAAAACAAACAGGATGAAATGGTAACAGATGAAAGACCGAATACCATTCGCCATCTTTTTGGTAAACCGTATCCTGGAACCGATATTATGCCTCAAAAAGGGGATATATTGGTGACGAGCACTGGTGCTTTGAATGGTTTAATTGGTCATGCAGGCATCGTCATTAATGAGAAAAGCTATGCATCCATTCCTGGGTTCCGGCAGCATCCCAATATTGATTCCATTCAAAGCTGGTTTCGCTATAGTGCCAATACAAAGGTGATTCGGATTAATCATCAGGAAAAGGCAGATTTAGCTGGGGATTGGGCGCACGATTACGTGAAAGACCATCCGAAGGCTCGATATTCGATCACTATGTCTATTCAATCTTTGGACCCTACATATTGTTCAAAGATTGTATGGCAGGCTTACGCGAAAACCGGGGACGCTGTTGGACATGCCACATTTACCATTAAAGCACCCTATGGGTTTTTGAAAAAAAAGAACTATAAAACAGTGACACCTAAAGTCATTGTGAGCGAAGGTCGTAAAATTGGCGGATTAAACTTTTGATTGTATCTCCCTCACTTTTCATGAAAAGTGGGGTTTTTTTGTCTCGTTATTTTCTTTGAAAAGATATATCAATATATCTTTAGAACGCATTTTTATGCAACTATTCATGTACGGAAACACAGATTCATTCACGAATTTATAATGGGGGAACAAAAAAAGCAAACGTTTCATACTTTTTTTGATAGAATAGGAAGTATGAATGAATGAGAAACTTGTTAAGTTGAAAGTGGGTGACATCGTGGGGAAAATCATAGCGATTACCAACCAGAAGGGCGGCGTTGGGAAGACGACAACTTCTGTTAATTTGGGTGCGTGTTTAGCATACATAGGAAAACGAGTGTTGTTAGTTGATATTGATCCGCAGGGAAATGCCACAAGTGGTATTGGGATTGAGAAGGCAGACGTAGAGAAGTGCGTGTACGATATTTTAGTAGACGATGCAGATGTACTTGATGTGATTAAGACGACAGAGGTCGAAAATCTTGATGTCATTCCTGCGACGATACAGCTTGCAGGGGCAGAAATTGAGCTTGTGCCTACGATCTCACGTGAAGTGAGGTTGAAAAGAGCACTTGAATCTGTGAAGCAAAATTATGATTATATGATTATTGACTGCCCGCCATCACTTGGATTACTGACGATTAATGCGTTAACTGCATCCGATTCTGTTTTAATACCGGTTCAGTGTGAATATTATGCGCTTGAAGGATTGAGTCAATTGTTGAATACGGTTCGTCTTGTGCAGAAACATCTAAATACCGACCTTGCCATTGAAGGTGTCTTACTGACAATGCTGGATGCAAGAACAAACCTTGGAATCCAAGTCATCGAAGAAGTAAAAAAATACTTTAGAGATAAAGTCTATCAGACCGTGATTCCGAGAAATGTGAGACTAAGTGAAGCGCCTAGTCATGGGAAACCTATTATCTTGTATGATCCACGTTCAAGAGGTGCAGATGTCTATTTAGACTTAGCAAAGGAAGTGGATGCGAATGGCTAAAGGTCTTGGAAAGGGTATTAATGCGCTATTTAACAATGTGGATTCCAATGAAGAAACTGTCGAAGAAATTAAGTTGAAGGATTTGCGTCCGAACCCTTATCAGCCAAGGAAAACGTTTGATGATGATGCATTGTCTGATCTCAAAGAATCGATTCAGCAGCATGGTGTTTTACAGCCGATTATTGTTCGTAAATCGATTAAAGGATATGACATCGTCGCAGGAGAACGCCGTTTCCGTGCAGCACAACAAGCTGGTTTGACAACGATTCCTGCGATCGTCAGGGAATTTTCAGAAACACTGATGAGGGAGATCGCTCTTTTAGAAAACTTACAGCGCGAGGATTTATCTCCATTAGAGGAAGCAGAAGCCTATGCCTCCTTGCTAGATCATTTAAGTGTGACTCAAGAGGAATTAGCCAAGCGGTTAGGAAAAAGCAGACCGCATATTGCGAACCACCTTCGTTTATTAACATTACCAGATGAAGTACAAAAGCTGATTGCGGATGGAACATTATCCATGGGACATGGACGCACGCTGCTTAGTTTGAAAAACAAAAAGAAGCTGGCGCCATTGGTAAAGAAGGTCGTGGACGAAGGATTGAATGTCCGTCAGGTTGAGAAACTTGTTCAGCAATTAAATGAAAATGTTCCACGTGAAACAAAGAAAAAAGAAGCACCAAAGGATCGCATGTTGAAAGAAAGAGAATCTTTCTTACAAAATTACTTTGGTACTTCAGTGACGATCAAGAAACAGAAGAAAAAAGGGAAAATTGAGATTGAATTTCTCTCAAATGAAGATTTAGAAAGAATCCTTGAATTGCTTTCTACGAGAGAATCATCGGAATGACCATCTTGATATGAGATGGTCTTTTTTATATTCTTCCCGTGATATTTTGAATAGGGGTGAAGAGAGAACGGCTTTTTTCTCTCGTCCAATCCATTTGATCAATGTGGGATAGACTTTCAGAAAGTGTATTGGCCATAGACATTACAAGATGAAGACGTGTGTTTTGGAGAACGAAGTATTCCATAAAACCGCTCACGTTGACGATTCCATTAATATGAATATTGCCTACTTCTGGCAGCTCTTTTTGCACACCTGCACCGGGCTTTAACGGTCCTTCTCCAATTTGAAACGATCCTACACTTTTCACTCTCCCTAAACAGGCATCAACGGCTACGATAAATGGGTGTTTATGAGCTTGTTCAATTTCAGCGAGCTTTTCCTTTAAATTGACCGCATGCACTGGGTCAGAGAGAGTGCCGTATACATGCAGCTTTTTTAAATCAAGACTTGAAAGCTTTGTTCCTACAAGTGGACCTAGAGAGTCACCGGTTGAGCGGTCTGTTCCTATGCAGACGATGGCAACGGGTCTTTTTCCTGCTTTCTGAAGATGCGAGAATAAAATACTTTTAAGCTGCTGAATGGCATTTGTATCCGTATGGGACACGTATTCTTTCACCCTATTTCTTAAAAAAAGACCGTTCTTGCTATTCATAGGTCTCACTTCCTTGTCATAGTAGTTAGTATCAGTATACGGAAACAAGCTTAATTCTATACCTATGAGGTGATGATTGTGTGGAAGGCTGGTTCAAGGTGGACGCTTTTAATTTTAGGAAGCTTGATAGGAGCGGGATATGCCTCCGGTCAAGAAATTTGGCAGTTTTTTGGCCTTGATAGCGGACTAGCCATTCTACTGTTTACGCTCATGTTTATGCTGTCTACCTATGTGGTGTTAAAAATCAGTTATGAGGTGCGTGCCGATCATTTTGTGCCGGTGTTAGAGCGTCTTGTAGGTCCTTGGCTGGCCAAGGTGTATGATATTTTAATTGTTCTTTATCTATTCACGACAACAACAGTCATGATTGCCGGTGGCGGGGTGACACTTGAGATGTATCATGTGCCATTTTGGGTTGGAATCGGTGCATTTTGTTTATTCTCATTTATGATTTTTTTCTGGGATGTGAAAGGGCTCTTATCTGTGAATGCTTTCATTATACCAATTTTGGTGGCGGGGCTCATCTATGCGTTTGTTTTTTATTATATGAATCATGATCATATGTGGAGAATTGATTTTGGCCAGCAATACAATTGGCCTGCCAGTATCGTCTTTGCTTCTTTGAATATATTATCTGTTGTGGCGGTGCTGTCTTCAGTGGGGAAAGAAATGAAGGGGCTTGGAGAGGCCAAGGTTGCGAGTATATTAAGCGGTTTGATTTTTGGTGTCATTTCTTATGTGTATAACGAAATACTAGTTGATATTTCTGGGAGTCTTTCAGCAGAGGGGATTCCTTTGTTTACAGTATTAGAGGGGGCACCAACATCATTGTTTGTGTTTATGACCATTGTTCTTTGTTTAGCGATTTATACAACAACCGCTGCGGGATTATTTGGTTTATCCAGCCGCATGCTCTCTTTTGTACGAATGCCCCGCTGGCTCATTGTATTCATCATGCTTCTTTTGATGGCACCTTTAACCTCTCTTGGATTTGCTGATTTGATTGCTTTCTTGTATCCGATTTACAGCTTGCTCAATCTTTATTTGCTTGTCTGTTTAATGCTGTATCCGATTTTAAGTAAAAAGATATTTTTCCGTTCTAAAAATTATACTGATAAAATAAAATAAACACCTCTCTTTCAAAGAGAAGTGCTTATTTTATCCGAATGGAATCAATCGCTTCCTTGATATCGTCATATACAGGCATGTGCTGGAGACGCTGCATGCGTTCCTCTATTTCTGAGATGGCTTGTCCCTTTAAATGCTGGGATACATGCTGTTTGACAATGGTTGTCTGGTTCATCATGTCTTCTGTTTTGGACAATTGGTACTCCAAGTGCATGCGTGTGTTTGCCAATTCATCGTGAAGCCGCATTTTCAGCAATCGCTTTAAATCTTTTCGTTGTCCTTCTCTGCGCATGGCCTGAATAGCGGCAATTTCTTCAGGTGATTGCGATTGTGTTTGTGGTGCAGATTGACTTTCGAATACAGACATGGAGCGGCGGGCACTCACATTTTGCAAGAAACGCTGGGCGTCACTAGGAGGTTTATTTTGATTGATCATATGGCGGCTCCTTTCTTAACGAATACCCATTTGCATCGCAAGGCGTCTATCTGCCTTGGCATAGTCATCACCCATTGTGTACATATGTCTTGAAAGGGTGGAAAGTTCTTGTTCGTAGTCTCTCAAGGTGTACAAGGCATTCAGTTGTTTTTCATGAGAATAAAAGGATGATTGCGGCTGCTCCATCCTTACTTCCTCTAACAGTGCTTCTACATCGCTATGGGTTAATAAATCATAGTGACCAAAGCCGACAAGTCCTTTCAGTTCTTGTTTTACATGATGGACGGCATCTTTTACACTATCATCAATTCCATCTATTTTCTCAAATACAGTGTGTACTTCATGTTCAATAATACTTTGTAGATCATAAGATGAATTTTTTAGTAAATGGGATTTTATGATAATTTCAAGCCCGCTTTGTGCATATGCACGGCCTGAATGGATTTCTTGTAAAAGCATCGCTGTAAAACTTGTATTGTGATCAAGCTGTTCATCTAAAATACGAGCGGTTCCATTTGAATGGAATGAATACCCATTTACTTTAAACTCTCCTGAAACGAGAGCTAAAAATGCATTTGTATCAAATGATTCGTTCCATTCTATATTCATTGATGCAAAAGCTGATCTTAAAAAGGTGTCAATTTCTCTTGGTTTATATTTTATGGATTCTTGGACCGATCCCTGCTCCCGGGGCGGTACGGTGTACTTGACTTGTCCAACTCCATGATCATGGCGATTGAGTAAACCTACATAATGATTGGGTTGAATATATTCTGTGAGAACATGGGTGTATTTTCCTTCTACTGCTTTTTGCTGAATGGAAGGTGCCAGGCTGCTCCATATATTTGGGCTATCGAATGTGATGGCTTTTTTGACAGCTGGCTGTTCTGTTGCAATATAAGCACAAACAGCACCGGCAAGCGCTTGTCCAGTGAGATAGATGGTTGCATTCGGGTTCTTCTGACAGACGTCCTCGATGTATTCCTTCCCTTTAAAAAAGACATGATCTTGCTTTCCGGCTAAGGATTTTCTTTCAATGGGGTAGGCATAATCCGTTTTTAACAATGATTGGGTAGCCGTTTGAACATCTTGTGTCGATGTCACCGTCATTTGTTTTGGCAGAGGACAGTGAAACGCGACAATGAACTCATCTGACTGTTCCTGCTGCATCGTTAAACCATATAATTGATGATCTATTTTTAGAAAATCGTTGACAGTGAGCGTATGCTGACCTACTTCTATCGTATGGTTCTGCTGGTAATTCTCTGCGTTTCCAGCGTGATCGGATATGATTTTATAATCTTTGTCGGTTAATCTATCCTTTCGATTGACCATCGTACCTGCTCCCTCACATAACATTTATGCAGATATCATAAATCAAAAAATATGGAAAAACCACAGCGTTCTACCAATAAAAACCTTTTGACCTACAGTGTTTGTGACAATATTGAAAAAAAGCGGAGTTTAAGTAACTATTGGTCACAAATAAAATGATCTAAAAGAAGGGTTTTTTCTATAAAAAAGAACGGGATTGATACATGACAGCGGCTCTTTATTTTGTGCATTGCTCTCCATCGGCGTTTTTTTGTACAATAGATTTAATGAAGTGAGCAAGAGAGGTGAATGCTGATGGCAGACAAAGCATTTGGGTTACATGACGTCGTTGAAATGAAAAAACCCCATCCATGTGGTGCCAATCGGTGGAAAGTCATTCGTTTGGGCATGGATATTCGTATTAAATGCGAAGGGTGTGGGCACAGCGTGATGATCCCAAGAAGAGATTTTGAACGAAAAATGAAGAAAATTCTCGTCAAGCATGAGGAGCCAACTGCTTAAGTAGGCCTCATGCTTTTTTGATGAAATTTGTCTTTTGTTCAGAGAAACAGATGCAATTTCTTATTTTAAAGCTCCGATTTAGTCTTTTTGGTAATGTTTCTTCTATTGAAAATGCATGATGGTTAGCTTGTCTTTTCATGTAAACCTACTTATAATTGCTCTAGGTTCATATTACGCAGTATAACGAGCACGTTTCATATAGAGGAGATGAAAGAATGGCTTTAACAGCTGGTATTGTTGGCTTACCTAACGTCGGGAAGTCAACGCTATTTAATGCAATTACACAGGCTGGAGCGGAGTCTGCTAACTATCCGTTCTGTACCATTGATCCAAACGTCGGAATTGTAGAAGTTCCAGACGAGCGTTTGCAAAAACTAACAGAATTAGTGCAGCCAAAAAAGACAGTTCCGACTGCTTTCGAATTCACTGATATTGCTGGTATTGTGAAAGGTGCATCTAAAGGAGAAGGTTTAGGAAATAAATTCCTTTCTCATATTCGTCAAGTAGATGCGATCTGTCACGTGGTGAGAGCTTTTGCTGATGATAACATTACACATGTGTCAGGTAAGGTTGACCCAGTGTCAGATATTGAAACGATTAATTTAGAATTGATTTTGGCTGATCTAGAAACGGTTGAAAAGCGTTTAACTCGTGTGAGTAAGCTTGCGAAACAAAAAGATAAGGAAGCGGTAGCTGAATTTGATATTTTGGAAAAGCTGAAGGACGCATTTGAAGCTGGAAAATCTGCAAGATCGGTTGAATTTACAGATGAGCAGCAGAAGCTTGTGAAGCAGCTTCATTTACTCACGTCAAAACCTATTCTGTATGTAGCAAATGTGAGTGAGGACGAAGTAGCAGATCAGGACGGAAACGAATATGTACAGCAAATTCGTGAGTTTGCATCTGGCGAAAACGCTGAAGTCATCGTCGTTTGTGCGAAGATTGAGTCTGAAATTGCAGAGCTTGAAGGAGAAGAGAAGCAAATGTTCCTTGAAGAGCTAGGCATCAAAGAATCAGGTTTAGATCAGTTGATCAAAGCGTCTTATTCACTTCTTGGCTTAGCTACGTATTTCACAGCAGGTGAGCAAGAAGTACGTGCTTGGACATTTAAAAAAGGAATGAAGGCACCAGAATGTGCTGGAATCATTCATACGGACTTCGAGCGTGGATTTATTCGTGCTGAAACGGTTGCTTATGAAGATTTACTAGCTGGCGGAAGTATGTCTGCTGCAAAAGAAGCAGGAAAAGTTCGTTTAGAAGGTAAAGAATATATAGTGAAAGATGGAGACGTCATTCATTTCCGTTTTAACGTATAGGTTCTTGTCATAGGCCAAGTAATTTGTTATAATATACAATTGTGAGTAATATAATTTATTGCTCCTTGCCCGTATAGGGCCGCTTAGACCAAAAGGAGGTGCAATCAGATGAGAAAGTACGAAGTTATGTACATCATCCGCCCAACAGTTGACGATGAGGCTAAAAAAGCAGTTATCGACCGTTTTAATAACGTGTTAACTTCTAACGGTGCGGAGATCACTGGAACAAAGGATTGGGGTAAACGTCGTCTTGCATACGAAATCAACGATTTCCGTGAAGGCTTCTACCAAATCGTAAACGTTCAATCTGACGCTGCAGCAGTTCAAGAATTTGACCGCTTAGCTAAGATCAGTGACGATATCATTCGCCACATTGTTGTTAAAGAAGAAGAATAAATCATTGAAATATATATTTAAAGGTGGTCTTTCAATATGCTAAACCGTGTTGTATTGGTCGGAAGACTAACAAAAGACCCTGAGCTTCGCTACACGCCTAATGGTGCGGCTGTAGCCACGTTTACTCTAGCTGTGAATCGTACGTTTACGAATCAATCTGGAGAGCGTGAAGCCGATTTCATTAACTGTGTTACTTGGAGAAGACAAGCCGAGAACGTGGCTAATTTCTTGAAAAAAGGAAGTCTTGCCGGTGTAGACGGTCGCTTGCAGACAAGAAACTATGAAAACCAGCAAGGACAGCGTGTCTTCGTGACAGAAGTTCAAGCTGAAAGTGTTCAATTTCTTGAGCCTAAAAGCGGCGGTGCTGGTTCAGGTGGATACAGCGGCGGTGGCAATAGCGGAGGCCAGTATTATGGCGGCAGCCAAAATGATCAGAATCCATTTGGAAATGAACCAAGTCAAAATCCATATGGCAATCAAAACAACCAAAATCGTAATCAGGGAAATAGCTTCAATGATGACCCATTTGCGAATGATGGTAAACCGATTGACATCTCCGATGATGATTTGCCATTCTAATTGATCTGAAAAAAATGACCAAAGGAAAGGTGTGAAAACAAATGGCAGGTGGACGCAGAGGCGGTCGTGCGAAACGTCGTAAAGTATGTTTCTTTACTTCTAACGGAATCACGCACATCGATTACAAAGATGTTGATCTTCTTAGAAAGTTTGTTTCTGAGCGTGGTAAAATTTTACCTCGTCGTGTAACAGGAACTAGCGCTAAGTATCAACGTAAATTGACATTAGCGATTAAAAAATCACGTCAAATGGCATTACTTCCATACGTTACTGGTGAGTAAGTTGTTGACTTAAAAGCGAAGGGCCTTGAGCTCTTCGCTTTTTTTATTTGTCTCACTTTTATGAGAAAGTCGTTTCTGGCAGTCTAACTAGGGGAAGTATGTAAAAAGAGAGTTAACGTGACAGTTTGTTCTATACAAATACTAGGTTAATCTGTCATATTGGTATTTTAAAATATACTTGCAGTCAGGGCGTGGGAAGATGATTGAATTTAAGAATGTATCGATGCAATTTTCTGATGACCGCTATGCCGTTCAATCTGTTGATTTGGAGATTCAGAAAGGTGAATTTTTTGTATTGATTGGACCTAGTGGAAGCGGGAAAACGACGACTTTGAAAATGATCAATCGTCTCATCTCTTCTACAGAAGGTGAGATTCACATAAAGGGTCGAACCATCAGCGATTATGATATTTATGAGCTGCGCTGGGATATTGGTTATGTGCTTCAGCAAATAGCGTTGTTCCCTCATATGACCATAGAAGAGAATATTGCTGTAGTGCCAGAGCTGAAACAATGGAAGCGGGCTGAGACGAATCAGCGTGTTGATGAGTTGATGTTCATGGTGGGGCTTGAGCCTGCTACCTATCGACATCGAAAGCCAGCAGAGCTTTCAGGAGGTCAGCAGCAGCGAGTCGGCGTAGCACGGGCACTTGCTGCTGATCCTGAGATTGTCCTGATGGATGAACCTTTTAGTGCGTTAGATCCACTGACGAGAGAGAAATTACAAGATGATCTGCTTGAGTTACAGCGCCGTATTCAAAAGACCATCGTTTTTGTGACACATGATATGCAGGAAGCCATGAAGCTTGGGGATCGGATATGTGTGATGAATGAAGGAAAAGTGGTGCAGGTTGGACGCCCAGAGGAATTGATTCAGCATCCAGTGAATCCATTTGTGCGGGAGTTTGTTTCAGGAGCTGCCCGTCATGTAGACCATCAAGCATTTGAGCTGACAACTATTTCTCAGCCCATGCCTCAAGATGATCTGTTAGGCGATGAGGCGGTCTCCATCCATGCGACGCTGGAAGAGGTTCTATCTCGACTGGCAGAGCATGAAGAGCTTGTTGTTGAGAAGGATGGGGAACGGATCGGACTCATCACTCGTCAAGCGATGATTCAGTATTTAGCCGGTACTTCTGCTGAGAGGGGCGAGACACATGAATGAATGGACCAGTGTGTTATGGGCTCGAAAAGATCAGCTCGGACACGCCTTACTTGAGCATATTCAAATTTCCTTCATTGCGTTATTTCTAGCGATTTTGATTGCCATTCCATTAGGGATTTATTTAACGAGAGTCCCTAAGATAGCAGAGTGGATCATTGGGGTGACGGCTGTCTTGCAGACAATTCCGTCTTTGGCGCTGCTTGGACTGCTGATTCCTCTCGTTGGGATTGGTCAAGTGCCCGCAATTATCGCTCTTGTCGTCTATGCTCTTCTTCCTATTTTAAGGAACACATATACAGGCATTCGTGAGGTCGATCCGTCGCTGCGGGAAGCGGCGCTCGCTATGGGAATGAATCACCGCAAACGCTTATTAAAAGTAGAACTCCCTCTTGCTATGCCTGTGATCATGGCAGGTATCCGAACGGGGATGGTCCTCATTGTAGGGACAGCCACTCTTGCAGCTCTTATTGGGGCAGGTGGATTAGGGAGTCTGATTCTGCTTGGAATTGATCGAAATGATATGTCGTTGATCATCATTGGTGCTATTCCAGCTGCATTACTTGCGCTCTTATTTGATGTGGTCTTGCGGACACTTGAGAAAATCTCCTTTAAAAAAACCGTGATCTCTGTGACGGTCTTTGCTGTAATAGCAGGAGCAGTTGTCGCTGCCCCATTGCTGTTTCAACAAGAAAAGAAAGAGATCACCATTGGAGGGAAGCTGGGGTCAGAGCCTGAAATTTTGATCTCCATGTATAAGCTTTTAATTGAGCAGGATACAGATATCCAAGTCAATCTTAAGCCTGGTCTTGGTAAGACGTCCTTTGTTTTTCAAGCACTGCGGTCTGGTGATATTGACATCTATCCTGAATTTACAGGGACAGCGATTTCTGAATTTCTGAAAGAAACAGCGAAAAGCACGGATAAGGAAAAAGTGTATGAGCAAGCGCGCCAAGGTTTGGCGTCATCCTTTCAGCTTCAGCTTCTTCAGCCGATGGCTTATAACAATACATATGCTTTAGCCGTGCCTCAATCACTAGCGGATCAATATGATTTATCAAAGATTTCAGATCTGGGTCAAATCAAGAATCGTATACGTGCTGGCTTTACTTTAGAGTTTTCTGATCGTCAGGATGGATATTTAGGCATTCAAAAAGCTTATCAGTTTTCTTTTGACGATGTGGTCACGATGGAACCGAAACTTCGATATCGAGCCATTCAAAAAGGGAATATTCAGTTGGTCGATGCGTATTCGACAGACAGTGAATTGAGACAATACAAGTTGAAGGTGCTGGATGACGACAAGCATGTTTTCCCGCCCTATCAAGGAGCGCCCTTGCTAAGACAGGAGACATTAAAAGAGTATCCTGAGATTGAGGCCTCTCTCAACAAGCTCGCTGGTCAAATCACAGATGATGAGATGAGAGAAATGAATTACGAAGTCAATGTGAAGGGGAAAGATGCATTTCAAGTAGCCGAAGCCTATTTAAAAAAGAAAACATTGCTTCAATAATCAAGGGGAAGCAGGTCTGCTATATTTAAAGCGGCCTGCTTTTTGAAAAGAAAAAAACAAAAATCATTGACATCTATTTCAAAAAAGAATATCCTTAATTCGAGATAAATATATTTTTTGGACATATATCTCGAATTCGAGATAATATAAAAGCGTCAGTCAAGACATAATGAGTAGAGACATGTTACGTCATGAAGAGGAGGTCATTAGAAGTGAAGAAAACAGAAGGAATTCACCATATCACAGCAATTGTTGGTCATCCTCAGGAGAACGTTGATTTTTATGCAGGTGTTTTAGGTCTGCGTCTCGTGAAAAAGACCGTCAATTTTGATGATCCAGGCACATACCATTTATATTTTGGAAATGAAGGAGGTTCTCCAGGTACCATTATTACGTTTTTCCCTTGGCCAGGTGCACAAAAGGGACAAATTGGAGCAGGTCAAGTAGGTGTGACAACATATGTCGTACCGACCGGTGCCTTCTCTTTTTGGAAGGAACGCCTTGAGCAGTTTGACGTTTCTTATGAAATGATTGAACGCTTTGGTGAGGCCTTTCTCTCATTTGAAGATCCGCACGGTTTATTGATAGAACTTGTAGAGCGTGAAGAAGGAAAACAGAATGACTGGACATTTAATGGGGTGACACCAGAAGTAGCGATTAAAGGGTTTGGCGGAGCTGTTTTATTAACTTCACAGCCTGAGCAAACGATGCAGCTGCTAGAGCAAACGATGGGACTTGAAAAAGTCGGCACAGAAGGAGATTATGTGAGATTCCGTTCGTTTGGAGAAATCGGCAATGTCATTGACGTGAACAAGACACCTGTTGCACGAGGACGTATGGGCGTGGGTGTTGTACATCATATTGCGTGGAGAGCAACAGATGATCAGGATCAATTAGATTGGCAAAGACATGTTGCGCAAAGCGGATATCAAGTGACGCCTGTGCAAGATCGAAATTATTTCAATGCGATTTATTTTAGAGAGCTTGGCGGCATATTATTTGAGATTGCGACCGATCCTCCAGGGTTTGCACACGATGAATCTGTGGAAACGATGGGTGAAGCGTTGAAACTGCCACCGCAATATGAGGCGCAGCGTAGTCAAATTGAACAAATCGTGCTACCGATTGAGGTAAGAGAAATCAAAGGGAAAGGAGATTCATGATGAAGCATCTTTTTCAAAAAGGAAAGAATGAACAAAAGCCTGTCCTCCTCATGCTGCATGGAACTGGCGGGACAGAGCAAGACTTATTGCCGCTTGCAGAAGTGGTAGACCCTGAAGCATCTGTTCTTAGTGTGAGAGGAAATGTATCAGAAAACGGCATGCCGCGTTTTTTCAGGCGTTTGGCAGAGGGTGTTTTTGATGAGCAAGATTTAATTGAGCGTACAGAGGAATTATATACATTTATCGGGGAAGCAGCAGATAAGTATGGATTTGATCGTCACAATGTGGTAGCCATCGGCTATTCAAACGGGGCGAACATTGCTGGAAGTCTGTTATTCCATTACGGAGATGCGCTGAAAGGAGCGATCCTGCATCATCCGATGGTCCCAAGACGAGGGGTTTCATTACCTTCATTAGCGGGGAAACAAGTCTTTATAGCAGCTGGTGAAAATGACCCAATGTGCCGTCCGGAGGAATCTCAGGAACTGGAGCAACTGCTTCAGGAGGCGGGAGCATCCGTAACGCTTCATTGGGAAAATCGTGGACATCAACTAACGAGAGAAGAAGTCGATGCTGCGGCATTGTGGTATCGTCGTCAATTTAAATAAGGTGGGGAATACAGGTGGGATTTTTACAGAAGCTATTTGGACAAACCAAACAAAAGGAGATGGAACAAGTGGAAAACGTAAAACTAGCGATTATTTATTATAGTTCAACAGGTACAAACTATCAGATGGCAAAATGGGCTGAGGCTGGAGCGAAAGAAGCTGGTGCTGAAGTCAAAATTTTAAAGGTTCCTGAATTGGCACCAGAAGCCGTTGTTGCATCAAATCCAGCATGGAAAGCACATTTAGATGAAACAAAAGATGTCCCTGAGGTTCAGTTAAGTGACTTAGAGTGGGCAGATGCTATTATTTTCAGCATGCCGACACGTTTCGGTAACTTACCGGCTCAAATGAAGCAATTCTTAGACACAACAGGCGGTTTATGGTTCCAAGGGAAACTAGCAAACAAAGCAGTGAGTGCGATGACATCTGCACAAAACCCAAATGGCGGACAGGAGCAAACAGTTCTGAGCCTTTATACAACGATGTTCCACTGGGGAGCCATTATTGCCGCTCCTGGATACACGGATGATTCCCTATACGGCGCAGGGGGTAACCCTTACGGTGTGAGTGTGACTGTTGACCAAAATGGAAAGATTCAAGAGGATGCAGAAGCAGCCGCAAAACATCAGGCGAAACGTACAGTGAATGTAGCAGAATGGATCAAAAAAGGTCAAAACGCATAATAGATGTATACAAAAAGAATGCAGCCACTCCGCTGCATTCTTTTTTCATTAATAAGGATCTGAAGGGGTGCTGTTGTTGATCGCATCGTTGACAGCCTGTGCCGCGCCTGTTGATCCAATGGGTCCGCTTGGCTCCTCTTGTTTGAAGGCTTTTAAGCCATCGGCCACACGTTTTCCGTAGTCAGGATCAGCTTTTGTAAAGTTTTCGATCATTTGGTCTTGGATGTCTTTTTGGCAGGTAGCTAAGGTGTTGACTAAGTTTTTAATCAGTTCCTCACGTTCCCAATCATTGAAGCGGCGATAGGTTTCTCCCGCTTGTCCGAAATTGTTCGGGCGGTCAATGGCTTCTCGTTTGACTTCACCCTCTACAAAAGGCGTATGATCCTTTCCATCTTGCTGCGCTTCTTTTAATCCCCCGAGAATGGACGGTTCATAATTCACATGGGGGTTTTGTCCTTTTCCTTGATCCACATGATATTCCATTTGCCCATCTCGCTGATTGGTGGCAACATGCTTTTTCGGGGCATTGATCGGCAGCTGTAAATAATTTGGCCCGACACGATATCGCTGCGTATCAGAGTATGAGAAGGTACGTCCTTGCAGCAATTTATCATCTGAGAAATCTAATCCGTCTACAAGAACCCCCGTCCCAAAGGCAACCTGTTCCACTTCTGCAAAATAATTTTCTGGATTTTTGTTTAGCACCATTCGTCCGATCGGTTTCCATGGATAGTCATCCTTGTACCAGAGCTTTGTCGGATCGAGTGGATCAAAGTCTAGTTGGGGGTGGGTGTCATCTTCCATGATTTGCGCGTATACTTCCCATTCAGGATGATCCCCTTGTTCAATGGCTTCATATAAATCCTGTGTGGCATGATTAAAGTTTTCCCCTTGAATGGCTTGGGCTTGTTCTTGTGTCAGGTTGCGAATTCCTTGCTTTGGTTCAAAGTGATATTTGACCAACACTGCTTTTCCTTCATGATTCACCCATTTATAGGCATGGACGCCAGAGCCTTGCATGTGCCGGTATGTGGCAGGAATGCCCCATGGCGAGAAGAGAAATGTCACCATATGTGTTGCTTCAGGTGATTGTGAAACGAAATCAAAAATGCGCTCACCATCCTGACGATTGGTGACAGGGTCAGGCTTAAAGGCATGAACCAAATCAGGGAATTTCAAAGCATCTCGAATAAAGAAAATTTTGAGGTTGTTCCCAACGAGATCCCAGTTGCCGTCTTCTGTATAAAATTTGATCGCAAATCCCCGCGGATCGCGTAAAGTTTCTGGTGAATGTCCGCCGTGAATAACAGAAGAGAATCGAACGAAGACAGGGGTCTTTTTTCCTTTCTCTTGAAATAATTTGGCTCTTGTATAAGTGGAAATGGGTTCTTCACCGAATGTACCGTAGGCTTCAAAGTATCCGTGTGCGCCAGCACCTCGTGCGTGAACGACACGTTCAGGGATGCGTTCACGATCAAAATGACTGATTTTCTCTAGGAAATCGTAGTTTTCAAGCGTAGTCGGTCCTCTATTCCCAACGGTTCTCATGTTTTGATTATCTGTTACCGGGTGACCTTGGCGATTCGTCAAGGTTTCTTCTGACTCTGAAGATGATGTAGGCTGTTGATCTTCTTTCAAGGTAGAATCCCTCCTTCAATATCTCCTTAACAATATGGTCATGTTGCTCCCTATTTCATACAAGGATTGATATAATGAGTGAAAACTTTTATGAGGAGCGGACCTAATGATTCGATTACACTGCCTTCACGCACATCCATCTAATATTTCTTACATTGACGACGCTTTTTATGACACAGGATTTGATCTGCATCACATCGTCGATTCATCCTTTATGGAACGAGCCAAACAAGATCCCGCATTTGATCTTGAGCAGCAGCAAACCTATGCTATCAACAGACTCATGCAAGAAGGAGAGGCTGATCTTGTTTTATTAACGTGTACACAATACATTGCGGCTTTGGGGGAGCAGCAGCACCTGTTCAAACAACCAATTGTTCCGATAGATGAGCCGTTATTTGAGCAGATTTGTGAGCGAGAGGGTCCGCTTCAGCTGGTGTTTTCAAACCCAGATACAGTAGAAGGAACGATGAAGCGACTGTCTTCATATGTAAAAGAGCGGGGAAAGCAGTTGATGGCAGAAGTGGTTGTGCTAGAGGATGTCTTTCATCTTTGCTTGAACGGTGATATACAAGCCTACCATGAGCGAATTATGGAACAGTTAAGGCGATCTGTGAAGCAGCATGGAGATATTTGTGTGATGCAGCTCTCGATGGTTCACGCTGCAAAGCAGGTGGAGCAGGAAACAGGAGTGTCCATCATTCATCCGCTTTCACCACTTAAACCATTTGTTTATCAAAAAATAACGGCTTTAAAAGAGTGAACCCGTCAGGTTCGCTCTTTTTGCATAGAAACGTAAATGGGATGACATGTTAAAAAAATAATGGAGCGCAAACTATTTTTAACAGGAGCGCGTCTATCCAATGTAAGAAATAACAGATGCGCATTTAAGATAAAGGAGCTCTTTGTAAAATGAAGAAACGAAAGATTGATGATCAATTTGCGGATTACGTAATGGAGCATAAACACAGTTTTTATCGATTGTCCTATAGCTATGTCAAAAACCCAGAAGATGCGATGGATGTCGTTCAAGAGGCGATTCATAAAGCACTCAAATCTGTTCACCGATTAGAGGATGCGACCAAGATGCATAGCTGGTTTTATAAAATCGTCGTAAACGCTGCCCTCGACTTTTTACGAAAGAAGAAGCGTGTGCAAGTGACGGACGATGACACGCTGGAATTTTTATCACAGGGTGAATCGGATGTCTATGAGGATCAAGATGTCAGACGAGCGATAGAAGATTTGCCGGAGATGTATCGGGTCATCATTATATTAAGATTCTTTGAGGATTTAAAGCTAGAGGACATTGCTCATATTCTTGGAGAAAATGAAAACACCATTAAAACAAGATTATATAAGGCGTTGCGGCTTTTAAAAGTAGAATTATCGCAGGAGGAAATATAAATGGATAAGCATTTGGAACAGTTAAAAGAGGAATATCTAGAAATCCCTATTCCCCCGGAATACGATGCTATGGTTGAACGGACATTAAAACGTAAAAACAAGCAACCTCATTTTCAGAAATGGACGATCGGACTTGTTGCTGCGGCTGCTCTTTTTGTCACCACTGTAAATGTCAGTCCGCAGGCAGCAAGAGCGATTTCAGAAGTACCCGTCATTGGAGAGCTTGTGAAAGTCGTGACGTTCACAGAATTTAAAAAGAGCGATCAGGGAACAAATATTGATCTCAAAACACCACATGTTTCAGGGCTTGGGGACGGAAAATTACAAGACAGCCTGAATCAAAAATATTTAGCTGAAAACAAAAAGCTGTATCAAGATTTTGAAAAGGAAACAAAGGGTTATAAAAATGGTCATTTGAGTGTAGAGAGCGGATATGAAGTAAGAACAAACAATGATCAAATTCTTTCACTAGGTCGATACAAGGTGACGACTCAGGCTTCTGCGGCAGAGGAAATGACATATGATACGGTGGATAAGAAAAACCATGTACTCATTACATTACCAAGTCTGTTTAAAGATGACCGTTATATTGATGTGATTAGTGAAAATATTAAAGAACAAATGAAGAAACAGATGAAAGAGGATTCAAATAAGATTTACTGGATGACGAAGCAAGATACGGTTGATCCGTTTAAGAAGATTCAGCCAGATCAAAGCTTCTATATCAATTCAAAAGGCAAACTGGTGATTTCCTTCAACGAATATGATGTGGCGCCTGGTTACATGGGTGTAGTTGAATTCACGATTCCAACAAGCGTGCTAAAGGATATTCTCGTCAGCGATATGTACATTCATTAAAAGAAGAAAAAAGACTGCTGAAGGTGTCAGCAGTCTTTTTATGTTTATGAAGAAAGTGCGTCTGTTAGTGCAGGCACGACTTGTTTCTTTCTTGATACAACACCTTTTAGTAAAGCAGTGTTGTTTTCAAGTGTGACATTGAATGCTTTTTCTACTTTTGCTGCTTCAGCACCAAGGGCAAGCGCAAGAGAGTCATTTTCTAGAATGTCTGTGATCACTAAAACAAATAGATCAAGACCTTTCGCTGCGATGACTTCATTGATTTTTGCTTCGATGTCAGCTTGTCTTGCTGTTACTTCAGCGATATCAACTGTATTAACTTGTGCAATTTCGACTTTGCTGTTACCTAGTGCAAATTCTTTTGCATCCAGTGTGATTAATTCTTGAACTGTTTTTTGGCTTAGGTCAGCTCCTGCTTTCAGCATATCTAAACCATATACTTCAGGGTCTACTCCTGCGATTTTTGCCAGCTCATGCGCAGCATCAACATCCTGCTGTGTGCATGTTGGGGATTTGAATAGTAAGGAATCAGAAATGATCGCAGACAAAAGCAAACCAGCGATTTCTTTTTCAATTGTGACTTGGTGCTCTTTGTACATTTTGTTTAAGATCGTTGCTGTGCAGCCAACTGGCTCAGCACGATAGTAAAGAGGTTCACTTGTTTCAAAGTTGGCAATACGGTGATGGTCAATGACCTCTGTCACTTGTACTTGATCAATATCGGTTACACTTTGTTGGAATTCGTTATGATCGACAAGAATGACTTGTTTTGTTTCGTTTGCAGCCGTTTCAATGAAACGAGGTGCTTCTTGTTTAAAGAAATCTAATGCGTATTGTGTTTCTCCATTGATTTCTCCAAGTCTGACAGCTTCTGCTTGAACGCCAATTTTGTTTTTCAGATCAGCGTAAGCGATAGCAGAGCAAATCGTGTCTGTGTCAGGGTTTTTGTGTCCGAATACGAGTGTTTTTCCCATGTGAATTCTCCTTCTTACTTTTATTGATGATGTTTCTATTCTAACAGCTTTTGACCTTGAATTCAGGGTTTATAGCTAAGAATAATCTAAAAAATTGTAACATGCTGTCTGAAAAGTTGCATGTACAAGACGATCTAAGTTGTTCCACGTGAAACGCTCTTGGGATAGCCTGCATTTTACTTGCGATTTACGGCTATGGTAAAATAAAGGTTGGGTCAAGATATGACGGAGCGTACATCGTACGTATACATAGAAGTACACATTGAGCAAGATATAGAAAAATGATTGGATTGAGGTGAAGGTGTGAAACAAACAAAAGCGTTAGTAGAAGGCGCTATCATGATCAGTATTTTTGCGGTCATGACGCTGTTTTATTTGTATGTGCCACTTTTAGCCATTATTTTCTTCATGGCTGCTCCGATTCCGATCATTCTCTATACAATCAGGCATGGCTTGAAAAAAGGAATTGCGGCTGGCGCTATTGGCATAGTGATCAGCTTTTTAATTGGGTCTATTAATGGGCTGTTAAGTGCGCCAATGCTGATTGCTGTTGGAGTAGGTATGGGTGTTTTCTACAGCAGGAGGCAGCCAGGTCAGGCTATTATTACGGGTGCGCTGATCTACTTATTCAGTTTTCTCATTTACTTTGTTGTCAGTGTCCAGCTGTTTCAAGTAGATATACTGGGTGTCGCAAAGGAATCAATTGACCAAATCATGCCGATGGTAGAGAGTACCTTAAAACAATCTGGCGCTTCTGATCAGGAGATAGCAAAACAACTCAAGCAGTTTAGAGAGATGCAGGATACGGCATTAAATTCTTTACCTGTAGCGCTTTTGATTTTTGTCACGCTCATGTCTTTCGTCAATCATTGGTTTGTGCGGCCGTTGATCAAACGGTTTGTTCCAGACATGCCAGCTCTTAAGAAATTTAAGGATATGCGGCTGCCAAAAAGCATGGTATGGTATTATTTACTCACACTGCTTTTGATGCTGATTCAGCCGGAGAAAGGCAGCTTTTTATCGCTCGTGCAAACGAGTGCTTTTCAAATTTTATTTATACTGGTGCTTATTCAGGGCTTTTCTTTTATCTTCTATTATTGCCACGAAAAAAACATCTCAAAAGTGGTACCCATTTTTGCCGTCGTATTGACGATTCTCTTTCCGCCAATCGGTGTGATTGTGCGTATTATAGGGATTGCTGACATAGGCTTTGATTTAAGAGAAAAAGTAAAAACAAATAATTCACTCTGAATGTTGAGGAGTTGATATCAGTGCCAAGCTTCTATCGAAAACCTGTCATCAAGTATCCGATCTTCGCGTTAATTGTCCTTGCGGTGATCACAGTCCTCCTCAACCTTTATTTTAATTGGATCATAGGAGCGGTTGGTCTTTTAGTCCTTGCGGGTGTGCTCTACTTTTTAAAGTGGGCAGATACGCAGGTGCAAAAAGAGATTGATTCATATATTTCAACATTATCCTATCGAGTCAAAAAGGTTGGAGAAGAAGCATTAATGGAGATGCCAATTGGTATTATGCTGTTTAATGACCAGTATTATATCGAATGGACCAATCCATTTCTCGCTTCGTGCTTCCATGAAAGCACACTTGTCGGCAGATCCTTGTATGATACATTTGAATCCATTGTGCCTCTTATTAAACAAGAGGTTGAGACAGAAAATGTGACGCTGAATGACCGGAAATTCAAAGTCATTATTAAACGGTCAGAGCGCCTTTTATATTTCTTTGATGTCACGGAACAAGTGCAGATTGAAAGGCAGTATGAAAATGAACGAACGGTGTTATCTTATATCTTTTTAGACAATTATGATGATGTGACGCAGGGTCTTGATGATCAGGTGCGTAGCGCGATAAATAGTGAAGTCACATCGCTGTTAAACAATTGGGCACAAGAATACGGCATTTTCTTAAAAAGAATTTCATCTGAACGATTTATGGCTGTATTAAATGAGAGCATCTTAGCAGAGCTTGAAGCGTCGAAGTTTTCCATTTTAGACGAGGTTCGTGAGAAAACAGGGGCACATAGCGCCACACTTACCCTTAGTATTGGAATCGGTGCGTCTGTTCCTTCTTTAAAAGAACTTGGCGCACTTGCGCAGTCGAGTCTTGACCTTGCCCTCGGACGAGGCGGGGATCAGGTAGCGATTAAACAGCCGAATGGGAAAGTGAAATTCTACGGTGGAAAAACCAATCCAATGGAAAAACGGACACGAGTACGCGCACGGGTCATTTCACATGCTTTAAAAGAAATTGTATCTGAAAGCGGTAATGTCATGATCATGGGGCATAAGTTCCCCGACATGGACTCTATCGGTGCCTCGATCGGGATTTTAAAGGTTGCTCAGGCGAATGGAAAAGAAGGTTACATCGTCATTGATGCCAACCAGATTGGGGATAGCGTTCAACGCTTAATTAGTGAAATTAAGAATTATGAAGAACTTTGGTCCCGTTTTATCACGCCTGAGGAAGCGATGGAGCTTGCAAAGGATGACACATTGCTTGTGGTCGTAGATACACATAAACCGTCCCTTGTGATGGAAGAACGACTGCTAAATAAGATCGAAAACGTCGTTGTCATTGACCACCATAGACGTGGTGAGGAATTTATCCGTGATCCTTTACTTGTCTATATGGAGCCGTATGCTTCATCTACAGCAGAACTTGTGACAGAGCTGTTAGAGTATCAGCCGAAGAAATTGCGGATTAACATGATTGAGGCCACAGCACTTCTTGCTGGGATTATCGTGGATACGAAGAGTTTCTCCCTCAGAACGGGGTCAAGAACGTTCGATGCAGCATCCTACCTTCGTGCAAAAGGGGCAGATCCTGTCCTTGTGCAAAAGTTTTTGAAAGAGACAGTCGATCATTACATCAAACGGGCAAAGCTCATTCAGCATACAGAGCTGTATCAAAATCAGGTAGCGATTGCTTCCTTGCCGTCTGACAGATCTGAGTATTATGATCAAATTACGATCGCACAGACGGCTGATTCTCTCTTGTCGATGAGTGAGGTTGAAGCATCATTTGCTGTCGCAAGGCGAGATGACGATACGGTCTGTATTAGTGCAAGATCGTTAGGGGATATCAACGTTCAAATTATTATGGAAGCATTAGATGGCGGCGGTCATTTGACTAACGCTGCGACCCAGATTTATGGTATAACCATTGAAGAAGCGGTAGAGAAGTTAAAAGCTGCCATAGACGAATATTTCGAAGGAGGGGTTCAAAGATGAAAGTCATCTTTCTAAAAGACGTAAAAGGCAAAGGGAAAAAAGGCGAAGTCAAAAATGTAGCAGACGGATACGCTCACAACTTTCTCATCAAACAAGGGTTAGCTGTTGAAGCAACTCCAACGAACCTAAGTGCATTGGAAGGGCAGAAAAACAAAGAGAAAAAGAATGCCATCCAAGAGCTTGAGCAAGCGAAACAATTAAAAGAAACACTTGAGGCGCTGACAGTGGAACTCACTGCTAAATCAGGTGAAGGCGGTCGTCTATTTGGATCGATTACAAGCAAACAGATCGCTGATAAATTGCAAAAAGAACATCAAATCAAACTCGATAAGCGTAAAATCGAGTTGAATGATGCCATTCGTGCGTTAGGATACACAAATGTACCGGTGAAGCTTCACCCAGAAGTACAAGCAACATTAAAAGTGCACGTCACAGAACAAGCATAAACAGAAAAGAACCCGTCTCCTCGTGAGGCGGGTTCTTTTTTTATGATGGATCTGAAATATAGATGCTTCGTCCAGCACGCATACCGGATAAAAACATGAAAAATAGGACGATGATAAAGATGATAATAGATGGCGTCCATGTATGTGTCACATCAAAAAGGATACCGATCATGAATGGACCAACAGCGGCTAATAAATAACCGAGTGACTGCGCCATTCCAGAAAGGGCAGCTGCTTGTTCCATATTGGTTGTTCTTAATCCGATAAATGTGAGGGCAAGACTGATACTGGCCCCTTGTCCGACGCCGATTAATAGCACAGAGATGACAAGAATAGGCGTCGACCCTCCGAGAAGGAGACCAATCATGCCGAGTAAATACACAAGGACAAGGCCAACGACAAGCGGTCTTTGCGTTTTTAATTTTTCTGCAAAAACGGGCGTTAAGAAGGTGGATGGCAGACCAGTGAACTGCATAATAGAGAGCATCCATCCCGCTGTCGCTAGGTTCATGCCATGTGATGTCAAAATATCAGGAAACCATGCGATACTGCTGTAGAAAAGGAATGATTGCAAGCCCATAAAAAAGGTCACCTGCCATGCGACACGTGAACGCCATATTGGCTGCTCTTTGAGCGAAATGCTTTTGACAGCCGCTGTGTTCTGATGAAGAAGCTGCGGCGCCCACACCATCATTGCAAGAAGGGCAAGTCCTGCCCAGACAAGGAATGATGTATTCCAGCCGCCAGGCATTGCATGACTGAGCGGAACACTGACACCAGATGCAAGTGCAGCAAAAACGGACATCGATGTCGTATACACGCTTGTCATTAATCCAGCATGTGCAGGGAATTTATGTTTCACAAGTCCAGGTAAAAGCACATTACAAATCGCAATCCCGACGCCGACTAGCGCTGTTCCTATCATTAAAAAGGTGATGCTGCCAAATGAACGAATGACAATCCCAAAGAGCAGGACAGCAAGCCCAAGCCAAAGTGTTCGTTCATTCCCAAGACGTTTTCCGATTTTAGGTGCAATGGGAGATAGCAATGCGAATGAGAGCAGTGGTAATGTCGTGAGGAAACCAGCCAGTCCATTTGAAAGCTGTAAATCAGAACGAATGGCACCGATCACAGGACCAACAGACGTAATGGCTGGCCTCAGGTTAAAGGCAATGAGTAAAATCCCAGCAATCAGCAAAATGGTTTGCCCTGTACTGCGAGGATGAAATGTTGATTTTTCTAGTTGTTGTTCCATGAATGTAAACTCCTTTATTTCTTTAAGAACGATCTTTCTTCTGTTCAAGCTCCGCTAATTTAGCTAATAAGATGTGCTGCGGCATATGCATGATTTGCTCTAACGGTACATTGAGTGATGCAGCAAGCTTTTGTGCGGTATCGGCTGAGATTTGTAAAGGTCTCATGCGCAAATCCCTCCTCTTTCAATCTATACGTTCCAATATACCATATCGACTTTGTGACTTGCTGATAAAAAATTAAGTTTTTCTTTTATAAAACCACTTGATAGCCGATAAGAAATTTTTTTGAAATTGTTTCAGATGGTGGCCCTCTCCTTGTTCAATGTGAAAGTGAAGCTTTCGTTCCTGCATCCCTTTCTGTAATAAAAGATCATGGAGTTGTTTGTTGAATAAAGGCATGTGCTGTTGGACAGATGTTTTGCCTTTCCCTTCTTCACTGCCTACAGACAAATAGACAAGGTGGTCCACAGACTGAATGCTTTGTTGTTTAGCAAATGGTAGAAAATCTTGATACCAAAATGATCCAGAGATAGATGCGATGTTTTTAAAAAGAGCAGGGTACATCAATAAAGTATAAATTGCAAATAGCCCTCCTAATGAAGCACCTATGTGACTATGTTCATGACCGGTCTGTTTGACTGGGTATTCTCTTTTGATATATGGAAGCAAGTCATTTGCTAAAAATGACACATATGTCTGTGCCTCACCTTTAAAGTCAGGGAATCCAGAATGCAGTGATGATGCTTTCCATGGTGTATATTCGTCAAGTCGATTGAAGGGGTGTATACCGACGATGATGATTGGCGAGATGGTTTTGGCTTCAATCATGCTTTCGATCTCTAGCAGGTGGGTTCTAAACAAAGAAGAGCCATCTTGTACAAAGACAGCTGGAACATCAATAGAGGTGTCCGGTGGAAGGTAAATATCAAGCTGCCGCCCGTTCAATTCGTCATATAGAAACGTTCCGTTCATGTGTATTCTCTCCTTCAAGTTTTCAAGCTCCGCTGAAAAGAAGAACAAAGGACTAAAATGTTTAGCCCTTTGTCAAGATGCGCATCTTTTTAGTTGGTTTGATCTAGCCATTTGACAGCCTGATCAAGGAAGGTGGTTTTGCTTAGTGCTGTTCCTCCCTGAAGCATAGGATCAACGACATTTTCATTGATGTGTCCATTTTTCACAGCTTTTAGGCTGTTCCAAATTTTATTTCCCTCTAAGTCCTTCAATGCATTTGGATTCGATGAGTTTTCCTCTTGGGAGAACTGAACAAAGATATAATCAGGATTGAGTTCACCTAGGCGTTCCAATGAAATCATTGCTTGTGCTTTGGCTTTTTTGATATCACTTGGTGCTGTAAACCCTAAGTCCCCATATAAAGTAGAGTTGAAATATACGTCTTCAGGATACACGTACAGGTCGCCCTGTCTAATGCGTAAAATGACAGCTGTTTTGTTGTTGCTTTTGTCTTTCAGGGTTTCTTTCGCTTGTTTGAGATCTTTCTGATAATCAGAAATGATGCTTTTCGCTTCTTCACTTTTTCTAGTCAGTTCACCGAGTAATAAAAGGTTGCTTTCCCAGTCGGAAGAGACATGTGATACTGGGATCGTCGTTTGGACTTTATCTAGTTTTTTAATTGTTGCAGGCGGGAACTTGGTTGATCCGAGTATCACGTCTGGTTTTAGTTTTAAGATTTTTTCTAGATTCGGTTCTGTTTTTTCCCCAATGCCTTCTGTTTTTGCTGTAATGTCTTTAAATAATTCAGGGAAAGTGCCGCCGACAGTAGAAGCACCAATAGGGTCGATACCAAGTAGTTTTGCATCTTCCATCGATTCTAGGCTTCCAGCAATGACGATTCGTTTCACTGGTGTTTTCAGTTTGTACGTTTGATCTAAGTATTTGATGTTTGTTTCTGCTGCTTCAGCTGACTTGCTTTTGGTTGTGTTTGAAGCCGGTTTATTTTCTGCAGCACCACAGGCTGCTGCGATGATCGTCATGATACAAAGGATAAGCAATGCGAACCATTTTTTCATTTGTTTTCTCCTTTAACTGATAATTGTTCTCAATTAAAGATTGTAGTAGTCATTCGTCCTTTTATCCATAGACAATGATCTGTCTAGTGATGGACTTTTTACGGAAAAAAAGATAAAAGGTCCTGAATGACTCGTTGATGACTGGCTGCTGTGTATTCACGCCAAGGGTCAGAAGCGAGTGGATAGACGGCTTGTTGCGTCACAGCCTTGAGATTTTGCCAAGCCTCCTGTTGCTTTAACTTTTGATAAAAAGCAATGGTTTTTGGTTCTTTATGCAACAAGAGGAAGATGGCATCTGGGTTTAACTGCTGTATAGAGTGAATGCTGATTTTTTTTTCGATGAGCTGGCCATCATTCTGAAAAGCTGGTAGAAGGCCAATGTCATGAAAAATTACTTCTGACAAGGTGCGATTGACAGATAAGTAGAGCTGATCTTGAAAGATACGAAGAGGCAGGACGGTTCTTGGTGGATGATCAACAAGGCATGCCTTTTTCGCTTGAATGACGAGTTCTTCGTAATGAAGCAGCCATTCTTCTGCTTCCCTCGTTTCGTTTAAGAACAGAGCTGTTTGTCTGAATTGAGTGCGCCAATCCAATTGTGTGAATGGAACAAAGTGCACAGGACAGATGGTTTTCAACACTTGTTTTTCTGCCTCTGTCACATGATCATTGGCAATGATCAGCTCAGGTTGTGCTTCCTTCAATTGCTGTATATTGGCTTCAGCGTGCTCGTTGATACGATGTGCACTCAGATGGATCGGAATTTCTTCTGCATAATGCTCAAAGTCATGTGCTGTCCATTTAGGGTGAAGAGGGGCAGCATATGGGATGATATGAATAGGTGTGAGCTGCCCGAGTATGGAATGGCCATAGGCAGCTATTTTCCGTTGACGGCTTTTCATATAAGCAGAAGGAGTGATACCCGTTTTTTTCTTAAAGATGCGGCTAAAGTAATAGGGGTCTTGATAGCCGATGTCCTGTGCAATATCTTTGAGTTTTGCATGACCTTTCGCCATTAACTGTTTGGCTCTAGCCAGTCTTTTCTTGGTGATATAATCAGTGACACTCACATCAAAATGCTTTTTAAATAGCTCGCTGTAATGATTGGCGCTGATACCAGCCATATGAGATAGACTTGTAAGGCTGAGAGGTTCTTCGGAATGTTGATCGATATATTGTTTTGTTTTGAAAAGGGCGTGTGTTGTGTCACAAATGTCTTCTTTATGCAGTGTGAAAAGCTGCAGGATGAGCTGTTGAAAAAGGGTTTGGCTTCTAAAAAAGCTAATGGATTCAGGTTTTTGCCATTCTGTTGTCATGTCGGACAGTAAAGAATGAATTTGTTCAATCGAGCTAATATCGATAAATTGCCATACATTCAGTAAAGAACGGGCATGTTCAGTTGATACTTCTTCTATGTTTTGACCTTGTGGCGTGTACATCTGAAAGCGAAACAGATAGAGCTCGTGTTTTTGATAAGGCTCTGTTTTCAACATAAATGTTTCCCCAGGCATCATCGTATAGAGTGTTAGATCTTTCAATCGCCATCTTTGATCATTCAATGTAAGTAAACCACTGCCGCTTATGCTAAAGAGGAGGCAGAATGTATCTGACAACTGCTGCTCCGTATGTGGAAGATCTGCATTATTTATTTTTTCAGTATATGTTAATCGATAAATGCATTGTTCTGCATTTACCTTTGTACATAATTGATGATTGTGTCCCATAAAACCACCTGATCTCTTATTAATTGATAAATATTCTCAATTGAATTGTATCAGAAAGAGCTGGAAAATGGTGTGTTTATTCTGTCAAAAAAGCACCCTGATGGAGATCAGGGTGCGATGATTTATTCCGTTTTTCCATGTGCTAACGCAGGTTCTTTTGTTAAGCTTAATGGCCGTAAGTCCTGCCAGTGTGTCTGGATATAATCAATGCAGGCATTTCTAGTGTCTTCACCAAAGACCTTTTCCCATCCATCTGGTATTGGTGCAAATGATGGCCAAAGTGAATGTTGTCCTTGTTCATTGACAAGCACAAGAAATACACCGTCTTCACGATCAAAGGGATTTGTCATTTGTCATCTCTCCTTTATTCTTAGTGCTTTTGTTTGACCCGGTGCAGAGCGTTGTCTAAGATGACACCAATTTCTGCTAGGGGTTTAGGCTGGCACATGTCTTTGTGCCGGCAATGAATGTCGTGCTGTTCAATGGTTCCATTGATATAAGGTGCCCATGCTTCGGGATCAATCGGTGTAAACCAGTCTGGGATAATGGTAGATCTAAAGAATAATATGTCCCCTTGATAAGTTTTTGGCTGATATTCCCCGAGCAATCGCACTGAGTTGACATAGGTTTCTTTTAGATTTCTAATGGCATCTTCACTTAAGCTTGCTAGTGCACTGCCGTCTTTCTTCAAGATGTCGACAGCACTTTTCATCGTGAGCGGTTCACCTGTTAAGGTATCTGGATCATAACCGCCGAGTGCAAGAAGAGCGATTAGTGCTTCTTCTTCATCAGGTGCTTCTTTAATCGGTAAGAAATGGTTCGGATAGGCATCCAGCATCGCAACGAGAGCGATTTCTTCACCTTGCTGCTGGAGTTGAGTAGCCATTGCTTGTACAACGTTTCCGCCAAGTGACCAGCCAAGTAGATGATAAGGGCCTTTTGGCTGAATCGTTTGGATGTGCTTAATATAATCGGCAGCCATATCATCGAGTGTATGCGGATAGTCATCTTTTCTTGCGATTCCTCGTGCCTGTAATCCATAAATAGGGATGTCTTTCTCTAATGTGTTCAAGAGACCTGCATAGCACCAGCTAAGACCACCTGCTGGGTGAACACAGAAGAGAGGATGTCTTTCTTCATTTGTTCGTAGCGGCAGTAAGATTTCTAGTGCGTTTTCATCGCTTCCTGTTTCTAGTTTCTCTGCCAAGCTGGCAACGTTCGGTGCTTCAAACAACGTTCCGATGCTCAGTTTCACACCAAGTGCATCACGAATGCGGCTGATTAAACGAACCGCAAGTAAGGAATGCCCGCCAATGTCAAAAAAGCGATCGTCAATGCTGATTTTTGGCAAATCAAGCACCTCTTCAAAAAGATGACACAGGATTTCCTCTTTCGGGTTTCTTGGGCCGCGGCCATCCGTCTGCTGTATGTGCAATTGAGGTGCCGGAAGTGATTTTTGATCAAGCTTCCCGTTTGCTGTAAGTGGCATCGTATCAATCTGTACATAAGCCGCAGGCACCATGTAATCAGGAAGACTGGCTGCCGCAAAATGGCGAAGAGTCTCTGTATCGAAATGGTCTTCTTCAGTTGTGACGATGTATGCAACTAAGCGTTTGTCGCCAGGCTGATCCTCTCGCAAAATGACGGCAACTTGTGCAACTGCGTCGTGGCGTGATAGAACGGCTTCGATTTCTCCAAGTTCAATCCTAAACCCGCGTATTTTAATTTGATGATCAGCTCTACCAATGTAATCAAGTGCCCCTTCTTCTGTCCAGCGAGCGAGGTCGCCTGTACGATACATCCTTGTGCCAGGCGCTCCATAAGGATCGGCAGGGAATCGATCTGAGGTCAGGTCAGGCCTGCCTAGATAACCTCTTGCCAAACCAGCTCCAGCTACATACATTTCACCTGTTGTCCCAGGTGGAACAGGTTGTAGGTATCCATCTAGTACGTACACGTGTAAATCAGGAATTGGTTCGCCTATTAAACTGCTGGATTTCTTTGCGATCATGTCTCGATTGAGTACATTGTACGTAACGTGAACGGTGGTTTCTGTAATGCCATACATGTTAATTAATTTTGGCTTGCAGTCTGAGTGACGGCTGTACCAATCTTCTAATCTGCTAAGCTCTAATGCTTCACCGCCAAAGATGACATAGCGGAGTGATAATGCTTGACCAAGTGTTTGTTGTTCCTTGTCTATCTGCATGAGCTGATAGAAGGCGGAAGGTGTTTGATTAAGCACAGTCACACCTTCATCGACTAGAAGCTGCATCATCTCTTCTGGAGAACGAGAGATGGTATGAGGAACAATGACAAGTCGCCCGCCATATAAAAGGGGTCCCCATATTTCCCAAACTGAAAAGTCAAAGGCATATGAATGGAACATTGTCCAAACATCCTCTTCATCGAAATGGAACCAATGTTCAGTAGATGTCAGAAGACGGATGACATTTTGGTGTGGAATGACCACTCCTTTTGGTTTCCCTGTAGAGCCGGACGTATAAATAATATAGGCCGGATGCAGAGAAGATAGCGGCTCAATTCTGTCTATATCAGCCGGATTGTGATTTGGCGTAGTCAGCAATTGATCAATTGTTTCTTTTTCGTCTAACAAAATCAAATCGCAATCAGCAGGGAGATGCAATGCAGCTGCTTTTGTTGTGATGCTGCAAACTGGTTTGGCATCTTGTATCATGTATGCCAGCCTGTCTGCTGGATAGTCAGGATCAAGAGGAACATAGGCTGCGCCTGCTTTATGAACAGCTAATAAACTGACGAGCATATCAATTGATCTAGGCAGAGCAAGTGCAACGAACTGTTCTGGTCCAACGCCTCTTTGTATTAATAAATGAGCAAGACGATTGGCTTTGTTGTTTAACTCACCATAGGTCAGCTGCCTCTTGCCATCCGTTACAGCCACTCGATCAGGGAATTGTTGCACCGTTTTTTCAAATAAGGCTGGGAGATTAGGTGCTTGGTCTGACTGAGCGAATGTCTGTTTGTCAGGGAGAAATGTTTGTCGTTCTTGATCTGATAAAATGTTCACTTGACCAATCGGCAGATGTGGGCGCTCAACTATCTCTGTTAAAAAGCGCTTCATTCTGTCAGCGATTGCTCGAACGGTACTTTGTTTAAATACATCTGTGCTGAATTCAAACAATCCTGTTAATCCTGCTGCTGATCTAGTTTCAGTTCTTTGTTCTGTCAATTCGATGGTCAGATCAAATTTAGCTGATCCCACTGGTTTCACGTAGAGATCCGAATCAAGTTGTGTCATCTTCATTTCTGCCTTCGGTGTATTTTGGAAGGCAAGCATGACTTGGAATAATGGATTCCGTGATCTGGAGCGGGTTGGATTTAGGATTTCCACTAGCCGTTCAAATGGCAGATCCTGATGCTCATAGGCTGCTAAGTCAACGTTTCGCACTCGCTTCAATAGCTCACTGAAGGTTGGATTACCAGCTGTATTTGTACGTAATACTAGTGTGTTCACAAACAATCCGACAATATCGTCAAGTGCATCGTCATTCCGTCCAGCAATTGGACTGCCGATTGGGATATCTGTCCCCGCTCCAAGACGTGTCAGTAATGCTGCAAGGGATGCTTGAAGCACCATGAACAAACTCACTTGATGTTGTTTCGCAAGCTCAAGAAGGTTTTGATGTAAAGCCGGTTCGATCATAAAGTCTATCGTCGCACCGTTGAAGCTTCCTTCCTGTGGACGCGGGAAGTCGTAAGGAAGTTCAAGTTCTTCAGGCAGGTCATGTAAGGCATCTTTCCAATAGCTGAGCTGTTTGGCAAATAGACTATCCGTCTCTTTTTCACTGCCCAACAGTTTCTGCTGCCAAATAGCATAGTCAGCATATTGAACAGGTTCCGCTGGCAATGAGGTGGATTTCCCTTGAATACGAGCTTCATAAGCAGCAGCTAAGTCTCGTGTCAACGGTGCAAGTGACCAGCCGTCACCAGCGATGTGATGCAGCAACAGAAGCAGCACATATCGATTGGCATCAAGCGTGAATAATTCTGCTCGCAGTGCAGGTTCTTCTTCAATCTGAAAGCTATAGCGAATGGCTGTATTTAATTGATTCTCAATTTGTTGATCACTCGAAGCTGTGACATGGAGTTCAGGCTGAACACTTTTTGGGTGTAAAATAACCTGTCTTGGCATGCCATTCTTATTTGGAAAAATGGTTCTAAGGGTTTCATGTTTTTCAGTGATATCTGCCAAAGCACCAGTTAGAGCTTGTTGATCTAGTGTACCTGTTAGCTGAATGACAAGTGGAATATTGTAAGTTGGACTTGGACCTTCAAGGCAATGAAGGAACCAGAGCCGTTTCTGAGCAAAGGATAACGGAATCTCATCTGGCTTGTTTTCTACCTGAAGCGGCGGCCGAATGTCCTTCGCTTTGTCCAAGTGCTGCGCAAGTTCAGCAACCCGAGGTGATTCAAAAATGGTGCTCATGCTTAGGTCTGCACCGAATGTATCTCGTATACGTCGAAGCAGACGAGCGGCAAGTAAAGAATGCCCACCTAAGTCAAAGAAACTATCATCTATACCAATTTGAGATAGGCCAAGTGTTTCTGCAAATAAACTACATAACATGTCTTCTTGGGGTGTTCTAGGTGTACGATCGGAACTAACTAAAGACATATTTGGCACTGGTAATGCTTTGCGATCGATTTTGCCGTTTGGTGTAAGTGGCAGTTCCGGCAAAACGACAACAGCAGAAGGCACCATGTAGTCTGGAAGTAATGCAGCCACAAATTGCCTGAGCTCTGAAGGGTGAAGAGCTGAGTCGTCTGTCAGCACAACATACGCACAAAGCAACTGTTGTCCAGGTTGATCTTCACGAACGATCACAGATGTATGCTTTATAGCTTGATGCTGCATAATCACGGTTTCAATTTCACCCAGTTCAATACGGAAGCCGCGGATTTTAATTTGATGATCGGCACGGCTTATATAATCAATCGAACCATCTTCACGCCATCTGGCTAAATCTCCAGTACGATACATTCTCGTACCTTTTGTGCCGAACGGATCAGCGACAAATCGTTCTGCCGTTAAGTCGTATCGTCCAAGATATCCTCTTGATACTCCTTCACCTGCAATATAAAGTTCACCGATTGATCCTGCTGGGACTGGGTTTAGTCCTTCATCTAAAATGTAAATGCTCGTATTCCAAATGGGTTTACCAATTGCCGGCCCGCTATTCTCTTGATGTGCTGTGACATTTTGCATCGTAGACCAGATCGTCGTTTCTGTAGGTCCGTACAAATTGGTAATGTCGCATTGAAGAGATTGCAGTGTGTGCAAAAGGGAGGCAGGAAGTGCTTCTCCTCCAACAAGAACACGCATACCTGTGATCACGTCAGGGTATTCATCTGCCAATGCATGCCACAACGTTGGTGTTGCCTGCATGATTGTGACATGATGAGAACGAATCATGTTTGAAAGCTTTGCTGGTTCTTGTATCGTTTCTTTTTTTGCCAATAAAATAGCAGCCCCATGTAAAAGTGGGAGGAACATTTCTAGCCCGGAAATATCAAAGGCTATGGTCGTTACCGCTAAAAGCTGGTCTCCTTGATCTAATAAAAATGCATCTTGCATGGACAATATAAAGTTGACTACATTTCGCTTTGTTACAACAACACCCTTTGGTTTGCCTGTCGATCCTGACGTGTAGAGGATATAGGCGGGGTGATGTGGAGAGCCCTCGCTCCAGGTAGGATTGAGATGCGGACTGCCTGCTATCTCCTGATGAACAGTTGCATCATCCAGTTGAACGATGTGAGGATAGTCCAAACCACCTGCTGTCTCATTGATTGTGAGCAAGCACGCCGGTTTGGCATCCTCTAGCATATAGGCGACACGATCGTTAGGATAATCAGGGTCTAGTGGCAGATATGCGGCTCCCGTTTTGACGAGGGCTAATAGACTTACGACCATATCGATGGATCGAGGCAGAGCGATTGCGACGAATTGTTCTGGTCCAATGCCACGATTTTTCAAATAATGAGCTAACTGATTTGCCCGCTGATTCAACTCTTCATAGGTCAAAATGATTCCTTCAAACTGTAATGCTTTTGCTTGCGGCGTTTTGCTCACTTGTTTTTCAAATAGTTCCCGTAATGATTCTTTTGGTAATTCTCGTTTTGTATCATTCCAGTGCTTGAGAATGTTCTCTTTTTCTTCAGACAAAAGAAGGTTGAATTGACTGATTGTCTGATCTTGCTCTAGTCCGGTTATTTCCTCCAGCAATTGAAGAAAACGATGTTGATGAGCGTCAACGGCTGTCTCTTTGTAAACAGCAGGGTTTGCATCAAAGTCGATTTGAAATCCGTTTCCATCCGCACGGTCGTATATGTTGATCGATAAATCATCTACCGGTCCTGCTGAGAGATTGTGTGCTCGACCAATGCTCTGATCGAACTTGAGATCATAATCAAATGGCATGATATTGATCTGTGGACCGAATAATCGTTGATTTCTTCCGATGAGCTTAAAGTCTCTCCGCATGTCTTCATGACGATATCGTTGATGAGGACGAATGGCTTTCAGTTCATCAGATACTTGACGAACAAGTGCTGAGAGCGTCATTTCTGGTTTGCATGTTAAACGAAGCGGTACTAGGTTCATGACCATTCCAGGTGTTTGCAAGGCGCACGATCCAAGGCGCATCATCACAGGTAATCCTAAAACAATATCATGTGCACCCGTCATACGATGCATATAGAGTGCGGATGCGGCAAGAATCATTTCATGCCACGTACTACCGAAGGCTTGGGCGTTTTTTTTCATTTTGCTTACCTTTTCGGCATCGTATCTAGCCGTTTTCCGGATAAAATGATCCGACGTTCTTGGGGCAAGCTCAGCAAGGCTGACAATTTCCGGTTGATCAGCAAAACGATTTTTCCAAAATGCTCGATCATCTTCAAATCGATTGGACTGTTGATAAGTGATCTCTTCTTGGACTACATCATGTAAAGCTCCAAATGTTTGAGGAGGCACAGGTGTCCCTTGCGATAGGGCTGAATAGACCTCAGCAACACGACGTGCAATGAGCGAAAAGGCGAATCCATCAATGGCAATATGATGAATGCGCTGATACCAAATAAATCGGTCGTCAGCAAGTTGAAAAAGCACTTCACGGAATAATACATCTTTCTCTAAAGAGACTGGTGTGGAAAGATCGGCTTTCATCCATGCTTTAGCCGCATCAAACGGCTGTTTTTCATTTTGTAAATTGACATATTGAAATGGGATTTCTTTCTTAGATGTCATCCATTGCTTTGGACCGTCAGTATCCTCAACGAATTGCATATACAAGGAATCTGCTTCTAAGACAGTCTTTCGAATGGCTGCTTCAAAGTGTATGGGATCAATAGGACCTTTAATCTCTATATACTCAGCTGTATTGAAAATAGGGTTAGATGGATCAAGCTGCTGCGCATACCAAATGCCTGATTGGGCACCGGTTAGTGGGAATGAATCGACGGACTGGATCGACAAGGGCTTAAACCTCCTTTACAAGTAATCGATATTTGGGATAGATGGCTGTTTTTCTGGGAAAAGAAGAGTCCGCCAAGACATGAGCGTTGGATTTGCTGCAAGCTCAACGAAATTGACTGTTGCTCCTTGCTGTCTCCACTTTTCCGCTAGGCTCATCATTCTAATTGAATCAAGGCCAAGGTAGACGAGATTCTCGTCAAGCGGTATTTCATTTGGATTGATTTGAAGATACTCAGCTACTTGGTGAACGATGGCATCAAAGGATAGGTCATCACTGTTTGCTTCTTGTCCTGTTAAACGACTGATGATTTGGTTTGTCGTTGTGGTGACTGCACAGCGTTCAGCTGCATAGGTCATTGCCATTTTGTGATGCTTAAGTGAAAAGTCAGCGACGGCATCGGCGACAAAAAAGGTTTCAATATCGAACATGAATGCTTCTGCGGCTGTCAGCATACATCCAATATGTGCATATACGCCAGTAATGATCAGTTGATCACGTCCGCCTTCGTGAAGAAGATCTAAAAAGTTGGATTTTTTGAATGCGCTATAACGCCATTTTGTCAGCATTGTATCTGATTCAGATGGAGCAAGCTGATCAATGATTTTTGTCAATGCTTCATCATCACCAAGACCAGGTCCCCAAAAATCTGTTAATAAGGCACGATCCTTCGGGTCTTGATCACCAGGTTGAGCTGTATAGACGACTGGAATGCCGAGTTCTTTGCATGTATCACGTAATTGTTCAATATGCTGCACTAACTCTGTAATCGGTGAAGTATCTTGTTGAAATGCATTTAAAAAATATTGCTGCATGTCATGTATCAGCAAGACAGCACGTTTCGGATCAGGGATCCAGTTCACTTTATTTTCGGGTAAATCATGTATGCTTGGCATTGGATACGCAGGAATAGTAGGGATTGCCATGGTTTTCACTCCTCTTTTTTATACGTTGGCAGTATGGATTGCAGCTAATTCTCTTAATGCTTTTTTACTGATTTTTCCTACACCTGTTTGTGGGAACGCATCAATCCATTCAATGCGGTCAGGAATTTTATAGGCAGCGAGCCCACGTTCTCTTAGAAATAACTTTAAGACATGCGGTGCTGGTTTGTTGTTTCCTTTCGCAATAACAAAGGCACATGAGCGTTCGCCAAGAAATGGATCTGGCATGGACACCATGGCGGCATCATGAATGTCAGGATGCGCAAGTAAATGGTTTTCAACTTCTTCAGCAGCAACCTTTTCGCCACCACGATTGATTTGATCCTTGTCTCTGCCTTCTACAACAACATTTCCTTCTTTGGTTAATCGCACGATGTCACCTGTTCTGTAGAAGCCATCTGGTGTAAATGCTTTTTTGTTTTGTTCATCGGCTTTATAGTAGCCGCGAATCGTATAAGGTCCTCTTGTTAAAAGGTGTCCAGCCACTTCATTCGGGACGGGCTTGTCCTCATCGTCTACCACTAGTACCTCATCATATTCAGACATCGGGCGTCCTTGTGTATGGATAATGACATGTTCAGGGTCATCCAATCTGGTATAGTTGACCAGACCTTCTGCCATGCCAAAAACTTGCTGTAACTTACACCCAAGGGCAGGCATCACTCGTTTTGCTGCCTCAGCACTTAATTTAGCACCACCGATTTGTAAGACCTCAAGACTCGATAAGTCATCTGATCGATGAGGAGCGGCCTCTAGCCAAATCAATGCAATTGGTGGAACGACAGCGGTAATAGTCGCCCGTTCTTTTTCAATGAGTGGAAAGACGACATCAGGGCTTGATCCAGGTGCAAGAACGACTCTTCCACCAGCGTATAATGTCCCAAGAACACCAGGCGAGCTTAATGGATAGTTGTGTGCAACTGGAAGTGTAGCTAGATACACACTATGTTGTGTGAGCTCGCACACCTCATTGCTTTTCCAAAGACTATAAATATAGTCATCATGTGTACGAGGTATGAGCTTAGAAAGGCCTGTGCTTCCTCCAGATAACTGAAGAAACGCAATGTCGCTTGCCTCTACATGTATTTGTGGATCGAGCGCTGGGTCCTTGCGCAAATCATCCAAGTCTAGGAATTCCTCAGCTTCTCCTGCAACAATGACATGAGGTAATGAGGGAAGTTTTTCTTTCACTTGACGTGCGAGTGATCGATAATCAAAGCCGCTATCGACATCTGGTATGACATATGCGTCTGCTTCGGCAAATTCAATAAAATAAGTGATTTCACTGCTTCTATGAGATGGCAGTGAGAAGACGGGTAAAGCACCGATACGAAATAAAGCGAAAACGACTTCAAAAAAAGCAGGAATGTTAGGAAGCTGTACGACAACTCGACTTCCCTTTTGGATTCCAAGCTGATGAAAACCGGCGGCAAGACTGCTGACGCGCTCATCAAGTTCTTGATAGCTCATGTGTGTATCAGCGTATGTAATCGCTGTTTTATTCCCTAACGATACGGCGCGTTCACGAAGCATCCCGCTAAAGGTTTCTCCACGCCAACAGCCGTTTTCACGGTAGCGTTTTGCAAATTCTTCTGGCCATGTAGGTGGTTGAACAAACATGTCTTTTGTCATCTCCTATGTATTTTTATAGCTGATGGATGCCCATCGCATGAAGCATCGTGTTGAATTTTGCAGATGTTTCGGCTAGCTCTTCTTCTGCCTTTGATCCTTTGACCACTCCTGCACCAGCAAAGAGGCGAAGGGAGTGACCTTCAGCTTCTGCACAGCGAATGGTGACAATCCAATCTCCATCACCATTTGCATCTGCCCAACCGACCATTCCTGTGAAAAATCCTCGATCGAAGGGTTCAATCGCTTGAATGGCTTCACGTGCATCTGCTGTAGGTGTTCCGCATACTGCGGGTGTTGGATGGAGGCTAAGCGCTAAATCAATGGAGGACACATTGGAATCTGTTAATTCACCTTTGACCACAGTAGATAAATGCCACATCGTTTCTGTCTGTATGACGGATGGTGATGCGGGTACATCTAACGTATGACAGTAAGGAGCAAGCGCTTTAGTGACAGCATCGACAACCACTGCATGCTCATGTAAATCCTTTGCAGAAGTAAGAAGTTCATCGTGACGACGCTGGTCTTCTACGGGGTCTGAACTGCGTGGCCGAGAACCAGCGAGTGGATTGGAAATCACAGATGAACCAGTTTTTGAAAGAAGCAGCTCAGGGCTTGCCCCAAGAAGTGTGCGCTTTTGGGAAGATTTCGGATCAGCTACGTTTGCAGCAAACGTATAACCAGTTGTATTATGACGAGCCAGTCGTTCGAGTATTGTTTTCGTATGAATGTCTTGATTTGATTTGAGACGGAGAGATCGAGAAATGACGATTTTGCTAAGCTCTCCTTTTTCAATTTTAGCTAACCCTTCGTTCACACCATTCATGTAGACTTCAGGAGAAGGGACAGGTGTCACCTCATAGGATTGTGATGTCACTTCTGAATCCTCATCACCTTGATGAAATTCGAGTGGATCACTAAACTGTACATGGACTGGCACATTTAAACGAACGGGTTGCGCCGGATCAAACGGAACAGCACCAGCAACAATCGGTGCTTGAATACCAGCTTGTTTGGCAGTCTCAAAAACATGGGCTACCTTTGTGGATAGTTCATCGAGTTGATTGGTTTTAATATGCTGGAATATCCCCTCTGCAAGTAACGCTCGTTTAGGAGAAGCAAGGAAAAATGCGCCTGGCTGATAGTCTTGGATCAGCTGTACTTTTTCTTCTGTCGACAATAATGAATGTTTCATGAAAAGGCCTCCTTTTTGATAAAATGTTAAATTCCGAGTGTTGCACCACCATCAATTGTGAGATTCTGCATCGTAATATGACTGGATTGCTCAGATGCAAAGAAGATGACTGCATCAGCAATCTGTTGAGGGTCAGCGATTTTTTGTAAAGGAATACCGGTTTTATACGTCTCTAACGAACCTTTAATCATCTGATCTGCTCCTTGCTCATCAGACCATAAAGCCCATTGCATAGGTGTTGCGGTAGAGCCGGGCGAGACGACGTTGCATCTAATGCCATAGGTAGCCAGCTCTAATCCAAGCGTTTTTGTAAAAGAAGTAGCTGCTGCTTTTGAAGCAGCATAGGCAGCCATATTCATTCTAGGAATGGCACCTGCGTTAGAACTGACAGTCACAATGACCCCTTCTGATCTTTTCATCATGTATTTGGAGACAGCTTGGGATATGTAAAAGAGACCATGTGTATTGACTGCGAAGGTTTGGTGCCAATCATCTGTACTAATCTGATCAATCGAACTAATCCGAAGAATGCCTGCTACATTGACCAGTAAATAAATGGGGCCAAGCTGCTTTTCAATTTGATCGACAATGTGCTGAACAGATGCTTGATCGGTAATGTCACCTGGATAGGCAAAGGCACGTATGCCTTTATCATTCAACTTCTGCACGGTGCTTTGCAGCTGATCTTCATTTGTGTCAACTGCTGCAATGATCGCACCTTCATCGGCTAGTCTCTTTGCGACTGCTTGTCCAATACCTTGTCCTGCGCCTGTAATAAGGGCAATTTTATGAGACAGACCACTCTGTTTCATGTGTTCACTACCTTTCTTTCAAGTCTGTAGTTGTTAAAGGATCTTGATGATAAAATGCAAAACGAAAAGCGTCATTCATCAGCACCGGTAAAACAGACGTATGTCCTTCTTCAGGAAATTCGTGATAGGTCGTATGCAAGCCATACGAGGATAAAGGCAGCATACGATTGGCTAGAGACTTTGCATGAGCATTCATTTGACATGGATGATGTTTTTCTAACTCACCTACACCTACAAGTAGCCTTACATCCATAGGCACTTGACGGATGCGGTTGGTAAATTGGTGTTCTTTTTCTAGAAATAATTCTTTGTTCCAGTGGATAGAAGGACTGCCCGCAATATATGTCTGATAAGCGTCAGGGTGCTCAAATAGTGTGTGTAATACAAAAAGCCCGCCAAGAGAATGGCCAAATAGTGTTTGACGACTCTGATTAATCGGAAAGCGCTGCTCAATGTATGGCTTAACCGTCTTTTCTAAAAAAGAAAAGAAAGCAGAGGCGCCGCCATATGTATGGATGGAGAAGTCCTTTCTTTTACCCTCAATGGAAACGTCAGGGCCGGTAAGAGTGAGATCATAATGCCTAAGCGGATGATAGGGCGCTTCTGTCTGATAGCCAATTCCAACAATAATAGCAGGTACGACACCTGTTTTTTCAGGTCTTCTTGACTGTAAACGTATAGCTTCGACCATTGTGCCAAAAAGTGAATTCCCATCAAGCACGTACATGACTGGAAAACCAGTTTCGGGAGGAGTGGTATTCGGTTTAAATATAAAAAGTCTGTATGGGTGTGTTGTGATATCTAGTTGCTCCGTCCCAGGTATAAAAAAAGGACGGCTTTCTCCAAAAAGTGAATCATCAGTACCCATTCCTTCAGTGCGTTTGGTCATATGTGAAAAATCCCCTTTCTCAAATTGACCTCATATGATGATAAAAGCAGGCTTGCGGATAGTGGATGAGTGTAGTAATAAAAATTTAAATGAAAATGATTCTCAATTATCACGCAAGCAAATCAAATGATAATGTTTATCAATTAGGAAGTCAAATGTTCATAAAGTGGTATAATCGATAATTTGATCTAAATATTCAGAAAATAAAGGACTAACTAACTACCAAATGATTGGAAATAGAGAATGCCGGATTGTGTCATTAAAACAGAGTAGAAATGCCAAAAAACCTTGACAATCTCAAAACATTTACCATTTTCTTCTGTTTGAATCATGATTAAATATAGGTTTTTCTTCTTGAAATAATTTTGAGAAAAATAAGTCTATAGACCTTCTTGTGTTTTTAGAAAAAAAGAGGTGGATTTTGGGGAAAGTTAGTGTTCTTAATTCACAACTTATTCAATATCATGCTTAAATTCATAGACAATTTTCTATGGAAGACAAGATCGCAGGGAATGTAGGTAGAATGAAACCCCCATTAGGAAAACTGAGGCTAAATCTGCTTGAAAATCAGCTCAAGCTGAAAAATACGTTTACAGTGGCGAAATATCATGAAGCGAAGCAATCATGACAAGCACTGTAGAGTGGTGAAATAACATATAGCATCAAAAATGAGGCAATAAAAAAAGTAAGGGATGTGCCCTTACTTGTTGATCAATTGGTGTATATATCTGTTAACATCATTCACTTAAAATCCATCTGTGACATCATATTCGTAACGGATATCGGCTTTGACATTGCTCATAGTAGATCTCGCCGTAGCTTTTGCGTTGTACTTAAAGCTCCATTTTTGAGCGACTCTTAATTGATCATCCAGAGATATACGATAAGAACCACTTGTTGCAGAGGAGAAAAGTGATTGATACCAAATGTTACTTTCACTATCCATTAATTTGTGTGTGACATTCCCTTGGTTAGGTGTTTGAGTGCTAGTTGTCGTAATCGATTTAACGATTGCACTTTTAGGAATAGAAGAATTATTCGTTAGATCCATTGTAATGACAGAAGAATCAACTCCTAAAAAATTTAAAGAAGAATTCCCCAAGTTTGTAGCCGTCCCCGTAAAATTGAATGTCCCATTTCCAGATTTAATACGATCTTCAATGGAAACAGTAAAATACATATTCCCTGTATATGTACCACGGGTCACTTTCACAAAATAAGTTTCTGAAGTTGAAGTCACGTCCCCAGTATTTGCAAAAATAAAGGGTGTGACTGAATCAGGATTAATGACTCTAGACCTCCCGTCGGAATTTTTCGAATTATACACCTCGATTTTCATCCCAGTATATTGCTTATTATACGAACTTCTGACATAAACTCTTTCACCTTTATTGATCGTAAACTGATAATACGCTTCATTTTCACCTTCAGGTAAGATTGTCGTGTCTGAACGACTATTTTTCCAATATCCCATTGAACTTGCAGTGTTAGGACTGTTATTCCCCGTAATTGCTGCTTCTGCTGACGTTGGTGCGAAAAAACTAGTAACAAGCGCCAATAATAATGCTGGTAATAATAAACGTTTAAAGATAGTATTTGTCATATATTAACCCTCCTTGTAATAATTACTATATCGACATTAAACTAACAAATTTTAACTGAAATGCCGATATATTTAATAATCACTATTTTCTTAAAAAAGGAGAATCAAAATGAATATTAATACGTCATACACAGCCAGTTCTTCGAACAATTTGAACCAAATAGACTCTAAAGGTCAATCAGCTATTAAAAGTACAAACGAAGTGATGACCGAATCTGATAGACGAATGAAAATATTAGATGAAAAATACGAAAAAATAAATGAACAAAATAAACGATTTAAAGATCCTCATGGTCATATATACGATAAGTATCGAAATCAACACTCCCCTTATTTCAGAAGTGATTTAACCAAATCGGAAAGAGAAGCGGCTTACTCTATTGAGATTGGTTGGGCTAATAATGGAACAGGAGGACATTATAATTCTAATGATGCCGCCTTCCGTAATGAGAAACGGTACGATCCTACCCAAGAAAGTGTAGAAAAGAAACTATTAAATCGTCAGAAGGTAAACGAACAACTGCAAGCTTTGTTTTCTACCAATGGTTTGAACATTCCTAAAAACGCCAATTTAACTTTTACCATTGATCCGAATCATTTTAAATTAGTGGTGAGTGGATCAACTGACGAGTCGCTGGTCAAACAAATAGAAGACATATTGAATACAAGCAACAATACAAGAGAACTATTTTTTCATATTATGAAAAGTAGAAATGATGATTCGACTCAATTCACGCCGGATTCACTTGCAAAGTTTCACCTTGTCAATCAAATCAAAACGGTAACAGGCTACAATTTAAAAGATTTAAGTATTGTAAACGGTCAATTTGTAACGGATACCGGAGCGAATATTTTTGATATCTACAAAGAAGAACTTCTGAAAAACCCATACACAGCTGAAAATGCCCGTATTGCTGCATCACATTATGGTGCACAGCTCTTTGATCTAGCCAAGAACGGGTATGATTCTATTCCTGATTTGGTGCTATCTATTGGGTATGAAAACGGGTCTTTATATGACATTGGACAAAAGGTGAATTACGGAGTTAAGAAAACGATAGATTAAAAAACGCACCTGATATTTTCAATTTTTGATCATGTGCGTGTTCATGCCATGTTGGAGTATCGATCACATGTGTGAACAACATCAGCTACAAATCCCATTAGCGATACAAAGGACTCTATAACAATTTATGTTACAGAGTCTTTTCTATTTGAAGTGTGTTGTTTCGCTGTTCAACAAAACATCGACATGGTAATTTTGACTATAGTTGATGTTTTTCACTTTTTTATTGATGAAAATGTTAAAATGATGAGTAGCGTATTTTTTTATGAAAGGACGGTGCTTGGCATGACGGAACTTCTCGATGACCGGCTGCCGCCGCAAAATATAGAAGCCGAGCAGGCCGTATTAGGTGCTGTTTTTTTAGAACCATCTGCGCTAACGCTCGCTTCTGAGGTATTAATTCCAGAGGATTTCTATAGAATGTCGCATCAAAAGATTTACAATGCGATGCTTGTACTTGGTGATAGAGGGGAACCGGTTGACCTTGTCACGGTGACATCAGAACTTGCCAATACAGACTTACTAGAAGAGGTAGGCGGGATTTCGTATTTAACAGATATTGCGAACTCTGTCCCAACTGCCGCAAACATTGAATATTATGCGAAAATCGTGGAAGAAAAATCCATTTTAAGACGTCTGATCCGTACAGCGACAACCATTGCACAGGATGGATATACGCGTGAGGATGAAGTAGAAGATCTATTGAGTGATGCTGAAAAAACCATTATGGAAGTGGCTCAGCGTAAAAACTCAGGAGCTTTCCAAAACATTAAAGACGTTCTTGTTCAGACATATGATAATATTGAACAGCTTCATAATCGAAAAGGTGATATCACTGGGATTCCAACGGGTTTCTCAGAGCTTGACCGGATGACAGCTGGCTTCCAGCGAAATGACCTGATTATTGTAGCGGCTCGTCCGTCCGTAGGGAAAACAGCCTTCGCGTTAAATATTGCACAAAACGTTGCGACCAAGACAGATGAAAGTGTCGCCATCTTTAGTTTAGAGATGGGCGCTGAGCAGCTGGTCATGCGTATGCTTTGTGCCGAGGGAAATATCAATGCACAAAACCTAAGAACCGGTAACCTCACAGAAGAGGACTGGGGTAAGCTGACAATGGCGATGGGTTCGCTATCAAACAGTGGGATTTTCATTGATGATACACCTGGCATTAGAGTCAGTGAAATTCGCTCGAAATGCCGCCGTTTGAAGCAAGAAAACGGGCTTGGCATGATCCTGATTGATTACTTACAGCTCATCCAAGGGAGTGGACGATCAAGCGATAACCGTCAGCAAGAGGTATCTGAAATTTCTAGGGCTTTAAAGTCACTAGCAAGAGAACTTGAAGTGCCGGTCATTGCCTTATCACAGCTTTCTCGTGGGGTAGAGCAGCGTCAGGACAAACGTCCGATGATGTCTGATATTCGTGAATCAGGAAGTATTGAGCAGGATGCCGATATTGTGGCGTTCCTTTATCGTGATGATTACTATGACAAAGAATCAGAGAATAAGAACATTATTGAAATTATTATTGCGAAACAGCGTAACGGTCCAGTTGGAACGGTATCACTGGCGTTCGTGAAAGAATATAACAAATTCGTCAACTTAGAAAGAAGATTTGACGATGCGGGTGTTCCGCCCGGTGCTTAAAGCCCAGCTCAAGAAGCTGGGCTTTTTTTGATTCATCTACATCGAAAGAATGACTGAAAAACAGTCGAAATGAGGAGGAGTGGGAGAAAAAGAGAGCGTATACTAAAGGGAGAGAAAAGGAGTGATGACTGATGAAGTTTCAACAATTCGAAGCCGCTCAATTACGCATCGCACGTCCGACCGTCAACATGAAAGAGGTTGTTTCTTTTTATGAAGAAGGTTTAGGGCTGAAACGAATAGGCTCATTTGATCAGCATGAAGGGTATGATGGGGTCATGCTTGGGCTTCCTCACCAGCATGTTCATCTGGAAATCACCAAACATGAAGAAGACGAAAGCTTGCCTGTTCCCCACCCAGAGCAACTACTTGTATTCTATATTCCGGATGAAGAAGAATTTCAGCAGATGAAAAAGAGACTGATCGCATTTGGCGGACGGCAAGTCACCTCTACAAACCCGTACTGGGATCGAGGAGGCGTGACGATTGAAGATCCAGATGGATATCGAGTGGTGCTCATGAATACAGAAGGAATTACACCTGATTAAGAAAGACTCCCATCTCGTGGAAGTCCCAGCGTGTAGACAAACCCTCGCATTCGGTGTCAGTCCTGCGTGCTGGTGCTCACGAATGATAAATTCGCTCCGCGCCAGTACTCGTCCTTCCTAGGGCTGCAAAGGTTTTCTATCACGCTGAAAAAGAAGACAAAGGGCTAAAATCAAGTTCATTTTAGCCCTTTGTCAATAATTTGAGACTCCCATCTCGTGGGAGTCCTTTTTGTTAGCAACGAGGCGTGACACGGAGCTTCAGTGCTTTTAGTCCATACATACCGCTGCTTGTCATTGGGACGTAAGAGAGAAGCTCTAGTGATTCATATCGTGACTGTATGGCTTTGATGGCAGTGCAGGCTTCCAGGCGAGCAAGTGGTGCGCCTAGGCAGAAATGAATGCCGTGGCCGAAGCCAATATGAGGGTTAGGGTGCCGATGTATATCGTACTCATGTGCGTTTGGAAATTGACGCTCATCCCGGTTCGCAGAAGCAAGAAAGACAATCACACTGTCTCCCTTTTTCAAGACTTTCCCTCCAAGTTCGGTGTCTTCTGTGACATACCGGACGATGGTAGGCGCAGGGGCACGAAAACGGACAGCCTCCTCCACAGCACGAGGAATGAGGTCAGGTGATTGAGCGAGCGCTTCATACGACCCCGGATTTTCTAACAAACTAAAGATCATATTGGAGATCAGGTTGGTGGTCGTTTCGTTGCCTGCTAACAGGAGCAGATTGCAGAAAGGAATTAATTCGTCTGCGGACAGCTTGTCTCCATTTTCCTCCGCTTGAATTAAAAGCGAAATCAAATCATCACTAAGGTTCTGCCGCTTCTCTTCAATGATGTCAGCAAAAAACGCCATCATGTCCGCTTCGCCTTGATCCCGTGTTTTCTGCCATTCAACGACATCTCTTTCTTCTTCACTTTTAGGCATGCTGACGAGAATATCGGACCATTCTTTAAAGGATTGTTTATGTTCTGTTGGCACACCTAAAAGCTCTGCAATGACAATCACAGGAAGCGGATAGGAGATGTCTTGAACAAGATCAATCTCTTCCTTACCTTCTATTTGTGCAATGAGATCATCCATTAACTCTTGAATGCGTGGTTCCCACAATTTCATCACCCGGTGTGTAAAGGCTTTGCTTACAATGGAGCGGATTCGTGTATGTTTTGGCGGGTCCATCATGACCATTGTTTTCATCAGTGAATGTTTCCGGTGGTCTTGAGGAGGTTGACTAGAAAAGGTATCTTTATCGATGGTGACGCGCTTTGCTTCTTCATAGGTGAAGACACTCCATGTTTGGCTGTGTTCATCAAAATGAACAGGGGATTCTTGACGCATTTTGGCGTACCAATCAAATGGGTGATACGGGTCCTGCTTATTTTTCCCTCTTAATAACGCTTTCTGAACGGCACTAGGTGTTGTTGTTTCCATGATCATCACTCCTTATGGGTTGTCAGATGATTCCTTTTTTTCACTGTGTTAGATTTAAAGGTAATTCATCAGGAGAAAGGATTCAACCAACAGAAAAGCGAAATCTGTTGAAGAAAATGGGAAGGGGAGAGCGGCTTGTGGCGGACTGCTACAGAGGGGATAAGCGCGCAACTGAATCAAAGCAACAATTAAGAAAAGCTTTATTTCAGTTATTAAAGGAGAAGGAATGGGGGAAGATTTCTGTACAAGATTTGACGAACAAGGCAGGAATCCATCGCACCACCTTCTATCAGCATTATGAGGATAAGTTTGACTTAGCTCAGCAGGTCATGGATGAGATGTTTGATGTCATGAAAACCGCTATTTTTGCTCCTGTACATGAAAGTGAGTGGAAGAGCGATCATGCAGCATATGTGTATATTTATCGCTTTTATCAGCATTTGCAGGAACATGAAGAGGAGTATCAGATTCTCTTGAAAAGGGGAAGAGAGCTTAATATTCATCAGACGGCCAGTGCTTTTTTTGAAGAAAGCTTTACTTTAGGGCTAGAAGAAGTCACAGGTTCACCACCTGATCCACAACACGTTCCTCTCGAGATGCAGAAGCAATTTGTCATTTCTGCTTATGTTGGAACAGCTGAGTGGTGGCTGAGAAAAGGTAGACCATATTCACCCGACTTTATGGCAAGTTCGATGATTCAATTGATTGAAAATCACTGAACAAACGGAAATGAGAAAAACAGTAATTTTGATCGAAATCTTCTTGTTTAAGCGTAGAATGAGCAATTAAAGCGCTTTTCCTCACATGTAAAACGAACAAAATTTGATTTCGAGATATTAATGTTCGGATTTCACGTTGACTTTTTCAGTGTGCATTGATAAAATAAATGTGTTTGAAAGAGATAACGTTTTGAAAGGTTAACGGAGGTGCACGATATGTCTTCAGTAGTCGTAGTAGGTACGCAGTGGGGTGACGAAGGGAAAGGGAAAATTACCGATTTCCTTTCAGAAAATGCAGAGGTGATTGCCCGTTATCAAGGGGGAAACAATGCAGGTCACACAATCAAATTTGATGGAGTGACTTACAAGCTACACCTCATTCCGTCCGGTATTTTTTACAAAGAGAAAACTTGTGTCATCGGTAATGGAATGGTGGTTGATCCTAAAGCGTTGGTCACTGAGCTTGCGTATCTTCACGAACGGAATGTGAGTACAGATAACCTCAGAATCAGCAATAGAGCCCATGTCATTCTGCCTTATCACTTAAAATTGGACGAGGTAGAAGAAGAGCGGAAAGGGGCTAACAAGATCGGTACGACGAAAAAAGGAATCGGACCAGCTTATATGGACAAAGCTGCCCGCGTCGGAATCCGTATCGCAGATTTATTAGATCGTGAAGTATTTGAAGAGAAGCTTGCCCGTAATCTAGAAGAGAAAAATCGTCTTTTAGAGAAAATGTACGACACAGAAGGCTTCAAAATTGAAGATATTTTAGATGAGTATTATGAATATGGTCAGCAAGTGAAAAAATATGTCGTGGACACATCTGTTGTATTGAACGATGCTCTAGATGAAGGCCGCCGTGTTCTTTTTGAAGGGGCACAAGGCGTTATGCTTGATATCGATCAAGGGACATATCCGTTCGTGACGTCATCTAACCCAGTGGCTGGAGGCGTGACGATTGGTTCTGGTGTAGGTCCTACGAAAATTCAACATGTGGTCGGCGTATCAAAAGCTTACACAACTCGTGTAGGTGATGGCCCATTCCCGACAGAACTCCATGATGAAATCGGCGATCAAATCCGTGAAGTTGGCCGTGAATACGGTACGACAACTGGCCGCCCGCGCCGTGTTGGCTGGTTTGACAGTGTTGTTGTCCGTCATGCACGCCGTGTGAGCGGAATTACAGATTTATCTCTTAACTCCATCGATGTACTGACAGGGATTGAGAAATTGAAAATCTGTGTTGCTTATAAATTGAACGGAGAAATCACTGAAGAATTCCCAGCAAGTCTAAATGAATTAGCGAAATGTGAACCTGTCTACGAAGAAATGCCAGGTTGGACAGAGGATATTACAGGCGTGAAGAATTTAAGTGAACTGCCTGCAAATGCCCGTCATTACTTAGAGCGCATTTCACAATTAACAGGTATTCCACTTTCTATTTTCTCAGTCGGACCAGACCGTTCCCAAACGAACGTTGTCCGCAGCGTGTACCGTCCATCATTATAGACTGATCAGACACCAGTAAAATCACACATTTTACTGGTGTCTTTTTTGTTTAAATATTCCTTAATTTCTACGGAACGCTCTTCCTGTCATTACCAAAATATGATAATTGTATAAAAGGGAAGGAGCGTTCTAGTGAAAGAAAGAATACGATTATTAGATATTTTACGAGGTTTTGCGATATTAGGTACATTGGGTACAAACGTCTGGTTTTTTGCATACGCAGGGGATACCTTTGCGACAGATCAGATTGCGGATGAATATGAAAATGGCAGTTTTCTTGAAAGTCTTGTCTCTATGTTCGTTTATGGCAAAATGCTATCGTTGCTTACGATCATGTTTGGTGTAGGGCTAGAGCTGAAATACCAGCAGGCGAAAAGAAAAAATACGACTTGGCCGGGTACATATTTATGGATTCTTTTATTCTTATTGATTGAAGGCTTTGTCCATTTTGCGCTTGTGATGGAATATGATGTGCTCATGAGTTACGCCGTCACGGGTTTGCTTGTGGCGTTTATTGTCCGTGGAGGAAGTCGGCGCATCAAAAAAGGCATGATTGTCTCGGGTGTCATTCATTTGTTGGTGACGGCTTTTCTCGTTGTATTTTCTTTCTCTGAATTGGAAAATGAATCCTATAACGAGAGCAGTGAACCAGCGTACGAAGAACAACTGCCGGAGACATGGATATCTCAAGTTCAAGACCGATTACAGCACTTTTTGATGTATCGAGAAGAAGCAATCTTTATTATCCCAATGAATACCTTTTTGTTTTTATTAGGTGTGCGGATGATGAGAGCCGGTGTATTTTATGCAAATGAGCGTGGGCAATCTCTGCGGAAAACATTGTTCCGAATGGGTTTGTGGATTGGACTGCCGCTGAATGCGCTCGTCTTCGTACCAAATGAAATAGTAGAATTCGTGGTGCGCTATGTGTTTTCGCCATTCCTCTCTATTTTCTATATTGCTGTCGTGGCGAAGCTTCTAGCACGCACGGAGTCATGGTTCATGTGGACTTGGTTTGAATATGTAGGGAAAATGGCGCTTAGCTGCTATATCCTGCAAAATGTCATCTGCTCGATCCTTTTTTACAGCTGGGGATTGGGTCTTGGCGGTCAAATCAATGCGCCCCTTATTGTCTTGGCATGGCTGTTGATTTCACTTCTGCAAATCGCGATTTCAGCCCTTTGCTTACACGTCTGGCGAATTGGGCCAATGGAGTATATCCGATCACGGGCACTTCGCCGTGTGACAATGAAGAAAGCATCTTAAAGGGGAATAGATACAATGTTTTTCAAAAAAACGACGAAAAGAGAACAAGCCAATGCACAAAAAGCAGCAGGATCGGCGTTTGTTTTTTATCTTCTAGCATTAGGAGGACATGCGTCTTACGCTTTTTTTCAAGGTGAGAGTACACCTGTGACTTTTGTGATTTTAATGACAGGTCTTCTTGTGTTTTTCACCGCAGATTGGCTATACAACAAAAAACATTCATAAAAAAGAAGCCCTCTGATGAGAGCTTCTTTTTTATTTTAGGCTTTTATATTGGCCTTTTAAATTTTTACGAATGTATTGAATGATTTTGCGCAGTTCGTTGGCATGCGGTCTGCCAAATGGACTTGTTTGTCTTTGCTGATAGAGGACTTGGCCTTTTTCATTTAATAAGAAATAGGCAGGTTCTCCGTGCACCCCGTGATCTTCATATGGGGCATCGTCCCCGTGATAGAAGACTTCATAGGCTTTCAATGATGTGAGGTCTTGGTCAGACATGATGGGGAAAGAAAGTCCCTCTTTGTCTGCAAATTCTTTCAAGTCTTCAGGGTTATCCGTTGAAATCGTCATTAAGTGAATATCCTTGTCTTGAAAATAGGATTGCTGTTTTTCCAGCTCTTTTAATTCCTCGACACATACTGGGCACCATGATCCTCTAAAGAAAACGATAAGGTGCCAGCTTTGATGCTCCTCTAAATGTTTGTAAAACTCAATGTGATCGCCCTGCACTGTTGGCAGTGAAAAATCGGGCATTTTATCTCCTAATTTAAATGAACTCATCCTATGCTTCCTCCTTTTTCAATCACCATGCTGTTTGTTTCTTGTATAACCAATATTGGTCAGAATCAAACGTTTCTGTGTGCTGGATTGGGCAGTAGCCATTAATTGAATGAAGGCGCTTTCGGATTTAGGCGATGTAACAGAAGATATCAAATCCGACACTTTTTTTAAAAAAATGTCGAAAAACGTATTGCCATATGTAATTACTCTATGATATTATAAATCTCGTTGTTGCAAAGGTCTCTGAAACTTGTTAAGATGCGATTTTCCAGCTTTTAAAGCGATTGGTTTGACGCAATACAGCTTCTTCAGATTCACTTTTCACAAACCGAGAGCCATTAGCTCAGTTGGTAGAGCATCTGACTTTTAATCAGAGGGTCGAAGGTTCGAGTCCTTCATGGCTCACCATGTTTTGGCCCGTTGGTCAAGCGGTTAAGACACCGCCCTTTCACGGCGGTAACACGGGTTCGAATCCCGTACGGGTCATTGATTTACTTTAGCGTTAAGCTAATTTTTCCTCACTTGCTTGAAGGAGCACCACGATTGCTTTTTCGGGCAAGTTACTGAGGTCCGGTAGTTCAGTTGGTTAGAATGCCTGCCTGTCACGCAGGAGGTCGCGGGTTCGAGTCCCGTCCGGACCGCCATTTATACATATTCATCTTTTGATGATGGCTCGGTAGCTCAGTTGGTAGAGCAACGGACTGAAAATCCGTGTGTCGGCGGTTCGATTCCGTCCCGAGCCACTTCCAAACGCATCTGCAATCGCAGGTGCGTTTTTATTATGAAAAGAAGGCATAAAAAGGGAGAAGCCGGACCTAGGTAGGGCCCGGCTCCATAAGAAGAAGACGTTACATGTATATAGACGTTTGGTGACTGGAAAAGTTTCAATAAAAAAGGAAAAAGTCATCAAATCTTTTGGGTGAAGTTCTTCTATCCAACGTTTACTAGCAAAGAAAGCCGTTATTATTTTTATCTTTGCCTCGTAAAACGTTATAATAGACAGTGAGCCTTTTTTTCGTAAATGAAAAAGGCGTAATGAGACATGCAAAATGGAATGACATAGATGCTAAAAATGCAGGAGGAAATCACAATGGAAAAAAAGATTCTTGTCGTAGATGATGAAAAGCCGATTGCGGATATATTGGAATTTAACTTAAGAAAAGAGGGCTACGAGGTTCATTGTGCGTATGATGGAAATGAGGCCCTTGAAATGGTAGAAGAAATTAAGCCAGACATTATTTTGCTCGACATTATGCTGCCGAACAAAGATGGCGTTGAAGTATGCCGTGAAGTGAGAAAGAAATATGACATGCCGATTATCATGCTGACAGCAAAAGACTCTGAAATCGATAAAGTCATTGGTCTTGAGCTTGGCGCAGACGATTATGTCACAAAGCCATTCAGTACACGCGAGCTGCTTGCACGTGTAAAAGCAAATTTAAGAAGACAGACGGCTGCTCCGCAATCAGAGGAAGAATCTGAATCAAATGATATCGAGATTGGTTCACTTGTGATCTACCCAGATGCGTATGTCGTGTCTAAGCGTGACGAAACGATTGAGTTAACGCATCGTGAGTTCGAATTGCTTCATTACTTAGCGAAACATATTGGACAAGTCATGACACGTGAACACTTACTACAAACGGTTTGGGGCTACGATTACTTCGGAGATGTCCGTACAGTAGACGTGACAGTCCGCCGTCTTCGTGAAAAAATTGAAGACAACCCTAGCCACCCGAGCTGGATCGTAACAAGACGAGGCGTCGGCTACTATTTAAGAAACCCAGAGCAGGACTAAGATTCTTATGAGTAAAGTAGGTTTTTTTCGCTCGATTCACTTTAAATTGACCTTGATTTATGTGCTGCTGATCATTGTCGCCATGCAGATTATTGGCGTGTACTTTGTGAAGCAGCTAGAGCAGTCCTTAATTAATTCCTATGATAATTCCTTGAATCAGCGAATCTACTCGTTATCGTATTACCTAGAACAAGATTCATCGAAAAGCAAGGCAGAATTAAAAGAGGATGCTCAAAAGATATTAAACGATTTTAACAACAAAGATGAGTCTAATGAAATTTCTGAAGTCAGCTATATTGACGAAAGCAGAGAGGTCATTGCCTCTGTGAATAATGGCAGTCAAGAGATTGCCGGGAAGAAAATCACAGATCAAATCATTAGCCGTATTTTCGCGGTTGGCAAAGACTACGAGAAAAAATTCTATGACCCAGAATCGAATAAACGAGTCCGCATATCAGCGACAGCCGTGAAAAATGAGAACCAAGAAACCGTTGGTGTCATTTATGTGGTCTCATCCATGGAAAGTGTTTTTAACCAAATGCGAACGATCAACACCATTTTGGCGACGGGTACACTCATCGCACTTGGGACGACCGCTCTACTTGGTATATTCATATTCAGAACCATTACACACCCAATTTCGGATATGAGAAAGCAAGCGATCGAGCTCGCCAAAGGGAACTTTTCCAGAAAGGTCCGAAAGTATGGACATGATGAGATTGGTCAGCTAGCGACGACATTTAACCATCTGACGAGAGAGCTGGAGGAAGCGCAGCTGATGACAGAGGGTGAGAGGAAAAAACTTTCTTCTGTTATCGCCTATATGACCGATGGCGTCATTGCCACGAATCAAAACGGGGCCATTATTCTATTAAACAGCCCGGCACTAGAGCTTTTGAATGTTTCACGTGAAACAGCTCTAGAGATGCCGATCACATCCTTGCTTGGCTTAGAAGAAACTCATACATTTGAAGATTTAGTCGAAAATCAAGACTCCATGCTGCTAGAAATTGAACGCGAAGATCAGCTGTCTGTTTTGCGTGTCAATTTCTCAGTGATTCAGAAAGAGCATGGGAAAATTGATGGTTTAATTGCAGTCATTTATGACGTAACCGAGCAGGAAAAAATTGATGCGGAACGTCGTGAATTCGTGGCGAACGTATCGCATGAGTTGCGCACACCGCTTACGACGATGCGAAGCTATCTTGAGGCACTCGCTGAAGGTGCGATTGGTGATAAAGAGCTTGCGCCAAGGTTCCTCAGTGTCACGCAAAATGAAACAGAGCGCATGATTAGACTTGTGAATGACCTGCTCCAGCTGTCTAAGTTCGACAGCAAGGATTATCAATTCAATCGTGAGTGGACGAATTTTATCAGGTTTATCTCGCTCGTCATTGATCGTTTTGAAATGACGAAGGAGCAGCATGTCGATTTCATCCGCAACCTGCCGCAGCGTGAAATATATGTGGAAATTGATCAAGATAAAATCACTCAGGTGCTCGATAATATCATTTCCAATGCTATGAAATACTCGCCAGAGGGTGGACACATTACGTTCACTGTCGATTTGGATGAGGAGCAAGGTCTTGTGTTATTCAGTGTCAAAGATGAAGGAATCGGTATTCCGAAGAAGGATATGGATAAAATCTTTGAACGTTTTTATCGAGTGGATAAGGCGAGAACAAGAAAGCTTGGCGGAACCGGCCTAGGCCTTGCGATTGCAAAAGAAATGGTTCAGGCTCATGGCGGAGATATTTGGGCTGACAGCATTGAAGGAAAAGGAACAACGGTAACCTTTACCCTTCCGTACAATGAAGAACAAGAGGATGATTGGGATGAAGCGTGAGACCTTTAAAACCATTATATTGACAATCCTAATTGCGATCAGTCTTGTGTTTACGTGGAATATTTGGATGTTCCAGCCCGTCATGCAGGATCAGGCGGATGCCGGCACACAGGTCGTGGAAACGAAGAAGATTTCAAGCGACGAGCCTCGGAGTCTCATTGATGTCGTGAAGCCGCGTGAGATGTTCATCCATTCCAATGGAGAGCATTTCAAAGTGGATCAAAAGGAACTCTTCCAAAACTTTTGGAATGATGTAAGCCTGTGGGATGTCAAAGAGATTGCTGATGTGTCGGACCAATATTCCGAGCAGAAATTTAAGAATTTCTTCTATGGACGCGAGGGGCAAGGCAAAACATTGGATCTTGTGTTCAATGATCCGATTCCGATTGATATTTTTCAAGCGCTGTTTAAATGGCCGAATAAATCCATTGAATACAACTCGTTTGACCGGATGATTGTGCCGTTCGCTCAACCGGATAAGGCCAATAAGAAAGTCTATTTGGTTTCATACAGCAAGGAATCGGTGCTTGAGCTAACGATTGAATCTGCCAACTATCGTAATTTGATGGATAGTATTGCAGCCGCTCAAAACGAGATGCCGCGCTATGATCTATATACTTTCTCTACAAATTCAAAACGAGATTTCCTGCTGCCGCAGAAGCAAAAGCAGCTTGAAGCGAAAATGTTCTTTATCGAAACGATTAAGACAAGCAAATTCAAGGACGCTTTGTTTACAGACCCAAGTCTAGTTGGGGAGGAGTCTAATTTAAACCGGACGGTATATACAGATGGAACGAGTCGTCTTGAAGCAAATCAAAAAGACCACCGCATCCAATATCAGCATCGTAATATCAATTCTAGTACCGTATTCCAAACGGGGGATTTGATCAAGCGAAGCGTGAAATATTTCAATGATACCGGAAGTTTTACCGATAATTATCAATACTTCGGCATTAACAGCAACCAACAGCTGTCCTTTAATATGTTTATGGATGGACTGCCGATCGTCAACAGCACAAAACATCCATTTGGTATGACATCACTTGAAGTACAATGGGCGAATGATGACATCTTGAGTTATAAGCGTCCAAACTACATTCTCGGCAACAAAGCGAGTCAGAGTGAACAGGTCAAACTGATGAATGGGACAGAGCTGAAAAACTTGATCATCAAGCAGACGAAGTATGATGATTTAGAGAAAATTGAACAGATTTTCCCTGCCTATCAAGCGACATCCACGGCATCAGATCAGGATCAAGCGATGTTTGTCTGGCTAGAGCCGGTATGGTGTATGAAATATAACGGAAAAACCGTCATTTTATCGAATGATTTGCTGACAGAGGGGAGCGAGAATCATGGAGTGGAATAAGACCAAAACGATCTTTATCCTAGCCTTTCTCGTTCTCGATATCTTTCTAGGTTTTCAATACTTTGAAAAGCGATCAACCGATCATTTTGCGATTATCGAAAAAACAGATACGCTGGAAGAAATGAAGGCAGACGGAATCAAATATGGCAATCTATCAGATGAAGCGAAGATTGGATACCGCATTACAGCTGAGAAAAAGCAATATACGAAAAAGGATGTCGACGGATTAGCTGATCAAAAGACGAAAAGCACATTCCCGAAAACCGAGAAAGATGATCCTGTCACCCTGCTTGAAATGACCTTCAATAAACCAGTCGCATTGCCGAAAAAAGATATGAAAACAGCAGCGACCAATCTTGTGAGCCAGCGTTTACTGGATGGCAAGAATTATAAGCTCTGGAGCATCGATGAAGAAACAGGTGAAATCGTCTTTTTCCAAACGTATAAAGGAAAATACATCTTCCAAGAAGGTCTTGATGACACCGAAACCATTGGGAAGATCACATTGGATGTGAACGATCAAAACGAGGTCGTCTCGTATCGGCAGTCGATGGTGACATCGATTAATGAAGTGAGAAAAGAAACCCTTGTCCCGGCGCTTGAAACGGTGAAGGACTTATATACACAAAATATGCTGAGCCAAAACACGACAGTGAAAAAAGTGGAGCTTGGCTACTACACGCAATACCCAGGTGCAAGCACTCAAGTGATGGTTCCTGTATGGCGAGTAGAGATTGAAGGCGTGGCAACTGGTTCAAAGAAAAAGACAGAAGAAGAATATTTGATCAATGCCATTGATGGCTCAACACTTGATCATATAGAGAAAGAAGACAAATCTTCATTGGAGTGAGAGAACATGAGCTTGCAGTTCAGTGTACTAGCGAGCGGAAGTACGGGGAACGCTTTTTATTTAGAAACCGATGAGCATGCTTTTTTAGTAGATGCAGGCTTAAGCGGCAAACAGATGGTGGAGCTGCTTGGTCAAATCGATCGCAAGCCGGAAGACTTGGACGGAATTTTTGTCACACACGAGCACTCAGATCATATTAAAGGACTCGGTGTGATGGCAAGAAAGTACAAGCTTCCTGTCTATGCAAATGCAAAAACATGGAAGGCGATGGAGTCACATATTGGGAAAGTGGATACGGAGCAGAAATTCCACTTTGATATGGAGACGGTTCAATCATTTGGCGGTCTCGATGTTGAATCATTTGGCGTATCACATGATGCGGCAGAGCCCATGTTTTACGTATTCCATTATGGCGGGCGTAAACTTGCCCTTATGACGGATACAGGCTATGTGAGTGACCGGATGAAAGGGATTATTAAATCAGCCAATACGTTCGTATTTGAGAGCAACCATGATGTCGGCATGCTGCAAATGGGACGCTACCCCTGGAGTATTAAACGCAGAATTTTGAGCGATGTCGGACACGTATCCAATGAAGATGCAGCTCTTGCTATGACAGACGTGATTGGAGACGCCACCTCACGCATTTATTTGGCCCACTTGAGTCAAGACAACAACATGAAGGACTTAGCCCGTATGGCGGTCCAGCAGACGCTTGAAATGAAGGGCTTTGTTGTAGGGGACGGCTTTGATTTATATGATACGGACCCGAAAAAAGCAACCCCGCTTTGCGCCGTATGATTTTTACAATCGTATGATTAAGATAAGAGCTTCTTACCAACACTATATACATCATCTATTCACTGAAAGGAAGGAAACATAGTGGATTATCGCGATGTAGAGTGGAAGCCGAGACGAAGCAGAAAAGGATATTTCCTATCTGGTCTGATCGGTGTATTGGTAGGAGCTTTTTTAATGGGATTCTTTTTCCCCTATGTGTCTGGACAAAGCGGCAGCCCCTTTGGCTGGCAATCAGCTGGAGATCAGCAGGCATCAGATGGCCCTTTAAAGACCGTCAATGTGAACGTGAATGATGCGGTCACAAAAGTGGTATCGAGTATGTCGGATACGGTTGTCGGCGTCATTAACATTCAAAAGTCGAGCTTTTGGGAAGAAGGCGGTGAAGCAGGCAGCGGGTCAGGTGTGATTTATAAAAAAAAGGGTGACACCTTTTATATTGTGACCAACCATCATGTCATCAAAGGCGCAAACCAGCTTGAAGTGAGCCTTCAGGACGGGACAAGGATCGGGGCAAATCTTGTCGGCAGTGATCAGCTTATGGATTTAGCGGTACTCACGGTCAAAAGTGATAAGATCAAAAAAACCGCCGCCTTCGGCAATTCAGACCATGTCAAACCAGGTGAGCCTGTCATCGCCATTGGAAATCCATTAGGCCTTGAATTTGCTGGCTCCGTCACACAAGGTGTGATTTCTGGAACGGAGCGTGCGATCCCTGTTGATTCTAATGGTGATGGACAGACGGATTGGAATGCGGAAGTTTTGCAAACGGATGCCGCCATTAATCCTGGGAACAGCGGCGGAGCCTTGATCAATATGGATGGCAAAGTGATCGGCATCAATTCAATGAAGATTGCTGAGTCAGAGGTGGAAGGGATTGGGCTGTCTATTCCTGCGAATCTGGTGATCCCTGTCATAGAGGATTTAGAGCGCTATGGAGAGGTGAAGCGTCCGTACCTTGGTGTTGGGATGAAATCACTAGCAGATATTGCGAGCTATCATTGGCAGGAAACGTTAAAACTGCCATCAAAGGTCACAACCGGAGTCGTCGTGATGAGTGTCGAGCCTTTGTCTCCAGCAGGGAAAGCAGGGTTAAAAGAGCTGGATGTCGTGACGTCGTTTGACGGCAAGGAAGTACAAAATATCGTCGATCTGCGTAAATATCTTTATCAAAAGAAAGTAGGCGACAAGGTAAAGGTGCACTTTTACCGAAGCGGAAAGAAAAAATCAGTCGAGATCAAACTCTCCCAAACCGATCGGTTCGGTGGCTAGCCAGTTCCTATAAGGGACTGGCTTTTTTTACATGCCCGGCATATGATAAAGAAAAGGGGGAGATACGATTGATCACATTACTACCAATGTCGCAAACAGATTATGACGTCTTGATAGAGAAGGACATTAAGCGGTACGCAGAAGAAAAGGTACACGCAGGGACATGGAATCAGGAAGAAGCGCAAAAGAATGCAGAGGAACAATTTGACCGGCTGCTTCCTGAAGGACTTCAGACAGAAGATCATGAGTTGTGGACCTTCATGCATGGAGACGAAGCCATTGGATGGGTATGGCTTTGCTATGATCCAGATCATCCCCAGCATGAAGGCTTTATTTATAATTTTATTTTGTTTGAAGCGTATCGAGGAAAAGGGTTGGCAAAACAGGCCATGGCGGCATTAGAAGAGCAGGCAAAGTCATTAGGTGTGAAGAAACTATCGCTGCATGTCTTTGCCCATAATCAAATCGCCCGCTCACTTTATGAGAAAACGGGATTTGCTGAGACTGGGATTTACATGAGTAAACCTTTATAAAAAAAGAGAAGTACCGTGCAGAGAGCGTACGGTACTTTTTTATGTGGACATCATGGCATCTTGCGCCGTGACTCGGTATAGGTCGACTTTGCATTTCACAAACGCACGGATGATGGCTGGGACTTGAGCTTCTGAACGAATCAACAATGAGGTCTCGTCATCTCTGATCACAAGGTCTGTTCCCACACTTTGTAAGTACTGCGTGAGAACAGGCTTCACCTCATCATCAATCCATGCATGCTTGAAGGTGGCACGTATGGTTGAGGACGTGATGGTTTTCTCTTGAGGATGAGTACTTGAGGACACGATTTTTCCTTCAGATATGAAAGCTGTTTTGGTACAAATAGGCTGGGTGAACCTTGGCTCGTCTGCTGTTAAAAAGACAGTTTTTCCTTCAAATTTTAACGATTCAATCACCCGCTGGATATGTAAGATAGAATCTGCATCAATATCCGCAAAAGGCTCATCAAGTAAAATAAAGTCAGGCCGATGAGCGATGGCCTGAGCCATTCCGAGCCGCTTCTTCATCCCAGGTGTAAAGGCACCGACTTTCTCTTGATGATAACGATGTAAGCCAACAAATTCGAGTAATTCTTCATAATAGCTCGTTTTCTGGCGAGTACCCGTAATTTTCGATAAATAGGCAATATGCTCAATAGCAGTCAGCCCTTCATATAAATCTGTATATTCAGGCAGAACACCGATATGATGACGTACTTTTTTTAACGACGTCATGTTCATCATGATAAACGTGCCAGAGGTGGGGCGGGAGATCCCTGTAATGATATTAAAGAAGGTTGTCTTACCAGCACCCTTCGGTCCAATGAGGCCGAAGATATCCCCTTGATGGATATCAAGATCAATATGATCTATTGCGACTTTTGTCCGATATTTTTTTGTCAGCCCTTTTGTGTGAAGCACTTAGACATCCCTCCTCTGAAACAGTAGTGCAGTTCCAACGAGTAAGACAACAGTCAATGCGGCATTCATCAGCACATAGGTCAGCGGTTCACTCCAGCGCGCATAATAATAAGGCGTCACGTATTGGAACCAGTGAATCAACCGTTCTGAAGAAAGAACAGACATCATGCTCATGATCGGAAATAGAAAGGAAAACAACATGCCAACAAACATCGATTTCTGTGGTGTTGGAAAGAGCATGGATAAAAACAAAGCACAGGAGATGCCGACACTGATAAACGTTAATATTTTTAAGGCATCAGAGAACAGAAAACGATGTGAAATCACCATATTTAATATATATGTGGTCATAATGCAACTGAGCCAAAACAGCATCAGCCCAAGATATTTCCCGATGACAATGTTTAAACGGGTCGTTTTGCTGACGAGAAAACGAATGGTTTTCAAATGAATTTCGCGGCTCAAAATATCATGAGATAATAAAAAAATAAGGAAGAAACCAAATAAAGAAATTACTAGTTCATTCCCAATGGAATAAGGGTCTTTTGCCTGTTCCCACTTCCCTTGATAAGCAGCTATAAATGGAAGACTTGATACAAAAGTAGATAAAATGAAAATAATAACAATAGTTAAGATGGATTTTGTGCTTTTGAAGAGCTGCTTAAATTCATTCATACAGATGGTCCACACACACTGTACCTCCCTTCATCTTTATTATACCGCTAGAAAAGAAAGACACCATATCTCGCTCTTTAACATTTGCTTAAATTTTATAAAAAAGAAGACTCTTCCAGAACAGTTAACTCATTTTTAAAAATGTTCAGAAAAATATCTTGATTTATCAAAAAACATCATGTATGATAGCTTTAATTCAAGATAGTTAAACAGGCAATGACGAGAGAAAGTACAATCATCAATTTTTCCACAGAGAGCTTCGGCAGCTGAAAAGAAGCAAAAATAATGATTCGAAAAATGGTCTCTGAGCCTCGTGCTGAACATATCCATGATATTAGTAGGTGACGACGAGAGTTGGTACTCGTTATCAAAACCACAGTATATGAGCCAAATTGGAGCTTTGTACTTGTAGAGGCTGTTTAGCGCGAGCAAACAGTAAATAAAGGTGGTACCACGAGACAAATACCTCGTCCTTATGATTCATAGATAAGGATGGGGTATTTTTTATTGTCCACTTTTTTCATACAAATGTTCAAATGTTCCACGTGAAACACCACAACCATTTTTTCAAATGAAAGGGAGATTAACATGAGTGAACATGCATTGGTTTTACAATCAGATTTCGGTATTGATGATGGAGCGGTCAGCGCAATGTACGGCGTAGCCAATACAGTGAGCAACGGCATCCGCATTTTTGATTTAACTCACAACATTCCCCAATATGACATTTGGGAAGCGTCTTATCGCTTGCTTCAGACGGTTACATATTGGCCGGAAGAAACGGTATTTGTCTCCGTTGTTGATCCAGGCGTTGGATCAGAGCGAAAGAGCCTTGTCGTCAAAACAACAAGCTCACACTACATCATCACACCTGATAATGGGACACTTACGCATGTCGCACAGGATATTGGCATCGTGGAGGCTCGGTATTTAGATGAAACCATCAACCGTCTGCCGAAGTCAGGAAAATCACATACATTCCATGGTAGAGACATTTACGCCTATACAGGCGCGAGAATTGCTTCAGGTGTGATTTCTTTTGAAGAGGTCGGGCCAAAGGCGAATATAGAGGACATTATTCACCTTCCAGTCGTACAAGCTTATGCGGAAGAAGAAGTGATCACAGGGACGATTGATATTTTAGATGTGCGGTTCGGAAACCTATGGACAAACATTCATCATACGTTATTCGAACAGCTTTCAATCAATTATGGGGATGCAATAGAAGTTACCATTGCCAACGGGCCAAAAAATGTGTATAAAAATATCATGACCTATGGACGATCTTTTGCCGATTTAAAGGTAGGCGAACCACTCGTATATGTCAATTCACTCGATCATTTAGGCGTGGCGATCAATCAAGGGTCATTTGCAAAGGCTTATAACATCGGTACAGGCACAGGCTGGCGCCTTTCGATTCGCAAAGCTCCGCGCATTATATATGAATAAGAGGAGGAAACATCATGGCAGGTAAACAACTTTCAACGAAAACTGTCGTTGCCATCGGAATTGGCGCAGCCGTCTTTGTCATTTTAGGACGCTTCGTCTCCATTCCAACTGGGATTCCGAATACACAAATTGAAACATCGTACGCGTTCCTTGCGTTAATGGCCGTGCTATTTGGTCCTGTTGCAGGCGCATTGATTGGATTTATTGGTCATCTCATTAAAGATGCCACCACATTTGGACCTTGGTGGAGCTGGATTATCGTTTCGGGTGTTGTTGGTTTATTGATCGGCCTCATTTCGAACCGTTTAAAAGTAGAAGAGGGCGACTTTGGCTGGAAAAAAATCACGCTCTTCAACGCCGTCCAAGCTGGCGCACAAGCATTAGGCTGGTTTGTCATTGCGCCGGTACTCGACATTGTGATCTATGCAGAACCTGCAAATAAAGTGTTTGTTCAAGGCATCGTAGCAGGAATCTCAAACATCATCACAGTCGGTGTACTAGGCACCATCATCATTGCGGCTTATGCGAAAACAAGAAGCAAAAGCGGCAGTCTATCGAAAGAAACATCATGAAGCAAGGTGGAACACATAAATGAAGAAACCGATGATTCAGTTCGAACATTTCGGATTCAAGTATCGCAGTCAGGCAGAACCAACATTGAAAGATATCAACCTGACCATCTATGAAGGAGAAAAAGTCCTCATCGCAGGCCCGTCTGGATCGGGAAAAAGCACACTAGCCCATTGTATCAATGGGCTAGTTCCTGCGTCTTATAAAGGTTCTATGGAAGGAAGTCTTCACATCGGCGGGAAAAATGCAGAGAAAGAGAACATTTTCTCTCTTTCACAGCTCGTCGGAACGGTACTGCAAGATCCTGATGGACAATTTATCGGGCTGACCGTTGGAGAAGATATCGCGTTCACACTAGAAAATGATCAAGTCACACGCGAAGAAATGAAAACACGTGTCGAGAAAGCGGCAAAATTAACAGAGGTAGACGGCAAACTGGCATCATCCGTGCATGAGCTGTCAGGCGGTCAAAAACAACGTGTCGCCATCGCAGGCGTACTTGTCAACGATGTCGACATTTTGCTGTTTGATGAACCACTGGCAAGCCTTGATCCCGCAACAGGTAAAGAAGTGATCGATCTCATTGACCGTCTGCAAAAAGAAACGAAAAAAACGGTCGTGATGGTGGAACATCGATTGGAAGACGTCCTCTTCCGCCATGTCGACCGCATCATCGTTGTCAATGACGGCACGATTGCAGCGGATATGACACCAGATGAATTGCTCGCCTCAAATGTATTAGAAGCGGCGTATTTACGTGAGCCTTTATATGTGAGAGCGATGAAATATGCAGGCATTCCGATTGCAGCAGGAGATCTGATCGCTGATTTACAGCATCTCACCTTAAATGACGAGGCAAAAGAGAAAATCGAGCAATGGATGGAAGCATCTGAGCCATCAGTTGAGCAGAATGCAGCGCCGGATTTACTAGAAGTGCGTGAGCTGAGCTTTGATTATCCGACAAGACCAAACACGCTGAGCAACATCTCTTTTACCGTCAAAAAAGGAGAAATGATCAGCATCGCCGGTGCCAATGGTGCAGGCAAGACGACACTATCCAAGGTGCTCTGCGCATTTGAAAAGCCAACAAAAGGGACAATCCTTTTAAATGGCGATGACATCACAGGAGACACCATCAAACAGCGCTCCGAACGAATCGGTGTCGTCATGCAAAACCCAAATCAAATGATTTCGAAACAAATGATTTTTGATGAAGTCGCCCTCGGTCTCGTTTTAAGAGGTGTGAAGGAAGACGACATCAAGGAACGAGTGGAGCGAGTCTTAAAAGTATGCGGGCTGTATCCATTTCGAAATTGGCCGATCTCAGCACTTAGTTTTGGACAGAAAAAACGCGTCACCATTGCATCCATTCTTGTGTTAGAGCCAGAAATCATCATTTTAGATGAGCCAACGGCCGGTCAAGATTTTAGACATTACACAGAGATGATGACGTTTTTAGAGCAATTAAATCAGCAGGGCGTCACGATTTTGATGATCACCCATGATATGCATCTCATGCTCGAATACACGACAAGAACCATCGTCATTTCAGATGGAGAAAAAATCGCAGATGATACACCAGCCAAAGTGTTGACAGATCAGTTGCTAGTCCAAAAGGCGAGCTTAAAGGAAACATCGCTGTATGAACTGGCGCTAAAAGCAGACTGGCCAAATCCAAATGAACTCGTGGATCGCTTCATTGAGGTTGACAGAAAGGAACGAATGACATGGCTGTAGACATGCTGTCTTATATCGATCGCCCATCGCCAATTCACCGGCTGACAGGGGCAACCAAACTCATTTGCTTTATCCTCTGGTCATCCGCAGCGATGCTCACATATGATACAGGCGTATTAGTGTTTATGCTAGTTGCCAGTATCGTGTTCTTTCAGCTATCAAACGTACGATTTCGTGATATCTCTTTCGTAGTGATTGTCTTGGCGATTTTTCTTGTCATCAATAACATCGCCATTTACGTCTTTGCGCCTCAGCAAGGTGTCGCCATCTATGGAGCGAAGCACGAGCTGTTTCACATTGCAGGCTGGTACAATGTCACACTTGAACAGCTTTTCTATCAATTGAACATTACACTGAAATACGTGACCGTGATGCCAGCGGCGCTTTTGTTTATCGTGACAACAAATCCAAGTGAATTCGCCTCATCGCTCAGCAGAATCGGGGTCAGCTACCGGATTTCGTATGCGGTAGCGATTGCGCTGCGCTACATCCCAGATATTCAGCGTGATTTTCGAACGATCGCGATTTCTCAGCAAGCAAGAGGTATTGATTTATCGAAGAATGAAAAACTGGGAAAACGGATTAAAAATGGGCTGTCGATTGTGATGCCGCTGATTTTCTCCAGCCTAGAGCGGATTGAAACGATCAGCAATGCGATGGAACTGCGCGGGTTTGGAAAGCATAAAAAGCGCACATGGTTTACGGCGAAAGACTTTCAAAAAGCAGATTATGCGGCGTTAATCTTTGTTGGAGCGGTACTGATTGTGTCGCTAGTGATTACATTTGTTAGAGGAACGAGATTTTATAATCCATTTTTATAGGAAGGAGCCTTCACAGGAGTGGAGGCTTTTTTATTTGGTTTGTGGATAAAAGGTGTGGAAAATGGTAAAAGACTATTAACATGTGAATAAATCGGTTATATTGAACAATGAGCGAAACACTTGTGAATAACCAAACAACATATTGGAGGAATTAGAAACTTATGAACAAATCAATTTATGCTTGTGCAGAACATATAGAAACCGTACTAGACATGTACATAGATGATCACGAAACACCGCCAGAATTCAGAAAAATCGAACATACACACAGCTTATCCACAACCTGTGAATTGTGCGATGAACCTGCAATATATATAGTGGGGAACGAATGATCGGACACAAAATACACAAATTTTATCCACAATTGTTGATAACTTATATGAATAACTTGTTCTTAAGGTGGGGATGACCTGTGAATATATCAATTATCACAGTAGGAAAACTAAAAGAGAAATATTTAAAGCAAGGCATAGCCGAATACACAAAACGATTACAGGCATACGCAAAAATCGAGATCATTGAGCTCGCAGACGAAAAAGCACCCGAGAATCTCAGCGAGCAAGACATGAAAATCATCAAAGACAAAGAAGGCGAACGCATCCTAAGCAAAATCAACCCAGACGCCCACGTCATCGCCCTCGCCATCGAAGGAAAAATGAAAAGTTCCGAAGAATTAGCCGATACAATAGATAAGCTGGCAACATACGGAAAAAGTAAGGTATGTTTTGTCATAGGCGGATCCCTTGGGTTAAGCGATGCTGTCATGCAGCGTGCGAATGAGAAACTGTCGTTTTCGAGGATGACGTTCCCGCATCAGTTGATGAGGTTGGTGTTGGTGGAGCAGATTTATCGGGCGTTTCGGATTGTGCGGGGGGAGCCTTATCATAAGTAAACGGGGATTTTAATTTTCAAAGTAAATAGTTTGACTAATCCTTAGTCGGGCTATTTTTTTTATAATAGATATATTAGTATATTGGAGGTCTTCGGTAGTGAAAGAAGTTTTTGTAAATAATGTTTCTAATTACATAGAAGAAATAAAAAATATATCCTCTAGAGGCTTTTCATTTTTCAGAGGACAAGGTTCAAATAAACATCAATTGCTTCCTTCTCTTTTAAGGAAGAATAATAGTTTAGTTGATGTGTATGGAACAAATTGTGACAAAAATTTTCAAAAGATATAATACCGGTTCACATCCTTTAAGTAGACAAGAAATACGACATGCAGTTTATAGAAGTGCAGTGAATGATTGGTTAAATCAACATATAGAAACCTATTATAATTCAGTTTCAACATATAAATATATATATAATATGACTAAGAAAAGGTTTTCGGATAAAACCGCACACGAAAATATTCAAACTATGCTTTACATATTAGAAATTGGACTAGAAAGTAAATATGAAACGTCTCCAGAGTATGCAGAAGAGTTTATGAAAAAAACACCATAACAATAAATCAAGAAAGCCGAATTGAGAAACTATCAATTTTATTAGATAAAGTAAATAATTTCTATGAAAAGATATATTGGGAGTACGGTATTAAATACCCTTTTTCAAAAGAAATTTATGGAGTTGAAAGTAGAAATTACAAAGTGCAAATACCTATTCTAATGATTATTGCAGATTTCTTGCGGAAATTAATTGAACGGGATGTAGATTTGACTAAAACAGTGAACACTGGAGTTATTCTCAAAGTAATATCAGATGTTATGAAAGATTCTTACTTAGAGAATAATTTTAAAGGTTCAAGTACAAGACCAGAATTATTAATAGAAACATCAAATAAATTGTTTGAAAAATTAGCTAAGGGTGATCTCGTTTAGATACATCACGGAGAGCCTTATCATAAGTAGCTTCAAAAGAATTGAAAGAACGAGCCTCAACTTCTAATGTAATATTGTTAATGTGTTGTTCGGATATTCTCCATCTGCTTTTCGAAAGTACTCAACAGAGTTTGAATGTTTATGGTTTCGATCTAATAAATTTCGGATAAATAAGGATATTTTTTAAAAAATAAACATTATAAAGTGAAAATGACCCATAATATACGAGTTCTACAAGAGATAGATAACTTAAATTTGGTGAAATTTGATACAATAAGACTATAGTTTATATGAAACGGAGTGATGAGTATGATTAATAATTGGCAAGTACCTCGAAATAAACGAAGACTTTATCCTGTTGTAGATATATTATCATTATTCACATTACAAAATTTAGGTGAGAATTGGAGAGGAAGTTTATCACGTCAATTAGATTTTGAAACAGAATTAGAAAGATATGGATTGAAAAGAGTGGGACAACGTAGGGATAGGAGAGCTGGTGGGGCGAGAACATACGAATCATGGTTATACAATTTAGGTCTTGTCTATATAGAAACAGAGACGAACATCACTCGTACTACATTAGCAGGAGATGCATTGCTTTCTGGTCAGCCACCAGTTCCTATTGTCACAAATCAATTAATGAAGTTGCAGTATCCTTCTCCTTACTCTTTAAGAAGAAGAGTAAATATCAATAAGCGCTTTCAAATTCGACCATTTCGCTTTCTATTAAAACTCCTATTAGATAATCGTGTACATACTTTGTCTAAAGAAGAGATTGGGAGATTTGTAATTACAGAAGGAGAAAACGAATCACAAGGGTGCTTTGAAAACGTGGTACAACGTATTTTAGATTACAGGTTACTGGGGGATGCTGTTTTACCCGAGAACTTTGAGGAGCTATATCCAAGTAGTACCACTGGTGTTAGAAGTCGAGAGAAGACTATCAGTGGATTAGAGGATATTGCTAATACCCTAATCAATTACTTGGAATATACTCAGTTCATAAGCAGGAATGATAATGGAAGTATATTTATTTTGCCTGAGAGAATTGTAGATGTGCAATCGATTATGACTGACGGGACCACATTGAGAAGGTTAGACGCTAATCATCAATTTGGCATAGAAAACTTTCAAAGAAACTTTGGATTAGCTCCAGGTCAAAATCGTGATAATCGTAATTTTGGTGGGCAAAACATTACAGATAATATATACAGAGAGAGGCGAATTCGGAGTGAACTTCTGCACATAGCGGGTACGACGCCAATATCCACCATAACCGATGACATATTAAACAGGATTTCGTCTGCGACCGGTTATACGACAAATGAGGTAGCAAGAGCTCTAGATGGATTTCGACCGGATACTTTTTCGCTGTTTGAAGCTACCTATATGAACATGGCTGTCAGCGGAAGAGAACTTGCTACCGAGTTTGAGTTGGCTACCCAAAATGTTTTTGAAGAGTTAGGGTTTAATGCCCAGCATGTGGGAGCTAAACCACTACATCCTGATATCTATGTAGAATCACCGTTGAACTATTCGGGAATCATTGATACTAAGGCTTACAGAAGGTACTCGATTACAAATGACCATAGAAATCGAATGGTCAGGAACTACATACCAACCTATAGAGATGATGACTTCACATTCTTTATGTACGTAGCAGATGGATTTGGTTCTAATATTTCTTCACAGATACAAAGTATTGCTGAAGAAACAAATATCAATGGAACGGTGATTACTGCATCTAATATAATGAGGCTTCTACAAAGGAATCAAGTCGCTACAATTGATCACGCTTCTCTTAGAAACTTGTTCACAAGCAACGAGGTAGTCTCGATTTCTGATATTAATTCATTGTAATAGAGAGTGTTCGTACTACAATTATTTTCAACCGTTTAACTATGGTGTATAATAAATAAAAGCGAACAAAAGTACGAACACTTGGAGTTGTGAAGTAATGATATTTAAAAAAGGCGAGCTCTTTTGTGGGCCAGGAGGATTGACGCTTGGGGCAAGAGAAGCTCAGATTGAAAAAAATGGTGAAGTATTCAAAGTAGAGCACCAATGGGCTAATGATTACGATGAAGCGACATGTAATACGTTTAGACATAACATATGTCCAGGAAATCCTGAATCAGTTATTTGGGAAGATGTTAGACAGTTAGATGTCACAAAGTTACCAGCAATAGATTGCTTTGCATTTGGCTTCCCTTGTAATGACTACAGCATAGTAGGCGAATCAAAGGGCTTGGAAGGTGAATACGGTCCTTTATACACTTATGGTATAAAGGTATTAAAGCATCATAAACCCAAATGGTTTATAGCAGAGAATGTAGGTGGGTTGGAAAGCTCCAATGAAGGAAAAGCATTTATAAAAATAATGCAGGAAATGGAAGAGTCAGGGTACAACATTACTCCTCATTTATACAAGTTTCAAGAGTATGGCGTACCGCAAGCTCGACATAGAATTATAATAGTCGGAATTAGGAAAGATTTTGGTTGGAAGTTTAAAGTGCCTAAAGCTCCTTTTAAGAGTCCTACACAGTGGAAAACAACAAGAGAAGCACTGGAAAATCCACCTATACCAGCAGATGCTTTTAACCATGAGTATACAAAACATAAAGGCAAGGTAATAGAGATGTTAGAGTCAATACCACCTGGTGAAAATGCATGGTTTGAAGGTATTCCAGAGCATTTGCGATTAAATGTAAAAGGTGCAAGATTATCTAACATCTATAAAAGGCTTAATCCTGATACCCCTGCTTATACGGTCACTGGTTCAGGTGGGGGTGGTACTCACATGTACCATTACGATGAGCCAAGAGCTTTGACTAATAGAGAGCGAGCGAGATTGCAAACTTTTCCAGATGACTTTGAGTTTTTGGGTGGGAAAGAAAGCGTCAGAAAGCAAATAGGCATGGCAGTTCCTCCAGACGGAGCAAAAGTTATAGTTGAAGCAATACTCAAATCTTTTGCAGGTATTGAATACGAATACGAAACTTCAAAATGGGAATATGAACTAAGTGAGATGTTACTTACTGGTCAAACTAAAAAGAGCAGAAAAAAGTCAAAATCCATTGAAGAAAAAGTATTAGAAGATGTAGTGCAAACAAAATTGTTTAAGTAATCTCATTAAAAAGTATCGTTTGAGGTAGTGTCCTTAGACGATACTTTTTTTAATTTCGGTAATTGAAGAAATTATAAAAAACATAGCATTCATACTTAGTTAAAGGAATATTTTATCTAGAGATAATATTATTTCTTTAAGAGCCCATATCAGTGATCATAAAGTAGATGTCTTTACTATTGGTCCTGATTTCAAGTTTTCCCACTTTATATTCTATAATTTGAAATGAGTAAAGGTTTTTTAAGTAGTTTGGTAAATCACCTAGTAAAGTGAAGTGGTAATTGGTATGGTTAGTGTCTGCCAAATTTTTATAGTAAAGTATATATTGGAAGATAAGAAGAATTATTTATTGTTTAAAAGAATCTCTTATAACGGAGATTAAGGGAGATCAATAGAATTAAAGGAGACTTCCATGAGTTTTAAAGCTGACTTTAAACATGAAATACGTAACGTAATAAAAGACGTAGAAAAAGAAATAAATAAAACATGGAAAATTGAATATAAAGGGCATTCTATAGAAATTACAAACCAAATAAAAGAAGAGCAACTAATCATTGATGGTGTGACAGTTGATAAAAAACAACGAAAAAGTTTATTGACTCATATAATTCCATATTCAAAATTGTCGGGGATATTGGAGCTTCAAGATGGTACAAAACACAAAGTGTCCGTTAAACTTGGTGGGTATGTACGATTTCGTTGTATGGTGAAGGTAGATCATGAAACGGTTTTAGATGAATCAATGAAGATAGACTTTCTACCATGGGATCATAAAGAGAAAATCGTTCCCTTTATTCAACAACAAATTCAATCACATCATAAAATAGTAGACGACCGTTTACCCGATGAAGATTATTTATTTGACGAAAATGAACCACGATTGACTCCCGGTTTATCTGATTATTATGTAGATGAACGACCTGCCCCTTTTTATGTGAAGAAGCTATTGAAGCTTTTTGAAAAACAACTAAATCATCCTGCAAATGAAACAAGAAAGAAAACATATGAAAAAATCATTTCTAACAATATGGCGAGCCGCAGCAGTGAGTTAATTGAACGATTTCAGCAAACGCAATGGGATGAGTCTCTTGTACAGCAAGAAGCGTTATGGCTTCTTGAGCATGCAGCGCATCGGGAGGTCGTCAAATTTGCAGTCATGATACTGGGATGTACGAACTGTGAAAAATACAAAGAGCTCTTATTCACAATAGGTATGCATGAAGAATTTACTTCTTATGTCGTGATTGCATTGAAGAATGGCACAATTCAAGGAAACGAACATGTTTGGCGTCTTGCAAAGTCCGTCGATGGATGGGGGAAGATTTCGGCTGTTGAGCAATTGGAAGCATCGACGCCAGAAATAAAACGATGGCTACTAACAAAGGGCTGCGAAAATACAATCATGAATGAATACTCAGCTTATACTTGCGCTCTTAATGGTGATTTAGAAACCGCTTTATCAGAAGATGAAATTTCCAAAGAATTATACGATGGAGCGAGTCTCATCATTCAAGCATTATTAGAAGATGAGGTTTCTATCTACGGAATCGATGAGTATTCAAATGCAAGCTCAGTTCTCTGCCGATTTATTCACCATGCTCATAAGCACTGCCAAACAATTGAGGACTTTTATCCAATATTGAAAATAAATGAGTTTTTAAATGATGAACAAGAGATTTGGGAAGACCGATTGAATGATTCATGGAAACAGGACGATTATAAGGCTATCCAGGAAGCTGTTCAACCGTTTATCAATGACAGTAGATGGTCAAAGCTTGCAACCGATTCGTTACAACAGGGTTTTAGCTCCCAAGCACTTGAAATCGCTCTCTTTTATCGTTTAGATGTGATTGAGCATCTATTTGCTTTACTTGAGAAAGATCCGACAAATAGTGAAATATACTTTGCTGTGATGGACACAAATCATCACCAGCATATTAGAGAGCTTTGTACATTTGCAGAAACACATTTATCGTTATCAAACCTCTCAGATGATGAAGTGGCTTGTCTACAATATATTGTGCAAGATTTATATGAACACGACGGTGTAGGATTGCCATTGATTCAAGCTGCACTTAGATCAAATGATGGAAATTTACAGTATCATGCTTTAAGTGTATTAAAAGAATGGCCTCCTTCGTATGCGCAGCAAGCGGCCACAAGAGAATTGATTGAACATATTGCTGTGAAGACAAAGGATAAAGAAGATCGAAAGTTAGCCAAATACTTATTAAAGAAATAGGATTCGGTTTACCTTCGCACTACGAGAATAAAATCTAAATATTAGAAAGCAGGCACACCATGCACACAATCAAAAAAATAGGCCAAACCTTCTCCTACATCACACCAGTATCACTCACAGACCGCCCTATCCTAGGCATGGTCGTAGGCAATAAAAAAACATTAATGATCGATGCCGGTAACTCAGAAGATCATGCGAAATATTTCATCCAAAAAACTTTAAAACAAGAGAACGCCACGCCGGATATGGTTGTCCTCACGCATTGGCATTGGGATCATATTTTTGGTCTGCCGGCGCTTCCTCATACGGTTTCAATTGCTTCTGCAAGAACCAGAAAGGAAATGGAGAAACTTCTTCCGTTTTCTTGGTCAGATGAGGCGATTGATGAGCGGGTGAGGGAAGGAACGGAGATTGAGTTTTGCGCGAAGGCGATAAAAGAAGAATATAAGAATCATCGAGAGATTCAGGTGGTTTTACCGGATGTGACGTTTGATCGTCGGATGGAGATTGATCTTGGCGGGGTCACTTGTGTTGTGCAGCATGTTGGGGGCGATCATGCTGCAGATTCAGTGGTCGTGTATGTGAAAGAAGAGAAAATTCTATTCCTAGGAGATTGCATTTATCCGAAAATGTATGCTGAAAAAGTACATTATACGGTAAAAGAAATTTTGCGTCTTTTAGATGAGTTAGATGCTTTTGATGCGGAGACATATATTCCATCGCACCAAAGACCGTGGACAAAAGAGGAGTTTCGTCAGGAAACAGACAAGCTTCGAATGATGGCGAACTACACTGATCTTTATGGTGGAGATCAGGAGAGAATCAAGAGTGAATATCAAACACATGTGAACAGAGAACTAAAAGAAGATGAGTTAGAGACGATCGCATATTTTGTAAATGGTTATGAAGGATTAGCAGAGGGATAAACCTCTGCTTTTTTTATTTTCATGGCTCGTCCTTTTCCCTGAGTTTATATCAAGTTTATATACGAGCGATATACTCGAACCGGTGAGAAAAGGAGGAGAACCATCAATGAAAGGATTCAGATCATTTATTGATAAAATGTCTACAAAAAAAGGAGCTTGGCTGACTGTTATCATTTGGCTCGTTTTCATGATCGGGTTGAGTGCTGGGCCTAAATTGGGCGATCATAAAGTAAGCAATTTTCAATCTTTACCTAGTGATGCTCAGTCCATCGTGACACAAAAGAAGTTAGATCAGTATTTCCCAAATGATAAAGGGACTCCGGGATTATATGTGTTCCATAACCCTAATGGAAAGCTGGTTATTCAAGATGTAAAAACGATCATTCAAGGAATCAAAGAGGCAAAGATTGAGGGGATTGAAGATATTGTCGATGTGTCCGCATTGCCTCCTCAAGCGTTATCCGCTTTTATATCAGAAGATGAAACGACCATGATTGTGCCAATGAATTTGAAAGCGGGATTAGGCAATGCTGATTATGCAAAGATTAATGATGAGACAACGGATGTCGGTACAAACATAGCGAAAGGGCTAGATGCTGATTTTTATATTACGGGTCCAGCAGGTATAGCGGGGGATACGGTGAAGCTGTTTGAATCTGCCGACTTGAAACTGCTATTAGCTACTGTTGCAATCATTTTGGTTTTATTGATCGTCATTTACCGTTCTCCGTTATTAGCGATCATTGCATTGTTCGCAACGGTAATTGTCTATCAAGTGGTCAATCAAGTTGTGGCTTTACTTGGCGTGGGTGGACTTGAAATCAATAACTCAACCACCTCGATTATGAGCATTTTGTTATTTGCTGCTGTGATTGATTATTCATTGTTTGTTTTCTCACGTTATCGTGAGGAGTTACAACATCATGAAAATCAATTTGAAGCGATGAAAGTGGCGATGCGTTCAACAGCCAAACCGGTCTTATTTGCAGGCGGTACAGTATTTGCGGCGATGATCATATTATTTGTGGCGGATTTCCGTGATTATCAAAACTTTGCGCCAATCTTTGGTGCTGCGATGGTGGTCATTATGATGGCTTCTGTCACACTGATTCCAGCCTTGTTTGCATTATTTGGCCGCAAAGCATTTTGGCCGAAAGTACCGACATATGGTGAAGCAAAAGAAGCAAAACATGGCATATGGGGACCTCTTGCCAAATTCGTGGTTCGAAAACCAGGATTAATTGGTGGTGCGGTCTTGCTGTTTTTACTTGTGACAGGTGCGAATATTTTCAATTTACATTATGAATTTAACTCGGTGAAAAATTTCCCGAAGGATTTACCTTCTCGTGTTGCATTTGAAATCGTTGAGGAAAAATTTAATAAAGGTGATCTAGCCCAGACAACAGTACTTGTGACTGGTCAAAAGCTAACTCAGGAACATTTACAAGAAATCTCCGCCCAATTCTCAGAAAATGAAGAGATAGGATCGGCTCGTCCTTCGGGGGTAACCAAAGATGGAGAGCACGGCAAAATGACGATATCATTAAAAGTGAATCCATACAGTATAGAGGCCATTGAATTTTTAGGAGATTTCCGTACAGATCAAGCCATCTATCGATTATCAGATGGTCAAAAGGTTCAGTTATCTTTTGCTGGCACAACAGCTAAATTAGTGGATGAGCAACAAGTGAATCAATCCGATATTAAAAAGATCGTATTACTGGAAACATTACTCATTCTGATCTTGTTACTCGTTTTGACACGTTCCATGAAAATGTCGATTTATATGATGGCGACGATTTTAATCTCATTTGTGTCTGCATTAGGCTTAGGTATTTTCTTAGTCGATGTGTTATTTGGATATGATGCGATTTCAACTCGCGCCCCTGTGTATGCCTTTATCTTTCTCGTGGCATTAGGAATTGATTATAACATCATCCTTGTGAGCCGTTTCTTAGAAGAACGCCAAACGTTACACGTCAAAGCTGCATTAGAAGTAGCGATACGAAACACAGGCGGGGTGATTTCTTCAGCGGGGATCATTCTTGCTGCAACGTTTGCCGCATTAATGACCATGCCGATTACGGATTTATTTATCTTTGGATTTATTGTCGCTATTGGGATTATCATCGATACATTCTTCGTGCGAGGAATGTTGCTGCCGTCACTCATATTATTCTTTGAAAAAGACAAAGCTAAGGAAATAAAGGAGGAAGGATAATTGCATGTATTGGTTGTGGATGATGATGAAGCCATTTTGCAATTAGTGTCCATCCATTTAGAGCAGGCGGGGTACCAAGTGACAAAAGCAAGCAATGCTGAGGCAGCGCTTGCTTTTTTGCAACAACAGTCATTTGATCTCATGATTATTGATGTGATGATGCCTGGGATGGATGGCTTTCAGCTGGCGAACATTGTGACGAAACAATATGAACTGCCGGTCATTATGTTGACAGCGAAAGGGCAGATTGAAGATAAGCAACAAGGATTTGAACAAGGGATTGATGATTATATCGTCAAACCATTTGAAACGAAAGAACTGCTATTCCGTGTAAATGCGATTTTACGACGATATCGTAAATCTATAGAAGCTATAACAACTGCGGGAAATGTTCAGATTGATACGAACCGCTGGGAATTAACGATTGCCAATCAGCAATATATCTGGCCTATGCGGGAATTAGAAATTCTATATTATCTGCTGCAGCGGGCAAACCGCAATGTAAGCCGCTGGGATTTAATTGATGACATTTGGGGGGATACGTTAGATCAACCCGAATTCACATTAAACACGCATATTAACCGCATACGAGAACGTTTAAAAAGGGCGGAAGCGACGATTGAAATTGTCACAATACGTGGTTTCGGCTATCAACTTGAGGTAAAAGAATGAAACTACAACAACGTTTTATGCTATATACGTGTTTGATTGTTTTGATTAGCATCTTCATTGGATTTATTTGTTCTAACTTGATTTACAATCATGTTGTCAAAGAGCAAATGAATGATCGATATTTAGCCATTGCCGAGCAGTTATCTAAACAAATCAAAGAACATGAAATTACCTTGCAGGCCTCTTCTGATTTTTTGCAAACCATGAGCGATCTAGGGTACCAAATCGCTTTGGTTAAAGAAGATGGGGAGATGAAGATGTTTGGCGAACCATTTAAAACGAAAAAATGGAATGACCAAATGCACGCCTTATTTGAAGGCGGAAAAGCGTACAATGGGATCAAATCCTTTAAAAATTCATACTTAATCATGAGTCATTTCGCAAATGATATACAAAATACAGTGGGGACGAAAATAGAAATTGACGGGGAAGAATGGGGCTTATTTTTACGCCCGAATAATATCAGTTTCTTTACAGAGTTTCATTTGATTATTTTTGGATTTATCTTCGCCGTTTTTGTGAGCAGTATCATTGGCATTTTATTTATGTCTCGAAAGGTCACCCAATCTCTTTCAGAATTGACGAGTGCGACGCAAGAGATGGCAAACCATAATTTTCAGTATCCATTAATGATCAATCGAAAAGATGAAATTGGTCAGCTTGCTGATCGTTTTCGGATGATGCAGCAGAAATTAGAGAATACCGATCAAGCAAGGAAGAAATTTGTGAATAACGTCTCGCACGATTTTCAGTCACCACTATTAAATATAAGAGGGTATTCTGAATTACTAAATGAGGAGATTTCATCAAGCGAAGGGAAAAAATACAACCACATTATTCAAACAGAAGCAAAGCGATTATCTAACTTAACGAAACAACTTCTCATTTTAACCTCTATTGATCAAGGGACATATCCAACGAATAAACAAATCGTCAGGGTGGATGAGCAGCTTCATCAAGTGGTCCATTCGATGCTATGGCGGATAGAAGAGAAAGGTCTAGAAATTAAGTTGGATCTACAGCCTGTTTCGGTATATGCGGATCGGACTTTGTTGATCAATGTTTGGGAGAATTTAATTGGCAATGCCATTAAGTACAACAAAGAGTTTGGGGAAATCAGTATTCATTGTAATGAAAATGAATCGAAAGCGGTTGTGACGATTAGAGATACGGGGATTGGCATAGAACAACACACATTAGAAAAAATATTTGAACGCTTTTACCGGGTAGATCAGGCACGAAATAAAGAGGGAATGGGTCTTGGATTATCCATCGTGCAAGAAGTCCTGTCGTACCACAATGCTTCTATTGAAGTAGAAAGCAATGAAAAAGAAGGAACGACCTTTACGACGGTTTTTCCAAAGAAATAGTATTTGAGAAAAGTCTCGTTTGCGTGTGTCAAATGAGACTTTTCTTTTTAATGTTTATGGTAAACCTACAAAGTCTTCTGCATCACGAACTGTGACAGACATCTGTTTTGCATTTACAATAATGACACAATCCCATGTCGGCTTTATTTGCAGTTCATCATTTTCATCAATACGGAGCATTCCTTTAAATTCAACCGTTTGTTCTAGAAAAACCATTTTCTTTTCTGTATCATCTTTGACTGCTGTTAAATGGTCAGGATAGTGAATCGTCCAATCATAAAAAGCGGTTTTCTTCATAGTTCCTCCTATTTTCATTCGTACACATCTCCGAATACTTCTTTTGTTTGCCGGATTGTCAGTGATTTATTGGTTGGATCAATTGAAATGACACAATCCCAAGTAGGTTTGATTTGTAGCTCGTTGTTGTCATCCATCCAGATGATGCTATTTAGTTCAATGGATGGCTCTAAAATGACCATTTTCTTTTCATAATGATCGGTAATCGCTGTTAAGTCCGCTTGTAAATGGACGGTCCAGTCAAAAAAAGTGATTTTTTTCATTGTTTCTCCCCTCATCATCGCTTATATTTCCATTATAACTTGAGTGTTTCCTGATACAATTTTTATCAAGTCTTCCATTACTAGAGAGGTAACTTACAGATGGATAAAATAACTAACCCATACGACACGTTCAAAACCAAAATATCGAAATATCTTATTGAACATAAGCATTGGCAAGCCTTTAAAGATGGAACAACGATTAAACAATTAAAAGCGGGTACATGCATAATCAAGGCTGGCGATCCAGTGAAGCATCATGCCTATTTCTGCATAACAGGTCTCTTCCGTCTCTTCTATTTGTTACCGGATGGAAGGGAGTACAACGTGGCTTTTACGTTGGAAGATGATTTTGCTACTTCTTATGCAAGTATGATCAACGGGCAGCCTTCTCCTTATTCGATTGAAGCGATGGAGGATTCTATCGTGATTGAAATTCCGTATGATCTGCTTCAAATGTTGATGGACAGCAGTCATATGTGGGAGCGGTTTGTTCGGGTGAGTGTAGAAAGGCTGTATACGAGAAAGGAAGAGCGTGAGAGGGAACTGCTATATTTGCCAGCCATTGAGCGATATCAGGCGTTTTTATTGAAATATCCCGGGTTACATCAACGTATCGCTCAATATCATATTGCCTCATATATCGGTATTTCTCCAGTTTCGCTGAGCAGGCTGCTGCATCCTGCTGAACATTAACCTATGTTAATGCACATTCTCTAGATCTGGCGTACAATCATCACATCATAGAAGAATCGAGGGGCTTGATGATGAAATATATGATGGTTGTTTTATTAGAGTTCTATCCATCTTGGCTTGCTTTACCACGAGAGGAGCGCAGAACCCATGCGGCTTCGCTGCAAGAGTTGATGCAGAAATATGAGGAACATGTGACGGTGCGTTTTTTTGATGCTGAAGCTCTTCCAGGTAAGGATTACACAGATTTTGTGATGTGTGAAACAGATGACCTGAAGTTCTATCATTTTATGTGGGAAGAGATTAGAGGTTCTATTCCTTACACAAGTGGTTATGTCAAAATGAAAGAGGTCATCATGGGAATGGAAGATGCTTTTCAAACATATGAAAAAGAATCTCTGAAAATGGATCAGTAATCGAAAACCACCTGCTATCAGGTGGTTTTTTGCACATTCTATTATTTGGTATAATCAGGGGTAAGGGAAGAACGGATAAATTTTTGAACGGAATCGGAGGTACTTATGAAGCAGCTGTATATGAAGCAAAAGGTATTTAGTCTGAGCGGCAGGTTTACGGTAAAGGACCAACAGGAGAATGATGTATATGTGGTCGAAGGTAGCTTTATGAAGGTGCCAAAGACGTTTACCATTTTGAATACAGAACGAGAAGTCATTGCTGTAATCACGAAGAAAATGTTTAGCTTTTTACCAAAGTTTTTAGTAGAAGTCGATGGACAAGAGGTATTGACGATCAAAAAAGAGTTTACATTCTTCAAAGCAAAATATTCAATTGATGCTGCTGGTATCGAAGTACAAGGGAACTGGTGGGATATGAATTTCCAAGTGCTGCAAAGCGGCGAAGTGATCGGTCAGGTAAAGAAGGAATGGTTTACTTGGGGGGATAGCTACAAGGTGGATATTTTGAAAGAAGAGATGGAGCCTGTGATGATTGCATTGGTTGTTGCGATTGATTGTGTGAAGGCGGATGAAGCGGCGTCTAGGTCTTCGTCGACGACAACGATGAATAATTAATTGGAGGTTTTAAAAAGTTGGACAACCTCACCCGCATTTTAAGATTAAGAGATGCAGAGATATGGGCGTATGAATTTCTCGATAATAAAGACATCATCGTCTATTTCTCGATTACAGATTTAAATAGAAAAGCAACGATTCATGATAACCCTCTGGCTACTCAAGAAGAACTGGATGAAAGAGATAATTACATATCAATGGATGTGCACAGCCATCTAGATCTCAAGAAAACGCTAGAAGAAGATATATTTGATGACTTTATCACCAATATCTCAGCTTTAGTAGAGCATATGCATGATTTTCACAATGCGCATGTTTTTATTCATATGCATGTTCATGACAAAATCGAATTGACAGATTTTCAGTTAGAAAAAGATGAAGAGATGCATGGCGATGAAAAAGAACAACTTTATACATTTAAACGTTTATGGATTCAGCAGGCATGTTTTCAATTGGTCGAACAACAATTAAATCGAAAAATCACAGACATGTCTAACAGTAGGTTTTGCCAAGATCTAAAGTGAGGTGAGCAAACGAATGACATTCCCATACAAAGTATTTCAAACAGTCGTCGAATGCGGTAGCTTTACAAAAGCTGGTGAGAAGCTTGGGTTGACGCAGTCTGGGGTGAGTCATAATATGGCGAAGCTTGAGTCAGAGCTTGGGATTGTGCTGCTTCATCGGAATCGAAACGGGCTGTCGCTGACAGATGCAGGTGAGCGGGTGATGCCCCATATTCGCCAAATCATTCATCATGCGTCATTGCTTGAGCAGGAGGCGGCGTTGATTCAAGGGATGGAAGTGGGGAGCATTAAGATCGGCACGTTCTCTAGTTTTTCTTCAAAAATGCTTCCGCAGCTCATTCATCGTTTTACGAAAAGTTATCCCAATATCCAATTGGAATTATACGAAGGCGGCTATGAAGAGATTGAAGAGTGGATCGCGTCTGGCACAGTTGATCTTGGGTTTTTAACACAGCCATCTAGAGATTTGGAAACTGTTCCACTGTTTCAAGATGAATTGGTGGTGCTCATGCAAGAGAGTCATCGTTTCCATACAAAGAAGGTGATGGAAGTGGCTTCGTTCCAAGATGAACCATTTATTATGCCAAAAGCGGGCTGTGATCAACTCATTAAGAAATTATTAAAAGACAGAGGCGTGAAGCCCCATGTTTTATTTGAGATTGGGGACAACAATACGCTCATCTCTATGGTTCAGGAAGGCCTTGGGCTCACGATCATTCCAAAGTTGATTTTGCCGCCTCAGGTGTCTCATGCGAACGTGATTCCACTTGAGACCAGTGTTTATCGCGAAATCAATATGGCATTTAAATCTTTTAACGCAGCCTCTCCCTCTACTAAAAGATGGATTGAAGCAGTCAAAGATCATTTTAAATAGATTCAGCTTGAACGAGAGTCTCTGTTCAAGCTGATCAATTTATAGCGTGATCACCCCACGAATGGTAATAACCGCTGCACCTGCTACTTTAATGACCGGCTTTGTTTCATTCGGAATGACCGTGATACGAAGCAATCCTGGTCTGCCGATTGCATCACCTTGAGCAATGCGCAGATGAGTGGTTTCTTGCTGAGAAATGATCCCTTCCAAATACAGATATCCGGCCAATGCCCCGTTGGCTGCTCCCGTTACAGGATCTTCGGGTATACCAATGCCAGGTGCAAAATCCCTTGTATAAAGGTCACAGTCCTTTGTGGATTGAAACGTATAAAGATGAGTCGTTGTGATGTCCTGCTCTTTATTCATTTTTCCTAAAGCTGCTAAGTTTGGTGCTGCTTGATCAATGTCATGCTGGTGTTTCAGCGGAACCAGGAGATGCCAGTTTCCGGTGTTTGCTAATTTTATAGGATAGGATGGATCAATTCTGTCACTGCTTATACCGAGCATGTCACTAAGCTCTTCTACATCCATGATAAAATCTCGCGTCTTTGGCGTGACCTGTGTCATCTCCACACCCACAAGTTTTCCATTCTCTTCGTGCCATACAACGGGAACATGGCCGATCTTTGTTTCTAACACCACCCCTGATTTTTCTTTAGCCATCCCTAGCTCTGTCGCTAAAAGCCAAGTCAACCCAACCGTCGCATGCCCGCAGAAATTGACCTCTTCCGTTGGAGTGAAATATTTCACTCGATAATCGGCTTTCTCATCATGTGCCGGCAGCAAGAAAACGGACTCGGGTAAGTTCAACTCCTTGGCGATATTCTGCATCTCATCCTCCGTTAACCATTCCCCATCCAACACCACCCCAGCGGCATTACCTCCAAATTTCTCAGTTGTAAACGCATCGACATGATACACCCTAATATCTTTCATCTGACGAATCCTCCTAAACATGTTGTTATGTTCATCATAAGTGTGTAGGATGCATTCGTAAAATGAATCTTTTTGATGTGATGTATTGGAATTGTTTATGTAATATCAACCAACTAGGCGCTAAGGGCGGGAAAGTCTACGTACCATTACAGGAAAAAGATTGTCAGAGAGTGGTAAGACGGTAAAGACATTTAAGGGAAAAAATAATGATGGATCGAAAGGGAGGTACGAAGGAACCTGCTTTTTTGTAGTATGCTTGAACAAAACAAAAAGAAGGCGAGGGATTCAGCATAGCTTTAGGAGGATATATCAATATTGGATTGGTATTCTATGATGACATTCATTTAATAACCACTTTTCACAAACTGACTGACTATTTAACAAAAAAAGGAATGTCAATAACGAAAGTAAAGTTTAGTCAAGACGCTAATGGCGAAGCATGGATCGAACATGATGTAAAAGATAATAAAATCAAAAACAATTACTTGGAAGGTTTTTATACAGAATTTGAATTGGAGGGGACATGTCTAAAACATACAACCATGAACATACAAAAAGAAGCTGGTTTTGTTGGGTTCGTTCTGTGTTTAAATTGGACAGAGGTTTTTTCACATGATGTCGTTCGTATTCAACAGGAGATCGTACAGTGTCTTGTAGAACTTTATCATACTCTTCCGTTTGAGTATGCATTCATTGGTCATGAAATGGAAGTCGAGCTTCATCCAGATGATGTTGAAAAGAGTATGCAAGAACATCATGCTTTTCCAGTTGTTCTTATAGGTAAAGGGGATTATTTAGTCATTTTTTATGGTGATACTCTCATTGACGGGCTAACTACTCAAGAGAGAGGGAAGAAATATTTAAAGGTTAAAAGAGAACAGTAGAAAAGCCTCCTGAATGTATCAGGGGCTTTTTCCTTTCATCACCTATAATAATTATTCGCCTGAATAAAAAATTGGGATTGCATGTAGTTATACGTGATTTTCGAGAAGTCGAAGGGCTGTCCGTTTGTGAGATGGAAAACGGTCTCAACGCGGAGGGCAGGATCGTCTTGTTTAAGTCCGAGATGCTTCGCTTCAGTTTCGTTTAGTTTGCCAACTTGCAGGTACATGTCAGAAAAGCCCACTTTAAGACCAAGGCCTTCACTAATGAATTTAAATACAGAATCGGCTGCAATTTCTGTGTTGAGGTAAGGAATAATGGTTTTCCGGTAATAGGACTCTTCTAAACATAAAGTTTGTCCATTGATGTAACGAATGCGTTTAAGGTAGAAAACATCCTCATCTAGTTCAATGTTTAAATTCAGCGCAGCTTCTTCTGGCGGTTTGACGGTATCTAACGTGAGAACTTCTGATGTCAGTTGAAATTCCTCTAAATCTTTTTTAAACCCTTGGTTGGATAATAGGCTAATATAGCCTTTGCGCCTATGCCTTCTCACAAAGATGCCGCTGCCCCTCACCTGATAGACAATCCCTTTTCTTTCGAGTAAATCTAATGATTTGATAATTGTACTTTTGCTCACAGCAAATTGATTCATGAGCGTCTCAAGCACAGGGAGTTTGTCTCCTTGCTGCAGCTCATGTGTGACAATATATTTTTCAATATCGCTCGCAATTTGTTGATACTTTAACATAGCCATTCCTCTTTGTTTTCACGATTTATTGTCTTTGTATTATAGCACATCCCGATTTCTCTTTGATATGCAAACTCAAATTATATATGTATTGATAAATTGTACCGGTATAATTATAATGTACGTATACTAGTAGTGATAAAGGGGGGGTTTATATGTCAAAAGTGAGGGATTATCAAAAGCTTGCAGAAGACATCTTAGAAGCAGTTGGTGGAGAAGAAAATGTGGTGAGTGCCGCAAGATGCGCCACGAGGCTTCGTTTGGTGCTGAAGCGTTCTAATCCAAAGGCAAAAGAAGCAGTCAACGCCATGCCTGGCGTCATTACAGTGGTGGAAAACGGTGGTCAGTTTCAGGTTGTGATCGGTCAGCATGTAGGTGAGGTATATGAGCATTTTTCCAACCTTATTCAGCTCCAAACGTCGGATGATGACCAGCCGAATGAAAACAAAGGAACGATACTGAATCGGGTCATTGCGACCATGTCCGCTGTGTTTGCGCCATTTGTGTATATTTTAGCCGCAGCTGGTATTTTGCAAGGTGCACTTATCTTAATAAATTTGATATTTCCAAGCTTCTCGAAAACAGGCACTTATGAAGTGTTTAGCTTTATTTCTTGGGCACCGTTTACGTTCTTGCCCATTTTTATTGCGATAACTGCAGCCAAGCATTTCAAAACGAATATGTATATCGCGGTTGCTTGTACAGCTGCGCTTGTCAGTCCTTCTTGGACAGAGATTGCCGGACGTGTAGCATCAGGGGAAGGTGTGACCTTTTTAGGGATTGCGTTATCTGAAACGGTTTATACATCATCCGTCTTGCCACCGCTTTTCTTAGTATGGATTCTTACCTATGTAGAAAAATTCTTAAACAAACGAATTCATGAGGTCGTCAAACCGCTATTTGTCCCATTTTTATGCATGGTCGTCATGGTTCCGTTAACCATACTATTAATCGGTCCTCTTTCGACAGCAGGTGCAAATGGGATTGCAAACGGATACAATATTTTAGCTGAAAATGTACCAGCTCTGGCAGGGGCCATTATCGGCGGTTTCTGGCAAGTACTCGTGATTTTCGGTGTTCACTGGGGCATCACGCCAATGGTACTTGCGAACTTTGAACAATATGGACGTGACTCCTTTCAGGCATATCAAACCATCGCTGTTATCGCTCAAGTCGGTGCGGTGCTGGGAGTTATTCTAAAAGCAAGAAATCGGGAAACACGGAAAGTTGGGGTTTCAGCTGGAATCACAGGACTCTTCGGTATTACGGAGCCTGCGATTTACGGTGTCACCTTACGTTTTAAAAAGCCGTTTATTTTCGGGTGTATTTCTGGAGCGGTCGGTGCCGTTGTGGCCAGTTTCTTTACGCCTTATTACTTTGCATATGCAGGACTGCCTGGCCCGCTGACCATTGTGAACGGAATCAGTGCAGATTATCCAACGTCTATCATTGGTATTTTGATTGGTGTGGCCATTGCGCTCATTTTACCAGTTGTGCTTATTCAAATGTTCGGATATGGAGAAGATACGGTAGAACAGTCAGCTGGTGAAACACCTGTTAAAGATCAAGACGGAGAAACGACACAAGCTTCTATGAACAATGAAGAAATGATCACGGCTCCATTTACAGGAAAGGTGCTTTCGTTATCTGAAGTGCCAGATCCCGTATTTAGCTCTGGGGCGATGGGGAAAGGTTTTGCCATTCATCCGACCGATAACAAACTGTTTGCACCGTTTGACGGCAGTATCGTCATGCTTGCACCAACAAAACATGCGATTGGTCTGCGTTCTGAATTTGGTGTAGAGTTACTTGTTCATGTAGGAATTGATACGGTTTCTCTAGATGGATCGGCATTTACACTCAATATCAAAGAAGGCGACAAGGTGAAAAAGGGTGACTTGTTGATGACATTTGATCAGGAAGCAATTGAAAGCAAAGGATTACAAACAATCACACCTGTTATCATTACCAATACCCAAGCATACGAAGATGTGATTGTAGAGAAACATTCGACATGTCAGCCAACTGACGTCATGATGACAATTGTGAAATAGGAGGAATAGATAATGACTTTACCAAAAGATTTCTTATGGGGCGGGGCATTAGCCGCTCATCAATTCGAAGGTGGATGGAATGCAGCTGGCAAAGGGCCGAGTGTTGTAGATGTGATGACAGCAGGTGCTCATGGTGTACCAAGACAGATCACGGAAACGATAGAAGAAGGAACTTTTTATCCAAACCATGAAGCCATTGATTTCTACCATCGTTACAAAGAAGATATCGCCATGTTTGCTGAAATGGGATTAAAATGCTTGCGAACATCGATCGGCTGGAGCCGAATTTTCCCTAAAGGGGATGAAGAAGAGCCGAATGAAGCAGGCTTACAGTTTTATGATGATGTGTTTGATGAACTGATTAAACATGGAATCGAGCCTGTCATTACGCTGTCTCACTTTGAAATGCCCCTTCATTTGGCAAGAGAATACGGCGGATTCCGAAGCAGAAAAGTCGCTGAATATTTCGCGAATTTCGCGGAAGTTTGCTTCAATCGTTACAAGGACAAGGTCACGTACTGGATGACATTTAATGAAATCAATAACAAAATGGACGTCAACAACCCGTTGTTCCTTTGGACAAATTCAGGGGTATCTGTCAAAGAAGGCGAAAATGCCAAAGAAGTCATGTATCAAGCGGGCCATCATGAATTGCTTGCAAGTGCATGGGCAGTGGCAAAAGGAAAAGAGATCAATCCTTCCTTTCAAATTGGAGCGATGGTGTCCCACGTGCCAATTTATCCATATTCCTCAAACCCAGAGGATGTCATGCTGGCAGAAGAATATATGAGACAGCGCTATTTCTTCCCAGATGTCCAAGTGCGTGGCTACTATCCAAGCTACGCGTTAAAAGAATTTGAGCGCGAAGGCTATCACATTCCATTTGAAGAAGGCGATGAAGAAAGTTTAAGAAAAGGAAAAGTAGATTACCTTGGCTTTAGCTACTACATGTCTACAACGGTCAAAAGCGATGCAGTATCTGATCACAACGGAGACATTGTCAATGGAGCATTGCCACATGGTGTAGAAAATCCGTATATCAAATCAAGTGACTGGGGCTGGTCCATTGATCCGACAGGCTTAAGATATACATTGAATCGTTTTTACGATCGCTATCAAATCCCGCTATTCATTGTGGAAAATGGCTTTGGTGCCATTGATCAAGTGGAAGAAGACGGCTCTATTCATGACCCAGAGCGAATTCAATATCTCGCTTCTCATATTCAAGCACTGAAAAAAGCGGTTGAATATGACGGTGTGGACCTCATCGGCTACACACCTTGGGGCATCATTGATATCGTGTCATTCACAACCGGTGAAATGAAAAAACGCTACGGCATGATTTATGTTGACCGTGATAACGAAGGTAATGGTTCAATGAAGCGTCTTAAAAAAGATTCGTTTACTTGGTATCAAAACGTCATCGCAACGAATGGTGAAGAAGTGTAATAAAGAAATGACTGGCCCGGATGAGCGTGGGATGCGCTTGTTCGGGTTTTTTTATTTCCTATGCTTCAATGTGGCCTGAATACAAATAAAAAAGAGAGTGATCACAATAAAATAATTCATTGGATTGTGGAAGACATTGATACTAAATGCTAATTGAAGAAGAATCCAAAAACCGAATATCACTGTAACAGCTGGGATGATTTTTTTATACACATTGATTCTCCTTTCGAGAGTAGTTTGTTTTTAGGTGGCATTGTCTCATATCATTGCAGAGATGAAAAGAGAGAAAGATATTAATAGGTTCTATTGCACTATTTGGTATAATTGGTCTATAAAAACGATAAATGGTAGATAAAGAATAGGAGTTGTTGAAATGAATCAAACTCTGCAAATGGGTGCCAATACCGTACTAAACTCTCCAAAGGGGCAATTATCCATCAGTTATGAAGTGTCATCTGCAATTGATATTTCTTTAACGGCGTTTCTCTTAACAGATTCAAATCTAGTTCAAGGAGATAATGGCATTATTTTTTACAATCAGCCGGAGAGTACTACGGGTGTCGCAACACTTTTACCAGCAGAGATATCAGATCAGTTGAAAAGACATCAATTGAATTTTGATATGAGCAAAGTGCCTGTCGGAATCACAAAGATGGCTATTACACTAACAGAGGATCGAGGAATCGGCTTTTCTCATGTGAAGAATCTGCAAGCAGAAATTCGAACAGGTGATGAGGTCCTATACCTAACACCAGTAAGCTTTACAAATGAAAAGGGCATTGTCGTAGTAGAGCTATACATAAGAAATAGTGAAACGAAAGCACGATCCATCTGGCGTGGCTTCGATTCTGGATTGGAAGGGCTATGCAAGCTTTATGGGGTGGAGGTTGAACCTGATGAACAGGATGTTTCTACACCTCCTGAAATGGTTTCTGAAAAACAAATTAATGAGCCTGCTCCAATGAACACAGCGGCTAAAGAGAAAGTCGCTGCACCTATTAGCTTAGAGAAAGTTCAAGGTAAAATTAGTCTAGACAAAGGTCATAAACCGATCATCATTGAAAAAACACCAGAGATTACGGCTACAGTATCTTGGGAGTCTGGAACCGATTATGATATTTACGCATTGGTCTATACGAAGTCAGGAAAACAAATAGATGTGGCCATGTTTGGCGCAAAAGGTGTTCCCGCTCTCAAAAGTTACGGTAACGGGGCTGTTGAGCATATGGGAGATGTCGGTAGAGATCGTGAATCAATGAAAACAGAAGTCATTAAACTAAGGTTAAATGATGATATCCTTGCGGTGGTACCCGTTGTTTACTCTGCTCAATCAAATGGAACAGGTTCTTTCTATAGATATAGAGTGTCTATGAGTATCGATAATCATCAAGGAACGTCTGTCACGATTCACGCGAAACATGCAAATGACAATGATCGAATTTATTCTTGTGTTCCAGGTATTCTTCAAAACACAAATGATGGCGTGATCATCCGTCCACTAGAGCTTTACAGTAAACCAAACTCTGAGCGTAGACCGAAGTTAAAAATGAAATATTCAAATGAGATCGATGTTTTGATGGATAAAGGACCAATCAATGATTATAAGTAACGTGAACATGTGGCCAGACAGAGTATAATGAACTGTCTGGCCTTTTCTATATCTCTACAATGGATAAACTCGTTTATCCATTGTAGAGGGTAAATTGAATAGAGAGTCCATTCCATTTTTTATGTCATTTAGCCTATTTTTCCGTTTTGGAGGTCACGGTAAAATAGACTTTATGATCAATAATGAAGGGAGTGGCTTAATCTGGGCAAGATACTTGATGCAAAAGCACTAACCAGTGCCATGGATACAAGGGCAAAACACTATCAGGAACTCCGCGAACAAATGATAGATTTAAAAAAGGCACTTCAAGGTGTTGCCAACCTCGGTGACGACTTCACTGGAAAAGGTGCCGATAACATTAAAAGCTTCTACAAAGAACTCGCCGGAAATGTGGACATGTTTATCAGCTTCATCGATAAGCAAAAGGCCTTTCATGAAGGTGTTTCTGGGACGCTTGATGATACAAATTTTGGCGGCGACACCTTTGTAGAAGAACACTTTTTAGACAACGCTGTACATATGGGAATCAAGAATGCCAAAAGCATCGTGAAGGATCAAAAAAAGGCACTCAAAACGATTTTTCAAGATATTGATGACCTCATTTCTCTGGAGGTATTTGATAGTAAAACCTTTGACGAAAAGATTGCAGATGCGGAAGATGAACGGAAGAAAACGGTTAAAGATTTAATAGAACTTGATCAAAATCTAAAAGATGAATATGCTTTGTCAGAGACTGAGGAGAAGGCTACAATGGCATTGTACGCAGAAATGATGAATGCGACAAATGACGGAAAATCCATTTTGCCTATGAATTTTGACAAGAAAGCGTATCAAAATAGCGAAATCTACAAGGCAAAAAGCGATATTGAGAAGCAAACTTCTGAATATCTAAAAATCAAAAAAGATCAAGAAGAAGCCCGCAAGATCGCAAAGGAACAAGAAGCGCTCGCCAACCGTCCTTGGTATGAAAAAGCTCTTGATTACGGAGGAAATATCGTCAATGAACTGACAGGCGTGAACGATGCAAAACGTGCCGCAACAGGTGTCGATCCGATCACAGGTGAAGAACTCACCGCAGGCCAACGGGTCGCCGCAGGCGGCATGGCAGCAGCAGGCTACATCCCGATTGTCGGCTGGGCAGGCCGGATTTTCAAAGGCGGTAAAGCCGTTTATAAAACGACTCAAGCCACCTCAGCCGCAGTAAGAGCGGTCGACATTTACAAGACATCACAGAAGTCTTTCGATGCGTTGAAAACATCACAAAAAGGCTTATATGGCCTCACCGCAACAAACGGCTTCAGTGAAGCGATTACGGGTCGAGATATGTTTGGAAATAAAGTCTCGAAAGAACAGCAGGAAGCGAGTATGAATGCGGCTCTGGGGATGCTTTTGCCGTTTGGGGCGAAAGGATTTCATGGGAAGATGGGGATTAAAGGAGATAAAATTGAACATCCGGTAATAGATAGTAAAAGGGTCGGGAGTGCGTTGAAAAAGCCAGATGGTCAACATGGTTTCAATGATATAATTGACAATTACACACCATTGGCTAAAGAGTTTGATTTGGTCGGTGGTGATAAAACAAAGGTTAAGCTGTATCAAATAGAGGGTGGTATGAAATACTATAGCTATAAGGATGTTTATAATAAAGATTTGCGAATAATTGAAAGAGTGTTTTCGGTTAAAGATCAAAATGGTATTTTTGAGTGGATTGTCGATCCAAATAAGGGAGTTACTCATAGAAGGTTTATTCCAGAAGGTGAAATTACAGGATTGCCTAATCAAAATCCTAAGAGATAGGAATGAAGAGAAATGAAATTTTCTATAGAGGTCTTAAAAACATATAATATTCACTATGATTGGAAAACTATATATGTAGGAATTAGGCTAGATTTGATCTCATACAAAGAAATAAGCAAGTATGCAGTGGAATACTTATCTAATCATACTGAATGTGAAAATTCTTTAATCCTAGAATTAGCTTGGGGTGCTGGCGATCCAGATGAGGATTATAGAAAACTCCAAATGATATTAGTAGAATTATACAATGATTTGGTAGAAGAAGAATCTAGCCAATGGGACATTGAAAAAAGGAAATGGAGATATGGTATAACGTCTCACTTAAAAGAAAAAAATAAGAAGTCACCTGAAGAGTTATTGGATGAATTGTGTGAAGTATACGCTGATTTTGGTTACCCTGAGGATATGGAACCATTTATTCATTATATGCCTCCTTCAGATGGTTATAATCCGTTACTGTATTCAAAAGAAGAGAATATAAATAGATTAGTATCTCTTTTTGATGAGTTTTTACAAAAAGAAAAAGCAGTTGTCCAATTCGAGCAATTTTAATTACTGATTAAAAGGTGACTAATGAAAATAAAACTTGAATTCGAACAAGGTGTGACAAACTACTATAAGTGGTTAGATCAGAAAATAAATGAATGTAAACAGTTAAGTGTATATAGTATAAACGGATATCACTTTTTAAATGATGGTGGAATAGAGGCTTTTCAAAGTTATTGTCAAAATGAATTAATCGAAATTTTTAGCGGGCAATTAACTAATTACCATGTTTATATCTTTCTAAGTAAGAAAGTAAATGATGTACATTCGCGAATAGAGAGATTCCGAAAAGTATGGAAATCAATTGATTCGGAAATAAATACTTCAGGTTTTGAAAAGGGGCCAGAATTACTTTTAGATGAACAAGAAAATCAATTTTATGTCAGTATGGCCAAAGTACCTCAATCTGATTTAGATAAGGCATTGCGAATAGTGGATCAGTATCAATCTAGTTTCATGATTGCCAGTAGAAGAGATTCTATGCTCACAGAGGAACCTATAAAAGATTTGTTTTTCACAGGATTGGATCAGAATAGTCATGAAGTAGATTATCAAGCGCTTTTTTTGAAGTATGGTTTGAATGGTGAAATTATCTTTAGATGGGGATCTGTTCTAGATGAGGCCGAATTGGCAATGATTTTAAATCAAGATCATACCCAGAAAATACAGGAGCGAATACAAAGCCATTCATAGTATCTCTAAAAGAGAATAATCCGTAATATTTTAAACAATCCCCACATTTGGGACTTGCCCTCCCGTTTTGTGAGACTGGGAGCAAAACACCGTATGAAACAGCCAGTTGTCGAAATTCTTTCGGTGACTGGTTGTTTCATTTCCCCCTTTTTTAGAGATCAAAGAAAATCATTTGTTTTGTCAGCAGGTATTTACTTTCCTGCAATCAAGAGAACATAAAAGTCAAATACATGGAGACAACTAACTAGAGCATATAGAAAAGCCTACACAACTGTTAACGGAAATGGCCTTAAGGGTGATAGCGACTCCTAAACAAGGGAGATTGCTGTTTTTCTGAGATCATGAAATTGAATCGCTCTTGATGAATGTAAATGAAGTGTTTCATCATTTAACGAAACTTCTTGAGCACATCAAATTCTCAAGTGGATACGGTGATTTCATTTTAATAGCAGAGGATTTTCATTTTGGATGATGCATAGAGCGTAAAGAATATTTTTATGAGTTTAGTCTTTGGGGAATGTGAGTTTAGAGGAATTTTTTCTATCACAATTTCCCTCAAATTTAAGCAATTCACTATCATTACCTTTCACATTCATATAAAATAAGAGCTAGTGAAAATTTGAAGAGATGCTTGATAAATGAAGGGCATGTAAGCTGTATGAAATGATGAGATGTTTCAAGTACGTGAAGGTTGCAAAGCTGTTTCTCCTCACGCATGAATCTTGTAAGCGTAACCATTATTTGTCACTTCATTGCAATGTGTTGAGGGGTGTGTCAGCATGAGGAATCCGTATTTGAGAACGGCCTCTAGTCTTTATATCAATTATTTTTTATTAGGTATGGTCAATATTATTTTGGCTTCTAATATGCCATTTTTGATCAAACAATTAGATACAAATAGTGCGGGGATAAGTTATATGATATCTGCACTCGGTATTGGCAGGGTGCTCACGTATGGTTTATCGGGCGTACTGTCAGATCGTTTTGGACGAAAGCCAGTCATTTTGGTTTCCGGGGTGCTGATGGCGGTGTTCCTCATCGGAATCCCGTTGTCTCCGAATTATCAAATCGCGTTTGCGTTTGCGATTTTGGCAGGGGTGGCGAATTCGGCGATGGATGCAGGGACGTATCCGGCTTTAATGGAAGCTTTTCCTCAAAACTCGGGATCTGCAAATGTGATGGTGAAGGCGTTTATTTCGATTGGGGCGACCATTCTGCCGCTCGCTATTTTCTTTTTAGCAGAGCATGATCTGTTTTATGGATTTGCGTTTTTTGTACCTGCTTTTATCTATTTAGTGAATGTGATGATGCTGTGGACATTGCCATTTCCAAATCATCGCAAGGTGGAGCAAGTTCAGGTGACGGAGCATGATGGACTTCCGCGCTTCTCATCAGAGCCTACGTTTTGGAGAGAAGGGGTCGCACTGATTGTGATCAGTTTTACATCAAATGGTCTGTACGCCTTGCCGCAAATTTGGCTGCCTACGTACGGTGAGGAAATATTGGGAATGGCTTCTGGCAGTGCTGTGAAGCTGCTTAGTTACTATAGCATGGGCGGTTTGCTGTCTGTCTTATTACTCGCATTTCTTTTGCGCCGCATTGTTCGTCCGGTCACCGTGCTGCTACTCTATCCGATTATTACATTAGCCTCTATCTGTGTGCTATTGGTCGTGAAGTCTCCAGTCATCGGGACCGTCAATGCATTTGTATTGGGCTTTTCAACAGCGGGTGTCTTTCAGCTGACGTTAACCGTAATGGCTGAGTTCTTCTGGAAAAACAAAGGGACGATGACAGGAATTATCTCAACAGCAGGCGGAGTGTCCGCCATTGTGATTCCAGTCGTCACTGGTTTGATCGAAACCCACTCGACCATTTTGCAAATCTTTATATTTGATGCGGGTGTGGCTGTTGTGGCGATCATCGGCGCGGTGTATATCCTTTATCGATATCGCCGTGTGATGATACACGAATAAAAAAAGACGACTTCCAAAGCGGAGGTCGTCTTTTTTCTGTGTTTCGTTTAGAAACGGTCATTTTCAAATAGAATTTGTTTCACTTGTTCAACAGGCATATCCTCGCCAGTAAAGAGTTTGTACGCAAGGGCACCTTGCCATAGCATCATGCCAAGACCGTTAATCGTTTTGGCACCAGCTTCTTGTGCTTGAGCAAGAAGTTTTGTTTTTTGCGGGTTGTAGACGACATCTGTCACGATTAAGTCTTTGCGTAATACATCAAGGGTATCGTCAATAATGCTGAGCTCATCTAATGGTTTCATGCCAAGGCTTGTCCCGTTTGCTAAGATCGCACTTTCAGCTACTTCACGACGGAAAGCGTCTTTGTCTTCAAGTGGGAAGATATTCGCTTTGACACCGAATGATTTCATTTCGTTGTTGATGTAATTTACATTTTCCTCTGCTTGAACAAAGTATTGATCATTACGAGCAAAAATACTAATTTCACGAATACCTGATTGTGCAAGCTGAATGGCGATCGGTGTTGCAGCGCCGCCAGATCCAACGAGTGTAACCTTTTGTCCAGCTAATTCAACGCCGTGTTCAATTAAGTTTCTTACGTAACCAAGACCATCTGTGTTGTAACCAACCAGCTTGCCATCTTTGTTCACAACTGTGTTGCTTGCGCGAGTATATTTTGCAGAATCATCTAGTTCATCTAAGTAATCGAGTACTTTCATTTTGTTCGGCATGGATACGTTAAATCCAGCTGCACCCATTGCTTTCATCCCGTTTACTGCTGCTTCTAGTTCATCATTTCCTACCTCAAAAGCAAGGTAAGCATAGTTGATTCCTGTTAGTGTATAGCCAAGGTTGTGCATCCGTGGTGACAGGCTGTGCCCGATTGGTGTTGCAAGAAGACCGACTAATTTTGTTTTTCCATCAATATTACGTTCGTGTATGTTTGTCATGATTGACATCTCCTTTAATTATCTAAACAATTTTTTCATGCGTCGTAAAACAAAGACTGCTAACAATACGCTGATGACCGCAATGATCATATCGAAGAATAAAGTCATTTTAATATCGTACGTGCTGACGAGTCCGCTTGTAATCAGCGGAACAAGGATAAACGCTGAGCTTGCCGCAATGTTGACATATGATGAAGCCGTTGCTTTGTTTGTAGGGAATAATTTCATCATAATACTCATCGCCAACTGGAAAATGCCGGCTGTAAATAATCCTAAGAAAAAGGTACTAACAATGACAATGCCGTACGTTTCAATTTGAAATAGTGAAAGCATGGCAAGGAATGCCCCGATTGGGTAAATAATGGCGACCATAATCGGTGAAATGAATTTATCTAATACGATTGAAAGCAATAGAACAGATACGAGTGCACCAATACTAAAATAAGAAAGAAGCTGTGTCGCTTGTCCTGAGCCAAGCCCAATCAATTTCAGCCCGAGCTGTGGAAGCCAAGTTTGCCATACGACAAATAATGCAGTAGACGTGAATCCCATAAGTACAACAGCTAAACCTTCACCAAACATTTTCGGTTCTTCCTTCATTTGCTCTTGAACGGGAAGATCGTTTTGAGAAGCCGTTTGCTTATGATTTGGGAACGGCATAAAGATCAAGTAAATGCCTACAAGTAAATAAAGAAGTCCTAGACCAAAGAATGCCCAGCCCCAGAAGATGTCATGTGCAATAAGGAATGCCAAGATAAATGGAAGAACAGTCGCACCAATTGATACAGACGCCTTCACTAATACAGAAGCTGAACTTGCTTTTTTAGGAAATGACTCTGTCAAAGCAGGATATGTTCCTGAATCAAGTAATGAGTTCGCAATCCCTGCGGAAATGGCAAAAATGAAAGCCAATGTATAATTGGTCGTTATTGGAATCCCAATTAAGAATAATAAGTAGAGAAAGTTACCTGTAATAATGACAGGTTTTCGCCCCCAGCTGTCTGCCAGCCGGCCAGAGAAAAAGAGAGCAATTAATTTACCGATCCCGATTGCTGATACAAGCAAGCTGATTTTTGGAATATCTACATGGTAGCGTTCAGATAAGCTTTCCATGTTTGATGCCACAATAATATTGATCATGCCTAGCATGAAATAGTTTAAGTACATGCCAAGTGATGATTTAATGTATGGATTTTTCATGTTCCCACTCCTATATTTGAAACCCTGTTCGGGCCAAATTCTTGTTACCCTTTGTTATTTCCTTAAACGTAAATAATATTAAGTCCATCACAACACCCCTTGTGTGATTGATGAAAAAATAATGAATATTCATCTGTTCTTCAAATAAGTACATCGTTCTACTAAATAATTAAAAATAATAACAGTTATCATAAGTTGATGGACTTCCTCGATTTGATCAGAATCAAAAGATCCATCTTTAACTGTAGTTGATATGATAAATAACGATATGTTCACAAAAGGTATAACGATATACTAAAAGAAGCAACGAGATAAATATACTCCTGTGTATAAAATGTGTCAAGTTTATGACTTTGCGATTTAAAAAAAGAAAAATGTAATAAAGAAATAGTTGACTTGCTCAATAAAAAAAGGAGAATCGCTTTGCAATTCTCCTTTTCATGATCATGTCGAGGTTTCTCGAATATGAAGTTGAGGCTTTAATATCAATCGCTGCAGTTCTTCATCCTGCTCGTTCATTTTATGATACAAAAGGTTGGCTGCTTTGACTCCAATGGATCGTGGAAATGATGAGACTGTGGTGAGCGGCGGGTGATACATCTCCGCTTCAGGGATGTTATCGAACCCAACTACATCAATGTCTTCACCAGGCTTGATGTCACGCGCTGCCAATTCTTGAATGACCCCAAACGCCACTAAATCACTGAAGCAAAAAATAGCAGTAGGTGGTTCGGGAAGGTCAATCACTTGGGCAAGGGCTTCTTTCCCGCCTTCACGGGTAGGCACCATATCGATAATAAGAGATTCATCCATCGTCAGGTCCTCATCATCATGGGCTCTTTTGAACCCTTTCATCCGTTCAATCCAAGTCGAGGAGGATTTGATTCCACCTAAGAAGGCGATGCGGCGATGCCCTTTTTGAAGAAGATGACGGACCGCCATCCAAGTGCCTTGTTCATAATCAACGCCGACATAATCACAATGGACATCTGCTAATTCACGGTTTGCCAATACTTTTGGTGTGCGAATGTTGTTTAATTGTTTCACCGTTCGTGTCGAACTTTTCGATGCTGGATTTAAGATGATTCCACCCACTCGGTGCTCTACCATTGTGGAGATGAGCCGCTCCTGCTTATCCACACTATCAAAGGTTGTCCCAAGTAAAACGGTATAGCCAAGTGACTCAAGGGTGGTTTGCACACCGATTAAAAATTCAGAAATAAAGGTGTTTGAAATATCCGTGACTATCACACCTACAATATTTGAACTTTTCGACCGCATGTTGGCAGCGACGCGATCGTACACGTATCCCAAATCCTCCATGGATTGCAGCACTTTTTTCCGGGTGGCTTCAGAGATCCTAGGGTTGTTGCGAACAACGAGTGAGGCCGTTGAAGTCGATACACCGGCATGCCGAGCGACTTCTTGTAATGTCACACGCTGTTTGTTCATTTTTTTCATTTGTCTTCACCAACTTCATTGGATTGCCTAACTATGGTTCATCATCAAGATGGATGTCTTCACCAAACGAGCCGAACATTCTTTGTTTCATTATACCTTAATCAAGGGGTGTTGATGAAGTGATGTCATATCAGCTTCAGATAAGGAGGAAACAACATCTTAAAAGATTACCATTGACAGCTTTCTTTTAGAGGCGTAAAATATAAAATTATTCAGAAATAGCAACATTTAAAGTAAATATCGAAGGCTATGATTGCTGTGGGTCACACTATGGCAGGAGCAGCTTCTGGAGAGACCGCATGTATGTGCGGCGCCGAAGGGTTCACAATCTCAGGCAAAAGGACAGAAGAGTACGAAATATTGTATTTGTGATGCATGGATCATACTGTGTATTGCTTTTCTCTATTTTGCTATTCTTTTATGACCGTGAGATTGGAGCGCATCCAATCTCTTTTTTTATGGACTTTTTGAGAGTTCATTATTTCAGTATAGGATCGTGTCGTAGGAGGGTGTTGGAATTGGCACAACAAGAGTTAAAGCGAGATTTATCAAACCGTCATGTTCAATTAATTGCCATTGGCGGAACGATTGGAACTGGGCTGTTTTTAGGGTCTGGAAAGGCCATTCAATTGGCTGGACCATCGATCATTTTTGCGTACTTAATTGTCGGAATGGCCATCTTTTTTGTCATGAGGGCACTTGGAGAATTGCTCTTATCTAAGGCGGGCTATCAGTCTTTAACGGATATAGCAGAGGATTATCTTGGACCATGGGCTTCCTTTGTGACAGGATGGACGTATTGGTTTTGCTGGATTATGACAGCGATGGCGGATGTTATTGCGGTCGGGGTGTATGTGCAGTACTGGTTTGATATTCCGCAGTGGATTCCTGCTATTATTTGTTTATTGATTTTGCTAGGATTTAATTTATTAACGGTGAAGCTTTTTGGAGAAATGGAATTTTGGTTTGCACTGATTAAAGTGATTACGATATTACTGTTGATTGGCGTTGGAATTGTCCTGTTAATCATTGGTTTTCAAACAGATGCAGGGACCGTGACGGTAACGAATCTGTGGTCACACGGAGGATTCTTTCCAAATGGTGTGACAGGCTTCTTATTGTCATTCCAGATGGTGATTTTTGCGTATGTGGGCGTGGAACTTGTCGGTGTGTCAGCAGCAGAAACAGCGAATCCGCAAAAAAACATCCCGTCTGCGATTAATAAAATTCCATTAAGAATTCTATTTTTCTATGTAGGTGCGATTTTTGTATTACTATGCATCAACCCATGGACAGAACTCAGTGCATCAGAAAGTCCTTTTGTGAAAACCTTTGGGCTCATTGGGATACCAGTAGCGGCGGGACTCATCAACTTTGTCGTCCTGACATCTGCGGCGTCTGCTTGTAATAGCGGTATGTTCTCAACGAGCCGAATTTTGTATAATCTCAGTCATCAAAAACAAGGACCGGCATCCTTTGGCCGTCTAAATAAACATGCTGTTCCAAGTAATGCCCTGTTTGTGTCGACAATTGTGGTGTCAGTAGGGGCTCTTTTAAGCAAGCTAATTCCTGAACAAGCCTTTGGTATTGTGACAACAATCAGTGCCATTTGTTTCATTTGGGTATGGAGTATTATTTTAATATGCCATCTGAAATATAAGAAAACACGTCCTGAACTGCATAAGGCGTCTACCTTTAAAGCGCCATTTACACCTTTTGTGAATATAGCGGTTCTTGTGCTCTTTGCTGCCATTCTTGTCATCATGCTTTTTGCTGACGCAACACGTCCAGCCCTGTTATTGACACCCGTATGGTTTGGGTTCTTATTTTTGATTTATGCACGACAGAAACGTCGGTCAGCATAATGAACAAAAAAGCACAGCCTTTTTAAATGGCTGTGCTTTTGCTTATTTAACGATTTCGAATCTTCAACATATAGTATGCATTAAGAATGATCAGAACAAGTCCAACGACGATGATGGAGAAGAGCTGAGAGTGATTGGCGCCAAGAGAATAGACAATCAAAATAAACATGGCACCGGTCAATAAAATATTCATCATTTGAAAAGTGTGAAAAAGCCCATCGAGCATCACATGCTTTTCGCCTTCATCAGAAATGGCGAGCAGTTTTTTGCCATAATCTTTATCGGTTGGACTAGGTAGGTGACGATTAGGATAGACGAGCTTTAGGACAGAGGTTGACACATAAGAAAGAATGACGGTGATCAAAAATAAGGCAGCATTTGCGAGAATCAGCCAAAGTGGCTGCTCGGTTACGATGGAAATTCCAATTGCAATAATCGATAAAATGGTACTCACCGTATTAGCTAACGTTACATCAGTAAAGGTTCGGTACTGTTTTACCTCGAGTTCATCCTCCTCATCACCAGATACCGAAAGAGAGACTCTTTTCTTCATGCGTGAAATGCCTGAAAAACAATAAATGATGAATAGAACTGTCAAGCCAGTGATGACAAGAGTCGCTTCAAATGCAGTCTGCAGAAGTGTCAGCTCAAATTCGGCTGCCAGCAAACAGTAAGCACCGAGAAAACCAAGGAGAGCACCTAAGAGCATTTTATATACAGTTTTCATGTGAGTTCATCCTCCTCGAATAGAAAAATATGTTCAATGGGTTCTTGAAAAATACGTGAAAGCCTCATAGCAAGTAAGAGAGACGGCATTAATTCATCTCGTTCCATTAAGCTGATCGTCTGGCGGGAAACCTTTGCCCGTTTCGCAAGCTCCGTTTGGTTTAAACCATCACGTGCCCGCAGCTCTTTTAGCCGATTTTTCATTCTGTCACCTCAACTCTGATCAAAATGTTATCTTGATTGTAAAGTATTATATTCATTTTGACAAGTATAGTTGTCAAAATGATAAAAATAATTGTCAGAAAGATCGCCTTTATTCAAAAGGAAATCAATGATACGCTAAAGAAAAGAGAAACGGAAAATAGGTGATGCCCATGTTCATTGATCAATTAAAAAGTGACTTACATCAATCACAGCCGCTATTTATCGGAGAAGAGACAGCGTTCAAAGCGGCAGTCCTTGTCCCTTTGGTGCAAGTAAACGGGGAATGGCATGTTTTATTTGAAGTGCGATCACTGACGATGAGAAAACAGCCTGGCGATATTAGCTTCCCTGGCGGCAAACTCGACGGCGACGAAACCGCACAAGAAGCTGCACTGCGGGAAACATATGAAGAACTAGGGATTCCGCCCGAATCCGTCAAGGTGTTAGGACAGCTCAGTCCTTATATTGCCTCTCCATCCTTTGTGGTATATCCATTTGTCGGAATCATTGATGAACAGCAGGTCAAACATTCCTTTAATCAAGAAGAAGTAGAGGAGACCTTTACTGTGCCTCTATCATGGCTCAGCCAATACGAACCATACTTACACCATGTATCGGTGCAGCCAACACCAGGAGAGGACTTTCCTTATGAAAAAATCATGAATGGTGAAAAATACAGCTGGGGGAGTCGTTCGATTGAGGAGTGGTTTTATGATTACGATCGTTACACCATTTGGGGATTAACTGCCCGCATATTAAAACATTTTGTGATGGTTGCAAAAAGAAATTCCTAGAGAATCAGCTCTAGGAATTTGTTGTAGAAAGGCGTTCTTTTGCGGTTTCTTTTCCTTTCCCTTTTCCAATTAGGATGGGCGCTTTAGCTTGGCTCAATCCATATGAAGGCATGTTCACGTAGATAGATTCATATGATCCGGCTTGAATTTGATACGTTTCATGATAAATTCCGACCGCGTCATTATTTCGTGCTCTTTGGTTAAATCCTTTCCAAGCAGCCAAATGCTTCTCCATCTTGGCGTAGGCAAGGAGGTCCTCTGTTGATTTCCAATATTGGATCATGGTGGTGGTGCGTAAACCGAAGTAATTTTCTGTCCCGAGAAAACCAAGTTCTTCTTGATGTGTATAAAGTTCTTTGATCATCCCCGGCATCGCCTTAAATACTGGCAGCCATTGATGGACAGCCCAGCGTTTATTGATTCTCATTCCGATAATGAACACAACAATCGGCTCAGAATTGTCTGTTGTATACCTGCCAGCACGTATATTTTTTTTCATTTGTTCATCCTTCTTTCTTCATCGATTCACAGGTCTCCACGCACCAATCAATTCCAGCCTGCGCCACTTTCTTTCCGTAATCTAACGTATACAGCCAATACTTCGCATCAGCTTCATCTGGATACAGCTCTTGAATGTTTTGTTCAATCGCAACATATGTCTCATAACGGATACGGAGCTGCCTCTCATAATCCTGTAAAAGCACCAATTTTTTCTCAAACGAAAGATATTGACCAAAGAATAACTTTAATAACACTTCATTTCGTTCTGATGGTACTTGATCGAGCGGCTGCGCCAGCCATTGCCTCAACGTGTCCAGCCCTTTTTCAGTCAGATGATACTCCCGCTTGTCTGAGCGCCCAGTTGTAGAAGCGGGTGAAACCTTCGCAAGCCCTTCCTCGACTATTAACTTTAAAGCTGGATAAATTTGTCCGTAACTAATTTTCCAAAAGTGATGCAAGCTCCTATCAATTAATTGCTTCACTTCATACCCAGACTTACAATCTGTCGTTAAAATCCCCAAAATCGCATACGTCGTATCATTGTATTTTTTCATTGATCAACACACCTATCTAAAAGATATATCATTTAGATATATAATAAACGATGTATAACTGCAGATACAAGAGGTATGAGAAAAAAATAAATGCTAGAAAGGAGGTGAAGAGATCACTGATTTGTTAATCAATGAGATGAATCCTTCATATAGAGTGAACGATCATAGTTTGGGGGGGACATATGAGTAAATCGAAAATCTGGATCATGACTATTCTGGCGGTACTACTGATTGGTGGAGGCGGCTGGATAGCCTATCAAGCAATCGCAAAAAAGAGTGGTTTGAATCATCCCTACGCCTTTGCATATAAGACTCATGATCGTGTGAACTGGTTCAAGGTAACGGAAAGAAACGGAAAAGTAACAGGTCATCTGAATGAAACCATTTTAGAGGAAAACCCGAAAAGGCATTATGATCCCAATCTATTTATCAACAAATATCAATTAACTGGGAAATCAATTGAAAACGGTTACGAATTTCATGTGAAGCAAGAGAAAGAAACGGTCACATATGAAGTTCACCTTGCCGAAAAGGATCTTTCTGTGAAAAGACAAGGTGAAAAGCACAGCATCACATACAAAGCGGTTGATCAAAAAAACCTACGTGCTGTTCAACAGGACATTCATACTCGATATGAGAAACTGATGGATGACACGGAAAATAGATTTCATGATTATGTACGAAACTTCATTAAGAAAGTAACAGGCGCTTATGGTTATCTGTATACGGCAGAGGATGGTTCATACCAACTATTTCTAAAAGTAAAACGAATGTATATGCAGTCTGAATGGGCAGGTTCTTTTCTAATGAGAAAGGCCCCAGGAGATGGTGGTGAACCTTATAAAGAAACGAAACATACAGCCGGTGGAGTTTCTGATGGGATGATGTTTGATTTGAGTACTTATCCTGCAATTGAAAAGGGTTTTATTTTAGGTGAAACTGACCGAGACGCAACATACATTAAATTTCCTTTTAAAATGGCAGGCGGGACAATAGAATTTAAAGTGGTCACGAAAGAGGAATATCAAGAACAAACAGAAGCATTCAAAAAGAAGGCGAAAGAATGGCAAAAGTAGATCGTGTTGGAACAGATGAATGTTGTGAATGGCATTTCAGGGCGATCAGAATAAATAGGGATCATGAAGGTTTTTCAAAACATATATGAGTGGAGGTACGTATGAGTAAACTGAAAATGTGTGTCGTGTCTATCCTGGCAGTACTCATCTTAGGTGGAGGCGGCTGGACAGCATATCAAGCAGTCGCACAAAAGAATTCATTGAATCATGCCTATGCATTTGCGTATAAAACGAAGGATAGAATGAGCTGGTTTGAGATATCTGAGAATAAAGGCAAAGTAACGGGGCATTTGAATGAAAAGTATATAGAAGAAGTGAGGTGGGATCCGCAAATCTATAAAAAACAATTTGTCGTATCTGGCAGTTCAAAAGAAAATGGGTATGAATTCAAAGTCACACAAGGTAAAGAAACGATCGTATACGAAGTTCACTTTTCAGGAAAAGACCTTTCAGTAAAAAAACAAGGTGAAAAGAAAGGCATGATATATAAGGCAATCAATCAAAAAAAGCTAGATAAATATCATAAAGAGATTCAAAAACGATATGATTATCTATTCGATACCGCTGAAGATAGGTTTTATGATAGTATGAGAAACTTCAAGGAGAAAGTGGCGAAAGTATATGGTTTTCTCTATACGGCAAAGGACAAACAACTATTTTTACAGGTGAAAACCATGCATATTGAGCTTGGATGGTCCGGCTTCCTTCTAATCACAACTGTTCCCGGAGAAGAGTGTAAGCCTTATAAAGAAATGAGATTAGAAGTCATGGGTGATACGGATGGAAGAAATTTTGTAATGGGCCATGAGCCTTTAATTGAAGATGGGATCATTAAAGGTTCCACTGATCGAGATGTAAAATCAATCAAACTTCCATTTAAAATGACAGGCGGTACTGTAGAGTTAAAAGCGGTTACGAAACAGGAATACCAAAAACAAGCGAAAGCATTCAAAAAGCAGGCGGAAGAAAGAAAAAAATAGATGATATGAAACCAGATGAGTGAACTTATCTGGTTTTTTATTAATAAAGAGTTCTTATTGATGATAAAAAATATTGGTGTATAAAAAAAGTGAGAAAGGTTGCTTCAACTAAATTAAAGAAAATTAATTTAGGTATATAGACCTCAATAATTTTTAGGAAAATAAATGTTGACGCTTTCATATAATCAATATATACTAAAAGCAAATCCAATATAAATAAATTAGACATGTGACTGGTCATGCAGGCAGGATCTAAAAACGATGAATTTCTTTAATTTGTCGTTTTAGGTCCTTTTTTTATTGCCAAAATATAGGTCCCATGTATGAGAAAAGGAGGAGAAAAAATGGATTACACACAAGTCGCCAAAGATGTTTTACAGCATGTAGGTGGTAAAGAAAACATTGCGCACCTTGAGCACTGCTCAACAAGACTTCGCTTCACACTAATTGATCAGAAAAAAGCAGATGTACCAGCATTAGAAAAAACACCAGGTGTCATAGCTGTCAGAATGTCAGGACAATGCCAAGTGGTCATTGGGAATGACGTGATTGAAGTGTATCAAAAGGTAACAAATTTAATGGGCGGCAGCTCATCCGGGCAAGGCGTGCCATCCAATCAGCCAAAAGAAAAAAGAAAAGCAGGCACAGTTCTATTAGATTTCATTGTGGGTGTCTTCCAGCCGCTTGTTCCGGCTATCGCAGGCGGAGGGATTTTAAAATCATTTCTTCTCCTTTTCTCTTTATTAGGCTGGGTGGATGCAAAAGGCCAAACCTATCAAATACTGAACATGGTGGGTGACGCACCACTATACTTCCTGCCATTACTAGTCGCTGTCACAACGGCAAATAAACTAAAGGTAAACCCACTGGTCGCATTATCAGCAGTCGGTGCACTCCTTCTTCCGAACATGACAGCCATGCTTACTGAAGGTGCGCAATTAATGTCATTCGACGTAAAAAATATAGCTTATGCGTATCAAGTGTTTCCAGCAATCCTTTCTGTATTGCTTTACGCTCAAATGGAAAAATTCTTCACACGATTTTCACCAAAACCAATTCGGATTTTCTTTGTCCCAATGATGTCATTAGTCATTACTGTACCAGTTACGTTACTGTTATTAGGACCACTTGGTTTTACAGCAGGACAAGGGTTTTCATCCGTTATTCTTGCGATGTTTAATACAGTAGGCTGGGTAGCTGTCGCAATTTTAGCAGCGGTACTCCCGTTTATGGTTGCATCAGGCATGCACAAAGCAATGGTCCCTTATGCAGTGACAACGATGGGGAACCTCGGGAAAGAAGCACTTTATTTACCAGCATCACTTGCGCATAATATTGCGGAAAGTGGGGCATGTTTCGCAGTGGCACTTCGCACGAAAGACAAGGTACTCAGATCAACAGCCATATCGGCAGGAATTTCAGCATTTTTTGGCATCACAGAGCCTGCTTTGTATGGTGTGACACTTCAAAATAAACGCGTACTTGGAAGTGTCATGATTGGTTCGTTTGTTGGCGGAATCTTCATTGGATTAGTTGGTATAAAAGCTTTTGTACTTGTTGGTCCTGGATTAGCAAGTATGTCGATGTTTATATCAGATGAGCTTCCTCGAAATCTAATGTTTGCTGTCATTGGAGCTGTCATTTCCTTCGTTGTTGCTTTTATCGCTGCTTTTGTATTAGGTAAGGATAAAAAAGTAGAAGAAAAGACAAATGATCAAGAAGCATTTGCTGAACAAATTGGAGCAGGGGAAACTTTCAAAAGCCCTGTGATTGGTCAAATGATCTCTCTATCTGAAGTAAAAGATGATATTTTCTCTTCAAAGGTCATGGGAGACGGAATTGCCATTGTTCCTTCAGAAGGAGCGTTATATGCACCAGTAGATGGTGAGGTCACCTTGCTGTTCGAAACAAACCATGCACTTGGTATGAAAACGGACAAAGGGATGGAAGTATTATTCCACATTGGCATTGATACTGTACAGTTGGAAGGACAGTATTTTTATCCAAAAGTGCAGGCAGGAGATCGTGTACAAGCAGGGGATTTACTCATTGAATTTGATGTAGAAAAAATCATGGAAGCAGGATACGATCCAGTTACGCTTGCTGTCATCACGAATACAGATCAATATGATATTAAGGTACAGCCATTACAAGAGGTCAATCGCCAAGATACATTGATGGTTATCACCCAATTAGGAGGCTAAACATATGACGACAATAAAAGGTTTTCCAAAAGGATTTTTATGGGGCGGCGCCATTGCCGCCAACCAAGCAGAAGGCGCTTGGAATGTAGATGGAAAGGGCCCATCTGTTGCTGATATTGCGATGTACCGGTCTAATTTGAGTGTAGAAGATTATGAAGGGCATCTAGCTGTTACTTCTGAAAATATAGATCGAGCGATGAAAGACCCAGATGATAAAAAGTACCCAAAACGCAGAGGTGTTGATTTCTATCACCACTATAAAGAGGATTTGGCTCTATTTGCTGAAATGGGTTTTAAAACTCTTCGCATTTCTATTGCATGGAGCCGTATCTTCCCAACTGGAGAAGAGAAAGAACCAAATGAAAAAGGACTCCAATTTTACGATCGTTTATTTGCAGAAATGAAAAAACACAACATAGAACCGATTGTGACGCTGTCACATTATGAAATGCCGTTAGCACTGAGCGTGAAATATAATGGCTGGGTTGAAAGAAAAGTCGTTGATCTCTTTGTTAAGTTCGCCAATGTATGTTTTGAACGCTATAAACATGATGTGAAATATTGGCTTACCTTTAATGAAATAGATAGTATTCACCGCCACTCTTTTATTACAGCAGGAATTATTCCTGATCGCTGCCCAGAAGGGAAAGAGGAAGAGACGGTTTATCAAGCACTCCATCATCAATTCATTGCCTCTGCACTCGTAACAGCAGATTGTCATCGCATCATACCAGGCAGTCAAGTAGGGTGTATGCTGACAAAATTAACAACGTATCCGCACACTTGTCATCCGAATGATGTGGAGCGGGCATTGAAACAAAACTTAGAAAACTATTTCTATGCAGATGTTCAGGTATTTGGTGAATACCCGCCGCTTATCAAGCGCATGCTTGAGAGAAAAAACATTCATATCCAAATGGAATCAGATGATCTTTCTATTTTAAAAGAAAATACAGTAGATTTTATCTCGTTCAGCTACTATATGTCTTTAACTGAATCAGCTGATGAAGGATTAGAAAAAACGGATGGAAATACCATCCGTGGGGTCAAAAATCCTTACCTTCCATCTACTGATTGGGGATGGCAAATTGATCCGGTTGGTCTGAAAATTTCTTTAATAGAATTATATGATCGTTATCAAAAACCACTGATCATTGTAGAAAACGGCATGGGTGCAAAAGATGTTGTTGAAAGTGATGGATCAATTCACGATGATTATCGTATTAACTATTTCAAAGAGCATTTCCGCCAAATGAGAGAAGCGGTGGAAGAAGGCGTTGACCTCTTCGGATATACGAGCTGGGGCTCAATTGATATTATAAGTGCAGGTACATCACAGATGTCAAAACGATACGGGTTCATTCATGTAGATCAAGATGACGATGGAAACGGTACATTAAAACGTTCTCGTAAAGACTCATTTTATTGGTACAAAAAGGTCATTGAAACAAATGGTGAATCGCTTGATTGAAAAACCACAATCATGAAGACAGGTGATGACGATGTTTAAAATCAAAAAAGTTTTAAACTCGAGTGTGGTTCTGGCTGAAGATCAGAACCAACAGGAGATGGTTCTATTCGGCCGGGGGATTGGTTATGGACAAAAACCAGGTCAAATGATTGAAGAAAAGAAGGCAGATCAAGTGTTTATGTCTGTCGATAACATGAGAGCGAAGGAATTTCTCCAACTATTAGATTCAATGCCACAAGAGTTTATCGATTTAACTCAGCATATTGTTCAATATGCTGAAAAACGCTTAAACTCAAGTCTGAATTCTGGTGTCTATTTTACCTTGATGGACCACTTGAATTTTGCAGTAGAACGGCACAAGAAGAATATTAATATTACAAATCGAGTATACTGGGAAATCAAAAACTACTATACCGAAGAATTTGAAGTAGGTAATTATGCGCTTGAGTTAGTCAACAATACATTGGGCATACAATTACCAAAGGAAGAAGCGGCCAATATCGCCTTCCATTTAATTAATGCGTTAGGTGAAGAGTCCGATTCTAAAGATGGCATGAAGTATGCCAAGATGATCGGAAGTATTGTGAATCTCGTCCGCTATACGTTGAATATGAAAATGGATCAAGAGAATATTCATTACAGCCGATTTATTACACATGTGAAATTCTTTGTTGAAAGATTTTACGCAAATAAATTATTATCAGATCAAGAAAATGAGTTGTTTGAACAAATTGCACACTTGTATCCTCAAGCGATGGATGTAGCTTTCAAAATAAAAGATTATATTAAACAGGTGCATAGTATTGTTATTCCAAATGACGAACTTACGTATCTGGCGGTACATATTCACCGCCTCATTTCTTATCAAGAACTAAAATAAATGTGGACCACTTGCCTTGTAATGAGGCAAGTGGTTATTTGTATTGTATCGTTTTATGTTCCGATAGGTCGTTCTGTTGGGCCAAGATTTGTATCATTTAACGAATTGTAAGACACCGTTTGTCCGAAAACAACGATGGCTAAAGCGAAAATGAGTAAACTCACTTTTTTCATCATAATTCCTCCAATTAAGTGTAGTGTGTTCCAATTGATAGGCATCCTTCAAAAAGAGGTATGCTTGGTGAATTGAACCCAGCTCTTCAAAGTGTTTGGCAGCTAGTGCACTTAATTCACGGGCACCTTCAACATCCTTTAATTCTTTCAGAATACTGATGTCATCGAAACAGGTTTGAGCTTTTTTGGATATGTCTTCAGTGAAATATAGGTGGTAGAGAAAATTCATTTTTGCTGTATAGATGGGGTTTCTGTCTATTTCTTGTTTTTGTTTGACTAATTCAAAATAATAGAGAGCTTGCGACTTTTCATCAATGGAGAGTAGCTCTTTTAGTAACATAAACATGGAGTGTTCGAAATAACAAGATGAAAGGTAGTCATCATCACTAAGAGCCTTTTCTAGGGCATCAATACATTTTTTTGATTCTCCAGCTTCGGCATATAGAATACTGATATTGTGATAAAGCTGTGATGCTAGAAAATGATCGTTTAATTGATTTGAGATGTGTAATGCTTTTGTGTAGTAATTCTCAGCTCTTTTGAAATCGCCAATATCCATGAAGTTGGTGGCTGCGATCACAAAAGCTGCTGCCAGTCTTCTTTCATAGCCATCATGACCTTTGAAAATATCGATAGCATTCTGAATATAATGAAGTGAAATCAGGCTTTGGCGAAGCAGCATATATAGGTTTGCGACCTTCGTATGGAATTCTGCTACTTCTATTTCATCAGGAATGTTTTGTAGTTTTTTCTCAGCAATTTTAAACAGTCCGATGGCTGATGCATAGTCTCTGTTATATGAAGCGTAAAGGGCTTTATATAGGTAAAAATAATATTCAATTAAGTCGTTTGTTTTAGAAGGGTATTCTAGCACTGTCGGTTCATTCAGTTTTTTACCTCTTCGTTCATATAACATGAGCTTAAACTTGCCTTCTAGCAATGAATAGTAGGTCAAGACCTCCTGATTCTCTTCCATCTCTTGAAGTAATTCCTTTAATTCTGTGTAGATTGTCTTTGCATTGTGCACATCATGCTTACGAATGGCAATTCGCCAATCATTTAAACGGTTCCCCACCTGTTCAGCTGAAATGATTTTCATGGAAATTTCACCTCTTTAACATCCTTTCGCCTGTTTCAATAAAAAACGATATCACAATTTTTGGTAAAATATAATCGTTTCTGGGAGGTGATTGACAGGAGGTAATAAAAAGGACCTTATGTCATGAGATGTACGTTATTGTATTGATGATTGATTGTTTATTCAAATGAGTAAAATCTTTTTTTGGAAGTCTAAAAACGTTATAGATACTATTAGTTTTAAGTTTATGGTCGAAAATACCATCCGAATATATGAAATAAAGCTTTTTTAGCTATGAGAGAAGAACAATGAAAGGTCGATCTAGAAGGGAAAATCAGTTATGATGTTGCTAGATGATTTTGGAAAAGAAACTGGTAGTTACTGAGAAAGGCGAATATCCGAGACAAGTGTTGACCTTTCAGAAAGGATGTTGAAATGAAAAAAAGATTTCAAATGTTAAACTGGCAAATGACAATTGTGATGACGACGCTTTTACTTGTTTTAGTCACTCTTTATATCTCAAAGAGATACTTTTATAGCAAAGAAATTGAGTTGCTGACAGAATCTTGTCAACAAGAAGACGGCAAAATCATACTAGAAACAAATAGTTTGACTATGGATTACTCCTTTGAGTGTAAGAAAAAATAAAACAGGCAGATTTCTGCCTGTTTGACACCAATTAAAACCCTAAGTTTTGTAACCACTTGTTTAACAAGGCCTCTCGTTTCTCAGCGGTAAAGCGATCGTATTTTCCTAAATTTAAATGGGCTGAAATTTCACCGTCATTCATAAACAAAATTCTTTCAGAGCAAAGGGCCACTTTTGGATCATGGGTGACGAGTAGCAGAGTTGTTCCTTCAGAATTGATTTGTGAAAAAATATCCATGACTTCCTTTGTGGTGCTTGAATTAAGAGCACCTGTGGGCTCATCGGCAAAAAGAATGTTTGGTTCATTCATAAGAGCTCGACAGATAGAGGCTCTTTGGAGCTGTCCTCCTGATACTTCTGATAAATATCTATCAGCTAAATGATCAATATCAAGTTTCTCCATTAAATATTTCGCTCGTTCATTGATTTCTTTTCTCGGCATTTTCTTCGCTAAGTAAGCTGCAGCAATGATGTTATCAAATAGATTGAGGTTTTTTAGTAAGTGGCTGTGTTGAAAGACGAATCCCATCTCTGATAAGCGCAAAGCTGTTAACTGTTTGTCTGTCATTTCTGATAGCAGTTGACCGTTATATTTGATTTCCCCTCTGGAGGATGTCTCTATACCGCTAAGTTGATAAAGCAAAGAGGTTTTTCCACACCCTGAAGGTCCCATAATGGTGACAAATTCTCCACGTTTAATGGTTAAGTGAATATTTCTAAGAATGGTCTGTTTTTGTCCTTTTAATGAATCAATTTGTAAAGACAATTGCTTCGCTTCAATTAATTGTTCCATGTGAAACATCTCCTTATGAAAGAGTATGACGACTGATTTTACTAGAAAAAAAGGACTTCAATAACCACGAGATGACAGTTAAATTCACCATAAACATCAGGAGAGGATACACGATCCAAACCCATTTCGGGGCTAACCACTGAAGGCTGGATGCTCCTAATGATGCTCCGCCTGCACTCATCAACGCCGGACCAATAGTATGAACAGTGATTGCTCCAATGAAGGCGCCAATAGAGAGAACGACGATAAAACTTGTTAAGTATTGATAGGTTAAATCTTTTTGAGAAAAACCAATCGTTCTTAACAAGTGAGTACGATTTAAATCTTTCGCCCTTAACATGTGCAGAAACATCATTAACATTAGGCTGGCTGTTCCAAAAGCTGCGATGGTTGAAAATAATGCAATCACTTTTACTAGAGATGCGGTGCTTCCTATTGTTTGATGCACATATTCTTTCATATCTGTCACTTTTGCAGGAGACATATTTGTTTCAAGTGCTGCTTTTTTCTCTGCCATATCTATTCCTTGTTTTAATTGTATTTGAATGGTTTTCCAAAGGGATGAATGAGGAAAAGGCTGAGATAATGCTTTAGCTGTTTTCCCTCCGTTGGTGACGTCTTGATAAATGCCGGTAACCATTTTTTGAACTTGCTGTCCATTTGTGGCGAGAGTGACTTTTTCGCCTATCTTTTTCTGAAGTGAGTCAGCACTCAACACCGATAAAGCAATCTCTTCCTCCTTCAACGGTTCCCGTCCTTGTAAATAGGTGAGAGGGAATGCTGATAGATCACCTGTTTCTAAATAGAGCGTTTCTAATGTATTCTCCATTGTTTTGGCTTGTAGAGAAGTTGTTTCATAGACGGCAGATGTTTGAATGTCTTGGTCTACGCTAATCATAGACTCTATTTTATTTGTACTTTTCTCTAAATGATTTCCCTGCCGAATATCAATTCGAAGGTCACTTTTTCCTGAGCCAAGATATGTGACGAAATCGGGTGATTGTAATGTGTACCATAACTGAATCGGCATTAACATTAAAAATGTACAAAGCGCAATAATACAGGTAATTGTTGAATACATCTTTATTCGCGAGAACAGATCTTTCAATCCAAACCAAAAATTGACTGGGAGGAATCTGTTTTTCTGGAGGTACATAGGAATTTGTTTTTTACGGCTTGGTGAGCTTATGCCGCCTTGAATAGCTTGAGCGGCTGATATTTGACCAAATCTCCTTAGGACAGTATAGCTGAATGAGATGACGATCATTGCCGTCAAAATTGACACCAAAAGCGGAATCACCTGATGAATAAAAGAGAAGCGATTCCCCATATATTGCTGAATATTGGCTGTAAACAAATCACCAAACATGAGTGTCATCAAATATCCTGCTATACACCCTATACAGGCAAGCACAGCATACTTCCCAACGTATAATTGTTTGATTTTTGATAAAGGGATTCCTAGTACTTTTAAGATTCCAATTTCACGTTCATCCTCTTCTATAGCGGCGGTCATAGCGAGACGAAGAGAGAGGAGGGAAATGCTAATGAGCAGAAAGCAAACAAGAAGGAGAATGGCGATCACCATACCATCTGTTAGGGCATTCAGCATGCGAAGCAGGGGTAATGTGACAGCAGGCCCCTGTTGTGGCAGCTCAGATGATTGATAGAGTGATTGAAAAGCATCTGCTTGACTAGCATCATGCAATAAAAATTCAATTAAGTACTCCTTTTTTTGAAACACTTGATTCAGTGCTACCCAGTCCGCATCATGCAGAAGAAACCTCTTTGAACTGACAAGACTTGGATTCATTTGGGCATCTCGTAAGAACGTTTTGATTTGAAAAGAGAATTGATGAGAGCCTTTTGAAATGAGTAACCTTTCGCCAATCTTTAAATGGTATTTTTGTTGAAAATAAATAGGGACTGCTACTTCTCCTTTATTTACAGTGAGCTTTTCATTTCGTTCGTTTAAAAGGAAATCAAAATAGCGATTTTGCTTTACAAATAAATGATCCATCACACCCGCTTGAGCAGGCTCCTGCCCGAACTTGATGCTGACGTGTTCGATCGGAATCATTGGAACAATTTGATGTGCCTTCACCATCGACTGTTTACTTGAAAATATATCGACCGCTTTTTCATCTAAGCTGCCATCGTGCATTTGGACAAAGTCTGGTGCTTTGGCTGATTGGAGTAGATCAGAAATGGAACCATTCAGCTGGACCGTCATTTGCGCAGCGCTTGTTGCTAAAAATGATGTCATCATGATGCAAAGGGTTAAGCCGATTGAAATGAGACGGTGGCGGGTTAGGTCTTTCTTGATAAACGTCAATCTCATGAGGCTGATTCTCCTTCATGTCGAAGCATATTTTTTGTAAGGAAGGCAAGTGCAAACATCAAGGCACTCACGATTAACACGGTCACATACATGCTGGCGGAAAAAGTGTTGAACAAGAACCCGTACATCATTTGCCCGAGCGGTGCAGCACATTGAGAGACCATTGTTAGATTGGCCATGACTTTTCCTAATTGAGCATTGGGTGTTTTCTTTTGCACATGTGAGATAACAACGATCGAAATCATGGTGAGCAGCATAGCAATTGGGAGACACCCTGCTAAAAAGAGAAAATAGGCTGGAAATGTACCAAATTGAAGAGCCACCTTGGATGTTGAAAATGCAACAGGCAGCAAAATGACTGCGATGACGAGCAGCCAGCGATACAAAGTAGGAATACGCCAATGTTTCGCTACAAGCCCAACTAGCAGGGCACCTGCGATGACGGCAAACTCAATGATGCCCATTCCTATTCCATACATGATGTCACTGCTTTTCATTGTGACTCTTAAAATAATGGGACCTCCAACGATAAAAAATGGTGTGAGGATGAAATTTAGCAGCGCTGCAAGCAGCATGGCTCTTTTTAAAAATGACTGGCTTCCGATATAGGAAAAGCCTTGTTTCATATCTTTCAAGAGTACTTTGGTCATCGGTTCTGCGAGTGGGCTAGGTGAGAAAGAGATATTTAACCGTAAAAGCATGCATGCTGATAGAAAAAATACAATGCTGCTAGCGCCTATGATGACCTGGCTCCCAATGAGTCCGTATAAAACGCCACCAATGATAGGAGCGACAACACCTGAAAGGGCCTGCACGCCATTCACGATGCCATTCGCTTGTTCTAATTTGTCTTCTTTCACTAGCTGAGGAATACTGGACATCACAGCAGGAGCATAAAACGTACTCATGACACCAAGGAGAATCATGACGGCTCCAATCATATAAAGTGAATCATGACCTGAAAATAACCAGAAATAAAAAGACAGAATCATAATGCCAGTAAGAACATCAAATAAAATCATCAAATTTCTTCTGTTAAACCGGTCAGCAATTGCTCCAGCTAATGGCGAAAGGAGGAGCGGGATATTGGATAAAGCGAAAAGCAGAGCATATAAATCAACACGATGTGTCATATCCAAGACGTGTAAAGATAGAACAAAACGAATCAAGGAAGACCCGAAAACGGAAATAATTTGCCCGAGCACGAGGTAGATAAAGTGGGTGGAACCATTTTTGGCTGATAACGACATGAAAATCACTCTCCTTTTAGACCGACCGTCAGTCTATAATGTATGCAGGATTGGTATTGAAGTGACCAATCACTGATTATTGTCTTCCGGTTCTCCAGTTAAACGTTGGAGAAGGAAGGAGAAACTCCCCTTTTCTGCATGTAATGAGGCTTCAAGGATTGCGATAAATGCTAGAGCTCGTTGTATGCTTTCCGCTGTGGTCCATTGGAAAAGTCCCTCATCAAAGATAACCTGTGCAGAAGCGAGGAGAAATTCGACAGTTTCTTGCGGGTAATCCGTTTGAAATATCCCTTCTTCTACCCCTTGCTGAATGACTTCTGCTAAAACGGGTGATAGCTCTGTAATGGCTTTGATCAAGCTTTTTTGATGCATCTCTGCATTAGCAGGCTGATGAAATTGTTCGATCATGCCTTCTTTATGGCTGCCCTGTTTAGGAGATTGTGCCATGATGATGCGAAATAATTTATCAACCACTGAGATATCTGGATCAGCGGCAATACGCTTTGCCTCGATGATATCTGCTTTTATGATCCGGTCAATGATTGCATCCATCACTTCTTCTTTGGAAGTAAAGTAATAATAGAATGTGCCTTTTGCAATGCCAACGGCTTTGAGGATGTCAATAATTGTGGTTTGCTGATAGCCTTTGGTTGAAAAAAGCTTCTCTGCTGCATTTAAGATGTCATTTTTGCGTTCCTCAGGATGTTTAACGGTTCTCATAAAGCCATCCTTTCTTTTGACTAGACTGTCGGTCGGTCCCTTGATTCGATTAAACACTTTTTGGCGTATCTTTGTCAATGGCTGTTTTTTTTAGCTTTGCATTTATTGTGCAATGACACTATGATACATTGAATGAAAACCCCTTCAGGAGAGATGCTGAATGCAATTTTTAACCAGTGAATTGGCGCAAGAGATGGTTGAACGTACGATGCATATTTTACATCAAAACATCAATGTCATGAATGCAGATGGTGTCATTATTGGGTCTGGTGAACGAAAAAGGATTGGACAAAAACATGATGGAGCACGTCTAGTGCTGTCAAGCGGAGATAGTGTGGAGATTGATCAGGAGACATCCCGCCGCTTAAAAGGCGTGAGACATGGAATCAATCTGCCTATTTGCTTTCGGGAACAAGTTGTTGGTGTCATTGGGATTACGGGTGAGCCAGAGGGCATTCGTCATCATGCTGAGCTGGTGAAAATGGCAGCTGAGCTCGTTTTAGAGCAATCTTTTCTGCTTGAACGCTTCCAGTGGCGGCAGCGAATAGAGAGTGAAATTGTGAATCAGCTCATCTCCGAATCTGACATGGGTGATCATCAGCTGAAGCACCGTGCTGACTGGCTTGGAATGGATTTAGACAAGCGGCGAATGGCTATTGTTTTTCAGCCGATTCCATCGTCTGAGGACACTGTACATAAAATGATGCATGCCATTCAATACGATAAGAATGCGGATGATTTACTAGGCATGACCTTCCGTCATGAATTGATCCTGTTAAGACAGCCGATATGTGACCATCAATTCAAGCATGTGATCGAACAGCTGCAACAAACAATGGCAGGTGCAGTTGATGGACAAGTGCTAGTGGGTGTAGGAACTGTCGCTGAGGACATGAGTCAATTACCGTTGTCCTTTCAGCATGCGAGAGAAGCCCTGCGGTTAGGAAAGGTGCTCCATCCAGAGGAAAGCATATATGTTTTTGAATCTTATCAGCTTGAAAGCTTGTTTATAAAAGCGAGAGCCGCCAAAGAGGGCAAACGGTGGAGTGATTTTTATCATCCGCTGATACAAGAAACGGAACTCGTTCAAACGTTAAAGGTTTACATTGAAGAGGGCGGGGATTTACAAAGAATCGTTGATCGTCTATTTATTCACCGTAATACACTGCGATATCGTTTAGATAAAATCCAGGCATTGACCGGAAAAGATCCTCGTCATGTGAAACAGTTGATGGAGCTGTACATAGCACAATTGGACAATCAACTGTCTTAATTGTGCATTTGCACAACTGGATGAAGAAATAAATAAAAGAAGTTCATCTGGATTCACAACTCGATCCCAATGGGTAAACGCTTACAATTAAGAAAAGACAATCAGGAGGGATGGAGTATGGGTGGAGATGTGACAGTAAGTACATTGGGCGCATTGACTGCGCTTGTGATCGCTATTGTTCTTATTTTAAGAAAAGTATCACCTGCTTATGGCATGCTGGCAGGCGCATTTATTGGCGGTTTGGTTGGCGGTGTAGATGTTGTGCAGACCGTGAACGTCATGATGGAAGGCGCAAAGGACATGATTCCGGCTGTTCTCCGAATCATGGCGGCAGGTGTACTGGCAGGTGTTTTAATTGAGTCGGGTGCTGCGTTATCTATTGCGGAGGCCATCGTGAAAAAGCTTGGAGAGGCGAGGGCACTTTTAGCACTCGCACTTGCAACAATGATTTTAACAACGGTGGGTGTTTTTGTAGATGTAGCAGTCATTACAGTAGCACCAATCGCACTTGCCATTGCCAAGCGTGCAAAACTTTCTAAAACGGGTATTTTACTTGCGATGATTGGAGGAGGGAAGGCTGGGAATATCATGTCACCGAATCCGAATGCCATTGCAGCCTCTGATGCTTTTGGTGTCCCGCTTACTTCCCTGATGGCGGCAGGTGTCATACCGGCTATTTTCGGGATAGCCGTCACGTATGTTTTAGCCAAAAAGCTTGCGAATAAAGGGACACCTGTTTTGGAAGAGGGAGCTGACCAAGGCGAGGTTCAAGTACCTGGTTTTCTACAAGCGCTTGTAGGCCCGCTTGTGACCATTCTCTTGTTAGCCTTGAGGCCGTTGTTTCAAATAAATATTGATCCAATGATTGCCTTACCAATAGGAGGAATTGTTGGCGCTCTTTTCATGAAAAAAGGGAAGTTTCTCAATGATTATGCGATGTCAGGGCTGCATAAAATGTCAGGTGTAGCGATCATGTTACTAGGGACAGGTACATTAGCTGGAATTGTATCGAATTCTTCCATGAAAGAGGTATTTATTCAGGCGCTTGACGCTTCGGGATTACCTCCTTACTTGCTTGCACCAACGTCTGGAATTTTTATGTCAGCAGCCACAGCTTCGACAACTGCAGGGACGGCAGTTGCAAGTGGTGTATTTAGCGGAACTCTTATTGGTCTTGGTGTATCTGCCCTTTCAGGCGCAGCTATGATTCACGCTGGCGCAACTGTGCTAGACCATATGCCACACGGAAGCTTTTTCCATGCAACGGCTGGAAGTGTTCAAATGGATATAAAAGAACGGTTGAAATTAATGCCCTTTGAATCGTTAATTGGTTTGACATTAACCGTTGTATCGACCATTATCTTTGGTATTTTCCAGCTGTTCGGCTGAGGACTTAATGAGAAACGAGGGGTTTTTGGATGAAGATTGTGATCGCACCAGATTCATTTAAAGAAAGTTTATCTGCTTATGAGACAGCATGTGCCATTGAACGAGGATTTCGCTCTATTTTGCCAGATGCAGAATATATGAAAATCCCAATGGCAGATGGAGGAGAAGGCACAGTTCAATCGTTAGTGGATGCGACAGGCGGAACCATTGTCAAGCAAGTGGTCACGGGCCCGCTTGGCAAACCTGTGGATGCCTTTTTTGGTATGTTGGGAGATGGGCAGACAGCTGTCATAGAGATGGCAGCAGCATCAGGATTACATCTTGTCCCGCCAGAAAAACGGAACCCCTTATTCACGACGTCTAGAGGGACAGGAGAATTAATGCTTGCAGCGCTGGATAAAGGAGCGAAGCATTTAATCATTGGGCTTGGCGGAAGCGCAACAAATGATGGTGGCGTTGGCATGATGCAAGGTTTAGGTGCTTCTTTTCTCGATAAAGCAGGCCAAGACCTCACGCCGGGCGGTGGATCACTGAATCAATTAGCTACTATTGATCTATCTCGACTGGATCCAAGATTGCAATCAGTCCGTCTGGAAGTGGCGTGTGATGTGGATAATCCTTTAACGGGTGAAAGAGGAGCGTCTGCTGTGTTCGGTCCTCAAAAGGGAGCAGATACAGAAATGGTTCAACTGTTGGACAAGAATTTATCTCATTTAGCACAAGTGGCTAAGCAGCAGCTTCATGTCTCCTTTGGGGATGCGGCAGGTGCAGGAGCGGCAGGAGGACTTGGTGCGAGTTTATTAGGCTTTTTACAGGCTGATCTGCAAAAGGGAATCAATATTGTACTGAAAGCCGTACATTTTGCTGACGTACTAAAGGACGCTGACCTAGTCATTACAGGGGAAGGGCGGATTGATCAGCAGACCATTTACGGCAAAACGCCAATCGGTGTAGCCAAAGCTGCGAAACAATATGGACTCCCTGTCATTGGCATCGCTGGATCCCTCTCAAAAGACAGTGCAGTCGTACATGATCATGGCATTGATGCACTTTTTAGTATTGTCCCTGGCGTCACGACTCTGGCTGAAGCCATGCATGATGCTAGTGTGCATGTAGAGAGAACAGCAAGGAATATTGCGGCTGCGATACAATTAAGCCGGATGATTTAAAAAACTTGTAGATGTAGATCTACAAGTTTTTTATTATGAAAGTTCTGAAATAACCTTTGAAAACGGATTGAAATCACTATGATATAGGCCCAAAAACAATTTATAACAACTATTCAATTTTGAGATTTTGAATTATAATGTTTAGGATGTCAGTTGGAGGAAATTAGTCCCTCATTGTTGATATATGTTTATGAATTTATAATTTTTGTGAGATTACTTTGTAGTAAGTTGATATAAGTGAAAAATAATTAAAAGGAGTTTTTAAATTTGAAGAACATCAGGGACAAAAAATTGTGGATTTTTAATGCTACTAATTCATTTGTAGGAAATCCTAAATGGTTATTCATTTATGTGAATAAGTATCGTCCAGATATTACTGCATATTGGATGTGTGACGATGAAGAAGTAATTAATAGAATTAGAAGTTTAGGGTACAATGCAGAATTGTACTCTTCTAAAAAAGCAGATAAAATTAAACAGCAGGCAGGGGTTTTTGTTGTACATCAAGTAAAAGAACATATACCTGTATTATTTAAAGACGAAGTTGTCATACTTAATCTATGGCATGGCGTTGGATGTAAATCTATAGAGAGAAAAGTTAATTCAGTCCAATTAAAAGAGAGAATATATAAAAAGTATATTAAATACAATTCTGTCTTTAAGAACAACCAACTCTTTCTAGTCACTTCCCCTTTAATGGAGAATCATTTTAAAGAACAAGTAGGCATAGATGATGACAAAATAATTAGAGCAGGATATCCTGCTGTAACTTATAAAGAGCCATTCTCTTCTTATAATCATGATGTTTTAAAAGAAAAAGGGCTACCTGAAGATACAAAAATTGCATTATATGCTCCTACATTTAGGGATGGATCTACTACTGCATTTTTCGGAAGAGCAATTCCTGATATGGAAAAATTAGTAGAAACACTAAAAGAACAAAATATACTAATGATCTTTAAAATGCACTATTTGGTAAATAATGATTATCAATATAATCTTCTGAAAGAAAAGTACAAAGATTGTCCACATTTACTATTCTGGAATGAAGATAATGATATCTATGAGATCTTCAATAAAATTGATATCGCTATAATGGATTATTCTTCAATATTTTATGATTTGCTTGCAGCTGGTGTCAAACATTTCACACGATATATCTTTGATTATGATGAGTATAATAATTTGCGAGATTTCGTTTTTGATTATAAAGAGATGACTTTTGGAAAAATTAGTAATAATTTTGGAGAGTTATTGGATTACCTGAGCTCTTACGAAGATAATAATGAAGAAGATAGAAGAGAAGAAATTTATGATTTGTTTTGGAAATACACAAATGATCATTCCTTTGAGGAAATTATTGAAAAAACTCTAAAGTTTAGTCCTGAAAAGAGGGACTTTCCTACTTTATATAGTTTTGATCTTTTTGATACGCTCATTCAAAGAAAAACTCTGGAGCCTGTAGGGATATTTTTCTATGTTGGAGAGGCTGCTAGATACAGTGGCCTTAAATTCCCTTCATATTTAGTTGAAAACTATCCACGTGTTAGATCTCAAGCTGAATCTTATGTAAGGGATTATTATAAGAAATCTTTAATTATTCGGGAAGATGATAGATTAGAAATCTTCTTCGATGATATTATGTCGAGGTTACAGGAGCTATATCATTTAACTGATCAACAAGTGGAATTTTTAAGAGCAGAAGAATTTAAGGCAGAAATAGAAAATATTGAACCTATGAAAGATAGAGTACAATACGTTGTAGATCTAATTAATCAAGGGAATGATGTTGTTCTTATTAGTGATATGTATTTACCTAAAGCGGTTATCCTCGAGATGCTAAAAAATGCAGATGAACGTCTTGCTGAATTACCTTTATTTTTATCAAGTGATTATGGAGATCAAAAAACAACAAGAAAACTCTATTTAAGAGTGTTTGAGGAAATGAACTATAATTACAGTAAGTGGGTACATTATGGGGATAATCAAGTGGCTGATTTTAAAGCAGCAAAGTCTTTAAATATTGAAGCTATACATCATAAAATGACAAAATTTAATGCATACGAAAAGCAGCTAGTCAATAGAACAAGAACCTATGATTCTTATTTAACTTCAAATTTATTTGCAAGATTTAGAGAGACAAATAAAGATGAAACTAGTTATTATGCTTATTCCTATGTAAGTCTGTATTTTGTTCCCTATATTCATTGGGCAATTAAACATGCAATGAGAAAAGGAATTGATACGCTTTATTTTATTTCTAGAGATGGTTATTATCTTAAGCTTATAGCGGATTCAATTATTGAGGCGAATAAATATGATATAAAGACCAAATATATTTATGGTTCAAGAAAGGCATGGAGGATTCCATCTTTTATCGATAAAGTGGATGAAGAATTCTATTCTGTGTTTGGAAATTTTGAAGGAATGACAGATTTCGCAAGTGTACTAGATGCACTATCAATGAATGAATCTAAATTCGATGAGATTTTCCCAGAATTAAGTCATTTAAAATCTATTGATAAGATTGATAAGAACACAAAAGAAGCGATTAAAACAACAGCCAAAAACTCTCTAAAATACGAAGCCTATTTATTAAGTAAAGCAAAAGAAGATAGAGAGATCATTACCAAATATTTAAAACAAGAAATAGATTTTAATGAGCGTTTTGCATTTGTAGAATATTGGGGAAGAGGTTACACTCAAGATTGCTTAGATCGGTTACTAAATGACGCATATGGAAGCGAAATAGAGACAATATTTTACTATGCAAGAAGTATTTATCCAACAACAGGGACTTCAGTGCGTTATAATTACACTTCTAAAATGACATCACTAATATTCGTTGAGTCATTATTTGCCAATATACCATATCAAAGCATCACGAGCTATTTTGAAAAAGATGGTATAATTAAGCCGGTGATCAAATCAAGAAGGTACGAAAAGAAACTTCATGATGCCATTAAAGATTATACTGTAGAATTTATTAACCATTTCTATGCTCTACCGCTTACAGATGAGGACAATATTGAGAGAAGTTTATATGATTATGCGGTTGATTATTTCCGAGTACACCCTACAGATCCATACATCTTGAATGTATTTGCTCCTCTGAAGGATTCAGTGAGACTATATGAACCGGAAGTTGAATATGCGCCTGAGATTACGTTAAAAAAGGTCATGCCCAAATTGATCGGGAAACCGATTGATTTGGAGACAAAAAATATGAAAATGTCGGTCGCAAGGTCTTCAAAAAGTATTAAATTTCTGCATAGGTTAGAAAAGAAATATCTTGAGAAAATACAAAAGAGAATAAGAAATAGAATGGCAAGAAATAAAAAAATACTCAAAAATATATCTAATGTATTTAAAGTCTAATTAATAAATCGGAAGGATATCTGTGAGGTGTCTTTCCGACCACTTTATTCTTTGGAGGAAACACAAATGTCTAATCTACCGAATTGTCCATCGTGCAGTTCAACTTATACATACGAGGATGGCAGCATGCTTATTTGTCCAGAATGTGCGCATGAATGGTCGCTAGAACAAGAACAAGCGGAAGAGGAACAGCTTGTTGTCAAAGATGCGAATGGAAATCTATTAAGTGATGGTGACACGGTCACTGTGATCAAAGATTTAAAAGTCAAAGGTTCTTCTTCGGTTTTAAAAATAGGAACGAAGGTCAAAGGGATTCGTTTAGTCGAAGGTGATCATAATATTGATTGTAAAATTCCTAGCTTTGGCGCGATGAAGTTAAAATCGGAGTTTGTGAAGAAAGTATAATATATGAAAAGAGGCTGTCGATCATCAGCCTCTTTTTTATTTCGATATTTATAGGTGAAAGGTATAATCTTAAACATCATTTCATACATATGTACCTATTGAAAATCATTCTTTTTTAAAAAAATCAAGCCTCTTTTCTTATAAAAATTCACTCTTTTCTTAACTCTACCTTAAAAAAGGCAGATGATTCTCTAAATTTTGCCTAATCCCCTTCACAACTTTTGGGCATTGCTGTACCATATGGAAGTGTTCTTCTATTTTTGACGGATCATGGTGTTTATCAGGAAATAGATGATAGATGATACTTAGACAAAGAAGGAGAGGTAACGTGACGAACGTTTTAGAACTGCAAAATGTATCTAGGCATATTCGCGGGAAAAAGATTGTTCAAGACTTGAGTTTCTCTGTTCAAGCGGGCGAAGTCTTTGGCTTCTTAGGGCCGAATGGCGCAGGAAAAACGACAACCATTCGCATGATGGTCGGTCTTTCTCCCATTACATCCGGTGACATTCTGATTAATGGTCATAGTATTCAAACCTCATATCAGCATGCCATCCAAGATGTCGGTGCAATTATTGAAAATCCAGAAATGTATAATCATTTAACGGCAAGACAAAACCTTGTTCATTTTGCCAGAATGAATGGAAAAGTGGATGAAGGTCGAATTGATGAACTGCTAGAACTAGTTAGTTTGCAGCATGTGAAACATAAGCGTGTCCGTACGTTTTCATTAGGAATGAAGCAGCGTTTGGGGATTGCTCAGGCATTGATACATAAACCGAAACTGCTAATCTTAGATGAGCCGACCAATGGACTAGATCCAGAGGGAATTCGTATGATACGAGATTACTTGAGAAGGCTGGCAAAGGAAGAAGGGCTTGCTGTCATTGTTTCAAGTCACCTCATGTCAGAAATGGAATTGATGTGTGATCGTTTTGCTATTATCCAAAAAGGAAAGCTGATTGCGATTGAGGATCAGCGTGCAGAGACGAAGCAGGATGATTTGGTCAATTATCGAATGAAAGTAGCATCAAGTGAGCTTGAAGAAGCTCAAAAGCTCATTGAAGCATTTGAGGAAGGCATCACAGTTAGAGAAGAGGAGCAGTACTTATTCTTCTCCATCCTAGAAGAGAAAATGCCACAATTGATTCGTCATTTGAGTGAGGCTTCTATTCATTTGTACGAAATCAAAATAGAAAAACAAACCTTAGAAGATAAGTTCTTAAGCTTAACAGGTAAAAAGGAGGCAGACGTATGATTCGCCTCATTCAAAACGAGTGGATGAAAATCAGTTATCGTGTGGGTACTTGGATTATGGTTGGGCTTCTTGTTTTAGGTATGATTGCGACGTTGATTTTTGCTGTTAAGACAAATGACGGAGATCAAGCATCCGGTGATTGGAAAACTGAGTTACAAGAAATCAATAAAGCAAAGAAGCAAGAATTGAAAGAGGATAATATAAGATTTTATAAGAGATCCCTTGAAACCGAAATAGCGATCAATGAGTATCGAATCAAACATGATTTACCTCCAGCCGATCAATTCGGTAAAAATGCATGGACTTATGTGAAAACAAATGCTAATTTGCTTCAGCTGGTCGGTGTATTTGTGATTATTATTGCAGCCACAATTGTCTCGGCTGAATATAAGCATGGTACAATTAAATTATTACTGATTCGTCCGCCATCCAGGTTGAAGGTTCTTTTGTCTAAATACTTTACCGTTCAACTATATTCACTTTTCCTGATCGCTGTCCTATTTATCTTATCCTTTATCTTAGGTGCGATATTCTTTGGACTAAACAATGATTATGTGTATTTGGCTTATCAAAATGGTGAAGTCATTGAACGGTCTCAGTTTGCAAATATGGTCTCTTATTATTTGGCGCATTGTGCTATGTTTGTTGTATTAGGGACACTTTCTTTTGCCATCTCAACGGTGTTTAGAAGTGAGGCCATTTCCATAGCGATTAGTGTATTAGCCTATGTTGTCGGAGCATCCATCACAAGCATTTTGATGTTCTTCTTTGATTGGGCGAAATACTTATTGTTTGCCAACGATCCTGTACAGTATTTCGCAGAAACACCTACTTATATCGAAGGCATGTCCCTAGGTTTCTCACTAACGGTCCTAGTCATTTATTGGGCCATCTTCTTGGCGGTTGCTTTAATCGTCTTCCAAAAGCGAGAAGTAAAAACAGGTTAATTTAACTTTTTAGGAGGTTTCTATCAATGATTAAGCGTAAAGGTGAAAAAATTATGGGGATTATCAGTATTGTCCTCAACGTAATTGGTGTTGGTTTTGGGGCGTTGATGCTTTCTGTGGACCCAGCATTTTATGAAGAAATGAATGAAGTGTTAAAAGAGGAAGGCAGCGCCTTGCCAGTTGAAACACTTGAGGCATCGGTTCATGCCTTTGGCGTTCAGTTTATGGTTGTTTCCGCAATTGCGGCTGTCTTAGCCCTTGTTGGTGTGATTGTTTTGAAAACAGACCGCCGTGCCGTGCTTTCTGGTATTCTTTTCTTGGTTTCGGCTGTGACTCTTTTAATTGGAACTGTTGGTCTTGCTTTCGTTCCGATGATCTTGTTGCTGATCGTTGGATTGATGTCACTCATTAGAAAACCGAAAACAGACATTCACACGAGTGAATATCCTTCATAATTCAAAAGAAAAAGACATGCGCTGGTTTGCGCATGTCTTTCTTTTTATATGATGCCAATCAGTTTGGCGATGATGAGTAAAACGATACTGAACCCCCACATCCAAAAGAAGGAGTAGCGGATATGTTTCCCCATATCGACCCCTGCAAGACCGATGGCAAGCCATACAGCAGGTGCAAGGGGGCTGACAAAGGTGCCGATGATATTTCCAATCATCATGGCGTATGCCGCAGATGTCCCTGACACACCAACCTCTGATGTAATCGATTCGACAATCGGCAAGAGTGCATAATAATAGGCATCCGTACTTGTCAGCATATCAAGCGGAACCCCAAATATCCCCACAATGATATGTAAAAATGGCAGTAAGAAAGCTGGCAAAATGTGAATACTGTCTACTGCAATCGCCTTCAGCATGCCCGTTCCTTCAAGAATTCCTAAAAAAGAACCTGCGGAGAAAATTACAGCTGCCATCATTAGTGCACTTGGAGCATGCGCCTTAATTCTCTCCATTTGTACATTCACATTCGGATAGTTCACCAAAAGTGCTAGTGAAAGACCAATCATAAACATATAACTAGCAGGAATCACGTTCAGCACGAGAAGGACAACAACAGCTAAAAATAGAATGAGGTTGACCCACATTAAGTGATAACGCTTTAAAGACGCATCGCCTGTTTCGCTGATCGATTGAATAGCACGATCCCAATCGGCGCCTTCTAATTGGACAGCAGCTATTTCATTTGCCGCGATTTTCACCCGAATTCGTTTTTCTTCTCTTTTTCCTAAAATGAATGCCATTCCTAATATGAGCACAACCCCGATCAACTGAATTGGAATGAGCGGTACCCACAGTTCAGATGGGTCCATATTAAGGACACTCGCTGCCCGTCCTGTGGGGCCGGCCCAAGGCACCATATTGGTTAATCCAGCACTTGTCCCGATTAACAATAGTAGTAAGTAAGGACTCATATGTAATTTTTTATAAAGTGGAAGCAGTGCAGGTACAGTTAATAAAAAGGTTGTAGCGCCTGCTCCGTCTAAGTGTGCGATGACTCCAATCAAGGCAGTTCCCATCGCAACTGTGACAACATTCCCTCTGGTCAGCTTGATTAACGTTTTAATTACAGGTTCAAAGAACCCTGTATCTTGTAAAATGCCAAAAAATAAAATGGCGAAGATGAACATGGTCGCCACTGGCAAAACTTTGATAATCCCTTGTTCAAAGAAAGTTTGAATGTCATTGATACCAAATCCCGCGATGAGCGCCCCTATTAAAGGCACCATGACCATGGCGACAATTGGACTTGCTTTCCCCCAAATCAGCAAAACAACAATCGTTAAAATAATCAACAATCCAACAAACGTTAACATAAGCCCCTCCCCCTACAATAAACCGTTTACATTTGTTTGTTTTTTTACCAATGCAATCCCACATTTGCATTGAAAAAAAGAGTATCAAAAATATGAGTATTAGGCAACCGCTTTCATACCTATACAATGGTAAAAAAGGATGGTGAATCCAATCGTGGCGCGGTGTTCAACATGTCAAAAAATTTAGAAAAAAATCCACTTAAAATGGTAAAATAAAAAACGTCTGTTTCGGACGTTTTTTATTAACAGTTGATAATTTACTTGATCCAGAAAAATGTCACTATAATTAATAGTAATAAATATAATGCAGAGCAACCTCTATAAATTCCTTTATTAAATTGTAGGGGAGGAGATATAAAAGTCACTAAAATGGTTGGACCAAACAAAGTGATTAAAAAAAATCTATAATCAAAAAAGAAAGTACAGATTGATAAGAGTATTGAAAAATAAAATACAATTATAAAAGAACTATTAATTGTGTTTTTAGAATCTCCCTTGTTTTCCTCTAAATGATCATCTAGTAATTTATCTATCTTTTTTTTATTAATAAACATAAGGACCTCCTATTGAATTTTTTTTAGTAAAAAGGGCGTTAATAATGCTTCTGTTAAAGCAGCAAGTAATGTCAACAGACATATCACCATAGTAAAAAATAAAATATCCGAAAAGAAATGTTTCTTGGGGGAATGTAGCCCTCTTATTTTTAAGTAGACAAAGTCTAACAATTTGAAACCAAGTGAACCTGATAATATCATGGCAGGAATTTCAAAGATACCATGAGGAATTAAAGCAGTTAATATATATAACAAATTGTTACCATGATCGGTAATACTTTGTAAAGAGGATAAGCCTACTAAAAATCCATTTAATAATAATAAGATAGATGTCAAAATACCAAATGTAAACATTGAGAAAATGAGAAATAAATTTGCAGCAAAGTTATGTTTGAAATATCCCAGAACTGTAACTTCATCAACAGTTTCTGGACTAAGACTAGGTAGAATATTGTTAAAAATAACCCCAAGAACTATACCTGCTATGTATAAAATACTTGCTATATAAAGTATACGTTTATTTCTGATTATTATTCCTGTCATTTTAGTAAAGTATCCATATCTTTTATAATTAAATCTTCAAAGTGCTGAATGTTTGTAAGGTGATCATATTCTTTAACAAGAGCACCGTTAATTAAAATACCAACTCTATCACATAGTTGTTGAGCGATATTAACAAGGTGTGTAGACATGATCACAGTATTACCTTGTTCGGCATAACGTTTAAGAAAGTTTTTCATCATCTTTGTAGTGGGAGGATCGAACGCACCTAATGGTTCGTCTAATATTAAAACTTCAGGTTCATGAATTATGGCTCCAGCAACAGATAATTTATGTTTCATACCAAATGAAAATGTAGAAATCATATCATTCTCATTTTGTTTTAAGTTAAATTGATCTAACAAAACTTCAATTCTATTATCCTTTATTTCAGAGGGTACGTCTTGTAAGTCAGCAATAAATTCCAGGTACTCTCTAGGGGTTAAATAATGATAGATAAAAGGAGAATCAGGAACATAACCTATATACTTAAGATAGGAAGATCTCTCAGAATATATAGTTTTCTCCTTGATAGTAATATTACCTTCGTATGGTTTCATAATCCCGAGAATACATTTTAAAAGTGTTGATTTTCCAGCACCATTCGGTCCTAGTAATCCATATACCTTACCTTGCTCTATTTTTAAATTTATAGATTTTAAAATTTGTTTATCTTTATATTTGAAAGATAGATTCTCAATTTTCATGTTTTCATCTCCCAATGTTTCGTTCCTATTCTTTTAATCCAAAAATAATAAAATAGAGAAATTCCAATGAAAAATAGACATGTTCCAGTCACAATAAGTAAAAAGAATATACTCCTATCAATAATTTCAAAAGTAACGAGAGCACCTGAGACCCCATACAATTGAAGGTAAAATGCTAGTAGTACCCCAAGAATAGTATGTTCAAAAAATGAGGCTTTAACAGACGAACCAATATCCTCTAAATTTTCCCAGTCTAAACGAGGATAGAGGAAAGTACCTATCACTTGGCCAGAACCTATAATAAGACTAATTGAATTAATCATGATATACAAAATAATTTGAGTCATAGTATCTAAGTTGAATAATAATAATATAACTAAAAATAATGAATTCATTATAATAAGAATTATAGATAAATGCAGTATTGATTTTCCTGCAATCAACTTGAAGATAGAAGCGCCTGAATTCTTATAAATATATAGATTTTCGCGCTCCGCATCTGCTGAAGTTATCCCAAGCAAGCCTTCTCCTAATAAAGAAGTGTTGTAAGTTACGGCAAATAAAATTGGATAAATAACAAAAAGTTCCGAGAAGTCAAACCACTTTTGATTTAAACTAATTCCTACCAATACACCTAATTCTATTGCAATCATATTTACAGATAGCACTAAGCGTCTCTTGATAGTAAAATTAGCTCTTAATAGAGCAGTAAGATCCTTTTTTAAAATTGCGATATTTTGCCGGGGAAAGAAATTTATTAAATAATTTAAAAAAGGTAATTTGATTGGTTTTATTCTCGGCAAAAGATTATTAGGTGTTGCTTCCTTTATAAGCAACACTTTCAAAACTATTAGATAGGAAATAGAGAGTAAAAGAAATCCTAGTGCAATTAAACCTAAAGAATATATGATAAATAAATAGATATCACTTTTTGTTGAAAGTAGGTACCAGTTAGTAGGCAGCCATGTGTTTGTTAATATCGTCTCTAATCTAAATACAGATATGAAATTTTCAATAGCTTCAAGAAGATCTTTTTCATAAAAGTAGTTAAGTCCGATCCAACCAAAAAAAGTAGTTGAAAGAGCAGATAAGAGTGCAATTCCTATAAAAGATAACAGACTAATTAACCTAGAATTCAAGATTTTGTATAAAAATTTAGAATAAGTGATATATGTGAGTAATGAGTAAATGCATGTAAGGCCAAAGATAAATATAAATAGTGGTACAAATGATAAAAAAAGGTATAATTTATTACTTGTATAAAAATTTATGAAAAAAAGTATAGGGAATACTATTATTGTTAATTTGAATAAAACATTTAGAAAAATTGTTGTGAAAAATCTCGATAATAGAACTTTTTTGGGATCTGTCTTTAAAGTATGTAAAAGAAGGAAATCTTCAGGGTATACATATCGATGTAAAATATCAGTTGATGATTTTAAAATATTCAAAACAAAAAAAAGAATAATAAAATTTGTACCTAATGATAAGATATGGACTGGTACATTAGGCAAAAGAGTAGTTGAAGCCTTATATAGAATAAAAAGGTAGACTAAAAAAAAGGGTGTAAAAACAAAAATAAGTCTATTTGATTTTAGTAAATTTTCGCTTGATGGGAAAAAGTAAATCAAACGGTTTAAAGTACGTCTATATGTAAGTTTAAAGTTTGCCATAAAAACTTTTTTGTTGAGCATTATATTCCTCCTAGACGAAAAGAAGGAGGAGTATAATTATACTCCTCAATTTCTTCACTTTGGATTTTACCATTCTGCAGCGTATTTTTTGCCGTGTTTTGTAGCCAATTTTTTCGCAGTAGCTACCATAGCAGCAGTGACAAGGCCAGTTCCACCCAAAACAACAGCTAATAGACTAAGTATTGTTAGGACATCGCCAGTAGTCATGATAACACCTATAGCAGCATAAGCGGTCTTGCGACTAATTCCTAAGTTTGTTGCAAGGTCTAATGCAAATTGATTACCTGAATTGAAATCAATAGAAGCTAAACTTGCAATACCTTCTGAAGAACCCATAAGGAAAGTAGCGATGGCAAAAAGAGAAACTATACTTGTAACACTCGCAATTTTAAAAAGATTGCTATTTTTCATATTTGAATTCACCTCCTTTCAGTTTACAAAAATAAGCTAGTTGAAAAAAGAGAAATAATACCTAAAGACATTGTTATACAAACGATTATGACAGTTTTTATATAGGAAATTTTGTGTATTTCTTTAATTGCAATACACCCTAGAATGGTAGACCACCAAAAAAAGGGGTCGATGATAATATTCAATATAATATCAATTGGCTTTTGAGAATTTGGATAAATAACTGAAAATGCAAAATCACTACCTAAAAAGAAAGAAAAGATAATGAGAATTATAAATTTGATAGCAACCGGTATGATAGAATAAATAAAACTTGGGAAAAACTCTTTAGCAGTAGCAACACCACCAAATAATATCCCAATGATATGTATTATAAAGAAGCTTACAAGAACCATTGCTGTAAATTGAACAATCCCTAATGCTAGTGTAATCATCATAATGAGTATGCTCATATCAGCAGTATAATCAATCCCATTTGTTTTAAAAGAATGATTAATTAATGTAGAGATTGTGGGGAAAATAGCTAAATAAAACCCTAAAAACAGACTTAACACAGCCAGGAAAACAAACCAAGAATGACGATAATTTTTTTCACTAGAGTATTTGATTAAGAGAAAGTTCTTAGGAGAAAAGACGAAATGATGTATTAGAGTAATAAAGTTGTGTTTATTATCCATAAATGCTCCTTGATTCAAAAAGTGTTTTTTTGCTAATTCTCACAAATAATGTATCATGTTTTGCCATATTATTTCAAGTTAGAATTTTGTTTATAAGCTGAATTTAAGCTGAATTTAAGGTTGGTTCTTGCATAAAAAGAAAAAAAGAATGTCTTTAAAGACATTCTTTTTTTCTTTTTAATATAAAATATTCATAGGCATCTAGTATTATTTTTCCTGTTAAATTTGAAGAGTGGAATGCATCTTCATAAGTGATTTGATCTTCTAACAAAATTACCTTTTTACTATCTGTAAAATTCATCATAAACACAAAGTCCTGCGATCCATCTGTTCGTTTCTGGACACTGACTCCCTCTGGAATTGAAGAGGATAGGATCGGTTTTATCCCTATTCCTGTGATGAGATCTTCGTAAAAATCATCATAAAACGCTTGCTCATTTTCAGAAGCCATATAGTATGCTTTCCCTTTGCCAAATGGACGGACAGTAAGGGCGGGCTGCCCTTCATAGCAGCCATTCTCAAAATGCCCTAACACAGAGGCTGATTCTGGGTGAATGGATTCGCAATATTGCCCGACATGGTAGGTGCGTCCATTTCCTGTGGTCATTAAAACGTGTTCATCTGGCATCAATGTGTTGATTTCCTCTGCCCAAACACCAAGTACATGGCGGAGAGGGCCAGGGAAACCACCGAGGAAACAGAGGTCGTTTTCATCAACCATGCCGCTCCAGTACGTTGCTACAAAAATGCCACCCTCTTTGACAAATGCTTCGATCTTTTCTGCCACGCCTGGTTTGATCATGTAGAGCATTGGCCCCACAAGCACTCGATAGGATGAGAAATCCTTTTCCATCCCGACAATATCAACAGGGATGCCCTTTTTCCAGAAACTGCGATAGTGAGTTTGGCAAGCCTCTACATAGCGTTTGTTGGTATTATTTAAGCCTTGCGCATCATCAATTGCCCAATGGTTTTCCCAATCATATATGATGGCGACCTCTGGTTGAACGGATGTACCCGCAATCGGTTGAAGCTGCTCCAGCTGTTTTCCTAAATCAGCGACTTCTTGAAACACACGCGTGTGTTCATGTCCTGAATGATCCACAACGGCTCCATGGAATTTTTCAGAGGCGCCCCGGCCTTGTCTCCACTGGAAATAAAGGACGGAGTCGGACCCGTGGGCAATCGCCTGCATGGCAGAGAGGTGTGCCATTCCTTTATGCTTTACCTTATTCACTTCATGCCAGTTCACGAGGCTTGGTGTGCTTTCCATCACAAGAAACGGCTGACCGCCCTTTAATGAACGATATAAATCGTGAACGAAGGCGACGTTTGACGCTAATTCTGCAGTGGTTTCTCTGCCGCTATGCCATGCTGGATAGCTATCCCATGAGATCACGTCGACTTCTTTTGCAAATTGATGATAATCCAGTCCAAGGAATGGACGCATATGCGGATAGTCGCCCATAAAATTGGTGGTTACTGGCACATGAGGTGTTAATTCTCTCAGCGGTTCAATCTCATTTTGATAAAAATTGATCGTTTGTGCTGTGACAAAACGCTTCCAGTCTAGGTTCATGCCATGAATCATGTGCTCGCCATGAGGGGCTGGTGACTCGATTTGTGACCAATCACTATATGTGTGGCTCCAAAACCCCGTCCACCATGCTTGGTTCAAAGCTTCAAGGTCATGGTTGTATTTGTCTTTCAAATAGTCTCTAAATGCTTCTTGGCAAAGATCACAATGACATTCACCGCCGTATTCATTTGAAATGTGCCACATGATCAGCGCTGGATGATCCTTGTAGCGTTCAGCGAGCAAACGATTGAGTGTATTCGTTTTTTCTCGATAAACCGGTGAGGTGAAGCAATGATTATGGCGAAGTCCGTGTAAGTTGCGCTGGCGGTTTGCTTCAACGCGTAAGACTTCTGGATATGTTTGCGAGAGCCAAGCAGGTCTTGCTCCGCTTGGCGTGGCGAGAATGGCGTGAGCTCCCTGCGCTGCCAAGCGATCCATGATATCATCCAGCCAGGCAAAATCATATTCCCCTTCTTTTGGCTCGAGCTTGCTCCAAGCGAAAATGTTGATAGAGAATGTTTGACAGTGTGCAAGCTTCATTAATCGAAAATCTTCGTCAATGATCTCCGGCATATGAAGCCATTGATCAGGATTATAGTCGCCACCATGCAAAAAGCCTTTCACATTTGGGTGAACGAGTGGGTAACGCTTTCCCATTTTGTCACGTCCTATCTGTTTAATTACGGTGTCATTTGTTTAAATACATCAAGAGAAGGCAGGGCTTTTCCGTTGAAATCAAACATGGCCTGATTTTCCCAAGCATTCCCGACTGTGCCGGTTGTTTGAATATAAGCGAGCCCGTATTGACTAGACCACGGAGCACCTTTTGCTGGAATCCAAAGCGGCTCCCAATAAAAGAACCCTTTCCCGCGATTGTTTTTTACTTGTGAAATTTTTTCTGATAGATCTCGTATAAAAGATGCCTGCCCTTGTGGTGATGCTGGATAACCGGCCGTATTGACTGAATCTTGGTTAAATGAGTTATCGAGGTTGTCACCATTTGCTGTTGTAAAGCCGTAGGCGGTTTCTACCACGATGACATCTTTGTTATAGCGGGCGCTAATATCATTCATGTTGTTAGTAAGACCGCTAAATCCCCCGTCCCAATACGGGTAGTAAGATAAACCGATCGTATCGAACGAAACGCCTCGTTTGGTGATTTCATCAAACCACCAGCGAGATGCACCATTGTCCCCTCCATGTGCAAGATGAAGCATGACTTTGATGTTTGAATCGACAGAGCGGACAGCATTTGTCCCCGCTTTTAGCAAAGCAGCGAGTCGGTCAAATTCACCGCCGCCTTCACCCCAGCTCTTTCCGTTCGGCCAAAGCATACCTGAATTTAATTCATTCCCGACCTGTACCATATTTGGTAGGGCATTTTGTGCTTTCATCGCTTTAAGTACATCGCTTGTGTAAGTGCCAACAGCTTTTTCTAAATCGCTTTGGGAGAGATTGATCCAAGCTTTCGGTTTGAACTGTTTACCGGGATCGGTCCAGAAATCACTGTAGTGAAAATCAAGCAGCACTTTCATGTTTTGTGCTTTTGCACGTTTCGAGAGAGCAATGGCGGTATTTAAATCGTTTGTCCCCCCGTTATAGGCACGGCCTTGGTTGTCGTATGGATGGTTCCAGAGTCTGATGCGCACATAGTTGACACCTTTCTCTTTTAATAGCTTGAGCGGATCAACCTGCTGCCAGTTTTGGTTGTAGTATTTGCCGCCGCTTCGCTCCACTTCTGCGAGCATGGAGATATCGGCTCCTTTGATGAAATCACCTTGCAATCCATTGATCGGTTTCACCGAAATCGTATCAGCCTTTGCTTCAGGCAGAATACCTAACCCCATCAGAAAGAAAACGACAACAGTGACAAGCAACCATTTCTTCATCAAATCTCCCCTTATCCTTTTGTCCCGCCTTGTGTGAGGCCGGATACAAATTGTTTTTGTAAAACAAGAAACAATAAAGCAACTGGAATCGCAATGAGTAAAGCCCCTGCTGCAAAGGTCGTGTAGCTGGCACCCATTTTGTCTGATACAAGATTGTATAGACCGATTGGGAGCGTATACATTTCGGGTGAGCGGACAATGACACTGGAGATAATGAAATCACCGAGCGGTCCTGTAAATGAGTTGATGGCAACAACGGCTAAAATCGGCTTGGCAAGCGGCATAATAATTTGGATGAAAATCCGGAAATGCCCTGCGCCATCCATTCTGGCTGATTCATCGAGATCCTTTGGAATCGCATCAAGATAGCCTTTCATTAAATACGTATTCATCGGAATTTGTCCGCCTGCATAAATCAAAATCAATGCGAGGTGGCTGTTAATGAGTCCAAGCATTTGAGCCAATACAAATATGGCAATCAGCGCTGAAAATTGAGGAATCATTTGCAGCAGCAAAAAGAGCATCAGTCCATTCTTGCGTCCTTTGAATCGGAACCTAGAAAAGGCATAACCTGTAAAGCTGACAAGGATCAACGTTAAGAGCATAGTCGCAATACTGATTTTCATTGAGTTCCAATACCATTTTGCATAAAGTGCCCCCTGACCGAAGAAGAGTTCTGTAAAGTGGCTGAACGTTGGATTCTTCGGAAACATGCTTGTGCTCATCAGGCTGTTCCCAGGATTAAAGGAAGCGCCGATCGTCCAAAGGAGTGGATATAGAATACAAACGGAGGCAATGAAAAGGATGAAATAAGTAATACTCAGGCGAATGAGCTTATTTTGTTTTGATCCCATATCACATCATGTCCTCCTCTTTAAATGAATTCGTTCTCTTAAATTGCCAAAGTGCAATGGCAATGACGAAGATTGACAGTAAGATCGTAACAGCGGCAGCGAGTGCATATTGAGAAGACTGCATCGTCAGTTTGTAAATCCAAGACACCAAGATGTCTGTGCCCCCAGCAGTTGAGCCAGCCACAGGCGGTCCTCCGCCATTAAATAAGTAGATGATATTAAAGTTGTTAAAGTTAAATGTATATTGCGTGATTAATATAGGTGCAATTGAATAGAGGACAAGCGGTAATGTGATGGAACGGAATTTCTGAAAGAAATTTGCCCCATCAATGGTTGCAGCCTCGTATAAATCTTCAGGAATGGCCTGCAAAACGCCAGTTGTCATAATGAACACAAAAGGAAAACCAAGCCAAGTCTGCATCGCAATAAGAGCGATTTTGCTCCAAAATGGATCTGTCAGCCATGGTTTTGGATCAATTCCAATCGATGCAAAAAGGGTATTGTTGATCGCACCAAACGTGTCGTTAAACAATCCAGCAAACACCAAAATGGTCACAAATCCTGGAACAGCCCACGGCAGAATCAAAATCGTTCTGAAAAACCGTTTTCCTTTTAAATCTTTTTGATTGAGCAGAACCGCTAGGAAAATGCCGACAGCACATTGAAGGGTCGATGCAGCCAACGTCCATACGACCGTCCAGCCTAGTACATCAATGAATGTGTCTCTCCAAATATCGATTGAAAAGATATTTTGAAAGTTTTTGATGCCTACCCAATCAATGAGATTGGCAGGAGGCGAGTGGTATAAATCATAGTTTGTAAAGGCCAGCGCAAAGCTGAACATAATAGGAAAGACAACAGAGAATAGAAGTAAAAAGAAAGCAGGAGTGCTCATTAAGTAAGGAAAGCCTTGGTCGATGAGCTGATGGTATTGAGCACGGATGGAATGAAGCGGAACCCCTTGATCACGTTTCTTTCCGTTCATAAATGCATCACGTATCATGAGTACATAAAAACCGATGCCAAATCCAGCTGTTAAAAGTGCAATAATTCCTTTTGCTAAAAGGAAAACAGAGTTGTCACGAGGCAGCATCGTACCAAGTGTGAACAGCCCCCAGAAGCCAATATTGAATAAATCATAAAACACAAGTAGAAAAGAAACGCCAAACAGGAAAAAGAGTGTCCCTTTGCCATACTGTTTGTTGTATATTTGCCCCATCCCGGGTATAAGAGAGAACATTAGCGCCCGTCTCCGGTGTGTCTTTGATTCCACTATGTGTGTGCGGTCTAGTTCAAGGTTACCCGTCACGTTTAACACCTACTTCATATGAAATTAGATCAAGTGCAGGCAGCATGACAGATGAACAGCTACCTGCGCTTGGTGTTTATTTGGAGTGATTCGCTTTAATTTGCGAGTCGATTTGTTTAACCGCATCATCAAATGCTTTTTTCACATCGGTACGGCCAGTCGCAATCAGCCCTAATGCGCTGTCAATTGGCTTCCACACCTCTGCCATCTCTGGATTGTTCGGTGTCAGTGTGGCATATTTCGTTTGCTTTGAAACAGCATCCGCATTAGCGTTTTCAGTAATGACTGGGTCTTTCATCAGTTTTTTCACTGGTGGAATTTCCTCTGTTACTTCAAAGCGCTTTTTCGAATTTTTTTCGTTCGTGATAAACTCAACAAATTTCTCGGCAAGTTCTTTATTTTTAGAATAAGAGGAGACGTTGTAGCTCTTTACACCTAAGAACGAGCTCATATGTTTTCCGTTAGGGAGTGTTGGTAGCTCGGACACGCCATAGTCGATACCCGCTTCTTTATAAGGACCAAATGACCATGGACCAGAAATCACAGCCGCTGCCTTTTTCTCAGTGAATAAGGAATTGAGGACATTGATTCCTTGCTCACCAATGATGCCTTTCGGGAAAAGTCCTTCGCTAAAGAATGTCTGAATGTATTTTCCGCCTTCGATGGCACCATCGTTATTAAGACCAATATCATTGACGTCATAAGAACCATCGTTTTTCTGTTTGAAAATATAGCCACCTGAACCGCCTAATACACTTTGTGCGTAGTAAATTTCATCCCACTTCGCAACAAAACCGTATTTCCCGTCCTTTGTCAGCTTTTTCGAAAGGTCATACCAGCCATCGAGTGTCGTTGGTGCCTTTTTCACAAGGTCTTTGTTATAGAAAAGCACAGTGGTTTCAACGGATTTTGGCAGGCCATATAGCTTACCATCTATCGTTTGTGATTGAATCGATTCGTCTGTGAAGGAATTGATCACTTTTTCATCTGGTTTGATTTCTTGTAACAATCCCTCTGTGACAGCTGATCCAATTTGGTCGTGAGGCATGGTGATGACATCTGGACCAGTGCCGGCTGCGCCATCAAGACGAAGCGCTTCAATTTGGTCGGCATATGCTTTTTCGACCACTTTGACTTTCACGTCGTTTTGTTTTTCAAATTCTTTGACGGCGTCTTGAATCCCATCAGACTTTTTGACATCCTCCCACACTAGCAAGGTCTTTGTACCTGTAGATGCCGGCTGTGTACCGCTTGAATTGTCATCTCCTGGTCCGCATGCTGACAGTAGCAGCACAGCAGTACCAACGACTGCCGATAATGTCGCCCATTTTCCCTTTTTCATTCGTAATCCCCTCTCGTTCTTTTTTCACAGATGATAAGAAAACGCTTTCTTAATGTGAGAATATCAACTTGAGTAAAAAAAGTAAACACATTTTATTAAATTTATTAAGTAAAATTTTTTACTGAAATAAAGAGAAAAGAAGCCCACCATATACGGCAGGCCTTCCAGCTGTTTATATCGTGCTTTTCCGAAAGACAGGTTCTGAGGCAATCAGCACGGTTTTTGGTAATGTTCTGCCATCAACAAGTCTTTCTAAAAGTAAATCGACAGCTGTTTCGCAAAGTAAAGAGGTATGGATGTGATAAGTTGTGAGCGGTGGTGACACATATTGAGAGACGTGAATATCGTTGATACTAAAGACACTCACTCGATTTGGTAAAGAAAAACCGCGTTCATTTAATGCTTGTAAACAGCCTATCGCAAGAGGATCACTTGCGACACAAAAAGCGGTTGGCAGGTGATCGCCGAGCTCGTCGATCGCCTTCATCATCAATGAATAGCCTTCATCTACAGAGAAGTGGTGACCGATATAGACCAATTGTTCATCCAGTTTGTTGTGTGCTGTCATGTACTGGCGGAAGGTCGTTTCACGAATATCTGGAATACGCCTATTTGTATTGAGATCAAGATCTGTCCCGCCAATAAATCCGATGGATGTGTGCTGTTTTTCGATAAAAGAATCGATAATCTTTTCTACAATTCGTTTCAGGTTTGGTTTCACAGAATCAAAGCGGTCTTCATCTGGTGATGTATCAATAAAGACGATATGTTTTGTGATTGCATATAATTGATCAAGCTCAGTTTTTTTAAATCGACCGATGGCGATGATGCCTTCTGTAGAAGGATCAATCGATTGAAGACCATCAGATGGGTTGTAAGCGGTAACATTTAAGCTTCTGGTATTGGTGAGTTCCTCAATGCCTAGACGAATGGATTTGAAATAAATATCTTCAAGCTCTTCTTTTTCGGTCATCCAATAGAGAAAGGCAATTTTTTTTAGTGAATGTTTGAATGTCTTTTTTTGATAGGACAAAGCTTCTGCTGCCGCGTATACTCTCTCACGTGTTTGATCCGTAACCGATAGGTTGGGATCTTGGTTCAGTACGCGAGACACGGTGGCGATGGATAATCCGGCTTTTTCCGCAATGTCCTTTATTTTAGCTGCCAAGTCAGCACCTCCTATAGAAAATATCTCCTTTCAGTATAGAGTCTTTAAAAAAATTAGTAAATATTTTTATTAAATTGATTGGTTTAGGCTGTTCTTTACGAGTTGGAAAGGAATTAGTAAGATATATGTATTGAAGATGTAGGATTAAGATTTCTGATAGGAGAGGGACAGATGTATTATGATGCACTGAAGACATTTGTGACAGTGGTAGAAGAGAAAAACTTTACAAAAGCAGCTCAGAAGCTACGGATTTCTCAACCGAGTGTCAGTCTTCACATTAAGAACTTGGAGCAGGAATTTCAGACGGTTCTGCTCAATCGTTCGCCAAAGCAATTAACGGTGACGCCAACTGGGGATATGCTGTACCATCGATCAAAACAAATCATTCGTTTATATGAACAGGCGAAGCAGGATATTTATGAGCATCATCATCTGGCACGAGGGAAGCTCACGATTGGAGCGAGTTTTACCATTGGGGAGTATGTGCTGCCGCAAATTTTGGCACAATTTCATCAGCTCTATCCGCATGTTGATATTGAGGTAGTCATTGATAATACAGAGGCGATCGCTAGACATGTTCGGTTGTTCCATGTCGACATCGGACTGATTGAAGGACAAACCAATGACAAAGAACTCTCTGTAGAAACGTTCCTAGAGGATGAACTGTATATCGTTGCCCCATTAGACCATCCGTTTGCAAAGAAAAAGGATGTCACCATTGATCAATTGCAAAATGAAACATGGATCACAAGAGAAGAAGGATCTGGGACAGGAGAATACTTACAGCACGTCCTGAAATCAAATGGACTGAAAGCGCGGACCTTTGTGACATTTAGCAGCAATCAAGCGATTAAAGAAGCTGTCATTCATGGAATGGGGCTGTCTGTTTTATCTAAATATGTCCTTCAGCGGGGCAGCATTGGCGGGGAATTGGCTGTCATTTCTGTGAGGGGAATGGACTTTAAACGGACATTTTCCTATGTCGAATCCCCGATGACAGGTGGGAATAAAAATAAGGAATTGCTTGTTGAGTTGTTGAGAAAAGAGAAAAAAGACGCTTCTCCGCAGTAGGAGAAACGTCTTTTTTTATAATCCTTTGATGTTGATTTCATCGACTGGTAGGAAAATCTCACCTGTATCTGTATACTTCATGGTGACTTGATCCCCTTCTTTTAAATAAATAATAAGAGGCTCTTTTTCAGATGACATGGTGTAGTTTTTTCCATCGTCTAGTAAGAAGGTGACGGTTGTATAATCACCGGTCTTTTCCTTATACACCCTCTTCACTTTGCCTGTTGACTCTTTCTTTTCTTGCTTTGATGAACTATTGACGGTACCGCCGCCTTTTTGAAGAGCAGTTTTATAGGCTCTTAGTGCTTCATTTGGAGTAGAAGCGTATGCGGCGATTTCAGGATTGGCTGCCGAAACAATAAAGTAGTTTTGCAGGAACCCGTTTGAATCGAGAACAGGTGTAAGCCAGCTGGCTTCCCCGTAGAAATTATAAAGAATCGGCATGCGGCCCTTCCATTTCTTCTCGATAAATCGTTTCTCAATAATTTGCAAAGCTCCCTGTGAATCCATGTAGGATTCTTCAAGATTACCCGTATAATACGTGGCTTTTCCTGTTCGGGCATTTGTTAGTGCATACCCGAGCATGGAATCAACGCCCTCTTTTGGACTGGTGAAATCTGTGAAGTAATACATATCCCCTTTTGAATCAAACACTGGACTTACATTGGCTTCCGTTCCCTCGTCTGAAGGCAGCTTCACATCTGATTTTCCAAAGAGGCTGTTCCAGAAACCATGTACATAGTTGCCGAAGTAACTATTTTGTAGACTGACCGCCTCTGGTGACACAGCGCCATCAATAAAGGCTGGTACTTTGTCTAAGGAATATTTCTTCGTTGCACCCGTTTTGGCATCCACAACAACCACACCTGAAGCTTTAAACCCGTTTCGTGCAGAGATGAAATCTCCAAATGTTTGGATGTAATAAGGCTTGCCATCATCATTGATCTCTAGCTGCGTGTCTCCATAGAAAATCAAATCTGGGTACTGAAGACGGATATGCCGCTCAATTTCCTTATTGAAATAGGAAGAAGGCGTATAGACCATCTCGGTTTTCACAAACTTTGGATTGGCAGATGAGTCGGTCGCACTTAATGTAAAGTAACCCGGTGTGCTACCAGAACGAATCCATTTAAAGAAATCGGAGAACTCGACGGGTGCGATATACACATACTCACCATTGACTTTCTGAATTTGCAAGCTGCCAAGCTCGTAGTAACTCGTGTTTGGCACCTGCCCGAACGATTTCTTCATCTTATTGCGAGCAAATTGCGGTGGTACACTCGCAGGTGTCTCTGTCTCATCGAACGCTTTGATTTCGACTTTTTGCTCCATTTTAGACACGTCGAATTTCTCATTTGCATTAAATAGAAAAGCGGTTGCCATATAAACACCGAGCAGCAATAATATGAGAAATAAAACGCCCTTGATCTTCCGCTCCAATCCCACTGATAAAAAGGCACCTGCTGCTGTCACAACAAGTCCAATGAGCCACAGTGATGATGGGTTGCGGTCTAAATTGGTGATGTAGTAGAAGCCGAAAATCCCGATGATAAACAGCAGTGCCAGTCCCGCAATCCACATAAGCGGCACCTGTTGTTCAGTCCCTTTCTTTCTAACGATTAACCTGAGTGGTGTGAGCAAAAGGGTCAGGACAAGACCGATCACAACCGAAAATAACAACATATATCCCACAAACAGATCTCCTTTCAAATCAATCACTCTTTTAGTATATACGAGTGAGACGGGGAAAAGATTCATCGGATGGCAGGTTCATTTAAATGCCGATCGAATCAATGGCGGATTGAACATCTTCCTTCAGCTCAAAAAATGTGAGTCTTTTTTCAATTTTTTCGATTAAGGCGTCAATGGCTTCACCTGACATATGGGTTTGGATGTTCCTTTGATGTTTGTACACGTTAATCAGAAGGTCATCAATCAGATCTACTATTTTTTTGGCTTCTTGGCGATCCTCTGCAAATTCATTTTGAAGTTGATGCCGGATGGCTCTGATCAGCGCTGTTTTCTGTTCTTCTTTGATCTTTGCCTTCAAAGCAGCCAGCTCTGCTGGTGTCATGTCTTCCGTGTTAAAGTTTGCTTGAGAGAAGATGGAGCTTGATGTATGCGTATCTGTCACTCTCTGCAAAAAACGATCTGCGTCTGTTGGTTGTTTCTTTGAAAATTCCATTTGTCGTACTCCTTAAGAAATACCCATATTCTTGGCAAGGGTTGTATCTGCATCGTGGTATTGTTTTCCTAGCTGGCTCATATCATCTGATATTGAATCCATCCACCTTTTCATATCCATCGCATGATCAATCGCTGCATCATACTTTTTGACCGAATAGAACTCATTTTCAAGACCCTCTGTTTTTAAGTGGCGAATCACAGCATCCACATCTGAAGCCGTCAGCTGATCATACGAGCCAAAACCGACAATTTGTTTGTATCTTGAACGGACGCGTTCCACCGATTGATCCACTTTGTCATCGAGTTTCTCAATTTTACGAATGATTTGCTGCATATGGTGCTCGGCATATGTAGAGAATTTACGACCTGTGTTCATGAGAACATGCGACTTGATTAAAATCGCTACCACACTTTGCGGATGGACATTTGATTGGCTCAATTGATGTAACATGGCGGCAGTGAGAGAAGGGTTTTTTCTCAACATATCATCAATGGTTTGAACGGAGCCATCTGACGAAAAGGAATACCGGTCTAAGCCATGGCTGCCGGCGAGGGCTTCAAGAAATAAATTCGCATCAAGTGAAGGGTTCACACTCATTGCCTGATTGAGGAGATTTTTCATAAATTGGACGGCCTTTGAGGAGTCCTCAGTGTAATCGACGCCTTCAGGTAAAGCGGCATCATACATCACTTTCACACGACCGATTTCTGTCGTATGACGATTTAAGAGAGATAGCCCGTCATTGAGATTGATATATTCTGTTAATCTACTACGGTAATCACCTTTTAATGCTTTGGCTTGCAGACCATCCGATAGATTTGGGTAAATATTCGGATTCTCAAAGGTGACCCCGCCTTTAATAAAATCATTTTTGACAAGAACATAGGAAGCATTTGATCCGCCAAGTGAATGCCCTGTCACATACATCTTCGCATTCGGCATTTTCTTATGGATCTCTTTTGCATACCGGTCCGCCTGCACCATTTGATTCTCTGCACCGTGTTCAAAGGGGATATTTTTAATCAAATACTTCGTATCTGAAATCAACCAATCTTGCACAATCTCATTTGTATAGGTCGTTGTCCCTGTCGTCATCTTCGTCGTGACTTCCTTTGACGTCTCTGACTGGCTAAAAGGAGGCAGCTTTGTCAAAATGGTAGAAAGAAGATCATCTGACTCTTTTTTTCCATGTTTTTTAATGGTATCTTTATATTGGCCTGCCCCAATCGGTTCTGAGCCGCGGTAGGCGATGACGGCGTTTTTGATTTTGGTGAGGTCTTTTCCGCCATTTGAGCGAGTGAAATCCTCTTCAGAAACAAGAGTTAAGGCATTGAGCCCTTTTTCGGTTTCTTTATAGTCAATGACGTACATGTTGTTACCATTACTTATTTTTATCATGTTTGAATCGCTATAATTATCTATTTTATAGGATTCGTCCGAAATCTTATTGTAGTCTTCGTCGCTAAGCGTATTTCTTGATATTTTTTTAGATAAAAATGTCACTCCTGTAATATTTATCATAATGATTATATTATAGAATGTATTAAATATCTATTATAGTCTGGGTTTATAGAGCATAAAGGTTAAAAATATATTTTAAATTTCAAAAGGTGGATATTGGTGCTAATGAAAAATACATTAAAAGTTTTATTTGCTCTAATTGTAATAATAATCATATCTGTGTTAGTGCTTTTAAACCAACATGATAAGCAAAATAAAACTAGCGATCCAGGAGGAAGGGATACTGTGCAAGAAAAAAAGAAAAGTGATCAACAAAAGGCAGAAGAATTCGCAGACAAAATGAAGCCAAAAATAGAAGAGGATCTTTATGAAATGGACATCCATCATTTCATAAAAAATATAACGTTTAAAAAGGAAGTTACCATAAGTCCAATGGGTTATATTGTAGTTGAAGGATACATTAACGATGAACCTGAGAAGTTCAATTTTTCTGCATCTTTAAAGTATAGAACTAACGAAATTAGTTCAATGAGTTATTCATACGAGTTATCAATTCGTTTCAGGGATTGGGAAAAATATAAAGATGAACCACAATTAAAAGAGAATTTCCTAAAAAGTCTCCCCAAAAAAGAACGAGAACAATATCTCAAAGACATTGGAGAAAAAGAGTAGAACAGGTACTAGCCTACCTGTTTTTATTTTGTCAAATTCAATAGTCAGCTGATTAAAGTTCATCAAGGAGTTTTGCTTTTTATGAAAAATATCATGAAATTTTCTATCATAATTGTGGTCGCCGTCATCTCCGTAACTGTGTTTGTTGTAGAGTACATTCATCAGAGTTTTTCAGATGAAGTAGTGCAAGAGAAAAGCGATCAAGAAAAGGCCGAAGAATTCGCAGAAAAGATGAAACCAAAAATTGAAGAATATTTACATGAAAAAGATATTCACAATTTTATTAAAACCATCACATTTAAAAAAAATGTATCTATAAGCCCTATGGGTTATGTCACAGTTGATGGATATATAAATAAAGATGCAGAAAAATATCATTTTTCTGCATCATTAATATACAAATCTAATGAAATAGGTTCGATGAGTCATTCTCCTGATTTATCATATCGCTTTAAAGACTGGGATAAATATAAAGATGAGCCTGAAATAAAGGAAAACTATCTTAAAAGACTCTCTGAAAAAGAACGTGAACAGTACCTCAAGGATATTGGGGATAAATAACAAAAAGTTAATTTTTCATTATTAAGAAGGTGGCAACGGTAGACATGAAAAACACAATAAAACTTGTATCTGTTTTGGTCGTTATCATCATTGTCTCAGTGACTTCGTTAATCACTCAGCACAATAAGCAAAGTAAAACAAATGATGTGGTAAAAGAAAAGAGCGATCAAGAAAAAGCAGAAGAGCTCGCAGAAAAAATGAAGCCTAAAATAGAAGAATGTTTACGCAAAGAAGACATCCATCACTTTATTAAGACCATAACGTTTAAGGAGAGGGTAACTATTAATCCTATGGGCTACATCGTAATTAGAGGATATATAAATGATGAGCCAGAAAAGTACGAGTTCTCCGCTTCATTAAAGTATAGAACAAAAGAAATCGGTTCAATGAGTTATTCAGCAGAACTAGGAGATCGTTTTGAGAACTGGGAAGATTTTGATCCTCAAGTGAAAGAAGACTATCTAAATAGTTTATCTAAAAAAGAACGCGAACAATATTTGAAAGACATTGGAGAAAAAGTGAAATAACAAGTCGACAAAGCCGATTGATTCCCTAAATCAATTTCAAAATATGCTATCATTCCCCTAACAACACTTACAAACAAGGGAGAGCTTTCAAACATGGCAAATAAAAAGAAATTGATCTTGGATGTAGACACTGGAATTGATGATGCGATTGGTATTTTGCTTGCAGTGAAAAGTAAGCGGTTTGATATGTTGGGGATCACAACGGTGTGCGGGAATGTGTCTGTTGAAGCTGCGACGTTGAGTACGTGTAAAGTGCTTGAGTTGGTTGAGGCAGAGGAAATCCCTGTCATCAAAGGTGCAGTAACGCCTCTTTTGAGAGCCCCTCATTATGAACATCGGGTGCATGGGGAGGATGGAATTGGCGGCGCTTTAAAAGATGTCGAGCCTAAGAAGACCGCAGATGAAGGTTTTGCGCCTGATTTTATCATTGACCAAGTACTGAAGTATTCGAAGCAGGTTACGCTTGTGTTGACAGGACCGTTAACGAATTTAGCCCTTGCGGTAAAAAAATGCCCTGAGCTGATTCATCACGTGAAAGAAGTCATTTTTATGGGGGGTGTCGTGCAGGGACAGGGGAATGTCACACCGGTTGCGGAATTTAATACATATGCAGATCCAGAAGCGGCGAAATTGGTGCTGGAGGCTGGTTTCCCTTCATTGACTCAAGTAGGGCTGGATGTCACGAGACAGGTCTTGTTAACGGATGAGAGAATTGATGCCATTCAAAATGAAACGTTAGCCAGTTATATCAGAGAGAGCACAAGCATTTACCGCCAGCGCTATTTTGAGCGGAATGGGGTGTGGGCATGTGCCATGCATGATCCGCTTGCTGTAAGTCTTGCAATTGATAAACAACTTGTGAATACACAGGCTTTTCATGTAGAAGTGGAGACGAAGAGTGAGTTCTGCGATGGTCAAATGATATGTGATTTTCAGCATCAATGGGGAAAAGATCGCAATCTTCAAGTGTGTATGGATGTAGATGCTGAAAGGTTTTTTGATTTAATGATCAAAGTCTTGAATTCTTAAAAAAGAAGTCTGTGCAAACGGGCTTCTTTTTTATAAGATGGGAACATGAGGAAATGTATGCGCTCACATGAATGAGGAAGGAGTGAAGTCAATTGGCTTTTGTCGGTTTAAGTAGTATGGATAAGATAAGGGCAGCAAGCAGAGGATTGCCGCCAAAACTGAAAGCAATTGCTGAGCACATTACGAGTGAGCCCCGCGACATCATCCATTTGTCGATTGTCGAGCTTGCCAAAAAGACAGCGAGCTCAGAGGCAACGATTTTTCGTCTTTGTAAAAGGCTTGGATTTGAGGGGTATCAAGATTTGAAGATTGCTATTGCCCAGGAAATAGACCAAACGAAGCCTGATTATGTAGATGAAGAGATGAGTCTTGACGATGATACTGCCGTTTTTATGCAAAAGGTATTTCAGGCGAACATCACTGCATTAAAGGATAGTTTTCAATTGTTGAATCCAGAAGATGTAGAAAGAGCCGTACAATTAATCCATGAAGCAGAGCGCTTAGAGTTTTATGGCAGCGGTGGGTCTGGTCTCATCGCCACAGATGCTTTTCACAAATTTATGAGAACAGGCATCAACTGTATTGTTCATACAGATTCTCACTTTCAAGCGATGTCGGCAGGTCTGCTTGATCAAAAGAGCACAGTGCTTGGTATATCTCATTCTGGTCGAAATAAGGATTTACTGGATGCGATGAAAACAGCCAAGGAAAAAGGAGCGAAAACCATTGGCATTACAAGCTATCAGCGTTCTCCATTGAGTCAGCTTGCAGATGTCACGCTGTATACATCAACGCAAGAAACGGCTTTCCGAACGGAAGCGATGTCTGCTAGGCTTGCCCAGCTTACTGTGATTGATGTGCTATATTTTGCGCTTGCACATTTAAGGCAGCAGGAAACATTAACAAACTTAAAGCAAATGAGAGAAACCATTTCTCAAAAAAGAGTGTAATGGTTTCAAAAATAAATTTTTCTATTAGTGAAAAATGCTGTTGTGGTAACGATTCTGAGGTTTTTAGTGAAAATTATTTTCTTTTTGATCGTTGAATGTCGAAAAAAATATTCCTATAATGGGATTTATCAGGTACACCGGCACCACGACACTTTATTTCAAATCAATGATTGGGCGTGATACAGATGAAGGGAAACCAGGCGGTAATTGGTTTGGATATTGGAACAACAAGTACAAAGGCGGTTCTATTTGGACCACAGGGGAAAGTCATATCAAAGCATTCTGTTCCTTATGACCTCATTCACCCCCAGCCAGCATGGGTTGAGCAGAACCCTGAACATATTTTAGATGCTGTGATTGCGAGTGTAAGAGGCGCATTGACGAAAGCAGCATTTGATGCAAAAAACCTCATAGGTGTGGGAATTAGTACGGCGATGCATTCCTTAATCGTCATGGATGAGAATGGAAAAGCATTAACAAACAGTATCATTTGGGCTGATAACAGAAGTGCAGAACAAGCGAAACGAATCATAACGGACTTAGATGGCTTTCAAATTTATAAAAGAACCGGAACACCGATCCATCCAATGTCACCGCTTTCAAAAATACGATGGATCAAGGAAATGACACCTGACGTCTTCAATCAGGCAGCAAAATTCATTTCCATCAAAGAGTATGTTCTTTATCATTTCTTCGGTCAGTATGTGGTCGATTATTCAATCGCATCAGCAACAGGACTGTTCCGATTGGAAACGCTTCAATGGGACGAGGAGGCACTACGTATTGCAGGAATTCAGGTGAATCAGCTGTCTGAACTTGTTCCAACGACGCATCAGCTGCGTGGGCTTCAGCCAGAAATTGCGCTGCGAATGGGCATTGAAAAAGATACACCATTTGTTGTGGGTGCAAATGACGGTGTATTAGCGAATCTTGGTGTTGGTGCGATTGGCAAAGGTGAGGTAGCAGTCACGATTGGGACAAGTGGTGCAGTACGTACAGTCGTAGATCAGCCAATTACAGATGAGCAATCAAGAACATTTTGCTATGCATTGACGGACAAGCATTGGGTGGTCGGAGGACCGACCAATAACGGCGGGATTATGCTGAGATGGCTGAAGGATGAATTTGGGTCGTCAGAGGTGGAGGTAGCGAAGCGTCTAGGTGTAGACCCTTACGATCTGATGATTGATATTGCAGAAAAGGTTCCAGCTGGCTCAGAAGGACTGCTGTTTCTTCCATTTTTAACAGGTGAGCGAGCACCTTATTGGAATCCAAACGCAAGAGGCACGTTCTTCGGGATCGGTCTTCAGCATAAGCGCGAGCACTTTATTAGAGCCGTGTTAGAAGGCGTCATTATGAGTGTTTTCTCGATCGGTGTGGCACTAAGAGATTTAACAGGTCCAGCGAAGGATGTCAGGGCTTCTGGTGGATTTGCGAGATCCCCGCTATGGCGGCAGATTTTGGCGGATACAATGGGCAGAGAAGTGCTCGTTCCAGAGAGCTACGAGGCTTCCGCACTTGGGGCGGCTGTCCTTGCACTTCATAGTTTAGGTCATATGGAAGAGATAGAAGAGGTGCAGGAATGGATTCGTATTTCTGCCCGCCATGAACCAAATATGAAGAACAACGAAACATACATAGAGCTGTTTTATTTATATGAGCGTCTCTATGACAAACTGAAGGATGAATTTGATGTCATTAGTGCGTTGCAATTAAAACAAAATCGTTAAACATCGGGGAAAAGGTGGGAGAACATGCTTTTATTCATTGTGATTGCGGCGATTGTCCTTTTACTCATTCTCATTACAGTCGCTAAGTTGAATCCGTTTGTGAGTTTGATCATTACCTCTATGCTAGTAGGCTTTGCTACAGGAATGGATTTACAGGAAATCATTCAATCGATTAAAACGGGATTAGGGAACACGTTATCGTTACTGGCGATTGTGCTAGCGCTTGGGACCATGCTTGGGAAAATGATGGCTGAGTCAGGGGGCGCTGAGCGGATAGCTCAAACACTCATCAGTCGTTTTGGGACGAAGAATGTGCATTGGGCGATGATGTTTGTAGCCTTTATCGTGGGGATACCTGTCTTTTTCCAGGTCGGATTCGTTCTTCTCATTCCCTTACTCTTTACCATTGCAATTGAAACGGGCATTTCGCTCGTGACGATTGGGATTTCATTAATCGCAGGATTGTCTGTTGTGCATGGGCTAGTTCCGCCTCACCCAGCTGCCATGGCAGCAGTAGGCATCTATCATGCCAACGTGGGAAAAACGATTTTCTTTTCAATCATCGTCGGTTTGCCAACAGCTATTATTGCTGGACCGCTGTACGGTAAGTGGATTGGAAAGCGGATACATAAACCAGTTCCAGAGCTGCTCAGAAAGCAATTCACGGAACGAAATGCTGATCGAAAGCTTCCTGGTTTTGCGAATACGATGTTTACCATTTTGGTGCCGGTCATTCTTATGCTGCTTGCCACGTTGGCGGATATTATTTTGCCAGAGGATAGTATGTGGTATCAGATGTTCAAGTACATTGGAGATCCCATAACAGCTTTATTGATTGCGACAGTGTATTCTTTCTTTAGTCTTGGCTTTATACAAGGGATGAGCCGTGACCGAGTGCTGTCATTCAGTAACGATTGTTTGGGACCGATCGCTTCCATTCTGCTTGTGATTGGTGCAGGCGGAGCGTTCAATAATGTACTGATCGATTCAGGCGTTGGGGATTATATTGCTGATTTAGCCAAACACTCCCCAATCTCACCGATTTTACTTAGCTGGCTGATTGCTGCGGTTATTCGTGTGGCAACAGGATCAGCTACAGTATCCATGATGACAGCGGCCGGAATTGTAGCCCCAATCGCTGCATCCATGCCGGATGTGAGCAGAGAGCTGCTTGTTTTAGCAACAGGAGCGGGTTCACTGATTTTGTCTCATGTCAATGACTCTGGTTTTTGGCTGATCAAAGAGTATTTTGGTATGACTATTAAAGAGACGTTCTTGACATGGACGGCTATGGAGACCATCATTTCCGTTAGCGCCATTGCATTTATTATGATCATAAATATGTTTATATAACGGGACAACAGCTCAATTCTTCGGGATTGGGCTGTTTTTGGCTTGTTGTTATGCCGCTTTTGACAATTTAGGATAAAATAATGATATTGAGCTATGGGAGGCGGACATGATCGAACCATTAAAACATGTATATAATGAACCATTTATTCAACATTTAGCAGAAAAACTGGCGCAAGCGTCAACTGTATTTGATGCTGATCACTTTCAGCAGCTCGTGTTTCAAGAGGATTGGGAGCAGCTGGAGTTAAAAGGACGAATGAGAAGAGTGACTGAATCGATGCACGCCTGTCTGCCTGAGGATTATGAGAAGGCAATCGATGTACTGCTTCAGACAGCACCGCATTTTACAGGGCTCAGTGCGCTTGTATTTCCAGACTACGTCGAGACATATGGTGTTGACCATTGGGATATCTCGATCAAAGCACTTGAATTCTTTACACCGTTTTCCACTGCTGAATTTGCCGTTCGACCTTTTCTCATTCAAGATCAAGAGAAAATGCTGGCGCAGATGCTTGTGTGGTCACAGGATCAAAATGAACATATTCGCCGTCTCGCTAGTGAAGGATGCAGGCCTCGTTTGCCGTGGGGATTATCCGTCCCTGCGCTGAAAAAGGACCCTTCTGTCACGCTGCCCATTTTAGAAAATTTGAAGTCAGATTCGGCCAAGTATGTGCAAAAAAGTGTAGCGAATCATTTAAATGATATTTCTGCAATTCAGCCAGACCTCATGAAGCAAATGGTCAAAAGCTGGTATGGAACCAATGAACATACAAACTGGATTGTCAAACATGCATCCCGTACGTTATTAAAAAAAGGAGATCCAGATATCATGGCTTTATTTGGCTATGGAGATGATCCGTCTATCCAAGTAACGGATTTGAAGGTGACGCAAGACCCCGTTCGTATTGGAGAGAAGCTGACCTTTCATTTTATTCTTCAGGTTGATAAGCCATTAAAGCTGCGCGTAGAGTATGCCGTTGATTACGTGAAAGCTCGTGGTACACGCAATCAAAAGGTATTTAAAATCACAGAATTTGAAACAGGATCTGCGCTGTATAGAGAATTTGTCCGGTCACAGTCGTTTCAAAATATGACAACGAGAAAGCACTATGAGGGCATTCATACATTAACCATCATCATCAACGGCATCCCAAAAGCGTCTGTTGATTTCGAAGTCACAGCAGCTGCTCATGAAAAAACCCGCCACTGAGGCGGGTTTCAGCGTGTAGACAAACCCTCGCATTCGGTGTCAGTCCTGCGTGCTGGTGCTCACGAATGTCACATTCGCTCCGCGCCAGTACTCGTCCTTCCTAGACTGCAAAGGTTTTCTATCACGCTGAAAAGAAGACAAAGGGCTAAAATCAAGTTCATTTTAGCCCTTTATCAACAATCTGATACCCGCCACTGAGGCGGGTTTTTGCTTGCGTTTCTAAGCTTTCTTTTTCATTAAGAATGAAGCAATGATGGCGGCTGCTAAGAAACCGATGCTGATAATCGAGCTAGGTAAGTTCTCTGGTCTGAATAGGAACAGAACAAAACTGACACTGAGTACAAGACCAGCAAATAAAGTGAAATACGGGAATAACCAAACTTTGAAATACGGCTCCTGCGGATATCTTGGACGCAGTTTCAAATGAGCCAGACAGATGCTGATCCAAATAAGAGAAACCGCAAAACCAGGGATAGCCAGCATATAGCTGAAAATTTGATCTGGGTACAAGTAAGCAAAGAATGTTCCGATTAAAAGAAATAGAACGGTCACCCATAAACTTAAAATAGGTACACCTCTTTTGTTGACCTGTGCCAGCTTTTTTGGACCGCCGTCTGATTTAGATAGAGAATGAATCATTCTCGTCGTGCCGTAAATACCAGAGTTGGCGGCAGATAGAACGGCTGTAATTAAGACGAAATTAATGAAGTGAGAGGCACCTTGCATGCCAGCTGCTGAAAAGACTTGGACAAAAGGACTGTTATTCGGATCAATTTGATTCCAAGGAATGAGTCCACAAATAATCAAAATCGGCAGTGTGTAAAACAAGATGATGCGCCACATCATACTTTTGACAACACCAGGTAATACCTTTTCTGCATCCTTTGTTTCTGTAATGGTCAGCCCGATCAATTCAGAGCCTCCATACGAGAAGATCACCACTAATAATGAGGCAAAGACAGCACCCCATCCGTTCGGGACAAAGTTTTGGTAATTGGTGAGAACAGGCGTGCTTTGTTCGCTCGGAATGATTCCAAATAATAATGCAGCACCGAGAAGAATAAACACAATAATAACGAAAATCTTCATTCCAGCGAACCAAAACTCAATTTCACCAAAGTATTTTACATTATTTAAATTAATTCCGATGACTAAGAGCGAGCAAAGTAAACATAAAGACCATAATGGTACGTTCGGCAACCAATATTGAAGCAAACTGCCCGCTGCAATGATTTCAATGACACATACAGTGAGCCACATAAAACAGTAAACCCATCCTACAACAAATGAAAAACGTTGACCAAGCGCAATCTGTATGAGGTCGCGAAGGTTATTCCCCGGGTAGACGATGGCCATTTCAGCTAAAGCCGCCATGACAATGAGAAGAAGCAATCCAGCAAATACATAGGAAAAGATGACTCCAGGACCTGCTAAGCCGATTGTATCGGCACTTCCTTTAAAGATTCCTGTACCAATGACCCCGCCCATCGCAATCATGCGAATATGACGCGGCGATAAAAGCTTTTTTAATTCGTGTTGTTCCTGATTCGCGCTCATGACGTTCTCCTTTTTTAAAATGCTTATGTTCCATTTTCTTTTTTCGAGCGGTCAGTGTCAATATAAAAAAAGAGATTTTTCAGACAAAATAGGCGGTTGATTCTATCAATTGAGCCGTTTTCTTCCATAAATCTTTTCCATGACCCATCCCCAAAATCTAAAACTTCGTGAAAAAATGAACATTTGCCTTCATTCTGACATAAACAATTTTCAGTTTTTGTCGATATATCTTTTGTATTACTAAAGTCCTAATAAAGAATTGTTTATAAATGTAAAATATTTCAAAAATGTATGAAAGAATGAAAGGAGTTATTGAAGATGTTTATGAGAAAAGCAAGTGATTCATCGTCGGAAGCCCTTCTTAGTGAAAGCAGTCAATTAGTTGAACGAATTGAGAAGGGAGATTTTTCAGCCAGAATTGATACTGCTGCATTCTCTTCTAGTCAAACAATAGAAGCAGTGGCTCAAATAAATGAAGCGTTGCAAAAGATGCAAGAAGTGCAAGAAGATATTCATATGCGTATGAATTTAGTGACAAAAGCGATTCAAGTGGGTCTATGGGATATGACGGTTGTAGCAGGAGATCCTGTGAATCCAAAAAACGAATTCACATGGACAGACGATTTCCGCAAAATGCTAGGTTTTCAAAATGAAAACGATTTTCCGAATGTCTTAGACAGCTGGGCATCTCGAATTCATCCAGATGAGCAGGGATACACCTTGAATGCATTCTCTACGCATTTATTGGATCATTCTGGCCGTACACCGTATGATATCGAATATCGTCTGAAGTTGAAAAATGGCGAGTATCGCTGGTTCAAAGCAACTGGAACGACGATTCGAGATCGAAATGGGGTACCTCTTCGTGTGGCAGGAGCTCTTTTTGATATTCATGATCAGAAATTGAAAGAAGAAGAGCTGCAAGCATTCGTGACAAGATATGACTTGATCAACCGTGCGCTTGTGGAAGCGCCTTGGGATATGGTTGTAGAGGCTGGCGATCCTGTCAATCCAAACAATGAATTCTGGTGGTCTCCGCAGTTTAGAAAAACGCTTGGTTTTACAGATGAAAAGGATTTCCCGAACGTGTTGAGCAGCTGGAGTGATCGTTTGCATCCTGAAGATAAAGAATCGGCTCTCCAAGCTTTTGCGGATCACTTAAATGATCATTCTGGCCGTACACCATTTGACATTGATTATAGATTGCAGAGTAAAAATGGCGAGTACCGCTGGTATCATGCGGGCGGTGAAACCATTCGTGATGAGAAGGGTGTCCCTTTACGTGTCGCAGGAACGATTCGTGATATTACGTTAGAAAAAAATAAAGAAAAAACAGCCCATGAAATGGCTTCTCAAGTAGAGCAGCTTTCAAGTTCTATTAGTGAAATGGTATCTGGCATCAGTTCTGTAACAAACCAAGCACAAGAGCTCGCTGTCGCCCAAGAGCAGTCAACGTCTGCTGCTAATCTGGCGAAAAACAGTGCAGATGAGACGAAGAACATTTCAGACTTAATCAAAGAAGTGGCAAACCAAACGAATCTGCTTGGTTTGAATGCCGCAATTGAAGCAGCAAGAGCAGGCGAGCAGGGACGCGGTTTCTCAGTCGTTGCCGATGAAGTACGTAAGCTAGCGCTTCATAGTGCCAATGCGACAGAAAATATCGAATCTAGTTTAACTGAAATGAAAACACAAATCGATCAAATTCTTGAAAATATCTCCAATATGACAGCTCTTACGCAAACACAGGCTGCTTTAACAGAGCAAGTGAACGCTTCAGTTGATGAAGTGAATCATATGTCTCAGCGTCTAGTGGCATATTCAAAGAGTATCTAATGTCAAAAAACCGCCTTTTCGTCAGAAGGCGGTTTTTTTATTTAAGCATGATCCGCTGAGAAAACAATACCGGCGTCTTTCCTAGCGGCTTCAAGAACCTTCATGACAGAAAGACTGTCATCAAGCCATTCATAACACTTTTCGACATTTCCTGTTTCAATGATATGCTGAAATGCTTCTGCTTCATAAAACAGGCGGTTTGAATTGGTTTGTGCATTGAGTGAAGTGACTTGTTCTCCTATATGCAGCAACACTTCCTCACAGCCATTCGCACCATTTTTCACATGCAGGAACCCTTTTTCCCCTTGAATCAAAGCGAAATTCATACTGCTTGTATCTTTGCTGCCAACACTTGTGGCGATGAAATCATTGTAAGTAAAAGTTAAAACACCCGATGTGTCGATGCCGTTTGGATGGCGGTTGGCCTGATAACGAATGTCTTTCGGTGAACCAAATAGATTCATAATGAAATGAACATTGTAAATGTTAATATCCATGAGGGCACCGCCAGAAAACTCTGGGTTAAAGACATTCGGCGTTTCCCCGGCGAGCAGCTGATTATATTTACTTGAATATTGACTATAGTTACATTGAACGAGTTTGATTCTGCCTAATTGATGAAGGTGTTTTTTGATTAAATGATAGTTGGGCATATGAACGGTCGTAATGGCTTCAAATAGGAAGAGCTGCTTTTCCTTTGCGAGAGCGATTAAGGCTTCTAGCTCTTTCACATTAGAGGTAAAAGGCTTTTCGCAAATCACATGTTTTCCGTGTTTCAATGCAGCCGTAGCATGCTCGCTATGTAAACGATTGGGTGATGCGATATATACCGCTTCTATGTGGGGATCTTCTAACATAGTGGTTAAATCCGTATAAGTCGTTTGCACCCCAAATTGATCTGCGAGTTTCTTTGCCGTAGCTTCCTTTCTTGAATAGACAGCGTGGCAAGAAGCACCTTCAAGCTGTTCAATTGCCTGGAGGAAACCTTCCACAATCACACCTGTTCCAATGGTTGCTATTTTCATTCTATTCATAACCCCTTTCATACGATTGATGTCACGTCAAGCTGTCTCTAGTATACCTGATGTTTTCATACAACGTGTACTTAACAGCTAGGCGCAGAGGGGTGCCAGTAAAAAATACCGGCACATCTTTGGCAGTCTCTACAATTAACTAATGTTAGCTAATGTTTGTTTCGTTAACAGTTGAATGGCCGCCTTCCTCTTTTTTAATTCTTGAATGGATTTTTGAATATCTTCTACTTTTTGTTCGAGCAGCTGTTCCGCTTCTGTTTTCGACTGTTTCTCGAATAGTGACGTGATAATTTCTCGAATTTCTTTGAGTGAGAAATCTAGCTTTCTTGCTTCAGTGATAAAGGATAGCATGAGTACATATTTTTTATCATATAAACGATAGCCGTTATGTGCTCTCTTAGGCTCGGGGAGCACACCCTCATTTTCATAAAAACGAATGGTTTCAATATGTACACCAGACATTTTTGACAATTTTCCTCTCGTAAATGTAATCATTCCCTTCACCTCCTTTCTTTGCTATCCATCATACAATTAGATTTGCTAGTTTCAAAATATTCTCCGATGAACATTTGTTCCTTTTCATACTCTTAAAATGACAGGTCTCTTCTATTCACAGCGGATTCTATAGAATAGGTTATAATAGATGAGGATGAAGTGATTTTTTGTTACAGATAGGAACAAGTAGACAGCGTGAGAAAAAAACGATAGGCTAAAATAGGTACATAGTATGATGAACAGTATGTGATCATGTAGATGATCACTCAAAATAGTGACAGCGCGTTTTGCTGAGAAAAGGGGAGCAGTGAATGTATAAATTAGTCGCAATTGATATGGATGGTACGTTATTAAATGATCAGCATATGGTGCCGGATGAGGTGTTTGCTGCGATTCAACAGGCGAAGGCAGAAGGCGTTAAAATTGTTTTATGTACAGGCCGGCCGATTGGCGGGGTGCACCGCTATTTAAAAGAGCTGCAGCTTGATCAAGAGGGGGATTATGTCATCGCCTATAACGGAGCGCTTGTACAAAACAGCCATACAAATGAAGTCGTATCAGAATTAACTTTATCCTATGATGATTTGACTTCTTTATATGAACTGAGCCGTCAGCTGGATACACCTATGCATTATTTCGATTCGGCTCATCTATACACACCAAATCGGGATATTAGTGAATACACGGTACTTGAATCGTATTTAACGAAATTGCCGCTTAAGTATTTACCTGTCGAAGAGGCAGACCCATCCATGAGACTTCCGAAGATGATGTATATAGATCAGCCGGAACGTTTGGAAAAGACGATACAAGCCATTCCATCTGAAGTGAAGGATCAGTACATGATGGTAAAAAGCACAGATTTCTTCCTAGAAATTCTTCATCCTGATGTGAGCAAAGGGAATGCCGTGAAGCTTCTAGCGCATGAACTTGGGATTTCTCGTGAAGAAGTGATGGCGATTGGTGACAATGGGAACGACGTGTCGATGCTAGAATTTGCGGGCTGTGGCGTTGCGATGGGAAATGCCATTGAAGATGTCAAAGCAGTTGCGGATGTTGTGACAAAATCCAATAACGAAGCAGGAGTCGCACATGTCCTGCATGAGCGAGTCATCGGAAAATAAAGAAAGAGCGGTCTACCAATGAGGTAGCCGCTTTTTTATATGTGTGAGAAAAAGTAAACAAGCATACGTCTGCTGTTCAAATTTGTTTTTTCGAGCATCGCCTTTACATGATCATGCACCGTATGAGGCGAGATAAATAACGTACTGGCAATTTCTTTTGTGGATTGTCCTTTTATTAAACAGTCAAGGACGTTCATTTCTCTTTCTGTCAGCCGATATGTTTTCGCTATATAAGGAAGGATTTCACTTGTTTGAGCTCGCTTAATATGAATCATGGCAGCCTCTTCCTGCCCGGCTGCCTGTGCTAAACGAAATGCTTGAAGAGAGAGAAAACGCCCTGTCGGCATTCTGGTGATGCTGACCGCTGTTTGGTCACCGCCGCCATATAAAAGCTTAGCACCTAATGCTCTAAACGGACGGGGCATGATGGCACCGTCATGAATTTGCTCAAAGGTTTGGAAGGTGTGGAGCCAATGAAGTCCGGTTTCATTTCCATAAAGAAGATGGTAATCGTGTGAAAGAATGAGGAAGCCTTGGTGTTCCGCCGTTTCATCTTCTTCCGTTTCTCTTCTTTTAAAAAGTTCATCTCTCAGTTTGGCTGCGAGTGCTGGTGTTTGGCGACTAACCGCTTGTATATCTTGTTCATGAAAAGGTTCCTTCTCCTTTTTCCGATAAAGGCTGGCGATTCCCCAGCATTCACCTTGAATTACAAGGGCTGCCCGCAATTCATCTGCCCATCCGTTAGGTAACAAAATGTGCTGGTATCGACCACTGTTGATGTATTCTCCGCTTTGGACGAGACTGGCAGCGTGGACAGGACCTTTCGCTAGATCTTCATGCTGGTGCACATCTTTTTTTAAATATTCATTTTGAAACAGCTCGTTATGTATGGCTTCAATCGGTTCATCTGTAAAAGAACCCGTCGAGAGGAGAGTAGCTGGATCAATGGTTGTGATACAGGCAGCATCAAAATCACAGATAGCAGCAAGTTCATCTCGAATGTTTTTTCTCAGCTGCTGAAAATGAGCGGCTGGATTGTTCATTTGATCTCCTCCTCAATATCCCTACTTTTAGGGATCGTTTTTTCTCATCTATCTTCTTACAATGAAGATAACATACCGTTAGTGTAAAGGAAACGAAGCAAAGCGGAAACTGGAGGGGAAGACATATGAGTGTAAATCAACATTGGCATGATCCTGTTGCTGAATCCTATGCAGCGACAATTGCACATAAAGTACCGGGCTATCATCTTTTGCATGAGCTGACAGTGGATAGAGTAGAAATCGAATTAATGGGAGCGGCTTCTCGCATGTTAACAGTCGGAGCAGGTGGGGGCGAAGAGATTATCAACATGCTTCAAAGAAATAAAGACTGGCATATCACAGGGGTTGATCCATCTCCATCCATGCTTGATATGGCCAAGCGCAGAGTGGCACAGCTTCATATGCAAGATCGCGTCACATGGTATGAGATGGCCTTAGACAAAGTGCCGGTTGAAAAGTCGTACGATGCAGCAGTAAGTTTGCTTGTCATTCATTTTGTAAAAGATCAGCTGACCTTTTTACAGGAGATCGCCCGCCGGCTTCAACCAGGGGCGCCTCTCGTGTTGGCGTTTATTCAAGGAGACCCGGAAACGCCGACATTTCAGCAGGAGCTTCATATGCTTTCTCTATTCATGAAGCGTCAAGGCTTGGGAAAGGAAGTGTTTACGTCCTTCCGAGAAAGGCTGGGTGTCACAACATATCCCGTGTCTGAAGAAAAGATGACAGCACAATTAACCGAAGCAGGATTTCAAGACATCAGACCTTATTTTCAAGCGGGCATGATCAAAGGGATTGTTTGTAAAAGAGGCGATAGAAAGGCGGTTGGAAAATGAGGTCAAAAGTGATGGTGATAGGCGGTTATGGACATGTGGGGCAGCAAATATGTCTTCAATTAAGTGACGTGTATCCTGGGCAAGTCTTTGCGGCTGGCCGAAGTTATGAGAAGGCTGAACAATTTGCACGCCAAACGAATGGGCGTGTACGTCCATTTCAGATAGACGTAAGACAACCAATGGATACGGACTGGATGGATGAAACGAAACTCGTGATCATGTGTCTGGATCAAGATGACACGTCATTTGCTGAAACATGCTTACGGTCAGGTATTGATTATCTCGATATTTCGGCAAAAGGAGCCTATATTGAGAAGCTAGCAAAGGTGCATCAACAGCAATTGAACGCAACGGCTGTGCTGAGCGTAGGTCTTGCACCTGGTCTCACCAATTTGCTTGCAGCGAAGGCGGCATCTATTCTGACCTCTGTGGAGCAAATTGATATTAGTATCATGCTTGGGCTCGGTGACCAGCATGGAAAAGCAGCTATTGAATGGACGCTTGATCATGTGCATACGGATTATGAGCTGACGAAGAATCATCAGCGAAAGAAAGTCAAAAGTTTTACTGGAGGGAAACGCATTGATTTTGGCAAAAAGCTTGGAAAGCGGCAAGCCTATCAGTTTCCTTTCTCTGACCAGCAAACATTGCCTTCGACGCTCCATGTGCCTTCTGTGACAACAAGGCTCTGTTTTGATTCTGGTGTAGCGACACGTGCATTTGCTCTCACAAGGAAACTCGGAATGACGTCCCTTCTCACGATGCCGAAAATCAAGGAACGAGCCATTTCACTGATTCAATCTGCTCAAATGGGTACAGATCAATATGCAGTGAAAGTGGAAGCGGTAGGAATGAAGGGTAACGAAATTCATCAAACAGCGCTTGGAATAAAAGGTCGCGATGAGTCTCAAGCAACGGCTCAAGTCGCAAGTGCTGTGGCACTGCATGTATTGAGTAGGCAGTTGCAGGCAGGTGTTTTTCATATCGAAGAATTATTTTCATTAGCGTATGAGAATGGTGATTTTGCGTTGGTGGATCAAAAAACGAAGGAAAAGCACGCATTAGCATTGAGAGCCAGCCTTTTAACAGCATAAAAGAAAACGACAAAAGATACGCATCAGCTCAAAAGAACAGGTCAGTCATGTGGGCGCTTTATTCATGATCCATTTCAAAACAAGGTGTCTATGATCCGAAAACAACAGCTTGCTCTCCATGTAAATGGCCGAGAGGTGAAAGAGATTCAAATCGAGGATTGTAGACTGAACTGACATAATGGTTATATTTGAAAAATAAATCTCAAGTGGGTGTTTACAAGTGCTAGATACAGAACAAGATGTAGTGAAGAATTATATAGATTCACCCCAAAAATTGAAAAAATTATATAAACGAGTATTGTTCGTTGTCAGTCTATCGCAAATATTTGGAGGGGCTGGAATAGCTGCAGGAATTACGGTAGGTGCCATTTTAGCACAACAAATGCTTGGAACTGAAGCCTATGCAGGAGTCCCAATCGCTTTATTTACTTTGGGGTCAGCTGGGTCAGCTTTCATTGTAGGAAAGCTTTCACAACGTTATGGACGACGCATCGGTTTATCGACAGGTTTTGTTGTTGGAGGGCTCGGAGCAATTGGCGTTGTGCTGGCAGCTATGATGAATAGTGTCATTTTATTATTTGCATCGCTCTTCATTTACGGAGCAGGAACATCCACGAACTTACAAGCGCGTTATGCTGGGACGGACTTAGCAAATTCTAAACAGCGTGCAACTGCAATTAGTACAACAATGGTCATGACAACATTTGGAGCAGTAGCAGGTCCGAATTTAGTTGAAGTGATGGGTAAATTTGCAGTGTCCATTGGTGTTCCAGCACTTGCCGGTCCTTTTATTTTATCAGCAGTAGCATTTATTGTAGCTGGTCTTGTCCTTTTTATTCTGCTGCGTCCTGATCCATTAGACATTGCCCGAAGAATAGCAACTTACAAAGCAGAACATGGGCATGGAAATAAACCAGATGCTGCTGATAAAAAAACAGATAAAAAAGGGCTTACAGTAGGTGCCACAGTGATGATCTTAACTCAAATTGTCATGGTGGCACTCATGACCATGACACCGGTGCATATGCAGCATCATGGTCATGGATTAGCCGAAGTGGGCATTGTGATTGGTTTTCATATAGGAGCCATGTATCTTCCTTCACCTATCACGGGTGTACTTGTAGATAAACTAGGACGAACAGCTATGAGCATAGCGTCGGGCATCACATTGTTACTTGCTGGTTTATTAGCAGCATTCGCACCAAGTGATTCAATGATTCTATTAATCATTGCTTTGTCTTTACTTGGATTGGGATGGAACTTTGGTTTAATTAGTGGTACTGCTCAAATAGTGGATTCTACAGAACCATCAAACCGGGCAAAAACCCAAGGAACACTCGATGTTTTTGTTGCGTTAGCAGGTGCTTCTGGCGGTGCCCTTTCAGGAATGGTCATGGCGAATACGAGTTATGCTACATTATCTTTAAGCGGAGGAATTTTATCGTTAATTCTCATCCCTGTCATCGTTTGGTCTTTTAAAAGTAAAACATAATGCAGCTCCGTGCTCATCCATCACAAAAAAGACATGCCTCCAATCATAGGAAAGCATGTCTTTTTTGAATCTCTCTTCACAGGATGCTAGTCTTCTTATGATGCCGAGGACACATCACCTTTTTTCTTGATACTGGCTTTAATGAGCTCAGTCAATGTGTCAGAGCCTTTTGTGGAAAGGTGAACACCATCTGGCTGAAAATAGGATGGCTGTCCGGTAGCCGCTGAATGCCAATCGACTAAGCTCACATTGTGGTGTTGATTGGCCACACGCTCAATGACTGCATTCACATCATTTTCCCAAGCTCTTGGAACGCGAGTGTTCACAAGAAAAATATGTGCCTTCGAGAAATGTTGAATGAATGAGGTCAAAGTCCCCTCTGTAAAATAACCATTTGTGCCAAGCTCAATAATAACAGCGGCATCAGCCTTGTTAAAAGAAGCATATTGAGGGGCGATGCGGATGGCTTCGTTCATTTGCCTTCCGACCCTTGCGTCAATGGTGATGGATTCATAGGCCTTTTCTAAATTTGAAGCAATGTCTAACATGACGGAATCACCAATGGCAAGAACTTGGTGAAATTGTTTACGATCCGCTGCTTTTTTCTCATGTTTGTCTTTCTTTTTCTTCACTTTTGATTCTGTCTGACCGCCTGCCTTTTGGGGCGCTGTCTTAATTTGTGTGACTTCTTGCGCATGCGGGGATGTATGAGACGAGCTAGACATGCCAATGGTAAATAAAATCAAAAGGACTGCGGCAATCCCAAGAAACACTTTATTGGACATAGACCATTGCTTGATTCCTGTTTTCCAAATCGACCAAGAGGCAAAATAGTGTCTAAACCCGAGTTTACGAATCGGCTGTTCGATCAAACGATAGGAAGCCTCTGATATGAGTAGAATTGCGATGAGCTGCAATGTGACACGTCCCATGGAAGGCTGTCCAATCTCAATGACCGGTGTGGTCAGCACGATAATTGGATAATGCCATAAGTAGATGCCATAAGACCGCTTTCCGAGCCAAACGAGTGGTTGAAAAGACAGCCATTTCCCAATAAGACTGGCAGGATGGCAGACACACGCAATTAAGATCGCTGCATTCAAACAGAATAAAAGCATACCGCCTTGATAGAGAAAGCCGTCAAATTCGTCGACTGCATAAACACATAAGAGGAAAATGACCATCGAACCGAATCCGGCTATTTGTAACATACGTCTGCCGACAGGAAGTAATTTTCTGCTGGAAAGTCTGTGCATGGGCCAGACAAATGCAAGACTGCACCCGATGAGGAGTGCAAACGCACGTGTGTCTGTTCCATAATAGATCCTGCTCGGGTCAGTATCCGGTGAATAGAGAATGGCCATCCATAAAGCAGATACAAGTGCCAGACCAAAGGTGATCATAGGAAGATGGGATCTATTTTTCACCCATTTCAGTCCAGAAATCAACAGTACCGGCCAAATGAGATAAAATTGCTCTTCAATCGCCAAAGACCATAAATTTTTTAGTGGAGATACAGCATTGAAGCTGTCAAAGTAAGAGAGCTGATGAAAAATATACCACCAGTTACTCACATAAAAAAAGGACGATAAGGCATCGCCACGAATGGACATTAATGCATTTGAACCAGCAATGGCGCACCAGCTGACGATTAAAAAAATCATGACGTAGGCAGCTGGAAGCAGCCTTCTGATGCGGCCCATCCAAAAAGGCAGAAGCTCTTGATAGCCCAAATCCTGCTTATGCAGCAAGATGGTTGTAATCAAGTAACCAGAAATCACAAAAAATAAATCAACGCCAAGAAACCCGCCGCTTGCGGGTTCAATATGTAAGTGATAAGCAATGACCGCCAATACGGCAACAGCTCTCAGCCCATCTAATCCTAATATGTAACGTAAACGGTTTTCCTTGCTGTTCATGAAAAAGAATCCCCCATCAATGTCAAACGCGTCTTTTTTGTTGTCACTCCAAAAGAACAACGATTCTTTTATTTTATATAAGATTAGACGAATCAGCATTACATTTTGTTGGCGAATTTCTGTCTTTTTTAAAATTTTTTTATATGAAGAAACATTCTAAGGCTTGAGGGATTCTTATTTTTATACTCAAACCGAAAATCCCTGTCATAATAAAAGAAGAAGGAAAGGGGATGTGTTGAATGAAAACGATTGAAAATGATCTGTTATTGGTTCAAATCAATGAGCGAGGTGCCGAGGTGAGAGAGGTGCTTCATAAAGAAAGTGGACGTCAATATATGTGGTCTGGTGACCCTGCTTATTGGGGCAGGGTGTCGCCCGTCTTATTTCCGATTGTCGGACGGTTGAAGGATGATCAATACAAGATAGACGATCAAACGTATCAACTATCGCAGCATGGATTTTTGCGTGATGTTGATTTTGAACTATTTGAAGAAGCAAAAGATCAGGTGGTTTATCAATATCAATCAAATGGCCGTCACACGTCACAATATCCGTATGAATTTACAGCGCGCATCAGTTATGCACTGTCGGAAAATGGACTAACGATTTCCTGGGAAATTGTTCATGAAGGAGATGGCACGATGTATTTCTCGATTGGTGGACATCCGGCATTTCATGTCCCGCTTGTTGAAGGCGAGCAGACAGCTGATTATTCACTCACATTGATACCTTCCACCGAACATGATCCAGTTCAATATGAACTTCATGATTCACTTGTGAGAGAGAAGGAGAAAGGTGTTGAGTTTGAGCCGATTCAACTTCGCCCAGAACTTTTTCAGAACGATGCAATGATCTTTAGTCATATTGATCAAGTATCATTGACTTCTCAAGCAGGTCACGGCGTTGAGGTCGATCTCAGTGGTTTTCCGTTCGTTGGTATTTGGTCTCCATATGATCAAGAAAAGGGAACAATGGCTCCTTTTGTTTGTATTGAGCCTTGGTATGGGATCGCTGATATGGAAGGGACAAACGGGCAGTATAAGGAGAAATTCGGCATTCAAACCTTAGAGAAGCAAGAGACCTTTCACGCAGCTTACACCATTTTCTTTAAATGAACATTTGTGCATGATGAAGTGAACAATTTGTTATGATAGAGGAAAAAAGGAGGCGTACGAATGGATCGGGAGAAACAGCAATTAAGTATTGAAGCAGCAAGGCTCTATTACTTATCTGATTACAGTCAGCAGGAAATCGCCAAGCAGCTTGACCTGTCGAGGCCAACGGTGTCTCGTCTGCTTCAGTATGCGAAGGAAAAAGGGTACGTCCAAATTACAGTGATGGACCCATTTGAGGATTTAAATGAGCTGTCCTTATTGCTGAAAGAAAAATATGATCTGCTCGAGGCTCATGTGGTATTTTCGCCAAAGGACGATTATCCAACGATTACTGATTACTTGAGCCGGTTTGGTGCAGATTATCTTCAGAATACGGTGAAAGACGGCGATATCGTTGGAGTGAGCTGGGGCACCACGATGTATCAAATTGCTCAAAAGATGCAACCTAAACAGGTAAAAGGGGTAGAAGTTGTTCAGCTGAAAGGCGGAATCAGCCATTCACATGTGAATACATATTCTGCGGAAACGATCCAGCTGTTTGCATCAGCTTTTCAAACGGCACCACGCTATTTGCCACTGCCTGTTGTGTTCGATAGTGCCGCCGTTAAAGAGATGGTCGAACAGGACAGACATATTCAGCGCATTATTGAAATGGGCAAACAGGCAAATATCGCTGTGTTTACTGTTGGGACGGTAAGAGATGAGGCGCTTTTGTTTAGGCTTGGTTATTTCCGTGAAGAAGAAAAGGCGCTGCTCAAGACATCCAGTGTCGGAGATATCTGTTCGCGTTTTTATGATCAAGAAGGACGCATTTGCAGTGAAGCGATTAACAATCGCACAATCGGTGTGGAGCTGGATGATTTGAGAACAAAAGAGCGCTCCATTCTTGTGGCTGGTGGACATCGAAAGATTGCCTCTATCCATGGGGCGCTGAGAGGAAAATATGCGAACGTATTGGTGATCGATCAGCACACAGCAAGAGCTCTTTTAAATGTCACAAAATAGATGAACAAAATTTCATAACTATATTTACAATTGTTCAATAGTCATTTAAGATGAAAGTATCATATTTAAAAGGAAGTGTGAATCATGACAATAGCAAAGCTCATTGATCATACAGCACTAAAACCAGATACATCTAAAGCTGCGATCATGCAGTTATTAGAAGAAGCAAAGACATACCAATTTGCTTCCGTTTGTGTGAACCCAACTTGGGTATCTCTTGCGGCGAAAGAACTAGAAGGAACAGGCGTTGATGTATGTACAGTCATCGGTTTCCCGTTAGGTGCAAACACCACAGCAGTGAAAGCATTTGAAACAAAGGATGCCATTGAAAACGGTGCAACTGAAGTGGACATGGTCATCAATATTGCGGCATTGAAAGATGGCGAATATGATGCAGTTGAACAAGATATTCGTGCCGTTGTAGACGCAGCAAAAGGCAAAGCCTTAGTGAAAGTCATCATTGAAACTTGTTTACTCACAGATGAAGAAAAAGTACGAGCTTGTGAACTTTCTGTAAAAGCTGGCGCTGATTTCGTCAAAACATCGACTGGATTTAGTACAGGCGGTGCAACAGCTGAGGACATCGCATTAATGCGTAAAACAGTTGGACCTGACATCGGTGTCAAAGCATCAGGCGGCGTGAGAACAAAAGAAGACGTAGAAGCGATGACAGCTGCAGGCGCAACCCGTATTGGTGCCAGTGCAGGCGTTTCCATTATTAAAGGGGATCAATCAGCTCCTTCTAAAGACTATTAATTCATACGATCCTATGGTAGGATAACAATCATGACTCATTAGATGATGAAAAAGTCATATGCGGAAGGGTCTCATTTCTGGGATTTTCTTCCGCAATTTGTTTGCGAAATAGGGTTTGTTCCATACAAGCACATTAATGTAAACGAATTCATTCAAGGAGGAAAAACATGAAATACGTCATTGGTATTATCGGTTTGCTGGTGATTCTCGCCATTGCATGGCTGGCAAGTAACGGGAAAAAGCGAGTGAAATTCCGTCCAGTCATTGTCATGATTGTACTGCAATTTATTTTAGGTTATATTCTGCTCAATACAGGTGTTGGAAACTTCCTAGTCGGGGGCTTTGCAAAAGGATTCCAAATGCTTCTAGGCTATGCTGGTGAAGGGATCAACTTCGTATTTGGCGGTTTAATGAATGATAATGCGTCAACTTTCTTTATCAATGTCTTGCTACCGATCGTCTTCATTTCTGCCTTGATTGGTATCCTGCAGCATTGGCGTATCCTTCCGCTGATCGTACGCGGAATTGGGTATTTGCTTAGTAAAGTCAATGGAATGGGGAAACTAGAATCTTACAACGCCGTAGCGTCAGCGATTTTAGGTCAATCCGAAGTGTTCATTTCCATTAAGAAGCAGCTTGGATTATTACCTCAACAGCGTCTTTATACATTGTGTGCATCTGCGATGTCGACTGTATCAATGTCCATTGTCGGTGCGTATATGCAAATGATTAAACCGGAGTACGTTGTTACAGCACTTGTGCTGAACCTATTTGGTGGATTTATTATTGCGTCTATCATCAATCCATATGAAGTGTCTAAAGACGAAGACATGCTTGAAGTCGTAGAAGAAGAAAGACAATCTTTCTTCGAAATGCTCGGCGAATACATTATGGATGGTTTCAAAGTAGCCATTGTTGTGGCTGCGATGTTGATTGGATTCGTTGCATTAATTGCGATGATTAATGGCATTTTCACAGCTGCCATCGGTGTTTCTTTCCAAGATGTACTTGGATATGTGTTTGCACCATTTGCTTTCCTTGTTGGTGTACCTTGGAGTGAAGCGGTACAAGCAGGAAGTATTATGGCGACCAAAATGGTATCTAACGAATTTGTAGCGATGCTTGCTCTATCTGGCGACGGTCTTCATTTCACTGCTCGTACAGAAGCGATCATTTCTGTATTCCTTGTGTCATTTGCGAACTTCTCGTCTATCGGTATCATTGCTGGAGCAGTGAAAGGCTTAAATGAAAAACAAGGAAACGTTGTCGCACGCTTTGGATTAAAGCTGTTATTCGGTGCAACACTCGTCAGCTTCTTAACAGCAGGCGTTGTCGGTTTGATTTACTAAACTAAAAAAGGAATGGTGAAAACAATGAGAATGGTAGATATCATTGCGAAAAAACGTGACGGAAAAGAATTATCTTCAGAGGAAATTTCTTTCTTTGTCAAAGGTTATACGGACGGAACAATTCCTGACTACCAAGCAAGTGCCTTGGCGATGGCGATTTTCTTCCAAGATATGACGGATCAAGAACGTGCAGATTTAACACTCGCTATGGCAAACTCAGGGGACACAATTGACCTGTCTGCTATCGACGGCATTAAAGTAGACAAGCATTCAACAGGCGGTGTAGGCGATACAACAACGCTTGTACTCGCTCCTCTTGTTGCAGCACTTGATGTGCCTGTTGCAAAAATGTCTGGGCGTGGTCTTGGACATACGGGTGGAACTGTCGACAAGCTAGAGGCAGTCAAAGGCTTCCATGTTGAAATTACAAAAGACGAGTTCATCGAGCTGGTGAACCGTCATAAAGTAGCGGTCATTGGACAATCAGGCAACCTGACACCTGCTGATAAAAAACTTTATGCCCTTCGTGATGTAACAGGAACTGTTAACTCAATCCCGCTCATTGCAAGTTCGATTATGAGTAAGAAAATCGCTGCTGGCGCAGATGCAATCGTATTAGATGTGAAAACAGGTGCAGGTGCTTTCATGAAAACACCTGAAGACTCTGAGAAGCTTGCAAAAGCAATGGTTCGTATCGGAAATAATGTTGGCAGACAAACGATGGCTGTCATCTCAGACATGTCTCAGCCGCTAGGATTAGCGATTGGAAATTCCCTTGAAGTGAAAGAGGCGATTGACACGCTTAAAGGCGAAGGCCCTGAAGACTTAAACGAGCTTGTGCTCACATTAGGAAGTCAAATGGTCGTTCTTGCGAAAAAAGCAGAGACACTTGATGAAGCAAGAGAAAAGCTAATTGAAGTCATGAAAAACGGCAAAGCACTTGAGAAATTCAAGGAATTTTTAGAAAACCAAGGTGGAGACGGCTCGATTGTAGATCAACCGGAAAAACTGCCTCAAGCACCATATCAAATCGAAGTGCCGGCAAAAGAATCAGGTGTGATCGCTGAAATCGTCGCAGACGAAATCGGTGTTGCAGCGATGATTCTTGGAGCAGGACGTGCAACAAAAGAAGACGATATCGATCTATCTGTTGGCATCATGCTCAACAAAAAAGTAGGCGATCGTGTAGAAAAAGGCGAATCTCTCGTGACGCTGCATGCAAATCGTGAAGATGTTGCGAATGTCATGGAGAAAATTTATGACAACATCCGCATCGCTGACCAGGCTGATGCTCCGACTTTGATTCATACAGTGATTACAGAATAAAGAGAAAAAGACAAAAGTGATGAATCGCTTTTGTCTTTTTTATGTAAATTTTAGGCAGCGCTTCTTCTAGATATGATAAGTTAGATGAGTGGGAGGGGATAAACCATGAGAATGCTCAAACTCATTCTCTTTATTTTTGTAGTCTTGATGATCATTGGATTTATCAGCTACTATGTGGGACCAACAACAACACCAAGTTCTTAAGGCGAGCAAAAGCTCGTCCCAGCGTGAAGACAAACCCTCGCATTCGGTGTCAGTCCTGCGCGCTGGTGCTCACGAATGTCAAATTCGCTCCGCTCCATTGCTCGTCCTTCCTAGACTGCAAAGGTTTTCTTTCACGCTGAAAAGAAGACAAAGGGCTAAAACAAACTACATTTTAGCCCTTTGTCTACGGTCTGAGACGAGCAAAAGCTCGTCTTTTTTAATTGAAATAAAAAATTTCACTTTATGAAACAAACCTCTTGCAATCATGAAACAATGGGTGTATATTAGTTGACGAGTCAATGATTGATATATCAACTAATTGATCTGAATAGAAAAGAGGGGATGGCATTGACTGCATTTTGCTCTGAAGAAGCAGAGGTATTATATCGTTTGCAGTGCGTGAACCGTATGATGGGTGTGAAGTTCGAAGCATGCACGGGCATCAGCCAATCAAGACTAGAGTTGCTATCACTGTTATTCCAAGCCGACGAAATCAGCCAATCCGATTTGCAGAAAAAAGTAAATATTGATAGTGCGGCTGTGACGCGTCACTTAAAACAGTTAGAAACAAAAGGAATGGTCACGCGCAGAAGAAAGCCGGAAGATAATCGCGTCACGCTTGTTCGTCTGACAGATGAAGGCAGAACAAGAATCGAAGCTTCTAAAAAAGAAAAAGAACGATTTATCTCAGAAATGCTTGAAAACGTAAGTGATGAAGAACGAAAGCTTCTCACTGATGTGCTCATCCGTATACAACAAAACATCGAGAAGATTCAAACAACCTAAAGGAGTGTTACACATGGCTACAACATTAAAAACAAACGATTTTATGGATATTATGAAAGGGCGCCGCTCCATTCGTAACTATGATCCAGCAGTGAAAATTAGCAAAGAAGAAATGACGGAGATTTTAGAAGAGGCAACAACAGCACCATCATCAGTGAATGCACAGCCTTGGCGCTTCATGGTCATTGACAGCCCAGAAGGAAAAGAAAAGCTTGCACCACTCGCAAAATTCAACCAAACACAAGTAGCTACATCATCAGCCGTCATCGCTGTGTTTGCAGATATGAAAAACAATGAATACTTAGAAGAAATTTATTCAAAAGCAGTAGAAAATGGCTACATGCCGCAGGAAGTAAAAGAAAGACAAATTGCTGCATTAACTGCACATTTTGAAGCTCTTCCAGAGCAAGTGAATCGTGAAACGATCTTAATTGACGGTGGACTTGTGTCAATGCAGCTGATGCTTGCTGCTCGTGCGCATGGCTATGATACAAACCCAATTGGCGGATATGACAAAGAAGTCATCGCTGAAACATTCGGCTGGGATAAAGAGCGCTATGTACCAGTTATGCTTCTATCCATTGGGAAAGCGGCTGATGAAGGTTATGCTTCTTACCGTTTACCGATCGATCGCATCACAGAGTGGAAATAATTTTTAAAAAAAGGGAGACGATCATATGATTATTATTCATGCAGGGATGACCATTCATCCAGAGAAAGAAAACGTATTTCTACAAGAAATCAACGGTTTAATGAAAGCTTCACAGGAAGAAGAAGGCAATGTGTCCTACAAGCTTTTCAAGGATACAGAGAAAGAAAACACCTTTTTAATGGTCGAAGTGTGGAAAGATGAAGCAGCGGTTCAAAGCCATAATGCAAGTGCACATTTCCAAGCTTTCGTCGCAAAGGCAAAAGAATTTTTAGCCGCTCCACTTGATGTTGTTGCATATCAAGGAGAGCAGCTTTCATAGAAAAACAACAAACACCCTAGGCATTTATAGCCTAGGGTTCTTTTATTTTCGACAATTCGTTCCACCTATTTCAATCTCGTATTGTGCATTTTCCACAAAGTTTCTGAAAATAAAATGTTTTTCGACTTAAGTATATTGGAATATGCTAGAATTAGATATTATTTATTACCAAATTAGGGAGGAACCAATATGAAAAAAGGGAAATGGACGAGCATCGCACTAACAGCTGTCCTCAGTTTAGGCACATTGACAGCTTTCAGCACCCCTCTATCTGCCCACACCTCAGAAAAGTCAACATCCTCAGATGGCGGTCATTATTCAGGTATTCCATTCGACGCAAGTGTTGTCAATGAAGACCGCCTCATCAAAGCCTTGAAAAAACAAGGAAAGATCAAAAAGAATGCCAATGAGGCAGAAACCCAAAAAGCATTAAAGAACTACCTAAAGAAAAAAGAAGAAGCAGCGATGAAACAAAGCGCAAGTACCTTAACAGAAGAACCTGAATTCCTAAAAGAATACAAACAAAATGTACATAATAAACTAGCCAAAAAGAAAAAGTTAAAGAAGCATAAAGGAAAAGAAGGCAATCAAGTAAAGCCGGTGAAAAAGGAAAAATATAAAGGAGACGTCCGTAATGATAAAGTTTTGGTATTATTAGTAGATTTTAAAGATTATAAGCATAATAGTATTAAAAAAGAAGAGACTGATATGTACTATGACAAGTACGATCAGCAGCATTACCAAGATATGCTTTTCGGAAAAAATGGCTACATCGGTCCAGATGGTAAAAGAAAAGTATCTATGAAGCAGTATTATGAAAAGCAGTCCGGTGGAAGCTACACGATTAGTGGAACAGTAGCTGGATGGTATACAGCCAAGCATGAAGCAGCATATTATGGCGGGAACGTACCAGACGAATCAGGCAGTGACGGCAGACCGCGCGAATTGGTGAAAGAAGCCCTCGAAGCAGCGGCAAAGGATCCAAACATTGACCTTGGTGAATATGATCAATGGGACCGCTATGATATGGATGGAGACGGTGTTTATAATGAGCCGGACGGTATCATTGACCACCTCATGGTTGTACACGCTGGCGTAGGTGAAGAAGCTGGCGGCGGACAGCTTGGCTCTGACGCGATTTGGTCGCATCGCTGGTCACTTGGTGATGTATTTGAGATTCCAAACACTGAATCAGAAGTGGGTCAAGGCGGAAAGTTAGGCGCTCTAGATTATACAATTGAGCCTGAAGATGGCGCAGCAGGCGTGTTCACACATGAATTTGGACATGATCTTGGTCTGCCTGATGAATACGATACACAATACACAGGCAGAGGAGAGCCCGTTTCTTATTGGTCTATCATGTCAAGCGGAAGCTGGGCAGGTAAAGTACCTGGTACGGAACCAACAGGTTTTAGTCCATATGCAAAAGAAATGCTTCAAAACCTGCATGGCGGCAATTGGCTTTCTGGAAAAACCATTGATGGTAAGACATTAACAAAAAGCAAAACAGTTTTAATCGATGAAGCAGCAACAAAAGGAACCAACCATGATGCGGTTCGAGTCGATTTGCCAGATAAAGAGATTGTGGTCACTCAGCCTGCACAAGGGCAATATTCATACTTCAGCGGAACAGGTGACAATTTGAATGCTACCATGACGACATCAGGGATTGATTTGTCGAAGGGAAGCAAAGCCGAGCTTACGTTTAAAGCATGGTACGATATCGAAGAAGATTATGACTATGCGTATGTAGAAGTTCGTGAAACTGGGACAGACAAATGGACAACCATTGCTGGTAATATTACGAATGATCGAAATGAGGCAGGAGCGAATGAAGGCAATGGCATCGATGGAAAATCAGATGGCTGGGTAGATGCAACTTTTGACCTTTCTGCTTATGCAGGGAAGAAGATCGATCTGCAATTCCGCTATACAACCGATGCAGGATATTCACTGCCAGGTTTATTTGTAGATGATCTAAAGATTACAGCAGATGGAGCAAAAGTGTGGTCAGATGATGCCGAAGGAACGTCCACGTTCACTTTTAACGGATTCTCTCAATCTAATGGAAAACAATATGCCGCTCAGTATTATTTACTAGAATGGCGCTCTTATGCTGATGTCGATAAAGGCTTAAAGCATATCAAACGAGGAGCAAGTCTGATGAGCTATAATAACGGTTTGGTCGTGTGGTACGTCGATCAATCGTACAGTGATAACTGGGTTGGAAAACATCCAGGGAACGGCTTCCTTGGAGTCGTAGATGCAGATCAACAAGTGTTGAAATGGAGTGACGGCTCTATTGCAGCGACAGGTTTCCAAGTACATGATGCAGCATTCTCTTTGAATCCAAGCACGAAGCTGAATATTGATTATACAGCGACAACAGGCTTAACCTTAGAGGATCGCTATATCCGCCCAACGCGTACATTTAGTGATAAAAAGAACTATGTGAATCCAAATAACCCGGATGCAGGACGTGATGTGCCAACATACGGCCTATCCTTTAAAGTCGTCGGACAAAGTAAGGACCGTTCTGTTGGAAAGGTATTAATTTCTAAAAGCAACTAAACAAAAAGCCGGATTCTATCCATGAATCCGGCTTTTTGATACGTTAAGACATGGATTTTTAGCGTATGACTCGTCTTTGATCGAATGTTTGTTCTTTTTTATTTTGATATCCGAATGAAACCATTATATAATAGAGATTGGAAGGTTTTTCTTTCATTCAATGTTCTTTTTAGTTGTTAAAAAACCAAGAAAGGATGAGCGTTACCAATGAGTTGTGTCACTGCCAAGCAATTAAAGGTGATTCGAGGGACGATGCAGACTTTTTGCAGCCATTTAGAGTATGATGGCCACGGTAAGCTTCATATTAATACCATCATGGCTTTTATTAAAAAGGAATTTGGTGTAAGAAAAATGAAAGACATTCCACAAAGTCGTTTTCATGAGGCGTTAGAGCTAATCCAAGACTTTGATTTATACACGGACAAAATACAAATACGAGACCGTCTATCAGAAAGGAATTCACTAAATTGAATATTTTAGCAATGATTTTAGTAGGAATTGTCGCTTTAGAGCACATTGTCATCATGTTACTAGAAATGTTTTTTATGGAATCAAAAATGGCGAAAAGATCTTTCAATCTGCCTGAACACTTACAAAAGGATCCAAATGTGAAAGTGATGTTTGCTAATCAAGGGCTATACAATGGCTTTCTAGCTGCTGGACTCATTTGGGGGCTCATTCTTGGTTCGAATACCGTAGGATATATGATTCAGCTATTTTTCGTTCTTTGTGTGTTCATCGCAGCAGTATTTGGCGGTGTGACGTCTAATAAATCGATTATCATCAAACAAGGGTTACCAGCGTTTCTTGCATTAATTGCACTTATCCTGGCTATATAATCCTATCAGCGTGATAGAAAACCTTTGCAGTTTAGGAAGGACGAGCATCGGAGCGAATTTGACATTGGTAAGCACTGAAGCACAGGACTGACACGGAATGCGAGGGTTTGTCTACACGGTAAAGCCGCCCTAGAGGGCGGCTTTTATCTTTTACGCATTCCCATCAAACGAATAATGGACGTAAGACAAAGGGCAACAGCGACAGCCAATATGATTTTTCCATACATGACGCCCGTAAGATTCATTAAAAAGACAGCCAATATGATACAGAGCGTGATGATAATCATCACAATCGAATAGGTTTTCATCTCTTTTTCCACTCCTTTTAAATTCCCTCTAGCGCAAGAGGTCTGTCAATTGTTTCTCATATTATATCATTTCATCACAATTTTACATGAAATTCCCTGTCAATAGAATGTGACAGAATGATTAGATTTGAAGTGAGGCTATATTTTTTAAAAAATCGGGTATAACATAAAGAGTTGTATCCAAGTCTGATTGCTTGATATTTAATTGTGCAAAATATAAAATAGCCACATGATAAATAGAAAGGATGATAAAGTTGAGCAAGAACGTTTTATTAGTATCAACAAGCAGCTCAGAAATGAACGGACACCCAACAGGCTTATGGCTTGAAGAATTAGCCGAGCCATTTCATATTTTTAAAGAAAATGGACTCAACGTGCAAATTGTTTCAATAAAAGGTGGAACAGTACCGATCGATAAAAATTCAATTCCTGAAGGAGTTCCAGCACAATATCAAGATGTGTATGAATTACTTCAAGACACAAAGGCACTGACCGATGTAAATCCAGCTGAGTATGATGGCATTTTCTTTGCTGGAGGACATGGCCCAATGATCGACTTTGCGTCCAATCAATTGGTTGCCGATGCGATCTTAGCGATTTCAGACAAAAATGGAGCCGTTGGGGCAGTTTGCCATGGCGTTTCTGCCTTTGTTGATGTGAAGGATCGTGATGGAAAATCATTTATCGACGGCAAGAAAATAACAGGATTCACAAATGAGGAAGAGGATGCTGTTCAGCTGACATCTAAAGTTCCATTTTTATTGGAAACAAAACTTCGCGAGCAAGGGGCAGCATTTGAAAAAGGCGATGCATTTGCGCCATTCGCCGTTGTAGACGGACAAATCATTACTGGACAAAATCCAGGATCAAGTGCAGAAACAGCACGTTTATTTGTCAAAACCATTGCATAAATCATCAAATAAACCAGTCGTGACTCATACGGCTGGTTTTTTGTTATAAAAATTTCCTGAAAAGTCCAAAACAAGTATTAGAAAAATGGTAAAATAATCACAGGGTAAAAAACCCAAATTAGGGAAAAGGGGATGTTCCTGTGAGAGCATTTTATGTCAAAATCACCGCCGCCTTACTGTCTATTTTATTGGTCACAACAGGTTTATTTTCAACAGCAATCAAAGCAGAAGATGCACCAAAATCAAGTGAAAAAGTATCGCCACTGACTGAAAAAGCCATTCAGCAAGTGCAAGAGTCGTTTGAAAAGCAGGATAAAGGGACTGCGGTTCAACAGAAGGAAGTAAAAAAATCATTTAAAGTAGATAAGAAAAAGGGAATAAGTATTAAACGAAAAGCGGCTGCAGATGGAAAGATGCGCACGTCTGCCGTTCGCTCTATTGATGGACTAGCCATTAATCAATCGGCAGTTTTAAACGAGGAAGATCCAGTTGATTTATGGTTCTTAAGTACATCGTCCCCTCAGGCGCTCATCAGCCGGATTACCTCTCCAAATGCTGATTATTTCGTTCAGTTATTTGTTATTGATTATGAAGAAGGACAAGCTTATCCAACGGATCTGATTCAACCGGCAGGCAGTCTGCTTGCGTTAAGCAATTTACCAGCGGGTGATTATGCGTTTGGTATTACTAGCGGTGGAGACTTTGGAGACTCATATACATTACAGGTGAATGCAAAAAACCCACCAAATTTCACAGGTGCTGAATCCCTGTCATCAACATTGCAATACTTTGTTGCTTCGTATGCCAATGGGGATGTTTTCGCAAATGGTACAAAAGTGTATAACAAACAATCTAAGACCGCTGATTATAAATGGGAGCGTGTATTTTATTTCTCATATGATGGAAAATATCAACAGAGAACGCATTCTGTTGACAGTGTAAAAGTGAAGAGTATTTCGGCACCAGTATCGTACTCTGCTCCATACGCGAGTTCCTCTGAGGCCATTCTTGTCTACTTAGATGTGGAGACATTATTTATGTATCATGAATCATCGTTTGCTAGTGGGCAGTACTACCATAGCAGCTTTGTTGATACTCTCGGAAAGACAACGCCAAGGCGTTTAGACATTGATGACCTGACAAATTACGGCGATCATATTTTGGCTGTTGATTTAAAGACAGGAAAGCCAATTGATTTCTTCAGTGTCCTTAATTTCTACTATGCAGCAGGGATCGAGAAGCTGCCAACGATCAATACATTGAATTAAGATCGGCGGTTGACATCAAATCGTCACATGTGTAGAGTAAAGATAATTAAATGACAAAAGTCCACTAGGGGAGTCATGTATGACTGAGACAAGAGGAAATCTTGGACCCTTTGAACCTGATCTAGTTTGTACTAGCGGAGGGAAGTGGAGCTGGACCTTGTCTTATTCATGATTGAATCGATAAGAAGGCCGCTCCATTTGGGGTGGCTTTTTCATTTATTCAACTGAAAAAGAGGAGGCTTTTTTTATGACATTTTCAACCCAATTAAGGCAAGAAGCAGAACCATTATTTGAAGCGATTTATCAGCATCCGTTTGTGAGAGGACTCGCAGCAGGAGAACTCGAAAAGGAACAGATCATTCATTATGTCAAACAGGATACAGAATATTTAAATGCCTTTATTAAAATTTATGCGGCAGCCATCAGCAGATGTACAGACAGAGAGGACATTACCTTTTTCCATCAACAAATGGCTTTTGTCCTTGATAGTGAGACACATCCTCATCAAAACCTTTGCCGAGTGGCAGGTGTCGCTTATGATGAACTGCAAGGTGCGTCTTTGGCGCCAAGTGCTCATCACTATATTCATCACATGCTGCAAGTCGCCGAGGAAGGGACGCTAGGAGAAATCATTGCGGTTTTGCTCCCTTGCCCTTGGACCTATTGGGAAATAGGCAAACGAATGCTTAAAGATGTTGAGCCCGACCCTGCCCATCCATTCTATGAGTGGATCATGTTTTATGGCGGGTTAACGGACTCTGTTACAGTGGAGCTTTGCAAACGGCTTGATCAGTGGGCGGAAGGAGCAAGTGAGAAGGAAAAGGAGAAAATGAAACAGCACTTCATCTTAAGCTGTCAGCTTGAGTATAAATTTTGGGACATGGCCTTTACTGTCGAAGAGTGGCCTGTCCGAATGGAGGTGCATTCTTCATGACATGGAAGATGAAAGAAGTCGTTCTTGCTGTCATTTTATCAGTGGCATGCGGAGTTATCTATTTAGGGTGGTCGACTCTTTATTTACCGATTACAGCCCTTGTCGGTCCAGCAGGAGGCAACATCATGTTCGGAATTTGGGTCATTGCCAGTCCAATCGTTGCTTACATTATCCAAAAGCCTGGCGCTGCCCTCATCGCAGAAACAGCTGCCGCTGCCGTGGAATTACTGACAGGCAGCCACTTCGGTCTTTCTGCGCTTTTGATTGGTGTATGCCAAGGACTTGGAGCAGAAATCGCCTTCGCTCTTTTTGGCTATAAGCGATATCGCATGTGGACACTCATGTTGTCTGGTGCCTTTGCAGCAGTAGGGGCAATGGCATATAGCCTCATTGCCAATGGATTCGGCTATTACACGCCTCAAGTGTTACTCATGACACTTGTCACTCAAGTCATCAGCGGTATGTTACTCGGCGGTTGCTTGGCAAAGGTTGTGGTGGATGCTTTATCTAAAACGGGTGTGCTGAATCAATATGCCATCATGAAAGAAAAACGAAGTAAGGGTGACCAGCATGGATTCATTTCTCGCGTGCAGTAATCTCACTGTCCGTTTTTATGAACAGCCGAATCCCGTTCTTCATCAAGTATCTCTTTCTATTCAAAAGGGGGAAAAGGTGCTGATATTAGGACCAAGTGGAAGCGGGAAATCTACGCTGATTTCTGTGCTTGCTGGCATTATTCCAGAGCATATGGAAGCTGAAGTACAGGGAGAAGTGATGCGGCAAAGGCATACTGGTGTCATGTTTCAAGACCCAGATTCGCAGTTTTGTATGCACCGAGTCAATGAAGAAATTGCGTTTAGCTTAGAGAATCGATCTGTCCCTCGTGAACAAATGGATGACATGATTCAGCATCTCATGAAAAAGGTACAGCTGGATGTCGACCCAAATACAGATATTCATACCTTATCTGGCGGAATGAAGCAGCGGTTGGCGCTTGCTTGTTTACTAGCATTAGAGCCAGATGTCCTGTTCTTTGATGAACCGACAGCACAGCTTGACCCAGCAGGAAGAATGGAGATATTTCAATTACTTCAGCAGCTTTCAGCTGAACAGAATCAGACGATGATTTTTGTGGAGCATGTGTTAGACGGTGTCATCGAGTGGATGGATCGGGTGATCTTGGTAGATCATCAAGGCTGTATCATAGCAGATGGAACGCCAAAAGACGTGATGAATACATTTGAGGGAGAAATGAAAGATGCCGGCATTTGGCGTCCGAAAATATTTCCCGAGAAATGGTCCAATGTCTTACAAAATCCGTTTCATCCACTGAGTCAAACACTCTTGCAAACCTTTGAGGCGAGAAAAGAACGTCATGAGAAATTGTCAACAACAGATCGAGAGGTCATTATTCGCACAGATCATCTACAATTAAGCTACGGGAAAAAAAGCATTATAGATGACCTGCATCTTGATATAAAAGCAGGTGATTGGGTTGCGATCATCGGTGAAAATGGAAGCGGAAAAAGTACGTTTCTTAAACATGTCATCCGTTTAGAGCCAATAAAGAAAGGTCACATTTTTTTAAAAGGAAAACACCTGAAAAAGTGGTCTGACCGAACATTATATGAAAAAGCAGGCTTTGTATTTCAAAATCCAGAACTTCAATTTATACAGGATACAGTGTTTGATGAAATCGCATTTGGTGGGAGACAGCGAAATTGGCCAGAGTCTGTGGTGCAAGAAAAAACGAATCAACTATTAGCAGAGTTCGGCCTAGAGAAGCATAGAGACGCGCATCCTTTCACCTTAAGCTTAGGACAAAAAAGAAGATTAAGTGTTGCCACGATGCTTCTTTTTGATCAGGATGTACTCATTTTAGATGAGCCGACCTTCGGGCAGGATGAGAAAACGGCGAGGGAGTTAATCCGGCGTTTAAAAGAATGTCAACGACAAGGCACCACTATTATCATGGTCACACATGATATGGAACTCGTTGATGAGTGCGCTGATCAGGTGCTTGTTTTTCATCAAGGGGAGCATGTTTATGATGGTACGCCTTTTGATTTGTTTTCTCATCAGGAACTTGTCACTTCCTGTGAGTTGAGAGTGCCGTTACATTATCGCTATATGGCTGAAAGAAAGGAAGTGATGACGATTGCAAAGTAATCACTCCTTTCTATCCACTGTAAATCCAGTCATGAAATTACTCGCCCATCTCCTTGCGATGTGCTGTCTGATGGCGATTTCTGATCCTAAAACGACGTTCATCATCTGGCTGTTTGCACTTGGAATTGGACTTGTCCTAGGCGGCTGGAATTTGAAATACCTCATCACCAGACTTGTACCTTATCTGCTCTTTTTCATTCTCGTGTTTTGGATGATCGCGGCCTTTGGCAAGGGAGATCATACAGTTTGGAAGTGGGCATGGTTTCATATCACAGAGGAGAGTTTAAGAAATGGGCTGACCATTTCTTTTAGAATGCTGGGCTTTGTGACATTTGGTCTCCTTTTTACATCAACAACTGATTTGACGGCCTTTATGATGAGCTTAATCCATCAATGCCGAATGTCACCCAAATGGGCATATGGAATGCTGGCAGGCTTCCGGTTTATCCCGTTGTTTCAAAGTGAATTGAAGCAAATGAAGGCTGCACATAAAATTAGAGGTTACAAGCAAAAAAACAGCTGGAAAGCCTTTATACGTTATGCACTCCCACTTTTCACGCAAGGTGTACGGAAATCTGAACGACTAGCCATTGCGATGGAAGCAAGAGGCTTCACAGGGACGAGGGAGAGAACGTATTATCATGTCATCAGCACTTCATGGATCGACTGCATGTATCTTTTTTTCATCGTCATCAGTGTGTTGATATGCATCTTCTTCTTTTAAAAACAGCCACATTCTCTTGATAGAATGTGGCTGTTTTATATGTCTTAGGTCATTTGGTTGATATTAGTACACATTGCAGGCTGTAATAGATCATATAAAGAACCGATAAAGAGAGTGTACTGAGAAAAAGAGAGGATGAACGTGAGCGAATGTCACAGAGAATTGATAACATAATAGACGCTTTACCAATCGTTGGACTAGCTATGAGAGAGCAGCTAACCTTTTCTGTGTTAGGGAAAGAGAAGGTTCTTTATTATCAGCAGCACGGGAACATTGACTTAGGGTTTAAAGCAGGGGATGTTGTAGCTCCCGGGTTCCAAAACTTTTCGATGTTGAAAAATGGGAGAGAGCCATCGTTTATCCAGATTCCTAAAGAGGTGTACGGAATTCCTATGGACATCGTCGCCGTCCCGATTAAAGATGACAATGGTCAAGTGATCGCTGCCTTCTGTGTAGCATATGACCAAACGAATCAACAACGATTAGAACACATTATGACGGAAAGCAACGAAGCTTCCGAAAAACTAGTCGCAATGGTACAGCAAGTGGCTGCACATTCAGAGGAACTACAAGCGACAAGTGAACAAATTCTACAAAATACAAAAACCACTGTCGAAAATTCCTCTAAAATCAATCAAGTGTCTAATCTCATCAAAGGTATCTCTGATCAAACGAACTTACTTGGACTCAATGCATCCATTGAGGCTGCAAGAGTAGGTGAAGCAGGAGCAGGCTTTGGGGTGGTTGCTACAGAAGTGAGAAAGCTGTCTACTCACGCGAAGCAAGCAACGACTGATATTGAAACAGCGCTAAAAGATGTGCAAGGCTCTATCAAAGGAATGGAAGAAGAAATAGCACAAATCGTGGCTTCTTCTGAACATCAAGCAGAACTCGTTGGCACTTTCACAAAAATTATTGAGGGGCTGCACGAAACGAACGAAACGATGAAAACATTGGCAACAGACTTAGTGAATTATCAAGTGAAATAAATAAACGAATCACAAAACCTCCAGCCGTATCGGAGGTTTTTTAACGTGTTGAAGTGAGTTTTTTGTCATGATATTGACGGGTTTTTCACTGACAGGGAAGTTACACTTCTGTATGATAGAAAAAGAGAGACCTGTATTGATCATTAGACCTATTCATAAGGAGGAAGACCATCTTGACACAATCAGCAAAGCTGCAAGAAGTACTTGCGCCTTACCGTCCATTGTTAGATCAAACCGAAAAACCACTGATTCAATTACAGATAAAACAAGGAAAAACAGGACCATATGACAGCAAAATAGCAGGTGATCCTTATTTCCCAAAAAACGACGAATATCCCATTGATGGAGAAGGCCATCCTATGAAGCTGCTGGCACAAATCAATTTCGGCCAGCTGCCAAAGCTGAAAGATTACCCAGAAACAGGACTTTTGCAAGTGTTTATTTCTGTACATGATGATCTTTATGGGATGAATATTGACCAAAAAACAGAGCAAAAAGATTTTCGGATCAAATTTATTGAGGAACCTTTCTTAGCTGAAGAAGACTTATTGACTGATTTTTCATTCGTGAAAATTCCTGACGATTTTTATTTTCCAGTTACGAAGGAAGGTGCGATTACAGGTGAATTATCAAGCGAAACGATCAGTGTAGGAGATTTCCGCTTTGAAAAAGTCACAGGAAAGCAAAGCTGGGATCTATTCGAAGATGCTGTTGGTATTGATGGTGATGAAGCAGATCAATTGCTAGATGAATTTTATGAGACAGCAAGTGGTTTTGGCCATAAAGTTGGCGGATACCCAGGTTTTACACAAGAAGACCCGCGTACCTATGTAGACCAAGAACATACTGTGCTATTATTGCAAATTGACTCAGATGATGAAGTGGACATGTTGTGGGGAGATTGCGGCATTGCCAACTTTTTTATCAAACCAGAAGACCTCAAACGAAAACATTTCGAAAATGTCGTCTATAACTGGGATTGCTCCTAATTTTGTAAAAAACACTCTTTTTGAAGAGTGTTTTTTGTCTATTTTTAGCCTTTTTGCCCCTAAATCGTCATTTCTGAGAGGTAATATGTCATTCTTTCTAGTTGACCGTATCAAAAAAAAATGTAAAATCATCTTAAAGTCCTCTTTTTTGAAAATAATAATAACATGACATATCAATCAACAATGAAATGCTCGAAAAAGCGGAATGTACTGGGGGGGATCAATTGATCATTTCGAAAGTAATCAACAATAATGTGGTCAGTGCGTATGATGACGAGCAGCATGAGCTGGTCATTATGGGCAGAGGGATTGCGTTTCAAAAGAAAAGCGGAGACCCGATTGACGAAGAACGTATCGAAAAAGTATTTTCCATTCAAAATAAAGATATATCAGAAAAATTCAAAACCCTGCTTTATGATATTCCGATCGAGTATATGCAAGTGTGTGAGGCAATTATCGATCACGCGAGAACGACCCTTAACAAAAATTTAAATGATAGTATCTATGTCACGTTAACGGATCATATTACCTTTGCTATTGAACGTCATCAAAAAGGAATGGACATTAAAAATGCCTTGCTTTGGGAAATCAAACGGCTGTACAAAGAGGAATTCATGTGTGGTGTAGAAGCGATTCGGATCATACAGGACAAGCTCAACATCCATCTTCCCGAGGATGAAGCAGGCTTTATTGCGATGCATATTGTCAATGCAGAACTGAATGAGGAAATGCCGAATGTCATTCAAATTACAAAACTGATTCAAGATATTTTGAACATCGTAAAGTATCATTTCCAAATTGATTTGGACGAAGAATCATTAAATTATTTCCGTTTTGTCACGCATTTGAAGTTTTTTGGACAGCGTCTGTTTAACGAAACACAAATGGAAAATCAAAATGAGTTTCTGTATGAAGTGGTAAAGGAAAAAAATACAGCCGCTTTTCAATGTGCGGAGAAAATTAATGACTATGTTCAAAAAGAATACAACCGAAGTCTCATAGAAGATGAGATGTTATACTTAACTTTGCACATCGATCGAGTCATAAAAAGAAAATAAATCAAAAAGAAAGCGTTGACATATCAAAATTAACATGCTAATTTATAACTATAAACTCAATAACCCACAATCTTTTAGGATTGTTACTGGTCAAGCAGGCAAAACCTAAATCATTGTCCCTATCTTTGATAAGGCGTGATTTAGGTTTTTTTGTATCTAAAGGCTTATAAAATTGAATAACGATCAATCGCTATGAAGGATTGTTACTGGTTAAGCAGGCAAAACCTAAATATCGATTAATGTCTGAATCGCTATTTTTCGGGCATTAATGGATGTTTAGGTTTTTTCTATATCAAGATGAAATCAACGATTGGAGGGTTACACAATGAACCACAAACAAACAGCAAAAGAAGTTCTAGAGCTTGTCGGCGGTGAAAAGAATGTAAAGCAAGCCACGCATTGTATGACAAGGCTCCGCTTCAACCTATACGATGAAAGCAAAGCGGATAAAGAGAAGCTGCAATCAACAGACGGCGTCATGGGCGTGAATCAAAGCGGCGGTCAATACCATGTCATTATTGGCAACGACGTATCAAACGTCTATCAAGCAATGATTGCTGATTCTGGGTTATCAGCCGATGTGAAATCAGGCGGTTCAGAAGAAGCTTCAAAACAAAATGTGATTTCTAAACTTTTCGATTTTATCTCTGGTGTCTTCACACCGATTCTTCCAGCCATCGCTGGAGCTGGTATGATCAAAGGGATCTTGGCATTAATGCTGACGTTCCAATGGATCTCAGATAAAAGCAGCACATATGCGATTTTAACAGCTATCGGAGACGGAGCCTTTTACTTCTTACCGATTCTGCTTGCTGTAAGCGTAGCCAAAAAAATTGGCACAAATCAATATATCGCCGCTGCCATTGCAGCAGCCGCACTGCACCCGCAGTTAACGGCTTTACTAGGCGCAGGAAATACAGAATTTCTAGGGCTACCAGTGGTTGCCGTTGTGTACTCTTCATCGGTGATTCCAATTCTACTCACTATCTGGCTCGGCTCATATGTTGAAAGATTCGCGGAAAAATATAGTCCGAAATCACTAAAAATCATTCTTGTTCCAACAGTTACACTTCTTGTCGTGGTACCAGTTATGCTCATCGCGGTTGGACCGCTTGGTGGTATTATCGGAAATGGCCTTTCAGGTGGAATTGATTTATTGTTCAAACATGCAGGTATTTTGGCCGGACTCTTAATCGGTGGCTTTATGTCACCATTGATCATTACGGGCATGCACTATGCACTACTTCCAATCATGATCAACAACATTACATTAAACGGTTTTGACTTCATTCTTCCAATGATGTTTGTAGCGAATATGGCACAAGCAGGCGCAGCATTCGGTGTCTTCTTAAGATCAAAAAACAAAACATTCAAATCATTGGCGATGTCTACAAGTATCACTGCGTTAATGGGTATTACTGAACCTGCTATGTATGGTGTGAACATGCGATTGAAAAAACCGTTCCTTGCAGCCCTCATTGGTGCAGCAGCAGGCGGCGTGTTCATGTCTATCTTCAAAGTAAAGTCATATGTGATATCAGGATCAGCAGGTCTTCCAGGTCTCCCAACGTTCATTGGACCGACATTTGTTTACTCCATCATTGGATTAGTGATCGGCTTTGTTGTAGCAACCATCATGACACTTGTTCTAGGGTTCAAAGATGTACCAGTGAAAGATGATACAAAAGCAGACAAACCAGAAGAAAAGAAAGACACAGTAGCGCTTCAAAATGAAGTGGTACAAAGCCCGCTTGAAGGTCAACTAAAGCCGCTCAATCAAGTAAATGATGCAACATTCTCTAATGAAATCATGGGTAAAGGAACAGCCATTGTCCCAACAGTTGGACGTGTAGTAGCACCGTTCAACGGCAAGGTTGAAACCATTTTCCAAACGAAACATGCCATTGGTTTAAAGAGTGATCAAGGCACAGAACTTCTCATCCATGTGGGGATTGATACAGTAAAACTTGGCGGTAAACATTTCATAAGTCATGTGCAGTCAGGTGATCTTGTTCAAGCAGGAGATGTGCTCGTTGAATTTGATATCGAGGGCATTCAGCAAGAAGGCTATGATGTAACAACGCCAATTATCGTCACCAACACAAATGATTATGCACAAGTTAATGCGAAAACAGATGGGGCGATTACAGTAAAAGAGACATTGCTTACAGTCAGTGTAGAAGAAAATGAGGAGGGCATTCAACATGACCAATTTAGAAAAAACATTTCCTAAAGGTTTCTTATGGGGCGGCGCAGTAGCCGCCAACCAAATTGAAGGTGCTTATAACAAAGATGGAAAAGGCTTATCAACAGCGGATGTATCACCACACGGTATTATGCACCCATTCGATGAATCAATGAAAGACCTTAACTTATATCATGATGCGATCGACTTCTATCATCGCTACAAAGAAGATATTGCCCTGTTTGCAGAAATGGGATTCAAGTGCTTCAGACTATCCATTTCTTGGCCACGTATTTTCCCAAATGGCGACGATGCGGAACCGAATGAAGCGGGCCTCGCTTTCTATGAAAAAGTATTTGATGAACTGCATAAGCATGGAATTGAGCCAGTTGTCACGATCTCTCACTATGAAATGCCACTTGCACTTGTGAAAAACTACGGCGGATGGAGAAACCGTAAGCTTGTGGGTCTTTATGAAACATACGCTAAAACATTGTTCACTCGCTTTAAAGATAAAGTGAAATATTGGATGACCTTCAATGAAATTAACGTCGTCTTACATGCTCCATTCACAGGGGGCGGCCTTGTATTTGAAGAAGGCGAAGACGAGAAGAGCATTCAATATCAAGCAGCGCATCACCAATTTGTTGCAAGTGCTCTAGCTGTTAAAGCAGGACACGAAATCATTCCAGATGCGAAAATCGGTTGTATGATTGCAGCGATGACCACATATCCGTACAGCTCAAGACCTGAAGATATGTTTGCTGCGATTGATCAAGATCGTAAAACATTGTTCTTCTCAGATGTACAGGCAAGAGGCTATTACCCTGGATACATGAAACGTTATTTCCTGGAAAATAACATCAACATTGAATTCCAAGACGGTGACGAAGACATTCTAAGAAACCATACAGTCGACTATATCGGCTTCAGCTATTATATGAGTTTTGTGACAAGTACAGATCCAGAGATTCTTGGACAAGTGACTGGTGGTAACCTATTTGAAGGCGTGAAAAACCCTTATCTAGAAGCAAGTGATTGGGGCTGGCAAATTGATCCAAAAGGACTTCGTACAACACTAAACCAACTATATGACCGCTACCAAAAACCATTGTTTATCGTAGAAAATGGATTGGGTGCTGTGGATCAAGTAGAAGAAGACGGCTCCATTCAAGACGATTACCGAATTGATTACCTCAGAAGTCATTTGCTTGAGGCAAGAGAAGCGATCGCAGACGGTGTTGATCTGATCGGCTATACAAGCTGGGGCCCAATTGATCTTGTCAGTGCATCAACAGCTGAAATGAAAAAACGCTACGGCTTCATTTATGTCGACCGTGACAATGAAGGCAACGGTACATTAGATAGAAAGAAAAAGAAAAGCTTTGATTGGTATAAACAAGTGATCGCGACAAATGGAAAGCATTTAGACGCATAAATAGAGAAAATATTGTTTGGTTTCTTTGAGAACACACGGTTTCATAAAACGATGAAAACAATTTGAATCGAGGCATTATCATTCTTTAGGTGTCACTTTGGAATGATAATGCTTTTTGTTTTATGAAAAAGACAAAATTGTACAAAAAATAAACCACACTTTAAATTTTTGTGTGGTTCAAATAAATCATATGATCTTTCGAATATATTTATTTATGCTTTTGGAGAAGAGCTTTGATCTTCAAAAAGTGGTTTTAATTCGATAATATTAAGTAATACTGATTCTTCAAGTCTTTCTTTTATATCTCTAAAGTCTTGATTATTTTGAGATAAAATATCTTTTATGGATTTGATACCATTGATTTTACTTAAAAAAGTAAACCATTCATAATCATCGCGTGAATCAACAAGGTATTCAATGCTATTATTAATAGTGATATATAATAAGTTATCCTCTTGTAAAGGCATTAAAACATCTATGTTTTCTTTTAGTATTGGAACGTGTAATGTATTAATCGTGAGAGCTTCGTCTTGGTTTAAGTTAAAAGTGAAATCGCAATAACAATCAATCTGCTTTTTATAGTCATCGTATCAACCTTTTTTCAAATTCTAATTCATCTTTGACATTTATTCCGTAATTTCCTATAGAGGGAATTGTCGGCTTAAGCATTCTTGCTTTATCAATTGCACCGATATAGATGTTTTTGAAAGAATATCCCTTTCTTTGATAAAACCTAATGGCATTTAAGTTATCATTACTAGTGATTAAATTAATAGATTGTATATTTTGTGTTTTTAGATGTTGTTCTAACTCAAAAAGCAATTTACTGCCAACCCCATGGTACTTTTCTAGAGCCTCTAAAGTCAGGATTTCCGCCTCTTCTTTGAATATTTTGTAAACTAATATTCCTACTATAGTATCTCCACGTTTAGCCAACATAATGTTTTCATTTAAAACATTATAAGTTGTCCCTTTAGACACCATAGTCGTTCCACCCCAATGTTCATTGAAAAAACATGTTAACCAAGAAAAGTCTTTTGAACTTGGCTGAGTTACTGTCAATTCTTCTGAAAGAGACCATTTTTTTGAAAGCTGGATATGAGCTATTTCGTTGTCATTCGCTTGATCCTTAGAAAAATTGATTGAGATACCTAGTTTTTCGGCGTTTATTTGAGCAAGTTTTTGTGCGTAGTTCGAAAAATCTTCAGGGTCAATACCAAAATAAAAAAAACTTTCAGGTGGATTCTTTTTGTACCACAATTTGCTACTGATGACATATTCGTTTTGTTTTGTTTCAGTTATGTTGATATCATCATATAATAGTGCTCTTCCTTCAATAAACTCTACGACAAATTCATCTAATTTGTTTTGAGTAAATAAACGGTTTTTTTCTTGAAAATATCCTATTGCACTTAATTTACTGTGAATCCAATTAATTAAATCATCCTCGTTTAGTTCATGATCTCTTGCTAGTGCCATTAGCATTGCAATGTAATTAACGATTGTTTTGCTTCTCTTAGTTGAAATGTTTTTATAGATGTTTTCTAGAATATCATCATTCAGTTTATTCATTTTACATATACAACTTCCTTTTCAATTAATTGTTTACTCAATGCTTGGAGGTCTTTGATACAAGTTTGAACATCTGTATCATATTCTTCAGCAAATTCCGTTACTATTGAAATAAAAAATAAACTCTCTTTGTCCGTCAATTCGTTCATAAAAATCAGTTGCGACTTGATTTAGGGACATGCCCGGTTCGATAATGATACCTTTTAAGTACTTTCTTGTTCATTATCAGTATTTTTCACGAAAATTGTATTATTTTCCATTGTGATTCCTCCATTCTTTTTTTCTATAACAAGGTACCAAGATTATAGCTTTGGCTCGTTTGTGTCAGGGTATGATTTAAGATTTTATTATCTTCAAAGGATATATGTATAGTTGATTTTCTTTGACAAAATCATTATATAAATAACATTCGTCATGAGTCAGCAAAGATTATACACTCCTTTCATAAAGTGTTGGGGGATGAAAAACTAGTTATTAATGTCCTCCAGCAACAACTACATTACGAATCTCAACAAGACATGGAGTTTTATTTTTTTGATGTAACATTCCTCCTGTATATGTATTAAATTCCTATTTTATATCCTAACAAAAGTGATAATAGCATGTCATTTATATTTTTTTCAATATTTAAACAATGATTTTTTGACAAATTTTATGTTTATAAAGTAATAGTGATGAGTAGATTGATGTTGCAAATAGATTGATAGTTTGTAAAAAAGAAATTGGAGAAAATACAAAAGATGGCTAGAATCATCGGTTATTTTAATCTAGGAAGGCGTTTATGGTTTTAGAGAGCTGTATATCCACTAAATTGAATTCTAAATGGTATAGGATAATCTTTTAGGCTTGCCTGAGGGAACAATGGCAAAAGCAGTATTGTACGCTGCTAAAGAATCAGCTGGATTTTCAGCACATTTTGATGCGTATTGCAATTTCATTTTTCAACTTAAAGGGAAAAAGAAATGGAAGTTGGCTGAAAATTTTAATACAGTGAATCCACTTCAACATTATGAATTAATTGAGGCTCCTCATTTGCCAGATCCATTAAAGTCGTATTGGAATGGTGATTTTCCTGATGAAAATTTATCTAATGGAAGGGAATTGATTTTGGATACGGGATCATTTTTATTTCTTCCAAGAGGTTGTTGGCATTCAACTAGTTCTTCTGAAGAAACCATTGCATTAAACTTTACCTTCGGTCAGCCAGCTTGGCTAGATCTAATTTTAATAGAATTAAGGAATCGATTGATTCAAAAAGACGAATGGAGAGAACTCGTTAATATTGATCTTTTGGATGAAAATGAACGAAAAAAGGTAGAAGAAAAATTAAAATCAATGATAAATAATTTACCAAACGATTTCAAGGGAATTTCAGTAGGGGATATACTGGCAAGAAAGATGACTTAGATGCATATCAATCTACACAACTTGTTGTAAGACAACTTATGAGTATAAAAGATGGTTTTTAAGAAGATAACTTATATTCATTATCTTCTTAACTCTACTATAGAAGTATGACGATTAAACTTAATATAATGTTGATAGAGATGACAAAAAATAAAGAACCGCCAAAAAAGCGGTTCTTTATTATGAAGGTAAGCTTTTTCTGCAGATTTCCGCCTATTTCCACACTTGATCTGCAATCTCAATCACATGACGCAACTTTTCCCATTGCTGTTCTTCTGTTAACAAATTGCCTTCCTCTGTTGAGGCGAATCCGCATTGTGGGCTCAAACAGATTTGGTTGATGTCCACATATTGAGCCGCTTCCTCGATTCTTCTTTTGATCTGATCAACGGGTTCAAGTTCCCCATACTTTGAAGTGACAAGACCTAGTACGATTTGAAGGTTTGGATTTTTCACATAACGCAGGGGTTCAAATCCGCCAGAACGGTCATCGTCGAATTCTAAGAAGAGACCATCCAAATCGAGACCCGCAAAAATCGTTTCTGCCGCTGCCTCGTAACCACCTTCGGCTGCCCATGTTGATTTAAAGTTACCACGGCAAATGTGCATGGTGATCACTAAATCATCTGGTCGATCGGCAACCGCTTCATTGATTGTTTTCGCAAACGATTCACGCAGTTCATCTTCCTCGCGGCCAAAAGCTTTGATTTGTTCATGTCCTTTTTCAGAAAAGAACACAGCCCAAGCTGTATCATCTAGCTGTAAGTAACGGCAGCCTGCATCATAAAAAGCACGAATGGCTTTTTTATAAGCTTGTGCCACGTCATGGTGAAAATCATCTAAACTGTCGTACACACCTTCTTCAAGCTTTCCACGGAAAAAGAGCATATTCGGACTTGGAATCGTCATTTTAGCCGTATGATCACCCGCGATGCTGTGAAGGAAGCGATAATCCTCCAGCATTGGATGATCAGTAAAATCAATCTTACCTGTTACTTTGATGCCTCTGGCTTTTGTTGTCGTATTGTGGAATTGAATGCCTTGGTCTGCTTCAAATCCTTCGACCCCATCAAGCCCTTCTAGAAAGTCAAAATGCCACCATGCACGTCTGAATTCTCCATCTGTGACAACCTCTAATCCAATTTCTTTTTGCTTCTCTACAATACGAGTGATTTCTTCATTTTCAATTTGTCTGAGCTGTTCTGCTGTCAGTATACCGTCTGCTTTTTGCTTGCGGGCTTCTTTGATGCGTTCAGAACGAAGTAAACTCCCTACTTGATCTGCGCGAAATGGCGGCTTTGTTGTTTTCTTACCAATGGTTTGTACTTGTGTCATGCTGAATCCCTTCTTTCTTCAGGTTATAAATCAAATAAAAAAGCTCTTCCTTGGATAAGGAAGAGCATCATATACTGTGAGATCTCTGCCTTATCTTCAAACAAGCATTAGCTTGCTTAAGGAATTAGCACCATTCTGTTCCAAGGAACAGCGGTTGCCGGGTTTCACAGGGCCAGTCCCTCCACCACTCTTAATAAGGTTACCTTTGATTCAATTTTCTTAATAAACACAATTATTCAATCTTTTCGAGAAAAAGTCAATGGTTTTTCCTATTTATTTTCCTACATAAACAAATCAGCGACGAGAACACCGGCTAATCCAACAAGTGATAGAACAGTCACCATTAATGTCCAAGTTTTAAAAGTTTGAGCCATCGACAAATTAAAGTATTCTTTGTAAATCCAGAAACCTGCATCATTCACATGAGAGAATGTTATACTGCCGGCGCCTGTTGCAATTACCATTAATTCTGGGCTGACTCCCGTCAAGCCAATCAGCGGTGCAGAAATGCCAGCTGCTGTGAGACCCGCGACAGTCGCTGACCCTAAAGAGACACGAAGGACAGCTGCAATCAGCCAAGTGAGGAGCAGAGGAGACAGTGTGCTTCCTTGCATAATCCCTGCAATGTATTGATCAACGCCGCTGTCAATGAGCACCTGTTTAAAGGCGCCGCCGCCTGCAATGATCAATAGAATCATCGCAATGGAGCCAATTGAATCCGTAATCGATTTCATGACGTCCTGCATGCTCTTTCCTCTGCCAAGACCAAATGTGTAGATGGCAAGCAGCACAGAGATTAATAGGGCAATCGCCGGCTCACCTAAAAACTCAGCCGCCGGTAGCAGCGGGGAGGACGGGAAGAAAATTTCTAAACATGCTCTGAATGTCATGAGCAATACAGGTAAAATAGCGGTGAAAATACTAATGCCGAAGCTTGGCATTTCCTCTTCTGTAAATTCCTTTGGATTAAACAAGTCCTTTGGAATGTGTGCATGCAGTTGATCTTTCTTAAATAGTTTCGTAAACAAAAGTCCGCCTACTAAAACAGCAGGAATGGCTAAAATAATTCCAACCAATAAGGTTTGTCCCATGTTGGCTTGAAATACATTGGCAATGGCTGTCGGCCCTGGGTGAGGAGGGAGGAAGCCATGTGTTGTAATGAGTGCAGCGACGAGCGGCATTCCCACATACAACACAGGAAGTCTTGCGGCTTGAGCAATGGTAAAGACTAATGGAATAAGAATAATGAATCCGGTTTCATAAAATAGAGCAATTCCGATAACAAATCCAGTCAGCATCGTCGCCCATTGGATTTTCCCGATACCAAAGCGGTCGATGAGTGTCATGGCAATACGCTGAGCACCGCCAGAATCAGCCATCAATTTACCAAGCATCGCTCCAAAGCCAAGAACCAACGCCAGATGGCCGAGTGTACTTCCAAGCCCTTTTTCGACTGAAGCAATCGCTTCAAGTGGTGACATGCCTTCTAAAACGGCAACGATTAAAGAGACAATAATCAACGAAATGAAAGCGTTTAACTTAAAGACAACCATGAGTAAAAGTAATAACAAAACGCCAAGTCCGATAAAAACTAACGACATGATCTTTCCTCCTTTGTGCTGCATAAGGGAGCGTGAACGCTCCCTCTGCTTTATCCTTCAAGTATGTCTACTGCTTCTTTTAACGTATCCTTTGAGCCAACATTTCCCGGGAAAATCACATAAGACATAAATGGGAATTTGCTTTCTTCTCCTGTTTGCCAAACGGGAATACCTGGTCTGATTTGACCTGCGACGGTCGCACGTTTGACGCTGAGTCCTCTTGTTCCAATATCGCTAGAGGTGATTCCACCTTTGGCAATGAGGTACTTAGGGCGAATGGAGAGGCGCTGAACAATGCTTGTCACAGCATCACTAATCTGAACAGACAGTTTCAATTCTTCCTCTTGACGATCGTCCCCAAGATCAAGCCGTTCTCTCCTTGTATAAACAGCAACCGATTGCCCGGTTGTTAAAAGCCGTTCAGTTTGTTGAATCACGCGGTCAATTTCCTCTTGAAATGCTTCAGGTTCTAACACGAGGTGTGTATCAAATTCAATAAATGCGATGTCTTTATTTTGCTGCAGCGCTCGCAATTGTTCGGTTGTTTTTTTGACATGGGAACCGACCATGATGAGGCCACCGTGCGTGCTTTCTTCCTGTATTAAGTCTTGTCTAGTTAATAGTGCTTGATCCTCAACACCGCCAAGCACTTTTGTGAGAGCTGCCGCACTTCTAAATAGAAAGTGCTGACCTGCTTTGATGGCATCTATGAGGGCAATGACAAAGACTTTGACATCGTCATAGTCTACTGCATTTACAACCACTTTTTGAAAATCCTTCACGATCATCAGCTGATCCTTGATTTGTTCAATACGTAAAGCCCGGATATCTTCTAAAGAAATATAAGTAGTGTTTTCCTTAGTGAACGATCCATTTGATTTCTCTTCGATCCATTCTCCGAGGTGAGAAGATTGAAATCCGAATGTACGATCTAATGCAAATTCTGTGTCACCAGCAGGAATTAATTCGTGACCTTCCTGTACGTAGTGAATATTGCCAATCGTAAAGCGGCCGCCTTCTTTAAAAAAGGGAAGAAGGATTTCGCCGTCAAATTGGCGGGAGCTTTGCTGTTCAATGGTCGTTCTGAGAATGTCAGTCTCTAGCGGGAAGTGTCCACGCAGGGTGGAGTCCCCCCGGCTGACAATGATGAAATCTTGATCAAGCCGTTCAGCCGTTTTCACAATCGTTGATGCGATCGTTTCATGAAGAACCGCCGTTTCTTTCTCTGTCATACTGCGAGAGTTGGTTAAGATAAAGAACATACGGCTGTCTTCAAGAAAACCAGCTTCAATGCTTTTCTCTGACCAATCGGTGAAAACAGAGACGCCGTGTACGGTTTGAATGCCTGTTGGGTCATCGTCTAATACAATCACTTTATGGTGGAAATGGTTTAGTGCTTGTTCGTATGCTGATTGAATGCGGTCTGAATCCGCTTTCGGAATGGCATTTAGTAACTCAATGCTTTGTTTCATAGAACCTCATCCTTTCTTCACTTCAACATGAGCCATTTTTTCGTAATATTGAACGATCCCACCGTGATCAAGTCCAGACTTTCCGTCCGCTTTGAGGGCGTGGAAGATTTCCAGCAGTTGACTAGAAAGCGGGAGAGGAACGCCGATATCGTGGGCAGTTTCCATGACATTGGTTAAATCCTTTAAGTTGATGTCAATACGTCCGCCAGGCTCAAAGTTTCGTTCTAAAATGAGAGGAACCTTCGCATCGAGTACAGCACTTCCTGCCAGTCCACCTCGGATGGCTTCATACATTTTATCAATCGCAATGCCAGACTTAGCGGCAAGGACGAGTGCTTCGGACATGGCAGCGATATTTAAGTTGACGATGATTTGATTCGCAAGCTTAGCGGTTGTCCCGCTTCCATTTGATCCAACTAATACGACATCTGTGCCCATGGCATGGAGGACATCCTTTACTTGTTCAAAAATCTCTTTTTCTCCGCCCGCCATAATCGCAAGTGTCCCGTCTATCGCCTTTGGCTCTCCGCCACTGACAGGAGCATCGATAAATTCGACTTGATGCTGTTTTGCCAGTGCCGCTAATGCTCTAGAAGTAACAGGTGAAATAGAGCTCATATCTATAATAATCGTGCCAGGTTTTGCTGTAGCCAATATGCCTTGTTCACCTGCTACAACTGCTTCTACATGCTCACCTTTTGGAAGCATCGTGATTATGATATCGCTTTCAGATGCTGCCTCAGCAGCTGATGCAGCGGCATTTGCGCCCAATTCTTTTAATGCTAGAACAGCTGCTGTATGAATATCGAAAACAGTCACAGTATGACCGGCTTTTAATAGATTGAGTGCCATAGGTTTCCCCATAATGCCTAATCCAATGAATCCAATTTGCTTTGCCATTTTGTCCGCCTCCTATTTAGAAACCCCTTACAAAAAGCGCTTTCTTTTCTTTTTGTTAGTATATATACTATCGATTTAAATTAATAGTAGGAAATAAACTATTGTTCATTTAATGTACATGACGAAATAGGAATGTGTCAACGGAAAATATGAGAAAAGTCACAAAAAAAAGACCGGAAACAGCTCCGGTCTATGGTCGATTATGTTTTATTTTTAGCTACAGCTAATCGAGAACGTTTGACGTTGTCGATTGCATTTGATCCTAATTCTAAAACAGCTGTGACGTACAAAACATCAATAATCACAAGCTGATTAATACGAGAAATCATTGAGTCAGAACGATAGGTTGTTTCTCTCGATGAACTGAGCAGATGAAAGTCGGATTTCTTGGCGAGCTCTGATTTCGGATAGCTCGTAATCGAGGCGACCGTTGCACCTTTTTCCTTTGCAAATTGCACGGCATCAAGGATTTCTCTACTTTCTCCTGAATGTGAGATCGCGACGATAAAATCATGTTCCGTTGCATGTGTTGCAATCATATTCATCATATGAGGATCACTGCATAGACTCACTTCAAAGCCAAGCTGGAGAAACTTATGATAGGCATCTCCGGCAATAAAACTGGAGGCACCTGCTCCAAAGAAGACGGTTTTATGTGCCTGTTTCATTTGCTCAATAAATTGTGTCACAGCTTGGTCTTCTAAAATATGTTTCATATCCTGAATAGAGTTGGTTGTTAACTCTATGACCTTATGTTTAATATCTGCGACACTATCAGATGCTTCGATCTCACCGTATATGGATTGAGGTGTATTGGTCGCAATATCCTGCGCGACATGGACACGAAACACTTGATAGGACTCATAGCCGATTTTTCGCAGAAAACGAAAGATCGTCGTTTCACTTGTGTTGCATTCAGCAGCGAGTGCACTAATCGAATGAAGCACAACTTTCTGAGGGTTTTGTAAAATGTAATTGGCAATCTTTTTCTGGGTAGGGGACAAACTATGAAATGTTGTCCGGATATGACTAAAAATATTCTCTTCTATGATAAACACCACACTTCATCTAACATTCTATCTTAAGCATACAGGAACTTATGAAAACGGTAAACAAACCTCACATGAAAAATAAAGAATAATATGGAAGAAAACACTTCTTTTGGTTCTTTTGTCATGGTATACTCAATTGGTAATAGACAAAAATGGGGGTTTTTACTATGACAATGAAAAAAGGCCTAACGATCAGCCTGCTCATTTTTTCGCTGATTGTTTCGTTGTTTGCGCCAGTTGGATCTGCGGATGCCAAACAAGTGAAAAAAGCAAAAGTAAGTACACACTATTATAAAAAGAAAAAAACGTTTAAATATGCACAGGTGAAAAACCTTAGTAAAGCGCATATGAAAACCATCAATCGTGATTTAAAAGATGATATTGCATTCTCTTATTCTACGTACTTGTTCTTAAAGGACGAAGCGAAAAAAGAAGGCATTGGGAAGATCACATACGAGAGATCGTTTAAAACGAAATTTAACAATGGGAAGAAACTAAGTATCCTAAACTATGATTACATGAATGACGGTAGTATGCACGGGGATACGATGGTTACGAGCATGAACTATGTGTTAACAAAGAAAAAAACAAAGCAACTGTACTTTACAGATGTGGTAAAAACAAAGAAAAAGCGTACAAAAGTAAGAGATTATATCTATAACTACACAAAGAAGCATAAAAGTAAATTCTATGCGAATCTGAAAAAAAGCGATATTCAAATCGGCTACGACACGCAGTACTACTTCACGAAAAAGGGAATCGCTGTTGTCTTCCAGCCATATGAAATTTCACCGTACTATGTAGGAATTCCTATGATTCAAGTACCTGCGAAGGTGTATAAATAAACAAGAGAAACGGCCATGAATTTGGTCGTTTTTTTATACATAAAAAGAGCCCCTGGTGATGAGGCTCTTCTTTTTACATTTATACTTGTTTGGGTGCATCGTTTAGTGGGTGACGGCGTTTGCCGTTGTAGTGGCGGCGCATACGAAAGATTTCAAACTCCGAAAGCTCTGCGCTTTTTCGTTTTTGGGTGCGGTTATCTTTTTTGAAAGAGAATAGTAAGTAGCAGCAAAGTGAAGCGATAATCAATAAAATCATCATATGACATTCCTCCAATTCATCCTATTCTTTAAGTGTAGACAGGGTGAGTGATGTTTATAACTGAAAATAGTTAGCAAATAGCGTTTAGTTCTAAAGGTTTATTCTTGCTGCTTTTTTAGGTCTAAAATACTGGTTGTTTTTAACTATTATATTTCCAGTTATTGCACTCGTCAAGAAGAATTTTTCTGGGGTTGTCTCTATTAGTACGATTAAGTGTCATAAAAGTTTCAGAAAATTGTAAACTTTTATTAAAAAACCGTTCCCGAACAGGAACGGTTGTAAACATGTTTATGCTTTTTCTTCAAATAAACGTGCAATTTCCACGATCACTTCTGACGCTTTCAGCATGTTCTCTACAGAGATGAATTCATATTTACCGTGGAAGTTTTCCCCGCCAGTAAAGATGTTTGGCGTTGGAAGTCCTTTATATGAAAGCTGTGAGCCATCTGTACCGCCGCGGATTGGTTCAATGACAGGTGTCACTGAGCGGTTTTCCATGGCTTCATGAGCGATGTCTACGATATGTTTGACTGGCTCAATTTTTTCTCTCATATTGTAATATTGATCCTGAATGCTAAGGGTGATGCTGTTTTCGCCGTAGACCGCTTTTAAGTCGTGTGCGATTTTTTCAAACAGTGCTTTGCGCTTGTTGAATTTCTCTTTATCAAAATCACGAATAATATATTGCAGCTCTGCTTCTTCTACTTCTCCTACAAACCTCGTGAGGTGGAAAAAGCCTTCGTATCCTTCTGTGTATTCTGGAGATTCATCTGAAGGAAGTTTGTTGTGAAAGAGCATGCCGATCTTTGCAGCACTGACCATTTTGTCTTTTGCTGTCCCTGGATGGACGTTGTTTCCTTTAATTGATACTTTTGCACCTGCGGCGTTGAAGCTTTCATATTGAAGCTCTCCTAGCGGGCCGCCGTCAATCGTATAAGCATAAGAAGCGCCAAAGGCATCAACATCGAATTTGTGAGGTCCTCTGCCGATCTCTTCATCTGGTGTGAAGGCGACACGAATTTTTCCATGCTTGATTTCTGGATGCTCAATCAGGTAATGCATGGCGGTCATAATTTCTGCGATACCTGCTTTGTTATCTGCACCAAGCAGGGTCGTGCCATCAGTCGTGATGAGCGTATGTCCTTGGTATTTTTGTAAATTTGGAAACTGTGCTGGAGATAATACGATATGTAGATCTTCGTTTAACGTGATGTCCCCGCCTTGATAGTTCTCATGAATCTGCGGTTTCACGTTCTTGCCAGTGAAGTCAGTGGCTGTGTCGATATGAGCTAGGAAGCCAATGGTTGGCACTTCTTTGTCTGTGTTAGATGGGATCGTGCCCATGACATAACCGTTTTCATCCATTGTCACTTCTTGAATGCCGATGGATTTCATCTCTTCAACTAGCTGCCTTGCTAAGTTCAGCTGTCCTTCAGTGGATGGGCAGCTCTCTATGTCTGCATCAGACTGTGTATCCACTTTTACATAACTTGTGAATCGCTGGATCATTTCCTCTTTCATCAATACGTCACTCCTTTTGTAGAATATGTTCATTTTATCATGTCTTGAATGCGCTTCATAACAAGAAAGGCTTTCTCTGACAATTAGAGAGGAAAAAGACCTACTTTTATTTTGCGATGTGCTGAATGGTTCTTTAGGGTGATTTTTTTGGGTGTCTTTTTATTTATAATGAGGACATATAAAATCATCCATTTGTACGTTAATTTGGGAGAAAGGGGTGCGAAAGTTGGATTCTAGTCAAACACTTGCACTCGCTCAAAAGTTCCAGGAAGCTGCTGATGGCATTCGGCAGTCGAAGCAGCTGCTTGAGAATCGGCTGAAGGCAGTTGGATCAGGCTGGCAAGGGGAAGCAAGAGATAAATTTGATCAAAGCTTTGAGGAAACAGTGGCACGCTATGATCAATTTGAAAAGGACTTGCTTGAAACAAGTCAGGAACTGCGGGATGCTGCTGTCAAAATCGAGGAACGTAAAGCTGAAATCGCCAGAATGGAAGAGCTTGAGCGAAAAAGGCGAGAAGAACGGAGAGAAAGAAACCGAGAAGGGAGATGATGTGATGGCGCGTGACATTGTAGTAGATCCAGATCAGCTGACAGGGCTGGCGAATGATTTTGTAGGAGAGCTTTCGGCCATCGAAACAAAGCACCACGATTTACATAGTGAACTGGATGGCCTCATCCTAGGCTGTGATCCCCGTTATCGAAGCTGTTTTTCTGGAGTAGGAGATGCATGGGGTTCTGGACAAGCCTTAATGAGCAAATTGAGCAGTGACGACATTGCCATTCGTCATGCAACGGATAAAATGGTCGAAGCTGATGATATTTTAAGGAAAATGTACAGTCTGTATGATCAATATGGTACACTCACGAGCCTAGCTGGTATTGTGATGATGCAGGCAAAATACTATGGACTTGGCATGACGACCTTTATTAAAGAAAATGGCCGCTATGCTGCGCAGCATTCAAAGCTCCTTCTTGATGTGACCGGACGGGTAGAAGGAACGAGATTTGACCGGTTGGCAAGGATTTGGCTGAGTAAAAAAGAATTATTAAAACGATCCAATTGGTCGATGGCTGACCTTGTCCATAAGAAATTTACGAAATTTTATCCTAGCGATACAGTTGCGTTCACGAACAGTGTACGTGATTTCACAAAAGGAAGTATCAATTGGAAGGACACAGCTGGCATCAAGTCTGTTCTGAAAAATGGTGCAAGGTTTGCGAAAGGAAATGCCATCATTGCAACGGTCGTCACGGGTGCAACAGAAACGGTTGGCTGCGGTCTGAAAATTGCGGAGAACTATGCGGAATTTGGGGATCAGCCAGAAGTTCTCAAGCGTGAAAATGCAAAGGCTGTTGGAAATGCAGTGAATAATACGGTCTTTATTGCAGGCGGATCTGTTGCAGGTGCCGTTGTGGGCGGCGCTCTTGGAAGTTTTGCAGGACCGATTGGAACAGTCGTTGGCGGTGCGATAGGATCAGCAGTAGGTGGCTTTATTGGTGAAAAAGTCGCCAAGCTTACTTCTGGTTTTGCAGAACAGGTCGCAGTGAAATTAAAAGACCCAATTCATGCGGTTGTCGATAAAGGAAAAAAAGCATTTGAACTGGCAGGTCAAGGTGTTAAAGCAGTCAATGACACCATTGATCAAGCAAATCAGGTGATACATAAAGGAATAGAAAAAACAAAAGAAACCGCAGATTCGCTGTTGAAAGGTGCAGGTGATTTCTTGAAGGGCGCATTTTCTTTTGGATAAGGAGAGATCAAGTTGGATCAGCTAAGTCTAAGTATCGAGGAACTCATCTTTAGTTTTTACAGTGAAGGCTATTTTGAGCAAGGGATGTCTTTAAAGGAAGCCTATTATCCAGATGTAGAGGATGAACGTCTTGGATTTTTATTTGAAATTGCATGTCGCTCTTTGCTGGCAAAAGACGTGCTGGAATTTCGAAATAGACAATACCGTTATAAAGAAAAATACCGGCATTTCATTCAAGCCATGAACGATGCATCACATACCGTGAAAGCTTCAAGGTTTGGTGCATTAGATGAAGAGGTCAGTACGTCCTTTCATACGACTCAGGCAGGTGTGTATGCGCATCATACGCTTTATGATCAACAAGTGCATCAGATTCACAAACTAAAAGACGATCAGCAGACTGTGGAGCAAGTGACAACCTTTTTGAACATACACATGAGTGAACACCTTACACCAGTCATCAATTTGCAGGGGGAAGAATTTGAACTGCTGTTAGAACAAGCCAGTCAAGGGAATGATGATTGTCCTTCTTTTCTAAATAAAGCAGAGAACCAAGAGCTTGTGCGGGCATTTGTTTCTGATGTAAGGGTCAGAAAAGGAAAAATGGATTCTTTGATGAAGGTCACTTATGATAAAAATAATACGCCGGATGTAGAGTCTATGATATTTGTTATTCCGGGGCAGAAGCATTCTTGGCTAGTGTCGGGCATGAAGGAAAATGAATTTCGGATAGAGACGGCTCATAGGGACGGATTACGTTCTATATTCTAATGGAGAAAAGGAGAATGGCGCTTGAATCCAAGTGAAGTAATAGAAGTGAGGAGCAGACCCTTTCTAAGAGTATGGGCATTCTTAGCAACGGGCGGATTTGGCATCATCGGTATTTGGTTATTTTCAGAAGCTCTTACATTTGAATCGAATTATACGTTGTTTTTATTTTTAGGCGGATTATTAGGCATTGTCTATGGGTGGATCTCTTTTTTGATGATTCTTCCGGCTTTTACGAAGAGGGGAAATGTGATTTTTCGCATTCAGCGAGGAGAGAATGGCGCTGTTTTATACCGGCAACAAACAATCCCTTTTCAAGACATTCAATCTATTGATATGCGCAGGCATCGTTACAGTATCAGGGGATTTCTGTTCATGGATGTGCTTATTCGGAAAATGGATGGGAAATTGATCAAGATTCCGGCGTACAGTATTTTAGATGAAGAAGTATTTGAGCAAACGGTGAAACAAGACATTTATCCATATTTACATGAGACCGCCCAAGAGAATTGGAAACAGCAGCATGGTCATGGTGAAAAGCAGAATCAATAGATGTTTTCGCCATCATTCCATGAGGTGAGACGCCACTTTTTTTAAGAAATCGTGTAAGATGTCAGTAAAGACTGAACAATCAAGAGGTGATGAGAGATGGACAAAGAAATGGTAATTGACCTCGTCACAGAACAAATGGCACGAATTCGAAAAGAAAAAGACTATACACAGGACCGCATGGCTGAGGTGCTTGGGCTATCCAAACGGCATTTGCAGCAGGTAGAAAAGAATCGTCTTCGCCTCAACTGGACGCAATCTGCGGCCGTATGTGCATTATTCAGGGATAGTGACATTTTAAAAGGGACACTTGGGGATGATCCGCTTGAGATTTTGGAAGTCGTCGCCCACGATGAATTGCATTTATCTGTTGAACGTACGATTGGCGGAAAGGTTTGGTGGCGGACGTCTGTGAGAAAAGGTACGTTTCGTCTTCAGCAGAATGTGCTAAGTCAGCATTACCGCATCTTAGATGATGAGAATTATCGCTATTATAGTTCCTTTAATAAAGAAGAAGCTAAGCGGCGGTTAGAGGAATTAAGTGAGCTGTCGTAAGCAGAAAAAGAGAGGTCCCTCTATGACAGGGACCTCTCTTTTTTGTGTTGTTTATACTTTCAGAGTGTTTTTCGCCCGAATAAAGGCAACAAGCTGTTTGATTTCTTCATCTGTTAGTGGAACGCCGTCTACATGGATGGTTCCTTCTTTTGCTTCCGTCAGCTCAATTTTGATATCAGAGATTTTGCGTTGTATCTCTGGCTCGTCCGTTCTACCAAGTAAAAAATCAATGGACGTATCATACAAATCAGCCAGCAGTTTCACTGCTTCAAGCGAAGGTCGTCGGTACCCAGATTCGTAACCGGCATAGGTGCTTTTGGCGATACCTAGGCGATCTGCCGTATGCTGGAGAGACCATTTTTTCTTTTTTCTAAGGGTGGTTAAACGATCGAGTATCATACATGAACGCTCCTTTATATACAACAACAGTATATCATATTTTGACAAAGAGTGTACGCGTTATGCGTAATAATTTCTTGATTAATTCGCGTTATGTGACTATAATGGCAATGAAGGTACGCGTAAAGCGTATATTATAGAATAGCACAAGCTGGCTTATAATATGTGTGACAAACGAAGTAATTTTACTGAAAGAGGTGGACCTGTTGAAGAAATTATTGCTTTTAACCACTGGTGGGACGATTGCATCTGTAGAAAGTGAAAATGGTTTAGCTCCAGGTGTTAAAGCTGAGGACCTTTTAAGCTATTTAAACGAAATTAATGCAGACTACACAATGGACACAAAGTCCCTAATGAGTATAGATAGTACCAATATGCAGCCTGAATACTGGGTTGATATCGCAACAGCCATTTATGAAAATTATGATCAATATGACGGATTTGTCGTCACGCATGGTACGGACACAATGGCCTATACATCAGCAGCACTATCGTATATGCTGCAAAATCCTGATAAGCCAATTGTCATTACAGGATCACAAATCCCAATTACGTTTAAGAAAACAGATGCGAAGAAAAACATTACAGATGCGATTCGTTTTGCATGTGACGGTGTTGGCGGCGTGTATGTCGTGTTTGATGGCAGAGTCATTCAAGGAACTCGCGCAATCAAACTAAGAACGAAAAGCTACGATGCATTTGAAAGTATTAACTACCCATATATTGCATCGATTGAAAATCATCAAATTGAATACAATAGCAAAGTAAAAAGATCATCAATGAAACCGCTTAAATTAGATGCATCCTTGAACACAGACGTTTGTTTACTAAAACTGCATCCAGGACTGAAGCCTGAGTTTTTAGATTCAATCAAAGGGTTGTACAAAGGAGTCGTCATTGAAAGCTACGGCAGCGGCGGAATTCCTTTCGAAGGAAGAAACCTTTTAGAAAAAATCAACGAATTGCTGGAAGAAGGCATTTCTGTTGTGATCACCACTCAGTGTCTCGAAGAAGGAGAAGACATGAGTGTGTATGAAGTAGGACGTAAAATCAATCAAGAACTGGTTGCTCGTTCAAGAAACATGAACACAGAAGCCATTGTACCAAAGCTGATGTGGGCATTAGGTAAAACAACAGATCCACGAGAAGTGAAAAAGATTATGGAAACGCCAATCGCAGAAGATTTAGTGATTTAACTATTCTATAGAAAGCAGGTCATACGAGATGGTTCAAGCAACTTATCGTTACGAGAAGGATTTTCTAGGTGAAAAAGAAATTCCCGCAGACGTGTATTATGGTGTTCAAACGCTTCGTGCAAAAGAGAATTTCCCGATTACAGGATATCGCATGCATGAAGAGCTCATTCGAGCATTTGCCATTGTCAAAAAAGCAGCAGCTCAAGCCAACATGGAAGTCGGACGTTTATATGAAGGAATTGGAAATGCGATCGTTCAAGCTTCAGATGAAGTCATTGAAGGCAAATTCCATGAATATTTCATCGTAGACCCGATTCAAGGCGGCGCAGGAACGTCTATGAATATGAATGCCAATGAGGTCATTGGAAACAGAGCCCTCGAGATCATGGGACATCAAAAGGGCGAATACATTCATTTAAGTCCAAACACACATGTGAACATGTCACAATCGACAAATGATTCGTTCCCAACGGCGATCCATATTGCAGTGCTCAAGCAGTTAGACATTTTACTTGAGACGATGCAGGCCATGCATGACGTATTTCAAAAGAAAGCAAAAGAATTCGATCATGTCATCAAAATGGGGCGTACTCATTTACAAGACGCTGTTCCGATCCGTTTAGGACAAGAGTTTGAAGCATACAGCCGTGTGCTGAGCCGTGATATTAAACGAATCAACCAATCAAAACAGCATTTATATGAAGTGAATATGGGTGCGACCGCTGTTGGGACAGGCCTCAATGCAGATCCTCGCTACATCGAAATCGTCGTGAAGAAGCTTGCTGATATTTCTGGACTGCCATTAGTAGGCGCAGAGCACCTCGTAGATGCGACGCAAAATACAGATGCATACACAGAAGTATCTGCTGCCTTAAAAGTATGCATGATGAACATGTCTAAAATTGCGAATGACCTTCGCTTAATGGCATCTGGCCCACGTGCAGGTCTTGCTGAGATTGCATTGCCAGCTCGTCAGCCGGGATCATCCATTATGCCTGGGAAAGTCAATCCAGTCATGGCAGAACTCATTAACCAAATCGCATTCCAGGTCATTGGGAACGACCACACCATCTGTCTTGCTTCTGAAGCAGGCCAGCTTGAGTTAAATGTGATGGAGCCTGTTCTGGTCTTTAACTTGCTTCAATCTATTAGTATAATGAATAACGGATTCCGCTCATTCACAGATCACTGTTTAGCGGACATCGAAGCAAATGAAAAACGTTTGAAAGAATATGTCGAAAAAAGTGCAGGTGTCATTACTGCGGTAAACCCTCACTTAGGCTATGAAGCCGCGGCTAGAATCGCAAGGGAAGCCATTTTAACAGGACAATCGATCAGAGATCTTTGCCTGCAAAATGATGTGTTAACAGAAGAAGAACTTGATATTATCTTGAATCCATTCGAGATGACAAAGCCTGGCATTGCCGGTGCAGAGCTCCTAGAGCGATAATAATATCAAAAATTTTATTTTATTAATATGTGGAATTGCCTGTGAAAGAGAGAAAAACAGGCAATTCACTTTCTTTCGAATTGACACACTTTTTTCACAATATTTTGAAAACGCTTAACGCACGCACAAAGGGAGGAAACAAAATGAAAACACCACGTCTACCGTCTATTTTAGAAGTCGTGTCTGTACTTGGCTTATTTTTAGCAATTGTTTTATCATTCACTCTTTACTTCAAACTAGATATTCAGCTCGCATTGTTCATCTCATGGTTTATGGTTATTGCTTTAGGGATTCGTTTAGGGCATTCATACAAAGATCTTCAAAATGCGATTACAAAAGGGATATCGAATGGTTTAGAGGCTGTTTTAATCTTAATTGCAGTAGGTGCACTTGTTGGTACATGGATTGCCGGCGGTGTTGTACCCACGTTAATTTATTACGGACTGGAATTTATTCATCCTAATATCTTCTTATTAGCTACACTTGTCATCTGTGCGATTATGTCCGTTGCAACAGGAACCTCTTGGGGTACAGTTGGAACAGCAGGTATTGCGATGATCGCAATTGGTGAAGGATTGGGTATCCCATTACCGATCGTAGCTGGGGCTGTTTTATCTGGTGCTTATTTTGGTGATAAATTATCTCCTTTATCTGATAGTACTGTGCTCGCTTCCTCTCTTTCAAAAGTGGACGTGCTGGCGCATGTAAGAGCCATGATGGTTTTATCCATACCGGCCTTTGTTATTACGGCTATTATGTTTACAATTACTGGATTTATGTATGGTGGAAGAAATATTGATCAAGATAAAGTAGAGTTTTTAAAACAAGCATTGCAGGATACATTCACGATTAATATTTGGATGATCATTCCGGCAGTCATTGTTGTCCTATTACTTGTATTGAAAAAACCGTCAATGCCTGTTATCGCAATTGGTGCACTGCTTGGGGCAGTCTGGGCGATGGCATTCCAAGGAATGAACCCAGCTGATGCGCTTGGTACAGCTTATAACGGCTTCTCTATTAATTCAGATGTAGATTTCTTAAATACGCTGTTAAATCGTGGCGGTATTGTGAATATGCTTGGATCGCTAGTGGTCATTATTCTTGGACTTGGTTTTGGTGGAGTTCTTGAATACTTAGGCGTGTTAAAAGTGATCGTCTCAACATTCGAGAAAAAATTGCACAATGCAGGAAATGTGACACTGTCTACACTTGTAGTAGCATTCTTTGCGAATATCTTTGGTTGTGCAATGTATGTCTCATTAATTCTTACACCAAAAATCATGGAAAAAAGCTATGACAAATTAAAATTAGACAGACGTGTGTTATCTAGAAACTCTGAGGTTGGTGGAACACTTACGTCTGGTATGGTTCCGTGGTCAGATAACGGAATTTACATGGCAGGGATTCTAGGCGTCTCGACATTCTCTTATTTACCATTTATGTGGTTGAGCTTTGTTGCCATTGGTCTTGCCATTATCTACGGATATACAGGGAAATTCATTTGGTACGTGAAAAATCAACAAGACTCAGAAGAATCGGCATCATAAGCCGCTGCAAAAGCCGCCCCTCCCCCGGGCGGCTTTTGTTTGTCCTAGGACCGTAAGACTATGTGTGTTTCCAGAAGGGTGGTTGTGTATTTTGACCCCCTATAAAAGAGGGCTTAAGGTGTGGTATGAAGCAGATTGAAAGCATATTTATACCATAAAAAGGGCACAAATCCCTATTCAAACATGAGTCTTTGAACCTTATAATAACAATATTGGAAAAAGTGCGATTCACCATTACGCTCGTTTAGAGGGACTCTAAGCAGCGTTTTTATTTTTGACAGGAGGAGGAACCCATATGAGCCTATCGGATATGCTGTCTGCCCTTAACGGTGGCATTTCAAATAAAAAGGCAGAGATCGAAGAGAAAATTGCTCGACTCAAAAAGGCAAAAAGTAAGGTTGAACGTGAACAAGATGCGGCAGAAACAGATCTAAAACAAATCAAGCAGCCAAAGCTTGGGGCCTCTTGGAAAGGTGAGCGGAGCCAAGATTTCAAATCAGAGCGAAATGAAGCGCATGATGCGCTGCAAACGATCGTAAGCGATAAATACCCACGCTACGTGAGCCGAATCGAATTCAAAATCAGTACACTAGAAGCAGAGCAGGCTGCCTTATCCTTTGCCAGCTCTTTAGCTGGAGATGCCGCACGTTTGGCTGAAAAAGGAGAAGACGCAGTAGAAGACGCAAAACGCTTGATCTCAAAAGCATGGAGCAGCTTGTAAGCGAGCTTCATGCTGAACAAACCTGGAGGATATCATAATGGGACAAATTAAGTTAAACTACCAAACAGTGATGGATAAACTAGATGAAGTCTCCCAAGCAGTTGAAGCTTTAACAATGAAAAAAGCAGCAGATAAAGCTGGTGAAAACAGCCTTGAATTTGTAACCAAATGGACGGCACGTGAAGCAGAGGTGGGCGAAATGGTCTCAAGCTTTAAAGAAGCCTTGATCAAAAACGTTCAGGATACACGCTCAAATGTGAAGACGCTAAAAGAACAGGATGAGGCGATTGCGGCAAAATCATAAGCCCTAATCGTTTTATTGATAGCGTAGCTGAGTACGATGTAAAATATAGTCGTAAAGACTCATATATAATTCGGGATTTATGACCTTAGATTATTCCGTTTTTCTTCCAAACACCATGTTAAAAGGACACCTTTTCCCTATTTAAGCCTAAGGCTTTTCACCTTATACTATACTTAATGAAAGCGAACGATAGAAATGTCAGGACTGGAAAAAGCAGATGATCTGCTCGGTTTCAAAAACGCTGACGCCGTGCTTTCTTATGAGGTCTAATAGAGGTGGATGACATGAGTTTATCCGAGATGCTGCACCATCTGCATATGGGGATTGAAAACAAACGTGCAGAATTTGACGAAATGATCTCTCGGTTAAAGACAGCCAAAAGTAATATTCGAACAGAACAAGATCTTGCGCAGTCTGACATAAAGGAAATCAAGAAGCCTGCTCTAGATTCGTCATGGAAAGGTGAGAGAGGAACGGACTTTCACCGTCATCGGAAAGAAGCCTATCACGTGCTGCACGACATTGTGAACAATGAGTATGAAACCTATATGACGGAGATAGACCAAAAAATTATGCACTTTGAGTTAAAAAAAATGGAACTCGCTGTCGCCAGTAATTTTGCAGGAAGAGCCCAAGATGTGATGGAAAAGGGCGAGGATTTTGCAAAGGATGTCAAACATTTAATTGAACGGGGCTGGAAAGCTCTTTAATAAAATAAACGAAACAGTCGGCTGAACAAGCGGCTGTTTTTTTGGGTTTAGTCACATCCGCCGCTACCACCTGAATCACCACCGCAGGAGGCATCAGAAGCGTGATTTGTATACGAATCAGTATAGTTACTGGTTGTTGAACTGTGATGTGCAGAATGCTTAGAAGATGAACGCTTATCTTTTGGTGTAAACATGTGGGCGGTAATGGCGCCTAAAGAAGCTAGTATGATGATGATAACAAACATGATGTATCCCTCCTCTTGTTTCATATTCATACGTTTGAGCCATAACAAAGTTCCCGGTCGGAAAGAAAAACTGGGCAAAGAGTTCTATTTTCGTTTATGATGATAGGCAAAAGTAATTGACCAAGGGAGGGGAGTCTATGTTATCTCTACGTCAGGAGGAGCTGTTGAGGCGGTTAATGCAGGCAGAGCAGGAGCTGACAAGTGAAGAAATTGCACGCCTGATAGGCGTCACATCACGAACAGTTCGAACAGATATGAAAGCGCTTAAATCAATATTAGAAGCACATGGGGCAACACTTCATATGAAACGTGGAGCAGGGTATACATTGACTGTCGAAGATTATGGAGCATTTCGTACTTTTTTGAAAAACTCAATGAGAGAAAGAAATGAAAAAAAGAATCAAGTCATTCCAAATCAGCCGGAGGATCGTATCTCTTATTTATTGAGAAGGCTTTTATTGTCCGAAGACTATATGAAATTAGATGAATTGGCCGAGGAATTATTTGTGAGTGAATCTACTGTGAAAAATGACCTGAAAGCAGTCAAGCATATTTTCTCTTTACATGGACTCTCTGTTGCACACCGTCCTAAATATGGACTGAGGCTGACTGGAGATGAGATGAAATTAAGGTATTGTCTAGCTGAGCATGTGTTTCAGCAGGAGCATCCGAACCCTGCCCTTTTACCTGAAGAAACGTATCAATTGATTCAAGATATGGTGCGTTCACGTACAAAGGCAAGCGGCCTTCATGTGTCAGAGATCGGTTTAAGCAACTTAGTGACACATATCGCCATTGCGTGCAAACGAATTGAAGAGAAAAAATTGGTGATGATGCCGGAAGGAGAACTCAAAGACATTCAAACACAGCCCGCTTTTCAAGTGGCGAGGCAAATGGCAGAAGATATGCGTCACGTACTCGGTATAGATTTTCCATTATCTGAAATGGCCTATATTGCGATTCATTTAATGGGGGCCAAAATGATGGCGTATGGAGAAACGGGCCACACGCTATTTCACATGCTTGATGAAGAGCATTTCCGTTTAACTCACCAATTACTTGGTTATGTTGAAGAGCACATGTCACTTGATATTCAGACAGACAAGGAATTGATTGTGGGACTAAGTCTTCACCTGAGATCAGCGATTCATCGGTTCCGATATGATATGAACATCCGTAACCCCTATTTATCAGACATAAAAAGGCATTATCCGATTGCTTTTGAAGCAGGTGTCTATATGGGAAGATGGTTGAAGGAAAAAGAGAATGTAGAGATTCATGAAGATGAAATCGGATATTTGGCGCTGCATATTGGTGCTGCCATAGAGCGGACAAAAACTCAGACTGTGAGAAAAAAATGCTTGATTGTGTGCGCAACGGGTGTCGCGAGCAGTCAGCTTCTTCTCCATAAGCTGAAGGCCGCCTTTAGCGAAAGGCTAGAGATTGCTGGAACTGCAAGTGTCAGTGACCTTTTGTCGTATGACCTGAGAAGTATCGATTTGATCATTAGTACCATCCCGCTTCAGAACACACTACCTGTGCCAGTGCTTGATGTACATACGATCCTCAGTGAAGACGATATGTTGAGGCTGAAACGATTTGTACAGGGGTCACAAGAAATGGGGGTCTTGCGATATATCAGTCCGAAGATGACTTTTTTTCAGCAAGATCTACAAACAAGGGATGAGGTTCTTCAATTTTTCGTGAATGTATTGCAGGAACAAAACCGAATCCCCGATGATTTTGAACAGCTATTGCTGGAAAGAGAGGAAGTGTCACCTACGTCGTTCGGTCATTTGGTCGCAATTCCTCACCCAATCAAACCGGCAACAGATGATACGTTTTGTGCGATCTGTACATTGAGAAAACCAGTGCTGTGGGGCGAAGAGCGGGTACAGGTCGTCTGTTTGTTAAGTATACAGAAGACGTATCAGAAAGAATTGCAGTCACTTTATCAATTTCTTGTGCGTTTGACAGAGCAGAAGGAAGTGGTGGAGCAAATCATCAAAGCTGCTTCATTTGAAGAACTGACGGCGGCGCTGCACGTGTTGGAACAGCCAGATGAAAAAAAAGGACACCCATTTCCGCATCTGTGAGGAAAAAGATTAGATGTTAATGAAAGCGCTTTTAAAATAACATCAAAAAGGAGGATGATCACGAGTTTTTGTAAAGGGGGAGACGGATCATGAGCTTTAAAGAGAGAGCGGCCGACGTCATGGGACATGTCGCTTATCGTATTACAAATCAGAAGTATATTATGGCGATTAAGCAAGCATTTGTCACATTAATGCCAATCATCATTACGGGGGCATTTGCTGTACTGGTCGCAAATATGATCATGAGCCCGGAAACGGGGCTTGCCCATTTTGAGATATTCAGGTTTTTAGCAGAGCTTCAGCCAATTATGAAGGCAATCAATTATGCCACGCTGAACTTTTTAACGATCGGGGCTGTGTTCCTCATCGGGATTGAGCTTGGGAAAATCAATGGACATAAATCATTATTCCCAGGGTTAATGGCATTGATTTCATTTATATCCGTTATTCCGACGACACTTCTTCTTGAAGTCGATGGATCGATGCGTGAGGTTGTCGATGTGCTAGCGAGGCAATTCTCCGATCCAAAAAGCTTATTTTTGGGTATGATCATTGCCATCGTCTCTGTAGAGATCTTTTGTAAGCTTACCGAGGTGAAGTGGCTGCAAATTAAGATGCCAGATTCTGTTCCATCAAATGTGGCGACGTCTTTTTCTTCACTTTTCCCATCAATTATTACAATTACAATCATTAGTTCATTCGGGTTTGCGTTTCACCGTGTGACAGGCATTTATTTGCATGAAGCGGTGTATAACGTCGTGCAGCGTCCGCTTGAAAGTGTTGTGCAGGGACTGCCTGGTATTTTAACGTTAATGTTTGTGGCTCAATTTTTCTGGGTGATCGGTATTCATGGCAACCAAATGATTAAACCGATTCGCGAGCCGCTGTTATTAGGATCAATTGCAGTGAATATGACAGCATTTCAAGAGGGAAAAGAGATTCCAAATATTATCACGATGCCATTTTGGGATGTGTATATGAGCATTGGTGGTTCGGGTGTGACGATTGGTCTGTTGATTGCCATTTTTATAGCAGGAAGAAGGGAAGAAATGCGTAGCATTGCCAAGCTTTCATCAGGACCTGGACTGTTTAACATCAATGAACCAGTTATTTTCGGATTACCTGTCATGTTGAACCCTGTGATGGCGATTCCGTTTATCGTTACACCACTCGTAACAGGTACGATTGGTTATATCGCAACTGCTACAGGTTTTGCCGGGAAAGCGGTGGTGATGGTGCCGTGGACGACACCTCCGATTGTGAATGCTTGGCTGTCTACCGCTGGCAGTATGGGGGCTGTCATCACACAGCTCATCTGTATTGTTGTCGCTGTTTTCATCTATTTACCTTTTGTCCTCTTATCCAACCGGAAGCCAGAAGCAGTACCTGATTCAGAATAGAAGGAGGGCTCATGAATGAACATGCAATTTAGATGGTATGGCAAAGAAGATCCTGTCTCCCTTTCATATATTCGGCAAATTCCCGGCATGAAAGGGATTGTCAGTGCAGTCTATGATGTGCCGGCTGGTGATCTGTGGCCGGAGGAAAGTATTGCTCATTTAAAAGCGGAAATCGAACGTCACGATCTTGCTTTTGAAGTCATAGAAAGTCTCCCGGTCCATGAAGATATTAAGCTGGGAAAGCCTAGCCGGGATGCTTATATCGATCATTATCAAGAAAATATCCGGAGATTAGCAAGACATGGTGTGAAGGTCATTTGTTATAACTTCATGCCAGTCCTTGATTGGACACGAACACAGCTCGATTTCCCACTAGCTGATCAATCGACGACCCTTGTTTATTTTCAGCATCAGCTTGAACAGATGGATATAGAAAAAAATCAACTTTCCTTACCAGGGTGGGATACGTCTTATACGCAGGAAGAAATGAGAAAGTTGATGGCTGCATACAGGGCATTGGGGGCGGAAGGGTTGTTTGAGAACCTAGACTATTTCTTGGGAAATATCCTTCCAGTTGCAGCGGAAGAGAACATGAACATGGCACTGCATCCAGATGACCCTCCTTGGAACATATTTGGTCTGCCCCGCATTGTCAGTTGTGAAGAACAAATAGATCGTATCCTTCAGCTCGATGAACGCTCACAGCATGGACTGACCTTTTGTTCCGGTTCCCTAGGCTGTAATGCGAAAAATGATGTTCCTTCACTTGCGAGAAAGTATGCCAAAAAAGGGCGTATACACTTTGCTCATTTACGCAATGTCAATTTGTATGAAAACGGTGATTTTGAAGAGTCGGCACACCTGTCGTCAGCAGGTAGCCTCGATATGGGAGCGATTGTGAACGCATTGTTTAAGGAAGGATTTGCTGGCTATGTTCGGCCAGATCATGGACGAATGATCTTTGGTGAGACGGGCAGACCTGGCTATGGATTATACGACCGAGCACTTGGAGCTATGTATTTACAAGGGATGTGGGAAGGACTTCAAATTCATACGAAGAAAGGTCAGGTGGCAACATGAACAAAATCGACATACCCAATGACTTTATTCTAGGTGCTGCGGCTTCTGCTTGGCAGACGGAGGGTTGGAAAGGGAAGAAACCGCATCAGGATTCGTTTATAGACCTTTGGTATAAGGAGGGGTATCACGTATGGCACGAAGGATACGGACCAGCAGGAGCAACGAATTTTTACGAGCGCTATCCTGAAGATGTCGCCCTTATGAAGGAAATTGGGTTATCTCATTACCGGACATCGATCAATTGGTCGAGGTTTCTCATAGATTACGAGAATGGAATTGTAGATGAGACCTATGCTCGTTATATTGATGATTTCATCAATGAATTACTTGAAGCAGGTGTAGAGCCGATGTTTTGCTTAGAGCATTATGAGCTTCCTGCTGTTTTGCTTGAAAAGTACGGCGGCTGGTCATCTAAACATGTTGTCGAGCTGTTTGTTCTGTATGCAGAAAAGGTGTTTGAACGCTATGGAGACCGGGTCAAACATTGGTTTACCTTTAATGAACCAATTGTTGTTCAGACTCGTGTGTATCTAGATGCTATTCGTTATCCTTTCGAGCAAAATACGAAGAAATGGATGCAGTGGAACTATCATAAAGCCTTGGCGACATCAAAAGTGGTGAAGCTTTTTCAGGAAATGGGCTTGAAGGAATCAGCCGGTGCAAAAATCGGGGTCATTCTCAATCCAGAAGTGACGTATGCGAGATCGACTGCTCCGCATGATCAAGAAGCGGCCCGCATGTATGATTTGTTTTTTAATCGCGTGTTCTTAGATCCCTCCATTAAAGGCGAGTATCCAGAAGAACTGCTTGATGTATTGAAAAAGCATGACATTTTTTTCGATGCAACGGAAGAAGAGCTTCAGATCATTAAAGATCATACAGTCGATGTGGTCGGTCTTAATTTATACTATCCGCATCGCGTTAAGGCACCTAGCAAGGCTTGGAACGAAAACACACCGTTTCATCCATCTTATTATTACGATCTATTTGAGCTCCCAGGGAGAAAAATGAATCCATTCAGAGGCTGGGAAATCTATCCGAATATCGTCTATGATATGGGCATGAGAATAAAAGAAGAATACGGCAATATCGAGTGGTTTGTGGCTGAAAACGGTATGGGGGTCGAGCAGGAAGAGCGGTTTAAAAACGAAGACGGCATCATTGATGATCAGTACCGAATTTCATTTATCAGCCAGCATTTGAAAAAAGCCCTCCAAGCGAAAAAAGAAGGTTCAAACTGCAAGGGATATATGCTCTGGGCTTTTACGGATAATGTCTCACCGATGAATGCATTCAAGAATCGCTACGGATTAGTAGAGGTCCAGCTGGAGAATGAACGGAATCGTCAGATGAAAGCGTCAGGGTACTGGTTCAAAACATTAATCCAAACGAGGAAATTAAGGGATGAACCAGATGTCATTTATCAATAGGAGTGATGGGATATGAAGCGAATCATTCTCGCTTGTGCAGCAGGAATGTCGACGTCGATTGTGGTATCTAAAATGAAGGCAGCCGCAGAAGGAAAAGGGCTGGATTATGAAATTTATGCGATACCTGAAGGGGCCATTGCGGACGAATTAGAAGAGCATGGGGACGATGTAAAAGTCATTTTGCTAGGACCGCAAGTTAGCTTTATGAGAAAGGCAGCAGAAAAAACAGCGGCACCTTATCATATACCTGTCGATGTGGTAAATGTAAGATTATATGGAACAGCGAATGGAGAAAAAATTCTAGAACATGCACTGAAACTAGCAAATGAATCTTGAGCAATCGGAGGAGAAGCAGATGACGGTATTAGAGGAAATGCAGGGAGCGGCCTTTCAAATCATTGCCCATGCAGGTGAGGCACGAAGCCATTATGTAGAAGCCATTCGTCTAGCAAGAGCGGATGACTTTGAAGCAGCACAGCAGTTGATTGAAAAAGGGGAGGAAGCGTTTCGAAGCATCCATGACCTGCACTTGTCGCTGATACAAAAAGAGGCGGCAGGGGAACAGCTTCCCTTTTCTTTACTGCTCATACATGCAGAAGACCAAATGCTCACAACAGAGACCATCCATCTGCTTGCCATTGAAATGATCGAAATGTGTAAAAAAATGAATACCCTGTCAAAATAGATATCAGTTATTAACCAATTTCTGTTATAATCATTCGGTAGATAAAGAGAAAGCAGGATTGGTGAATGAAAAAAACATGTATGTGGCTTGCAGTTGGTTTAGTCATGCTGCTCATTTCGGGCTGTATGGGTACGAAACAGCAAACAGAAGGAAACCAGCAAGCCATCAAAGAGGTAAAGGGTCAAGTACAAACGAAAGAAACAACAGAAACGCAGCAAATTGAAGCGGCAGAGATAGACAAACAAAACTGGATTCAGCAAAAGGAACCCGTTGCGCTTCCAATCTTGATGTATCACAGTATTTCCAGCGGTAATTCGTTACGTGTGCCAAAAAGCGAATTTGCGGCTCATATGAAATGGCTGAAAGACAACGGCTATGTCACGCTGTCGCCGAAAGAGGCATATCAAGTTCTCGCGACCAATTCGACACCAAGTGAAAAGTATGTTCTTATCACATTTGACGATGGATACACGGATAACTACACAAAGGCATTTCCGATTTTAAAGGAATATGGAATGAAAGCCACTATTTTTATGATCGAGCAGTCCATTGGCCGCCCGCATCATTTAACCGATGCTCAAATGGATGATATGATGGCGCATGGTATTTCAATAGAGAGTCACACCATTCATCATTTAGAACTCAATCGTTTAACACAGAAGCAGCAGGAAGAAGAATTAAAAGGATCGAAGGTATTCTTTGACCAGCGTTTTTCTCAACAAACGATCATGGTCAGCTATCCGGTCGGTCGCTATAACGAAGACACACTGAAGCTGGCGAAGGAAGCAGGATATGAAATGGCTGTGACCACTGAACCAGGACATGCGAAAAAGGAACAAGGCATGATGTCCTTACACCGCCTTCGCATTTCACCAGGACTTTCACCCGAAAGCTTCGGCAGGCTGATAGAGGGAAATTGATCAATATTAGATCACAGATGTTTCACATGAAACATTTTACGACACGTTTCGTGGAGATGATTTGTGGATCGACAACATCATCGGGCTTGAGTACACATCTAGATATATTCTTCAGACGTGATCGTCACACATAATGTTTTTTAAATGATGTGAAAAGGGAGAGAGCAAAGATGTCAAATTTTCTTGGAATTGATCATGTCCAGTTAGCTGCCCCAAAGGGGAGTGAAGAGAAGGCACGTTTGTTTTTTGGGGAGATTCTAGGAATGAAGGAAATACCTAAGCCTGTTCACCTAGCAAAACGTGGTGGTGTTTGGTTTCAGTGTGGCAATCAACAGCTTCACATTGGCATTGAAGATCAGTTTCAAGCAGCGAAAAAAGCTCATCCAGCTTTTCAAGTAAAAAAATTATCAAATTTAAAAGAGACATTAATGAAACACCATATTCTTATAAAGGAAGATCAGCCGTTAGATGGAGCCATCAGGTTTTATGTAGATGATCCATTTGGAAATCGAATTGAATTTTTAGAGAGACTGTAGAAAATAAATCTTGTGAGAAACAATAAGGATGTCGAGAAAATCTCGACATCCTTATTTTATGAAAGTAGGTTAGGTTATTGATAAACAGGATAACCCGTTATCTTTATATCTTTTCCGAGTGGTTCAAGAGAGAGTTGATCGAGTTCAATTGCATCACTCATGAGGCGTATGCCTTCGCCTCCGAAAAAAGAAGGAGAGAGTCGTCCGCCAATGAGCTTGGGCGCCATGTAGATGACGAGTTTATCGACAAGCTGCTGTTCTAAAAATGAGGCATTGATTTGTCCGCCGCCTTCAATCATCAGGGAGGAGATATTTCTTTCTCCAAGCACTTGAAGTACTTCTTGTAAGGGCACTCGGATATCGCTATCCGTCATGATGACGCTGACGCCAGCTGCTTCTAAAGCGGCTCGTTTTTCTTCATCGGCTTGTTTTGTTGTAAAGATCCATGTTGGCGCCATTTGATCTGTGACCACCTTTGCTGTCAGCGGGATAGACAGCTTAGAGTCTAAGACAATTCGAATTGGATGATGACCGTTTGGAATCCGTGCTGTTAATGAAGGATCGTCGTGAATGACGGTTTGCGCACCGACCAAGATCGCATCGTTGATACTGCGAATGTGATGTGCATCATAACGGGACGTTTCTGATGTAATCCACTTGCTGTCAGACGTAGCAGATGCAATTTTTCCGTCTAACGTAATGCCTGCTTTGAGTGTCACGAAAGGTGTTTTTTTCGTAATAAAGTGGTTGAACACTTCATTCATGAGAATGGATTCCTGCTCCATGACGCCTGTGATGACTTGAATGCCTGCATCTTGTAAAATGGCAATCCCGCGCCCGGCAACAAGCGGGTTCGGATCCAGTGCAGCAACGACAACTGTTTCTACGCCAGCTTTCACAAGTGCTTCAGCGCATGGGCCTGTGCGGCCATGGTGGGAACAAGGCTCTAGTGTCACATAGATCGTGGCACCTTTTGCCTTATCTCCAGCCATTTTGAGCGCATGGATTTCTGCATGTGGTTCGCCGGCCTTCATATGCGCCCCGACCCCAACAATTTCATTTTCTCGCACAATCACAGCCCCGACGAGCGGATTGGGAGATGTCTGACCTTTCATTGCTTCGGCATTTTCAAGGGCTAGTTTCATATATCGCTCATGATGTGGCAATCGTACGCACCTCTTGATCCGCCTTCATATGGCCTGAGCGGTTAATTTTTGTCTGCAAGTATTTTTCATTGAACTCAGAGACATCACCCCAAAGTGGAATCCGTCCAGAAAGAGAAAGGCCTGCATGACTGATAGCATCGGTCTTTTTCGGATTATTGGTAATAAGTCTGACTGGTTTTGTACGCAATGTTTGAAGAACAGCAATCGCTTCTTCATATTGACGTGTATCATCTTCAAAGCCTAGTGCTTCGTTTGCCTCTACTGTATCGTAGCCGTTTTCTTGCAAGATGTAGGCCATGGCTTTACTGAAAAGACCGATCCCGCGTCCTTCATGGTTGGCTAAATAAAACAGTGCGCCTGCTCCATTGTCCTCAATCATCCGCATAGACTGTTTCAATTGGAACCCGCAATCGCAGCGTTTGCTTCCGAAAATATCGCCGGTGTGGCAGATGGAATGCATGCGGATCAGCGCTTCATCAGCATGTTCGAAATCTCCGTAAACAAGGACACTTGATTGCTGATGATCTGCAAGCTCACGGGAGGAAAGGCTTTCGATTAAAGCTTCATCTGATAATGGTTCTTTCCCGTCATCTTTTAACCATGAATACCAGTTAAACATGACCGTTCTACCGTCTAAATTCACTGGCAGTTTAATAGGTCCAGTGATATATATAAATCCGTCTTCTTGCTGTACTCGTTTGATTTTATCTTTTAAAATGGCTGTTTTAACCTCTGTGTGTTTGTCCATATTCTGCACCTTCTTTTTTGTCTGTTTCTTCAATCTGTAAACGAACGAGAACGCCAAATGGATCAATAAATTCGTTACTTTTTCCTGTCGTGTTCATGTGAACGCCTGCTTTTGTCAGACGTTCGACGACGGATGTTCTATCGTCTTCTTTTGGGAAAACCAGTGTATAGCTTCTAATTCCTGAAAAACGTGGATCAATGGCTCCTTTTCTCCCGCGTCCCCATGCATTAAAGGCAAGGTGGTGATGATAGACGCCACCAGCAACGAATAAGCTGGCTGGGGGAGCCATTCGGATATGAAAACCGAGCGTGTTCACATAAAAGGAATCGGCTTCTTCTGGGTTGAGATGGAAATGCAAGTGTCCCATGACTGTACCAGCCGGGAGTCCTTCCCAGGTGGAATCAGCGGCTTCTTGCAGGAGACCATCTCCATCAAGCGGAGCATTTCCGCCACCTTTCACTTCTCCATGCTCACCTACCCATATGTCCTGAGGACGATCAGCATAAATCTCAACGCCGATGCCATCTGGATCACTTAAATAAATGGCTTCACTGAAAAAGTGATCGCTTGCTCCAATTAAAGGATAGCCTTTTTTGAGCACATGCGCCAGCCATGTGCCCAGGTTTTTTCTGGTAGGTAATAAAACCGCAAAATGATAAAGTCCTGGCTCATGATCCGGCTTCTCTTTCAGCTGCACATCTTCTTTCAGCACAAGGATTGGTTCCTTTGCGTTGCTGCCAAGCGTGACAGTAGAATCCGTCTGTTCTAATAAAGTAAAACCTAAAATGTCTGTATAAAAAGGCAAAGAACGCTCAAAGCTGGACACATGTAATTCTGTTACACCTAATCTTACCTGCTCTATTGTATTCAAAGCTCGGTCATCTCCTTCATGTTATATGCATCTGCATGTTCAATGGTTTATTGAAAATTGATAAAAATGATTACCTTGTTACTTTTAGTAACTAAACTATATAATAGTTAGTGACTTATTTCAAGTAATTAATTATGTTATAATGAAAAAAAGTAGAGAAAAGCAGGAGGGAGTAAAGTATGGCTCAAGTAGATGGCTGCCCAATTACAGATGCCATGGAGATTTTAGGGAAGAAGTGGGTGATTCTGATCATCAATCAGCTTTTGACAGGGCCAAAACGTTTTTGTCAGCTAGAAAATGAAATGAACATCAGCGGACGGTTATTATCAGAAAGGCTGAAAGATTTAGAAGCTGAAGGCCTTGTTGAGAAAAAAGTTTATCCCGACATTCCCGTGCGGATTGAATATGAACTAACAGAACAAGGAAAGAAAATTGAACCAGTCATACGGGAAATGTATGCTTGGTCTTTAGAGCGCAAAAATAGTGAAAAGGGTGAACATGTCCCTTCTTAATCGATTTCGATCAGTGTCCCTGATCGATTTTTTTTGTGATTTTCCAGAAATCTAAGTCAATAGTATGAAAAATGATGTTGACAATAATTTCATTCATCATATAATATCAAGGAGAAGAGGGTTCTTTTCCCTGTAATGGAATGGGGAGGTTATGCCATGGTATCATGAATGGGACAGATTACCTAAACCGTGTATCACTACATCATGTAGCAACAGACATCTTTGACTTGTCGAAAGCAAAGATTTATTTTTTGGTCTCTATTGATAATGATTATCATAATCATTTATGAGTGTGATTCATACGCTGATAAAGGTTATTTTTTTTATTGTCTATTGAGAATAATTATCAATATCATTTAGGAGGATATATATGAAATCACTTCGTTCAGCATCACACGTCTTATTATTCTTTAGCTTTGTTCTATTGTTTGCTCTAGCCCCGGTTAGCTCTGCCTCAGCAGCAGGTTTAGCAGATGGTCAATATTCAGCACAATATGTTGTATGGAAAGCAGACAGTGATTCAACGTCAACAGCAAATACGTATTTTGAAAAACCAGCTAAGCTTGTTGTGAAGGACGGAAAAATCAAAGCGCAAGTCACGTTAACGAACAGCTCTTGGATTACAAGCTTTAAAACATTGGATCAAGGTGTCTACAAAGATGCGAAGGTGATCAGTACAAACACAGCTGCTAATAAGAGAACGGTAGAGTTCAATGTCAACAGCCTGACAGATGTTGTACCAGCTAAAGTGAGTGTGACTGTACCGGTCATTGGATATACAGGCAATTACGATATTCGCGTCAAGTTTGATGCAGCAACTGTTCAATAAAAAGGGAGGAAATTCATTTGATGAAAAAATGGATCAGGATGCCAGCCTTCATGGCTGCATTGCTTCTGGCACTTATACTGCCTTTTTCAAATGCACAGGCTGCTTCATTAAATGATGGTACATACTCCGTCAATTACACTGTGATGAAGGCCGAAGGAACTGCCGTTTCGATGGCAAATGATTACTGGCTGAAGCCGGCAAAAGTGATCGTGAAAAATGGCAAGCTGACTGTGCAAATGACCATTAAAAACAGCAGCTGGGTAACGGAATTTAAAGTGCCGGGAAATGGTGGCTATGTCGATACGACGGTTCTATCAACGAATAAGAAAGCCAATACAAGGCTTGTTCAATTCCAAGCACAGAGTTTAACTAAACCAATCAAGTCAAAAATCCATGTCACAGTCAAATCGGCTGATTATGATCACGACTATACCATCCAGCTGAAATTCGATGAAAGCAGCATCAAGTCACTTTCTTCTGACAGTTCAAAAGAAACAGCAGGTGCAGCAAAACATCAAGAATCATCAAAAGAAACAACCAAAACAACTGATTCATCCACCAAAACAAAACAAGAAGAAAATCCTCAAACTGGTGATACAAGCCAGATGGGATGGCTCTTTGTGCTTGTCTTATGTTCAGGCGGGTTTTTAGCGAGAAAGTGGATCATCAAGCATTAACGGAAGGAAGTGTCATCTTTTGAAACGTCTTTTTCATCTACAGACAGCTATTCTGCTCGTTTTATTCAGTTTGTTGACTGCGTTTCAGCTGCCTCAAGGAACGGCTCAGGCGGCATCATTGGTTGATGGTGAATATACGGCCGGATTCACCATTTTAAAAAATGGCAGCACTGAAGCATCCATGATGGATACGTATACAGAAAAGCCAGCTAAGCTCGTCATCGAAAATGGCAAGACGACTGCCTATCTTACGCTGAAGCAAAGCAAAGAAATCACAGATTTCAAGGTCGAACAAAATGGCTCTCTCGTCACCACTGAAACGGTCAGTGAAGATGAGACAGCGAATACGCGTGTGATCAAATTTGATGTAGCAGATGTATCAGCCAAATTAAATGGCTGGGTCAAAATTTACTGGGACTTAGGCGGCTTTATTTATGATGAGGCGTATGACGTACAGATCGCTTTCGACGAGAGCAGTCTCACACTTGTCACGCCTGCGAAGCCAGACGATAGTGAAACAACACCAGATGATCAAAACGGTACGACGCCAGGCGACAGTGAAACAACACCAGATGACCAAAATGGCACGAAGCCGGGCGACAGTGAAACAAAGCCGGATGATCAAAGCGGTACAACACCAGACGATCAGCCGACCACTCCTGATAATAACAATGGCACAACACCAGTTGATTCACCGCAGAACCAATTAAAAGATGGTGTGTATCGTATCAACTACAGTGTGCTGAAGGGCGATGAGGATGAGGCATCTCGGATGAGCCAATACTTCTCACATCCAGCATCGTTAACCGTTAAAAATGGAACGCAAACCGTTTCCTTTACGGTGAAGGATCATACGTCAGTTGATTCTTTGAAAATAGAGAAAAACGGTTCTTATCAAGAAGTGGAAAACGTGAGCACAGATCAAGCAAAGAACACAAGAGTGGTTTCATTTGAAGTGTCTGATCTGAAAAAAGCAGTTAACGGAAAAGTACACATTGTGGTAGCAGCCGCTCACTATGATCAAACGTACGATATTCGTTTTCAATTTGATTCAAAAAGTATCTTTCCACTGAAGGACGGTCAAATAGAGGAAGAAACACCGGCTACACCAGAAACACCAAAACCAAATAAACCAGCACCAGACACAACGAACGGCGGAACGAATCAAGAGACAGTTCAGCTAAAAGACGGGGTGTACAAGCTTCCTTTCTCAATGAAGAAAGCGGACAAGGATGAGCTTTCTCGCATGAACGATTACGTCGTGAGCCCTGCGACATTGGTGGTGAAAAATGGCCGCCATTTCGTTTCATACACTGTGAAGAACAGCTCAGCCATCACGTCGTTCCAAGTAGGAACCGGCGGTAAATTTGAAGAGACGCTAGTTGCAAAGACTGATCAAAAAGCAGATACACGAGTGATTCAATATGAAGCAAAAAGTGTAAGCAGTGATCAGGCAGCACGCGTGAAAATTGACATTCCAGCTGCCAATTATCATGAGCAGTACGATGTCAAACTTGTCTATGATACGAAAGGCATTTCACTTGGTGAAGGAAGCGGAATTGCGACGGTGATCGGAGACGATGAGAGCATCGGCTTTGTGAAAAATCCGAATGATCACGATTCTCAACCAAGCCAGCTTGCGAATCTCGCCCCTGAGGAAACGGGTGCAGAGCAGATGACCTTTACGCCATCAGATGACCAAACCAAGTCTGAGACAAGTCAGCTGAACCCAAAAACAGGAGATACTTCACTTCTTTGGGTGTACATTCTTTTATTCGGCGGATCACTATTCGTGCTCGTCAGAAAGTATCAAACTCGTACAAGATAAAGAATCTATGTTAAGTGAGGTGCGCCATTCATCTCGGCGCATCCACTTCCTTTTTTCGAAAGGAGGCTTCTGTTTTTTGAAGCATCGAATGTTATGTACCCTGATCACGGCTCTATGTGTGTGCGTCTTCTTAGCAGGCTGCTCACAATCAGCTGAAAGCTCAGCGAAAGGCAAAAAAAGCACAGCATCAAATGCCCGCATTGTGGCAACGACTGTAGCTGCTGCTGAGATCATGGATGCGCTAGAGGTAGATCTTGTCGGGGTGCCAACAAGTCAAAAATCCTTGCCGGCTCGATACAAAGGACTCCCAGCAGTCGGTAACCCAATGAGCCCAGACATGGAAATCATCCAATCACTTCAACCGACAGATGTCCTGTCTGTCACGACCCTTCAATATGATTTAGAAACGCCTTTTCAACAAGCTTCTGTCCCTGCGACATACCTCAACCTTGAGAGCCTGGACAAGATGGAGAACACCATCACAAAGCTTGGAGAAAAATATGATAGAAAGACACAAGCGAAACGCATTGTGGATGATTTTGAACAAAAAAAGAAAGACATACAAGAGAGAACGAAGGGAAAGACGAAGCCATCCGTTCTCATTTTGCTTGGTGTACCAGGCAGTTATTTAGTGGCAACAGAGAATTCGTATATCGGTGATCTTGTGCGTATTGCAGGAGGAAAGAACATCGTAAAAGGTGAGAAAATGGAGTATTTGGCATCCAATACGGAGTATTTACAAAAAGCCAATCCAGATATCATTCTCCGAGCCGCACATGGGATGCCGGATGAAGTCGTCAAAATGTTTGATCAAGAATTTAAAACAAATGACATCTGGAAACATTTCCATGCGGTCAAACAAGACCGGGTGTACGACCTCGAAGAAAGCTTATTCGGGACAACAGGCAATTTAAAGGCAGCAGAGGCATTAGATGAATTGACTCGTATGTTGTATCCGTCATAAGCGGCGAATCTTAATGATAAAAGGACGTTCAAGATGAAAAAAACAGGGATTTTATTTCTGATAGTCAGTCTCTTACTAGCCGGCGTATTTATTTATTCCGCCATTACGGGGAGCATTCATGTTACACCGATTGAATTATTGGAAGGGCTTATGACCGGTCAACATGCACAGGTAGAAATCATTAAAGATTTAAGAATCCCCCGCATGCTCATTGCGATGTTTACAGGGGCGGCTTTATCTGTCTCCGGTGTCCTCTTGCAGTCTGTGATGAGGAATCCATTAGCAGATGCCGGTGTTATTGGTATTTCATCAGGAGCTAGCTTCTTTTCTTTAATGGCAATTACAGCGCTTCCTCAATTTTATTTCTACTCTCCTTTATTTTCAGTTTTAGGCGGGGCAATTGCCTGCTTCCTCGTATACGTGTTGTCTTGGAAAGGCGGCTTAAGCCCGATTCGAATGATTCTGGTGGGGATCGCCATCAATGCCATGTTTACAGGGATGGCAGAAGCGTTTGTGACCATTTGCAGCTATTTCAATATCACCATTAATCAGTCTGGACAGTCAAATCTGACGATGAAAACGTGGGGAGATGTCCGTTTAATCGGTGTCTATGGCGTCATTGGGCTTGTGGTTGCGCTTTTCTTTAGCAGATGGTGTAACTTGCTTGCCCTTCAAGATAAGACGGCGAAAAACTTGGGATTGCGTGTGACCAGAATGCGCCTTTTGATTTCAATCACGGCGGTGTTATTAGCAGCGGTGACTGCTGCGGTAGCGGGCGTGATTGCCTTTGTCGGTTTGCTCATTCCCCATATCTCTAGAAGGCTCGTCGGCTCGGACCATCGGGTACTGATTCCATTTTCTGCGTTAAGCGGGGCCTTGCTCATTTTGACTGCTGATACGCTCGGCAGAACGCTTGTGGCACCAAATGAAATCCCTGCTTCTACAATCATGGCTGTCATCGGCGGGCCGTTTCTGATCTTTTTATTAAGAAGGGGGGATCGTCTGCATGGACATTCGTGAGGTGTCGTTTTCCTATGATCGGCAGAGGAACATTGTTCAATCGGTCACCACGCACATCGAAAAGGGGAAAATTACGACCATTATCGGTCCAAATGGCTCGGGCAAAACCACGCTGCTTTCCTTGATGGCACATAACCATTGTCCACATAAAGGACAGATTCACTTAGATGGACAAGAGCTGAATGCGTTCAAGCCAAGGGAACTCGCGAGAAAGCTGGCAGTCGTACATCAGCAAAATGAAGCGCCGCTCGATTTAACGATCGAACGAGTCGTGGCATTTGGGAGAACGCCGTACCAGACGATGCGCGGCAGTGACAAGGAAGAAGATGAGAAAGCAATTGAGTGGGCACTGTCCTGTACAAAGCTGACGGATAAGCGAAAGGTGCCTCTCGCCTCATTGTCAGGTGGAGAACGGCAGCGTGTATGGATTGCGATGGCTTTAGCGCAAAAAACACCGATCCTTTTCTTAGATGAACCGACGACTTATTTGGATATGTATTATCAATTTGACATTCTGGAGCTCATTCGAGAGCTCAATGTCGAGCATGGATTAACCATCGTGATGGTCCTGCACGATATGAATCAGGCGATTCGCTATAGTGATGTCATCATCGCCATGAAAGATGGACAAATTATCCGCGAAGGACGGCCAAATGATGTGTTAACAGAAGAGATGGTGCGGCACATTTATCATGTGTCCGTCACAATTAAGCAGGATGCAGAAACAGGGATGTATATCGTGCCTGTAGGCATATAAGTTGTGCAAAAAGCAGGTGAGACAGTGTGAAACGAGGGAAAAGAATCGGGCAGCGAATGCTGACGATCGTCTGTTTAGGTGTTTTTCTATATAGCGGTACTGCCATTGGCTTGGAGCTCTTTGGTTATTATCAAAATCGTCAGGTGCTTGCAAAGGCTCAGACACTTTACACACACGAGGATGGAATGAAACAGCGAAAACCTGGAGAAATCCGTCAGTCATTTGATGATTTGCGAAAGGTGAATCAAGACATTGTCGGTTGGATTGATATGAAGGACACGATGATTCAGTATCCAATTGTTCAGTCAAACGATAATGCATTCTATTTAACTCGTAATTATGTAAAGGATGACACACGGGCAGGCAGTATCTTTATGGATTACCGTAATGACGTCTTGCATGAAAGTCCCAATACAGTGTTGTACGGTCATCGGATGAGGGATGGGTCTATGTTTGCTGGTCTCACAAACTATTTGAAAAAAGATTTCTTCCAAGATCATCGCACATTTCAGTACGATACGCTGTACCAAAGCTATGAAGCAGAGATTTTTGCTGTGTATGAGACGACAGTCGATTTCGATTATATTCAGACTGATTTTCAAGATCTTGGTGAATATGCGCACTACTTGCAAGCTGTGCGTAAGAAGTCCATCTATCAAACGAAAACAGACGTATCCACAGATGACTTGATTCTCACATTATCGACCTGTGATCACGTGCTGGCACCTAAAAACAAGCGTCTCGTGGTACAGGCGAAGCTAAAGAAAGTTTACTAGAAAAGGAGAGACAGACGGTTGAAATGTTTACATGTGGTTTGGGCAGGACTCGTCGTCGTGCTTCTCCTCGGCGGATGCAGCCAGGCGGCGCCTGTCGAGAATGGGAGCGGGCAAGGTGCGCTCAACATTCAGGATTTTGCCGGCAGAACATTATCGTTTCATGAATCACCTGAACGGATCGTCTCGTTGTCAACTGGCGACATGAGCATCATTTATGCCTTAGGTGGCCAGGTGGTCGGCCGGCCAACTGCCGAATTGCCAGACAATCTACAAAAGGCAAAGTCCGTACAATCAATTGGCACAACCCATCAATTTGATGTCGAGCTGATCACGAGTTTAAAGCCCGATGTGGTGCTTGGGAATGAATCATTAAACAGCAAGGATATCTCTACTATAGAAGGAATTGGTTCACAGCTTCTTTTGACAAGTGCCAACTCAGTGAAGGACATCCAGCGTCAAGTTACTTTATTTGGTGATTTACTTGGAAAGCAGCAAAAGGCCAAAGCGCTCAATGCTCAAATCGATCAGCGGATCAAGCAAGTGAAGCAGCCTGAGAAAAAAGTAAAGACACTCGTTGTATATGGTGCGCCCGGCACATATATGGCGGCACTTCCACAATCTTTAAGCGGTGATCTGCTGCGGATCGCTGGTGGGGCGAATATTGCTGAAAATGAACCAGCACTCGAAAAGTTTCCGCAATATGCACAAATCAATGCAGAAAAGGTAATCGAGGCCGATCCAGATCTCATTTTGCTGATGACACATAGCAATCCTGAAGATGTCAAAGCAGGCTTTATGAGTGAAATGAAGCAAAATGCGGCGTGGCACGATGTATCAGCTGTCAAAAATGGACACGTTGAGATTCTGCCAAGTGACCTATTCGGGACAAATCCAGGCGCAGAAGTCATCAGAGCGATCGATGAATTAGAGAAGAAATTGAAGCGATTGTCATCATGAAGATGAATGCAGAACTAGATTTTCAAAAAAGGCAGTCAAGACGAAAATGGCTGTTACCAGGATTGTTTCTCTCTTTATGTGTGGGCGTCTGTCTAGGACTTGCGGTAGGTTCTGTCCAATTATCGCTGACGGATTTAATGGCTGTGTTCACGGGATCAGGTCTGCCTGTTCATGAAAAAATTGTCATGGATTTACGGCTGCCGCGTGTGCTCATTGGTTTTCTCGTTGGGGCCTGTCTCGCAGCATCAGGGGCGATTTTACAAGGAGTTGTCCGAAATCCACTTGCTGACCCTGGGATCATTGGTGTGACTGCGGGCGGCGGGTTAGCTGCTGTACTCAGCATGATTGTTCTTCCGCAATTCACGTATTTGCTTCCGGCAGCCGCTTTTCTGGGCGCCTTATTAGCAGCTCTTGTCGTGTATATGCTGTCATTTGATCAAGGGGTTTCACCGCTTAAATTGATCTTGGCAGGTGTTGCCGTCAATGCCCTGCTTGGTGCGGTGATGAATGGGTTTATGGTGCTTTATAGTGAGCGTGTGCAGGCTGTTTTGCCTTTTCTATCAGGGGGGTTAAACGGACGGAGCTGGCATCATCTTAGCTTTGTGTCGCCATATGCGCTGGCTGGATTATGTCTTTGTTTTTTTGCCATTAAACCGTCCAATCTCCTTTTGCTTGGCGATGAATCGGCTCAGCTATTGGGCCTTCGAGTAGAACGGACTCGATTTTTTCTCATTGCGCTGGCCGCTCTTTTAGCTGGAGCGGCTGTCAGTGTCAGCGGTTTAATCGGTTTTGTCGGACTTGTGGTGCCTCATTTTATCCGTCTTTTAATCGGAGATGATTACCGGTATTTGCTGCCGATTTCAATGCTTGGAGGGGGCGTGCTTGTGGTCTTTGCCGATACAGCAGCACGGGTCTGGTTTACACCGGTTGAATTGCCTGTCGGGATTTTGCTTGCCTGCATCGGTGCACCTTTCTTCCTCTATTTATTAAAAAAGAAAGGGAGGGGTTAAGATGGATGTCATTGCAATGCATGACGTGAGTCTCAGTCAAGGCGGCTTTCGGCTGTCTTCCATTTCAGCAGCTGTTCCTAAAGGGAGTGTAACCGGAATCATTGGCCCGAATGGGTCAGGTAAGTCGACTTTTATCAAAGCGGCCGCACGACTGACCTCAATCGAAAGCGGCATGATTTACATTCACGACATCCCGCAAAAAGAGATGACGGCAAAGGAGATCGCCAAGGAGGTGGCGGTTCTCATGCAAACAAGAACCGCCATTCCATCGATGACAGTACGTGAACTGGTCGCACTTGGACGCAGTCCGCACCGTTCCATCTGGAAAAAAAGCAGTACGTCAGATCATGAAGCGATTGAGTGGGCGCTTGAGGTGACGAATAGCCGCATCAATGAAAACAGAATGCTTCATACATTGTCAGGCGGAGAAAGACAAAAGGCATATATTGCAATGGCACTGGCTCAGAAGACAGAGACCATCATTCTGGATGAGCCAACCACTTATTTAGACATTGCGCATCAGCTTGAATTACTGGAGCTGCTCAAACAGCTGAATCAAACACATGGCATCACCATTTTAATGGTTCTCCATGACTTGCAGCAGGCCGCAAAATATTGTGACCGTCTCATTGCTATGAAGCGAGGTCAGGTGCATCAAATTGGCTCACCAAAAGAAGTGTTAACAGAAGACTTTTTCAAGGAGGTTTTTGGGATTCAGGCAGAGGTTCACTTAGACGGTGAGCATCCACTCATTATCCCAATCGCCTCCATTCAACAACCAAAGGGAGATGAACCAAACATGATTATTGTAAATAACCAAGTAAGAGTAGAAAAAGGCAGTGCCGACCACCTTGTTAAACGGTTTAACAAGCAGGGACAAGTAGAATTTATGGAAGGCTTTTTAGGTATGGAAGTATGGGTCACTCAGCAGACAACTGATTACGATGAAGTGACCATTCACACCCGCTGGAATCGAAAAGAAGATTTTGTGAATTGGACAAAATCTCAGGCATTTGGTGATGCGCATGCTCATGGAAAGGCGAAACCTGAAGGCCTGTTAAAAAACAAAATTACGTACTATGAAGTGCAAGTCACAAGACCCGCTTTACAGAAAAAAGCCTAAATATTCAAAAGCGCTGCAGCGAAAAAGCAGCGCTATTTTTTTTGTGATTGTCTCTTTCCGTCACATATTTTTGACAAAGTATTCAAACAACTGACACAATCCTATCCAAATTTTAGGTAAAATTTACTTTATTTTTGAAGCGCATGGGTGTAAAGTACAGGTATAAATAACTAACCGAATGAAAATCAAGAGTAAAATTTCACCGAGTGAACTATATCAAATGGACTTTCACTTGTGAATCATTGAACAAATAGTGAACTTTTTGTGAAATAGTGAGCATAAATATCTCGAATCATTCGGCATGCGAAAGTAAGGGAGGATGTAAGGCTGTGAGTGAGCTGTTTTTAGCAAGATTTCAATTTGCCTCAACGACATTATTTCATTTTATTTTTGTTCCTATGTCTATAGGTTTGGTATTTATCGTTGCTTTGATGCAAACCCTTTATGTGGTGAAGAAAAAAGACATCTATAAAAAGATGGCAAAATTTTGGGGTCACCTTTTCTTAATTAACTTTGCAGTAGGTGTGGTGACAGGGATTCTGCAAGAATTCCAGTTTGGGATGAACTGGTCAGATTATTCAAGGTTTGTCGGTGATGTCTTTGGTGCACCGCTTGCCATTGAAGCGCTATTGGCCTTTTTCCTTGAATCGACCTTTATTGGTCTTTGGATATTCGGCTGGGACCGTCTACCGAAAAAAATTCATTTGTTATGTATTTGGCTTGTTTCTCTTGGTACGATCTTTTCGGCGTTTTGGATTTTACTCGCCAACTCATTTATGCAGGAGCCAGTCGGATTTGTGATTAAAAATGGCCGTGCAGAAATGAATGACTTTGGCGCTCTTGTAACGAACCCGCAACTTTGGGTAGAGTTCCCGCACGTTCTGTTTGGTGCATTGGCAACCGGTGCTTTCTTTATCGCAGGAGTTAGTGCCTTTAAAATGATCAAAAAACAAGAAGTCGCCTTTTTCAAAAAATCTTTCCAGATTGCCATGGTGCTTGCTTTCATTTCTGGCGTAGGTGTGGCGTTCTCTGGACATGATCAAGCGAAGCACTTAATGGAATCACAGCCGATGAAGATGGCAGCAAGTGAAGCCCTTTGGAAGGATAGTGGAGATCCAGCGGCTTGGACACTATTTGCCAACATTGACACAGATAAAAAAGAAAACTCTGCGGAGATCAATATTCCGTTTGCTTTAAGTTACTTGGCTTACTCGAAGTTTAGTGGAGATGTGCCAGGTATGCTGACCCTTCAAAAAGAATATGAAGCAAAGTTTGGTCCTGGAGATTACATTCCGCCAGTCAAAACAACCTTCTGGAGCTTTAGAATCATGGTGGGTGCCGGCATGTTGATGATTTTTGCTAGTATGATTGGTTTGTATTTGAGCTTTAGAAAAAAACTAGAATCAAACAAATGGTATTTACGCTTCATGGTATGGATGATTGCGTTCCCGTTTATTGCAAACTCAGCGGGCTGGATCATGACGGAAATTGGGCGTCAGCCGTGGACAGTCTTTGGTATGATGACAACCGCACAATCCATTTCACCAAACGTATCGTACGGCATGTTGCTATTCTCAGTCATTAGCTTTACGACCATTTATCTGATTCTTGCCATCGTGCTTGCCTACTTATTCATTCGAGAAATTAAAAAAGGTGCACATTCTGAAGAGAATACAGATCAAAAGGATGAAACGGACCTGTCTACAGATCCATTTGATGGAGGCGCATATCATGGCATATCTTAACGAGATTTGGTTTATTCTTGTCGCAGTATTGTTTGTTGGATTTTTCTTCTTAGAAGGATTTGATTTTGGTGTCGGGATGTCCATGCAACTGCTTGGAAAAGATGCACATGAGCGCCGCATTTTAATCAATACGATTGGCCCTTTCTGGGATGCGAATGAGGTCTGGCTGATTACAGCTGGCGGGGCTATTTTCGCCGCTTTTCCTCACTGGTACGCTACGATGTTCAGCGGATACTATATTCCATTTACGATTCTCCTATTAGCGCTCATTGGGCGGGGGGTCGCCTTTGAATTTAGAGGGAAGGTCGAGAAGGCTTCATGGATCAAAACGTGGGACTGGGTTATCTTCTTTGGTAGCCTGCTTCCGCCATTTTTACTCGGAGTGCTTTTCACAAGTATGTTACGAGGAATGCCCATTGATCAAAGCATGAATATGTACGCTGGATTTACAGACTTTGTGAATCTTTATTCAGTAATCGGCGGGGTAGCTGTGACGGTGCTTTGCCTCCTGCATGGATTGATTTTCGTCACACTCCGCACTGAGGGTGATTTAAGAAATCGTGCAAGAAAGCTCGGTCAGCGTGTTTTATTGATTGCACTACCAGTTCTTGTTCTATTTGTTGGTGTGTCTATTCTTGAAACAGACATTTATACCGTGCGTCCGATCATCACAATCCCTTTAACTGTACTCATTGTGGTTTGTTATGTAGCGGCTCTATTCTTTATGAGAAAAGAGCGTGATGGATGGACATTTTTATTCACAGGTGCAGGTATTATGGTGACGGTGACCATGCTTTTCACAGCATTATTCCCGCGTGTCATGATTAGTTCGATCAACCATGCATTCGACCTCACCATTCAAAACGCTGCATCAGGATCTTATTCACTGACGGTCATGACGATTGTTGCCATTTCTTTGCTACCTTTTGTGCTTGGGTATCAAATCTGGAGCTACTATGTCTTCCGTAAACGTGTAAGCGGTAAGGAGCCAATGACCTACTAATGGATAAACGTTTGCTTCAACTAAAAGGAATGAGGGGGCTTCTTGCCCTCTTAGGTATTGTGTCAATCATCCAAGGAGCAAGTATTATTTTTCAAGCACAGTGGCTGGCACATGCCATAACAACGCTGTTTGACGGGAAGAGCCTCATGCAGGCAACGCCTTATGTCTTGCTGTTTCTTGCTGCCTTTCTGGTGCGGCACGGTCTCACCTTGATGCGGGAGAAGGTCATGTTCACCTATTCTTCCCGGATTGGAGCAGACGTGAGAAAGCAGCTGCTGGACCAGCTTTTCCGTTTAGGTCCAGCTTTCACGAAGAAAAAAGGAACAGGAAAGCTTGTGACATTGGCGATGGAGGGCATTGCCCAATATCGTCAGTATTTACAGTTGTTTTTGCCGAAAATGGTGAACATGGCAGTTATTCCGGTGATGGTGCTTGTCTATGTTTGGACATTAGATGAAACATCTGCTGTCATTCTCATTGTCACGCTGCCGATTTTAATTGTTTTTATGATTTTGCTAGGACTTGTCGCTCAGCGTAAAGCGGCCAAACAATGGAAATCGTATGAGAAATTATCCAATCATTTTACTGATTCTCTCCGTGGCCTTGAAACGCTTCGCTACTTAGGGATTAGCAAAAAGCATTCTCGTAATATTGGAGAGGTCTCAAAGCGTTATCGAAAGGCGACGATGAGCACACTGAAAGTCGCCTTTCTTTCATCTTTTGCTCTTGATTTCTTTTCTATGCTGTCCATTGCGACTGTCGCTGTATTTCTCGGCTTGCGCTTAATTGAAGGAGATCTTTTGTTATTGCCCGCTTTGACCGCACTGATGCTTGCGGCAGAATATTTCTTGCCAGTCCGTGAAGTGGGAAATGATTATCATGCGACGTTAAACGGTAAAGAAGCGAATGAGGCGATTCAAGTGATTTTAGAGGAAAAGGGCTTCCGAGAGCAGGAGACACAATCCGTGCAGCTGAACGAGTGGAATGAGCAATCTGAGCTCACACTGCAAGGTGTCAGTGTGTTGCATGATGAACATGCTCCTTATTCGATTCAGGATGTCGATTTCACTGTGAAAGGAAAGAAAAAGATTGGGATCATCGGTGCCAGTGGTTCGGGGAAATCGACGTTAACGGATGTTCTCGGCGGTTTTGTTGAACCGTCTGCAGGTGAAATCATCCTAAACGGCAAGCCGCTTGCTCATTTACAGCTGGCGGCATGGCAAAAAGAAGTCGTTTATATGCCGCAGCATCCTTATTTATTTCACATGACACTGAGAGAAAACATTCGTTTTTATGAACCGAATGCAACAGATGAAGACGTCGAAAGAGCGGTGCAAGAGGCAGGTTTGTCTCAGCTCGTAGCCGATCTCCCCAATGGACTGGATGAGGTCATTGGCGAACAGGGCAGAGGACTGAGCGGTGGACAAGCGCAGCGGATTGCCCTCGCTCGCACAGTGCTCGGCCAGCGATCCATTATGCTGTTAGATGAACCAACGGCTCATCTGGATATTGAGACAGAGTATGAATTGAAGAAAACAATGCTTCCATTGTTTGAAGATAAACTTGTGTTTTTAGCCACACACAGACTTCATTGGATGACGGATATGGATGAAATCATTGTGATGGATCATGGGACGATTGCAGAGATGGGAACTCATGAATCATTAATGGAAAGAAAAGGTGTGTACTATCAATTGGTACAGGAACAAATGGGGGCGGTCACACATGGTCAGTAAAGGCTGGTTTATACCTTATATCAAGGAGAATCAAAAGCTGTTTGCCTTGGTGCTTTTTTTAGGAGCGATTGCGGTGTTTTCTGCTTCTATGCTCATGTATACGTCAGGGTTCCTCATTTCAAAAGCTGCCACAAGACCTGAGAATATCTTGATGGTCTATGTCCCAATCGTGGCAGTACGTACCTTTGGTATTTCACGCTCAGCTGCTCGTTATGCAGAGAGACTGGCGAGTCATCAGCTCATTTTGACGATGATTGAAAAAATGCGGGTACGTCTTTATGACATGGCTGAACGAAGTGCCAAACAGACTAAGCTTGGAACAGGTGAAATGCTTGGGCTGTTATCAGAAGATGTGGAGAGATTACAGGATGCGTATTTAAAAACAATTTTTCCATCCATCGGTGCGCTGCTTTTATATGCCGCTTCGATTGGAGCACTTGGGCTTTTCTCATGGCCTTTTGCCGGGTTGATGCTGCTTTATATGGCGCTGCTCGTATTTGTATTCCCATATATCACAGTACTTGTGAACCGGGCACGACAAATTCAAATGAAGAAAGGCAGAAATGAACTGTACAGCCATTTAACAGATGCCGTCATGGGCGTGAGTGACTGGTTGTTTAGCGGCAGACAGAACGATTTTGTTGAAGGCTATGAACGAAAAGAAGCAAAGCTATTAGCGCTCGAAGCGGCAAAGCATCGGTTTATCCGTCTACGCCAACTTTTAGCACAACTAGTCATTGGAGGAGCAGTCGTCCTTGTTGTGTATTGGAGTGGCTCAGTCGTTCAGGTTGGTTCTATGCCACACACGCTCATCGCAGCCTTTGTGCTTGTGCTGTTTCCATTAACAGAAGCCTTTCTTCCGCTGTCAGATGCAGCAGGTGATATTCCTGTTTATCAGCATGCCGTCAGCAGATTAAATCATTATGAAGAGCAGTCGTATGAAGGATTAATGAAGAGGGAGGCAGCAGACGAGACACCCGTCTCTGATGGCGTTGAAGCGGTCTGTTTTGATCAAGTCACCTTCGGATATGAAGTAGATCAACATGTACTAAAGCATTTTTCGTTTTCCCTGAAGCAAGGTGAATCGCTCGCTCTTTTAGGAAAAAGCGGTGCAGGCAAATCGACCATTTTAAAATTGTTAGAAGGGGCAGTCGTGCCAAATCAAGGGGTTGTCAGCATTCAGGGGAAACCAGTACAAAGCATTCAAGAGGAGATATCCTCTTATGTGTCTGTGCTCAATCAACAGCCCTATTTATTCGATACGTCTGTTTTAAACAACATTCGCTTAGGTTCTCCAGAAGCGACAGAAGAGCAAGTAAAAGAAGCCGCGCGGCAAGTGCAGCTGCACGATTACATTGAGTCTTTGCCAGAAGGTTATCACACAGGTGTACAAGAGACAGGGGTTCGTTTCTCTGGTGGAGAAAGACAGCGTATGGCTCTAGCACGGATTTTGCTGCAAAACACACCGATTGTTGTATTAGATGAGCCAACTGTCGGGCTTGATCCACGCACAGAGCGTGAATTGCTTGAAACGATCTTTCGCGTGTTAAAAGGAAAAACAGTCATTTGGATCACCCATCATCTCACTGGCTGTGAGGCATGTGACCGTATGATGTTTATTGAAGGTGGACGCATTGAGATGGAGGGGCAGCATTATGATTTGCTGAAAGAAAATGTGCGTTATCAAAAGCTGTATGAAATGGATCGTCCATTTTCGAACGTGTAAAAAATGTATGACAAGAACGTTCGGACAGAAGATTTCTGCCCGAACGTTTTTTTGAGCTTAAGGGTTTACTTTTCCTACACCCGCATTTGATACAACTTCTGATTTCACATTGTTCACGTTAAGCAAAGAGTAGTTATATGGAGGGTTGTACGTACCTGTTGAAGACGTTGGCAGACTGCCTGTGCTATTAATATATGAGTTGTTGATGACATGCCATGTACCGACTTGACGGCTGTCCCAGCTGCCAATGGCATTGTTTGTATTTTCAAATACGTTGTGCTCAATTCTCATTTTTGCGCCCATACGAGAGTTAATCGCAGTTGTATGGATGCCTTTGTAGTAGTTGTTATACACATGACCTTCTCCGTAGCGCATAGACGGTACACGAGAGTTCAAGTTTTCAAAGCGGTTGTTGTGGAATGTGATTTTTCTGTTGTAGTTATCGTTATCGGAGCTGCCCATCAGCATTGTTTTCCAGCTGTCATGGACATAGTTCCATGAGAACGTAATGTAATCGGAGTCATTTTTCACATCGAATAACCCATCATAGTCATCTTTCCCAGAGTTCAAAGTGTTGTAGAGTTCATTATGGTCGACCCATACGTTTTTAGAACCACCTTCGATTCCGATGGCATCTTTATCACCGATTTTGCTGTGATGGATTTTGAGGTTGCGGATGATGACGTTATTAGCACGCCATACTTTAATACCAATCCCATTAAATTCGCCGTTTTTCCCTTTACCGACGATGGAGACATTGTTTGTATCTTTCACATCAATTTTATTGGCCGAAGTATTAGAAGGAGTAATCGTTCCGTCTACCACGATTTTCAATTTTTCATTTGTTCCTTTGCTTTTGAGGGCAGCTAATAGTTCATTTCCGGTTTTCACCGTCACCGTTTTACCACCGTCACCGCCTGTTGTACCGCCATTTAATGTGGAGAATCCTTGCTGATTAAAATTGGCCATAATCGAAGGGCTTTCTGGATATTTCGTTGCTGCTTTTGCCTCCCCATTTGGCGCAAATAATGAAGTCACGAGACCAACCGCTAACACACCAGCTAACATTGGAACTTTTTTCTTCAACATGAACATCTCCATTCTATATTTTGTTTTAATGTAAACGTTTCCAAAATAAGCTGCGATTCAACCGCTCCTCCTTCCTTCGCCAGCATCGCCTCTTTCGGAATGTAGGAAGAGCATAGCACGCAAAAAGGTATCATCGGCTAAGAATTGGAACGAAGTATTCCACGATTTTCAAGGAAACTAAGGCAATGATTATTTCAATTTATCTACATGAGACAAGGATCATTGACGATAGGTATTGGGGTAACCTAGTGATTATGAAAAGGACGTTCTTCTTTTCAAGGAAAATCAAGATGATTACGAAAGCGTCATTTTGTTAGAGACAAAGACATGTCATAATCATTACATAAGAAAAAATTGGATATCAAATAGATCCATGCGCTAAACAGCAGATAGAAAAGGCTCTAATTTAAAAAAAGAAGGTCTATTTTAAACGATGCGATCACCGGTGTCGTCTAATCAATAAGAGATAGAAAGGAAGGAGGGACGTGTTTGGAGCAGACCGAGGAGACTTTATGGATCAAGCGGGCAAAACAGGGGGATGATGCCGCATTTACCGCCCTTTATCGGCATCATTATTCGTTTCTTTACCGTTATTTGATGAAATTGACCCTTCAACAAGAGCTGACAGAGGAGATCATGCAAGAAACGATGCTCAAAGCGTACATGAAACTTTCTTCTTTTAGAGGAGATTCATTATTTTCAACATGGCTCATGTCCATTGCATCTAGACAATTTTTAGATCATCAAAAGAAAAGAAAACGTGAACAAACGAGAGAAGGAAAGGCGAATCAAGAAGCCATCCGCCGGTTCAAATGGGATGTTCAGCAAAAAGGCTATACTTGGCATGACATGTGGGATGCTCTAAATGAGTTAAAGGCTCAGGAGAGAGCACCGATCCTTCTCCATTACTATTATGGCTTTACTTACCCTGAAATCGCTTCGATGCTCGGGGTGAGAGAAGGTACGGTGAAATCGAGGGTTCATCATGGGATCAAGAAAATTCGAAAGGAGTGGGACTGATGAAAGAAGATCGTTTCGCCGATCGTTTAAAAGAAGAGCTGCAGGAGCTCGATGAACAAATCGAAGTAGAAAAGCCGAGTGAACAAGCTTTGATGTTGATGCTAAAGCAGGCAAAGGAAAAAGAGAAAAAACGTTTTAAACAAGAAGTGCTGGCGTACATCATCGTCAGTCTGACCATCATGACACTTGTTGCAGCTGCCATTACTCATTTGCCCATCATCTTCATTCTTCTCCAAGTGGTGAGCGTGCCACTCTGTGTGGTTGTCGGCATCAAGGAATACCAACATATTAAAGGAGGGTCCTCCTTATGAGTCAGACGGAAATGATCATCTTATTGTGCGCATTACCGTTACTGTTTGCACAAGGATTTCTCTTATTTATGGATGCTAAGAAAAGAGGGCGTTATAAATGGTTCTGGGGCATCATTGGGTTAATCAACTTCCCATCTTCTTCTATTTTATATTGGCTGTGTGTTGTCTTACCTGATCGTAAAAGAGGAGAAAAGCTCAGGAAAGATTGAAAGACGTTGTAAAACTTTTGACCTTTTTTTGAATGATCATCATCTAGAAAAAATGAAAGTTTCATGAATGTGTCAAAGAAAGCGGGATGTTGAACGTCCAGTTCGTCATTTCTAGCACGATAGTCATTCTTTGAGCGGGTCATTTTCATGACGGAAGGTGATTCTGCTTGATCTATCTCATTTCGGCATCGTTTTCATCTGTTATCAATATTGATCAGTTTTTACAAATGGTGTTAAATTAATCTCAATATGCGTTAGAAAATCTAACAACCAAAGAGTGAGATATTGACAAGGAGGCAGATGAGACATGTTGACCTTAGATCGAGCAGCACAAACAGCACAAAGCTACATCCACCGTGTGCTAGAGGATGTAGAAAAACGGAATCCAGGTGAGGCGGAATTCCAACAAGCCGTGAAAGAAATTCTGGAATCCCTCGTCCCGGTTTTTGCAAAACACCCAGAGTATGAAAAACAGGGGATCTTAGAACGCTTAATTGAGCCTGAGCGGCTTGTGATGTTTCGTGTACCGTGGGTAGACGATGAAGGCAAAGTACAGGTGAACAGAGGATTCAGGGTTCAATTTAATAGTGCCATCGGTCCTTATAAGGGGGGCATTCGTTTCCACCCATCGGTCAATGCCAGCATCATCAAGTTTTTAGGGTTTGAACAAATCTTTAAAAACGCACTGACAGGTTTGCCGATCGGCGGAGGAAAAGGTGGATCAGATTTTGACCCTAAAGGGAAATCTGATGGAGAAATCATGCGTTTTGTTCAAAGCTTTATGAGTGAACTCAGTCGTTATATTGGACCTGATCAAGATGTACCGGCAGGAGATATCGGGGTAGGCGCACGCGAAATCGGCTATATGTTCGGCCAGTACAAAAAAATGCGTGGTGCGTATGAAGCAGGTGTCCTGACAGGAAAGAGCCCTGGCTTCGGAGGCAGTTTAGCAAGAAAAGAAGCGACCGGCTACGGACTTGTGTACTTTATGGAAGAAATGTTAAAAGCCCACGGAATGCAATTTGAAGGACGATCTGTTGTTGTGTCTGGGTCAGGAAATGTATCGATTTATGCGATGGAAAAAGTATTGGAATTAGGCGGAAAGGTTGTGGCTTGTAGTGATTCAAGCGGAGCCATTTACGACCCTCAAGGCATTTCACTTGAGACAGTGAAGCAACTGAAGGAAGTCGATAACCAGCGAATTAGTGCCTACATAGACATTCACCCGCATGCTGAATTGATTGAAGATTGCGAACAAATTTGGTCTCTCCCTTGTGACATTGCGCTGCCATGTGCGACCCAAAATGAAATTTCAGAGTCGCAAGCACAGCAGCTAGTGGCAAACGGTGTCATCGCTGTAGGAGAAGGGGCCAATATGCCGTCCACACTTGAGGCCGTCAAAGTATTTGAACAACATGATATTTTGTTTGCACCAGCAAAAGCAGCAAATGCTGGGGGAGTGGGTGTTTCGGCGTTAGAAATGGCGCAAAACAGTGCGAGAATGTCTTGGACTTTTGAAGAAGTAGATGGTCAGTTGAAACAAATGATGCAGTCGATTTATCGTCAGTGTACTGAGACAGCTGAAGAATACGGATACGCTGGAAACTTAATGGTAGGCGCAAATATTGCAGGATTTCGCAAAGTGGCAGATGCCATGATCGCACAAGGCGTCATTTAACTCCTGCTCTCCCGCACCTGTTTATTTCATGACAAGATCGGGAATCGTCTTGTAAGAATGACAATAAGGAGGCGCGGGAGAAAATGAAAAAGTGGCTGAAACAAATTGTCAAATGGGCACCAGTGATTTATCCAGTGGTGAGGAAAATATATAAAGAACGAAAAGCATCCAAAAGTCGTAACGTATCAGCCGGGTAATCCGGCTTTTTTTTATGAAATGCATGAAACAAAAAAATATGCTGTGTGAATGATCCATATCACTTCTCTCTCCGTTAAGTACATAACAAACGGAAAGAGGAGGCAAAACAGATGAAAATGAAAAAAGCATTTTTAACGATCCCGCTTAGTGCAGCATTATTATTACCAACTGCTCAAATGGCAAGTGCACACGAAGGACATATGCATGGGGATGCAAAAAAGTCGTCATCATCACAAGAGGTGTCAAATAAAGCAACGGATCTTCGCGCAGCGCTTGATCAGCTCTTCTCAGAGCATGCTTATTTAGCAGTGATCACGATGCAAAAGGGAATTGACGGCAGTAAAGATTTTGATCAAGCAGCCGCAGCGTTAAATGAAAACACGAATGATCTATCGGATGCGATCGCCTCTGTGTATGGAAAAAAAGCAGGGAAACAATTCAAAGAGATTTGGTCAAGCCATATCGGCTACTTCGTTGATTATGTACAAGCGACAGCGAAAAAAGATGAAGCAGGTAAAAAGAAAGCGGTCAAAGCGCTTGATCAATACCGCATGAAACAAGCTGATATGCTTGATAAAGCAACAGGTGGAAGATTGAAAGCAAGTGAACTTGAAGAAGGGTTAAAGATGCACGTCAATGAACTGCTAAAAGCTTTTGACAGTTACACAGAAAAGGATTTTGATACAACCTATGAAACGGTCAGAAAATCCATTCATCATATGTTTGAAGTAGGTAAAGGTGTATCATGGGCGATTACAGATCAATTTCCTGGGAAATTTGATCAAAAATCAGTCGATACTCCAGCGGCAGATCTTCGTGAGGATTTAAACTACTTGTTCTCAGAGCATTTGGCACTCGCGGTAGTGGCTATGCAAAAAGGGAATGATGGCAGCAAGGACTTTGACCAAGCAGCCGCAGCCTTAAATGAAAATACAAATGATTTATCAGATGCGATCGCTTCTGTTTATGGAAAAGATGCAGGAAAACAATTTAAAACGATCTGGTCAAGTCATATCGGATATTTAGTTGATTATGTTAAAGCAGATGCATCAGGAGACGAGCAAGCAAAAGAAAAGGCTGTCAAAGATTTAGATGCTTACCGTATGAAACAAGCAAAATTTTTAGATCAAGCGACAGATGGACGATTGAAGGCGGCTGACTTAGAAGCTGGGTTGAAAACCCATATTGATGAGCTCATCAAAACGTACACGTCTTATCATCATGGTGAATACGATCAGCTGTACCCGACTGTCAGAGAAGCATACGGTCATATGTTCATGGTTGGTCAAGATGTCGCATCAGCTATTGTCGATCAGCATCCTGACATGTTCAAATCCAACATGCCAAATGAGATGCCGAAAACAGGTATGGGAGGCACAGCCGGTCCATTAGGTATGTTATATGAAGCATTTGCTGGGATGATGGCGAGTCTCATCTTAGCCGGAGGTGCAGTGGGGGCGTTCTTCCTCATTCGCCGCAAACCATCAAATTAAGCAGGCATCAAGACAAGAGGGAACGTGCACAATCGTGCCGTTCCTTTCTTCAAAAGGAGGTCGACTTGCGTGAAAAGATGGCTGTTTGGTATTCTGACGCTTTTCATCATCACGGGCTGCGCATCCCAATCAATAGATGAAAAGTCATCCTCTGAAACTGCATCATCTCCTGAGCCAATGACAGCAAAACAAGCCAAGAATCCATCTCATTCACACGACACGTTAAAAGATGAGCCATCGGGTATTGTTCCCGCTGACATCTCCATTCCAGCGATTGATGTCCAAGCAAAAGTGGAGAAAACGACTTTATCAAAGGATGGCAGTATGGGTGTTCCGCAAAATACAGATCACACAGCTTGGTTTGAAGATGGTCCGAAGCCTGGTGATAAAGGGAATGCTGTCATAAATGGTCATGTTGATAATAAATGGGGTCCTTCTGTTTTTTATCGACTAAAGGAGCTAAAAAAGGGAGACAAAGTCATTGTGACATCCTCGTCAGGGGAAAAGCGAACCTTTGAGGTTCTCAAGGTGAAAAGCTATCCGCGCGAAGAGAAACCAAATGCTTTTTTCGGGTACGCCTTTACACGGAATCTCAATTTCATCACATGTACGGGAACTTTTGATCATGCAGCCGGTACACATGAAAAAAGATTGGTTGTCTTTACACAACTGATTTCTTCATAAGAAAAAGGCGGATACACGGAGGTGTAACGCCTTTTTTTCATGATTTCCACAACAGCATCTTAGAAGAAGATTCATAGGTCATTAGATATGGTTGGTTGTATAAATAGGGGCGTTTGTCATATAAATGAGTTGGCAATTTTTATTTCTTTTCAGTAGAATATGAGTAATGAAGAGAACTGTAAGCGTATACAACCTGTCCAAACAAGGCAGATTCTCCACCCTAAATGAAGGAGGCAGACCTAATGCTGAGTAAAAGACTGGCGCACATTTTAAGTCAGCTGATGGCAGCTGAGACTCCTCTCACGAGCGCTGCGCTTTCTGTCAGTTTACAAGTGACAAGCCGCACCATCCGAACAGACATCAAGGAACTGAATGAGCGTCTAGCCCCTTATCAAGCAGCTGTATCAGCTGTTAGAGGCGCTGGCTATGAGCTGTTGATCAACGATGAGAATGCCTTTCGCCGTTTTATGAAGGAAGAAGTCGAACAGGAAGAACCGCTTGCTATTCTTCCAGAAGAACGAGTTCGATTTATTTTGAAAAAGCTGCTTCTAGCGGAATCATATGTGAAGCTGGAAGACTTACAGGAGCAGCTGTTTATTAGTAAATCGACGATGAGTAATGACATGAAATGGGTCAAACGTAAGCTCGAACCCTTTGATCTGAAGCTGGAAGCAAAGCCGAATAAAGGCTGCCGGATCAAAGGATCTGAGATGAAAATCCGTTATTGCATGTCAGAATATTTATTCAATGAACGGCGTTCCTATCAAACAATGCTGAACACGGCGGTTACGATTTTGCCAAAACATGAGCTGGAATTGATTCAGAGAACCATGATTGATTATATCAACGAGGAAAAAATGAATCTATCAGACATTTGCATGAATAATTTAATTGTTCATATTGCTATTGCCTGTAAACGGATTAGACACGGAAACTATGTATCTGTGCTGCCTGAAGAAATCAACGAAATTCCAAGGGCAAAAGAATACAAGGTAGCCAAAAAAATGGTTGAGCGTCTTGAAGGGCTGCTGGATGTCTCATTTCCACAAGAGGAAATCGTTTATATCGCCATTCATTTGCTAGGAACAGCCAAAATGGTACAGTCTTTTTCAACGGGCGGTCAAAAACAAATTGTGGATGATGACACGAGCCGTCTTGTTCAGCTGATGCTGAAAGCCATTGATCAAAAATTGCAGCTGGATTTAGCGGGAGATGCGGAATTGCTGATTGGCCTCAGTTTGCACTTAAAGCCAGCGATCAATCGGTGTAAGTATGGAATGAATTTAAGAAATCCAATGCTTGATGAGATCAAAGCGGGCTATCCAATTGCCTTTGAAGCAGGGATTGTGGCGAGCAGGGTCATTGAAGAAGAGACAGGTTTGTCCATTCATGAAAATGAGATCGGCTATATGGCACTTCATTTTGGTGCGGCCTTAGAGCGCAGGAAAATGGAGATACCACCGAAGCGATGCCTGATTGTCTGTGCGTCTGGTGCAGGGAGTGCAAGGCTACTTCAAGATCGTTTGCGGTCACAATTTGGGTCGAAGCTGACCATTTTAGGAACAGCAGAGCTTTATTCCCTTCCGCATGTCTCTTTACATGCATTGGATTTAATTATTTCGACCATTCCCATTCATATGGATTTACCGATTCCGGTCATTCAAGTGAACACGATTTTAGGAGGCAGTGATTTTTTAAAAATAGAAGAAGCTTTGACAAGTGAAACAAGAGTGACATTAGCCACGCAATATATGAAAAAGGAATTGGTCTTTACAAAACGCGCCTTTCAAACAAAGGAAGAGGTCATACACTTTCTCACGCAAAAGGTCATTGACATGGGCTTAGCGCCAGCAGAACTTACACAATCTGTGATGGAAAGAGAAGAGTCTGCACCGACTTCATTTGGGCATTATACAGCGATTCCGCATCCGATGACCCCGCTGACAGAAGAGACGTTTTGGGCGATCTGTACATTAGAAAAACCGATTATTTGGGGAGAGAAAAAAGTTCAATTTGTGTGCTTGCTTTGTGTCGAAAAAGAGAATGCCAAAGACTTAAAAGGCATGTACCGTCTGCTTGGAGAGCTTGTCCATCATGTGAAATTTATTCAGCACCTCATCACCTGTGACACCTTTGAAGACATGCTGGATGTCATGGATAAAAAAGCGCCTTCGTACAAGAACTAATGGTGTGATATTAACTTTTTCCGCTTCCTAAAGGAAAAAGTATGGGTGTTTATGAAAGCGTTTTCATAATATGATGAATGTGTAAAGAAAAGCTTCATACTTCAAAAAGGGGGCGTTTACAATGAACATTTTATTAGTTTGTGCAGCAGGTATGTCAACAAGCTTACTTGTCACAAAAATGGAGAAAAGTGCACAAGAACAAGGAAAAGACTATCGTATTTGGGCAGTATCTGGAGATGCTGCAAAAAATCATATTGATCAAGCCGATGTGCTTTTATTAGGACCTCAAGTTCGTTATTTATTACCGCAAATGAAAAAACTCGGAGAAGACAAAGGAATTCCAGTAGACGTGATTAATACCGTGCATTATGGCGTATGTAATGGTGCTGAGGTTTTAAAATCTGCTGAACAGTTAGTGAACGGATAAAGGGGGCGGAAGGGATGAATGGATTCAACCGATTTCTAGAAGAGAAGGTTATGCCGTTTGCAGGGAAGATTGCCGCTCAAAGACATTTACAAGCATTGCGTGACGGAATTGTTTTAACCATGCCTCTCATTATCGTCGGTTCACTGTTTCTTATTTTAGCCAACCTTCCGATTCCAGGATACAGCGATTTTATGGCAAGTGTCTTCGGAGCCGAATGGGCCACGAAACTATCCTATCCTGTGAATGCCACCTTTGACATTATGGCACTTGTTGCGACCTTTGGGATCGCGTACAGGTTAGCTGAAAAGTATGCAGTCGATGCACTGTCATCTGGTGCAATTGCTGTCGCAGCGTTCCTCCTAGCCACACCTTATCAAGTACCGTTCACACCTGAAGGATCAACAGAAGCTATCCTAGTGAATGGTGGTATTCCCGTCACACTGATGGGCAGTAAAGGGCTATTCGTTGCCATGATTATTGCCATGCTTTCCACCGAAATTTACCGCTTTATTGTACAGCGGAATATCGTCATCAAAATGCCTGATGGTGTACCGCCAGCAGTTAGTAAATCGTTTATCGCACTTATTCCAGGTTTTGTGGTCATCACGCTGATCTGGGTCGCTAGGCTTCTGATTGAGATGACACCTTTTGAGAGTATTCATAATATCATTACGGTCTTAATCGGCACACCACTATCCATTCTTGGTGGAAGCTTAGGCGGAAGTATCGTTGCCATCGGTGTGCAAATGCTCCTCTGGGCATGTGGTATTCACGGAGCCACCATTGTCGGTGGAGTCATGGGTCCGATTTGGCTCGGTGCGATGGATGAAAACCGTCTTGCCTTCCAAGCAGGAGAAGTGCTGCCGAATATTTTCACAGCACAGTTCTTTGAAATCTTTATCAATGTCGGCGGAAGCGGCGCGACGCTTGCTTTGGTACTGACCATGATCTTGCGTGCGAGAAGTAAGCAAATGAAACAGCTTGGCCGTCTTGCGATTGGGCCAGCCATCTTTAACATCAACGAACCGATCATTTTTGGAATGCCGATTGTGATGAACCCAATGCTTCTCATTCCGTTTATCCTTACCCCAATTATGATGATCATCACCACATATATCGGAATGAGCACAGGACTTGTAGCAAAACCGGCAGGGATTGCTGTCCCGTGGACAATGCCGCCAATCATTTCAGGCTATCTCGCAACAGGCGGGAAAATCTCTGGCGCGGTCATGCAGCTGATTAACCTTGCCTTGTCATTTGCGCTATACTATCCATTCTTTAGAATGTGGGATAAGCAGAAATTGAAAGAAGAAAATGAGCTTGAAGCAAAAGCATCAACAGATGAAAATGTCGTCAGCATGTAATAGAGGGAACAAGGGGGATGCGGCCGATGGAAATGGAACAAATTGTGTTTCAACTCATCTTGCACGGTGGTAATGGTAGAAGCTCGGCCATGGAGGCCATTACATGTGCAAAGCAAGGCAATTTTGATGAGGCGAAGCAAAAATTGCAGGAAGCACAAGACGCGTTAAATGAGGCGCATCACGCACAGACAGAGCTGATCCAAGGAGAAATCAGAGGAGAGAAAACCGACGTCAGTCTCTTGATGATTCATGCACAGGATCATCTGATGAACGCAATGACCGTCAAGGAGCTTGCAGCTGAAATCATTGAGCTCCATGAAAAAATGAAGCAATTCGGAGGTGTCAATTCATGAAAGACGGAATCAAAATTGTCACAATAGGCGGAGGATCAAGCTATACGCCTGAGCTCGTCGAAGGGTTTATTAAACGATATCAAGAATTGCCTGTAAAGGAATTATGGCTTGTGGATATTGAAGCAGGTCAGGAAAAGTTGAACATTGTGGGTGCCCTTGCAAAACGTATGGTTGAAAAAGCAGGTTTGCCGATTGAAGTGCACCTCACCCTTGACCGCCGGGCAGCTCTGAAAGATGCGGACTTTGTCACGACACAATTTCGTGTAGGACTGCTCGAAGCCAGAGCCAAGGATGAAAGAATCCCACTTAAATATGGCGTCATTGGACAGGAAACGAATGGTCCAGGCGGGTTATTTAAAGGTCTACGCACCATTCCAGTCATTCTAGACATCGTGAAGGATATGGAAGAGCTTTGCCCAGATGCCTGGCTGGTGAACTTTACAAATCCAGCAGGCATGGTCACAGAGGCGGTGTTACGCTACACGAATCTGAAAAAAGTGGTCGGTCTATGCAATGTGCCGATTGGAATCAAAATGGGCATTGCAAAAGCGCTGGATGTCGATGTCGAACGCATTGAAGTACAATTTGCAGGCCTCAATCACATGGTCTATGGCTTAGATGTGTATTTAGACGGGGTCAGCATTATGGATCAAGTGCTCGATGAATTAGGAAATCCAAATAGCCAGTGGTCCATGAGGAATATTGAAGCGAAAAACTGGGAGCCTTCTTTCGTCAAAGGCTTAGGGGTCATTCCATGTCCGTATCATCGTTATTACTATAAAACGAAAGATATGCTGGAGGAAGAACAAAAAGCGGCTCAAGAAAAAGGAACAAGAGCAGAGGTTGTTCAGCAAGTCGAGCATGAACTATTTGAGTTATATAAAGACCCAGATTTATCGATTAAACCGCCGCAGCTCGAAAAAAGAGGCGGGGCTTATTACAGCGATGCAGCATGTAATTTGATCAGCTCCATCTATAATGATAAACATGACATTCAACCGGTAAATACAGTGAACAGAGGAGCGATTGCCAGCATTCCGGCCGAATCAGCGGTTGAAGTGAACTGTATTATTACAAAGGACGGACCGAAACCAATCGCGACAGGTGATCTGCCTGTGGCTGTGAGAGGACTCGTTCAACAAATCAAGTCCTTCGAGCGTGTGGCAGCTGAAGCAGCTGTGACAGGAGATTACGAGACGGCTCTTGTCGCCATGACCATCAATCCACTCGTTCCTTCTGACGAAATTGCAAAGCAAATCTTAGATGAAATGCTTGAAGCGCACCGTGAATATTTACCGCAGTTCTTCAAATCAGTGAATGCGTAAAATAAAATGGCCCCTTTATGGGGTCGTTTTTTATGATTTTTTCATATGGAAACCGGAGAAAGCAGTGTATGATAGAAAAAACAACATGTATGGCTTCAAAGAAAGGACGGTTAGAATATGGTGGCAATTGGTTTAATGCTTTACGGCTTTATCGTTCAACCTCTACTGAGTTACGGCACAGTGGTTTTGTTTTTGTATGGAATCATCGCTTCATTTATTGGTCTGATTCGGCATAGACAGGATGTGTGGATGTATGTTCTCCGCTTGCTCGTTTGTTTTACCATTCCAGTAACCAATCTGTTAATGTATTTCGCAACCATCGGTGGAGATGAAAGAGACTTTGATTTCCAGCCGATGCCGCCAGTTTATCATCTTGTTTTTATCCTAGAAATCATCATCGTCTTTTTACCAGAGATCTTTTTACTGATCGAGAGAAAGCGGAGTATCAAAGGGAAACAGTGGATATATGCAGGGGCCATTGTGGGGATCTCGGTCTTGTTTTGGTGCACGATTTGATTGAAGGCTGACTGACATCTAAGTCTTTTTCGCCTTTTTGTTGCGTAACCTCTTTCGCCTCACTTTTACAAAAGTAATCGAAAGAACAAAGATAGAAATTCCGAGAAACTTAAATAGAAAACGGGTGAAGAACGGTGAATCATCGAAACCTGTAGCGATGATGATCGATCCGATGCAAATCCCAAAGAACGCTAGTAAATAAGTAAAAAACATATCATCATTCCTTAAGCGTGGAATAGATCCATATTTTCCATTATGAGGTAGAGAAGGAGATAAAGAAACAAAAAAAGAACCCTTCATCAAATGAAAGGTTCTTTCGCTTGCTTATGCCTGTTTGACAACCGAATCGACTTCTACTGTCCAGCCGAAGATGTCTGGCTGAGTTCCTTTTTGGATTCCAGTAATCGCTTCGTACAATTTCTTCGATACTTCGCCTGTTTGACCATTTTGAATGACGTATGGCTGATCGTGATAAATTAATTCACCGACAGGAGAAATGACGGCTGCCGTTCCTGTCCCGAAGATTTCTTCAAGTTCACCTGACTGATGTGCTTCGATTAACTCATCAATTGAAATTTTACGTTCTGTCACAGGGATTTCCCAATGCTTTAACAGCTCAAGCACAGAATTCCGTGTGATCCCTTCTAAAATGCTGCCGTTCAGTTCAGGCGTCACGATTTCTCCGTTGATTTTAAAGAAGATATTCATACTACCGACTTCTTCAATGTACTTTTTCTCGATGCCATCAAGCCACAGGACTTGTGAAAATCCTTTCGTTTCAGCAACTTGCTGTGCTTTCAGGCTTGATGCATAGTTTCCAGCTGTTTTGGCATTTCCTGTTCCGCCTTTAACAGCGCGGACAAATTCGTTTTCCACCGCAATTTTGACCGGATGGATGCCTTCTTTATAATAAGAACCTACTGGAGATAAAATGATGATCAGCTTATAGGTGCTTGACGGTGCAACACCTAAATAGGGCTCAGTAGAAATAATGAATGGACGAATATACAAAGAAGTGCCCTCTGCATCAGGTACCCAATCCTTATCAATGCGAATGAGTTCATTTAAGCCTTCTAAAACCGTTTCTGTATCAATTTGCGGGATACATAGGCGGTCGTTTGATCTGTTTAAGCGTTCCATATTTTTTTCGGGACGGAATAAAAGAATCTTTTGATCCTCAGACACATACGCCTTCAAGCCTTCAAAAACAGATTGGCCATAATGATAAACCATAGAAGCTGGATCCATTGGAATCGCCTGATAAGGGATAATTCTCGGATCATACCAGCCTTTATCAATTGAATAATCCATCACAAACATGTGGTCTGTGAAGATTTTTCCGAATTCAAGTTGATCAGATTGAGGTTTTTGTTTTTTTGTTGAACTAAGTTCAACGCGGATGGGTTGTTTTGGCATCGTAAATCTCCTTGCTGTTTGATTATTTGAAAATTCTAATAATATGAAATAATTATGATTCTATTCTATACCTTCACAAAATATTAGCAATAGGTTTTCTGGAATTCAGACAAGAAAAATCTGTTAAAGCGCTTTCCTCCTCTCTGTCGTGGTTTTACTGAAGTTTCCCCTTAGAAATAAAATCCAATTTCATTATTAACTGATTAATCTGACAATTTAAAAGCGATTTGTTTTCCTGTAAGATATTCTTTCAACCATACACCTTTTGACTAGTACATTGCAAGGGGCATTGCCATATTTTAATCCTCTTTTTTTTAACCGATAAAGGTAGAAGAGAGTGGAAGGGAGCAAACAACGAGATGAAACGAATGATATCAGGCGCCTTATTGATTTTATTGATGACCGCCATTAGTTTTGGCTGTCAAGCGATGACGGAGGAGGCTGGTGCGAAGCAAGGTACTGCCTATTACGTCGCAGCAAATGGGAACGACAAACATCCAGGGACAAAGCAAAAGCCTTTCCGTACGCTGAAAAAAGCGGCAAGTATCGCGAAAGCTGGGACAACAGTTTATATGAGAGGCGGTACATACAAAGAGAGATTGATTGTCCGCCATTCTGGAACAAAGAAAGCACCAGTTGTTTTTCAAGCGTATGGAAAAGAGAAGCCTGTCATTAGCGGAGCATCTCTTAAAGGAAATCAAGCAGACGGTGGTCTTGTGAAGATTGATCAAAAAAGCTATATCACCCTGAAAGGTTTGACAGTCGGTCATATTAAAACGAATCAAGAAGATGTGACACCCATCGGTATATTCATCACAGGAAGCGGCAAAGGCGTCAAACTGCTTAACAACCGTGTGTACGACATTCAGACGACACATCAAAATGGGAATGCTCATGGCATTGCGGTCTATGGAACGAAAGCACCTGCAGCCATTGAAGACATCGAAATCAAAGGCAACACTGTGGAAAAGTTAAAGCTGGGTTTTAGTGAAGCCCTTGTGCTAAACGGAAACGTGAAAAAATTCCGCGTGACACATAATACAGTCCGGCATACGGACAATATCGGGATTGATTTAATTGGTTTTGAGAATGTCGCACCTTCTAAAAAGTATGATCAAGTGCGAAATGGTGTCGTATCTAGAAACAAAGTTTATGAGATTACGAGTGTTGGGAATCCAGCTTACGGCAAGGACATCTCCGCAGGAGGAATCTATGTGGATGGCGGAAAAGACATCGTGATTGATCATAACATCAGCCATCATAATGACCTTGGGATTGAGGTCACAAGTGAACATAAAGGGAAGATGGCCGAACGCATTCGCATTGAGCACAATCAAGTATATTTAAATCGTTATACAGGCATCTCCATCGGCGGCTATGACAAGAAGCGGGGCGGAACCACAAACACGACCATCTCCCATAACATTTTGTACAAAAATGACACAGCCGGCTTAGAAGGCGGTCAATTGCTCATGCAATATCAATCGGTGAACAATCGAATCACGAATAATATCATGACAGCCAGTGCTTCGCATTACTTAGTCGTGAATCTTTACGAAGTGAACAAGAAGAATACATTCCAAAAGAATGTCTACGATGACCGCAAAGGTGCAAAAGCCTCACAGTGGGTATGGCGCGGGAAATGGCTGGAAGGCTACAAAACGTATCGCTCGAAAAGCGGTCAAGATAAAGGATCAGCACACCTCAATCCCCAATTTGTGAATGAGAAAAAATATGATTTCCGTCTTAAGGCATCATCACCTGCTAAGAAAATCATCGGCAGTTAAACAAGGCATTCGGTGCAAATGATCATTTTAGAAATTTTCAAAAAAGTCATTGACATTGATGAGACATCACATTAAAGTAAAGAAGACATTTCAACTAAAACAAATTTCATAACGGATCTCTTATCAAGAGAGGCAGAGGGACTGGCCCTATGACGCCCAGCAACCGTTTCTATTTAAGAAATTGGTGCTAATTCCTGCAAAGCTGTTACAGCTTTGACAGATAAGAGAGGAAGACTTCCCGATACATGTTTCATGCAACGGTGATCAAGCCTCTCTTTATCAAGAGAGGCTTTTTTGATCTCTTTTTTTAGAATCAAAAGACTGGGTTCACAGGCATATTTCCACTTCTTTACCTGGTTTTCCGATGTGAAAAATAAAACAACTTGAGGAGGAACAGCAATGAAACGTAAATATTGGACATCATCTCTTGTATTATTGACGGTCCTGACCGTGCTATTATCTGGTTGCGGTACGGGATCAAGCGCAGGCTCAAAGGCTAATGCAAACGAAAAGGTCTCCTTTGACAATGTCCCGAAGCGATTTGCAAAAGGACAGGGAGCAAAAATTAAAGTGATCCGTAAAATTGGCGGGGACGATCATACTGCTCAGTTTTTAGCAGGAACGAAGGCAGAAGGTGAAGCGCTAGGCTTTACAGTAGATGTCTACACGGCAAATGGTGATACGGCGAAGTTTCATGATGCTATTTCTCAAGCACTAGAAGAAAACTATGATGGCTTTATCATCTCTCATGGGGATGATGAGGCGACAGTCGCTGATGTGAAGAAGATCACAGCGAAAGGCATTCCAGTTGTGGCGTTTGATTCAAATCCGAAGCTGAAGGACATCAAAGGGGTCACAGTGACGTCTCAAGATGACGAGCAATTAGCGAAAAAATCATTAGATGCACTCGTGGCTGATTTTAAAGGGAAAGCAAATATTGCGTATCTTTGGGTAGACGGATTCCCTCCAATGGTGAGACGAAACAAGGTGTACCAAGAAACGCTCAAACAGCATACAGGAATCAAGGAACTTGACCGATTTGGCGTTGCGGCCTCTGATACATCAGTTCAAACACAAAATGCGGTTGCGGCTATGCTAAATAAATATCCAAAGGGTAAACTGGATGCGATTTTTGCCACGTGGGATGCATTTGCGATTGGTGCCGCAAGAGCTTTAAAAGAAGCAGGGAGAACCGAAGTGAAGATTTACGGTATTGATGTGTCTAATGCCGATCTGCAAGAAATGACTGCGAAAGACAGTCCTTGGAAGTACACTGCCGCTGTCGATCCGAAGCTCATTGGCGCAATCGACGTAAGGATTCTTGCGAAGAAACTAGCTGGCGAGAAAACGCCATCTTCCTATGACCTTGAGGCCTCTCTCATTTCACAAAAGCAGCTTCAGGATGCAGGAAAGGCCATCAATATGGTCAATCTTGCAGATGAAGTAAAAGGATTCGGATCATCGACTGCTTTTGAAGAAGACTGGATGAAGACCTTGAAGAAGCATTATGCAAAATAAACAACGTGCACTCTCTTTTCATAGAGGGTGTTTCGTTTTTCAATTGACGATCAGGAGAGAAGGAGGACACCTATGACAACGCCGCTTGTTCATATGAAAAACATTTCGATTGAATTCCCAGGAGTCAAAGCGTTAGATCAAGCAAATTTCACATTAAGAAAAGGCACAGTCCATGCCCTGATTGGGGCGAACGGCGCTGGGAAGTCAACGTTAATGAAAGTTCTCTCTGGTGCTCATTCACATTTTGAAGGAACCATCCACATCAATGGCGAGGCGGCGACTATTCATACACCGAAGGATGCGGCCTCATACGGTGTGCAGACCGTCCATCAAGAAGTGGATACAGCTCTAGTGCCATATTTAAGTGTTGGCGAAAATATGATGATTCATGAAATTGAGAAAAAACCATTCGTCCGTTGGAAAGAGATTCACCGCAAGGCAGCACAGCTGTTAAAAGAGATGGACATTGACATCTCAACGAAGCGTCTTGTGAGTGATTTGACACTGGCAGAAAAACAAATGGTGCTCATTGCCAAGGCTGTGTCGATCAAATGCAGCATTTTAATTTTAGATGAACCAACCGCTCCACTTAGTCATGCAGAAACAAGCAAGCTATTCTCAATGATTCATCAATTGAAAAAGAACGGCACAGGCATCATTTTTATTTCGCATCGCATGCCAGAAATTTTCAACATCTGTGATGAACTGACTGTGATGAAGAATGGAACCGATGTGGCGGCACACCTCATTAAAGAAACCGATCCAAAGCAGGTCATTGAAGAAATGCTTGGCGCGCCATTAGAGGATCAATTCCCATTCTGTACACCGCTAGAGGATGCACCGATTGTGCTTGATGTGAAAGAGTTGCATGACCAGCATAAATTAAACAACATTCATCTTCATGTGAAAAAAGGAGAAATTCTCGGGATTGCAGGACTAGTCGGTGCTGGTAAAACAGAATTGTGCAAAGCCCTATTCGGCGCCTCAGAAAAAAAGTCAGGCACTGTGCAGCTGCATGGTCAAACCATTCATATCAAGTCGCCTCATCACGCTGTGAGAGCGGGTATTGCCCTTGTGCCTGAGGAACGGAGAAAAGAAGGGATTCTAACAGAAGAAACTGTTGGATGGAACGTAACAGCTGCAAGTCTACGTTCGTTTACACGGCCGTTCAGCTTCTTACATCGTTCTAAGGAACGGAAGGCAGCAGATGGAATCGTCAAGCGGCTTGGCGTCAAGACACCTTCTCTTGAAGCGAAGGTGAAGCATCTATCTGGTGGAAATCAACAAAAGATTGCGATTGGAAAATGGCTGTTGGCTGAGGCGGATGTCTATCTCTTTGATGAACCAACCAAAGGTGTAGACGTTGGAGCCAAAAAGGACATTTTCTCCCTCATTGCAGAACTAGCTGCAAGAGGAAAAGCGGTTATTTATGCTTCAAGTGAGCTTTCAGAAATTGCAGGAATTGCCGACCGAGTATACGTCTTATATGATGGCAGCATTGCCCGGGAAATGACGGCACCAATGACTGAAGAAGAGCTTTTATATCATTCAACAGGAGGACAATCATGAGTGAACGACAAGTTTCAGCCCCAGTTCAACAAATCAAGAAACAGCGGCCATCCTTTCATCTGTTTGATTTCTTTTATCAATATGGCACCATCTTAACGATTGTCGTATTGATTGTTGTCTTTGCGGCAGCCAATCCGGCATTTTTACAGTCAGGAAATATCATCAATATTTTACGATCGATCTCGATTGTAACCATCATTGCGGTAGGGCTGACGATCTCCCTAGCAGTGAATGGCTTTGATTTATCTGTAGGCTCAGTTGCTACGTTATCAAATGCAATTGTGATCTCCATGTTTGTATGGTTCTCGCAAAACCCACTCATTGCGATCCTTTCTGCGCTGGCGGCTTCTCTTATTGTCGGTTTGCTGAATGCTTGGATGATTGTCAAAATGAAGATTCCAGATATGCTCATGACACTAGCCATGATGTTTATCATTCAAGGGCTTGCACAAACCTATACGAAAGGTGCGACCATTTCTGAAAATATGGTGCTGCCTGATGGCACTTTTTCAACTGGCACCATCCCTGCCTTTTTCAGCAAGATTGGGCAGGTCCCCTATATCATTTTGATTATGGCGGCCATTGTGCTTTTTGCCCATGTTTTTATGACTTACACAAAGCATGGGCGATTGATGTATATCATTGGTGGAAATAAAGAAGCCGCTCGATTATCTGGTATTCATGTGAACAAATACAAAATCGCAGCATATCTGTTGTCTGCTTTATTTGCGGCGATCGGTGGTATCGTGCTGGCATCAAGGGTGATGACAGCAGAAATTAACGCAGGAACGCCATATTTAATGGATGGGGTAGCTGCTGCTTTTATTGGGTTTTCAGTCATGGGAGCAGGTAAACCAAACGCATTCGGTACATTTATTGGTGCGGTGCTCATCGGTATTTTGCAAAATGGACTTGTGATGATGTCTGTCCCGTATTATGCAATGGATATCGTGAAAGGATCTGTGCTTGCACTGGCACTCGCGCTGACTTATTACAAACAGCGTGGCTAAGATGTATTTTTTAAAACCATTTGCGTCCTCTCTCCGTCTAGTAAACGGAAAGCAGTGTAACAGCTGTTTGCCAAAAGGAGATGACAAAAAGAATGAATATGTCAGCAACTCATGTAGAAGATTTGAAAAGTGTCATGGAAGACTGGAAAAATGAATTATTAGTATATAAATTTGCATTAGATGAAATGGATACAAAGTTTTCGATTATTAGTCAGGAATATAATTTAATCCATGGACACAACCCAATAGAGCATACAAAATCACGGATCAAATCCTTTGAAAGTATCGTGAATAAACTAGCGAGAAAAGGATGTGACATCACCACACAATGTGCCAAGGAGTACATACATGATATCGCTGGTGTCCGCATCATCTGTTCGTTTATTCAAGATATCTATAACATTATTGATGTTTTGAGGCAAAGAGAGGATTTAAAGATTCTTGAAGTGAAGGATTACATTCAGCATCCGAAACCAAATGGCTATCGAAGTCTTCATTTAATTGTTGAGATTCCTGTTTACTTAACGAATCGTGTAGAGCATGTGAAGGTTGAAATTCAGGTGCGGACCATTGCGATGGATTTCTGGGCGAGTCTCGAACATAAAATCTATTATAAACTGCAAAACGATGTTCCTCATCAGCTCACCGATGAACTAAAGGAAGCGGCAGATATCGCTCACTACTTAGATGAAAAAATGCAAAATATCAAACGAGAAATTGATTAAACAATAAAAAGAGTAGCTGTTTTGAATGACAGCTACTCTTTTCAGTCTTATTAAGGGTTGGTGCCTCGATCTCTCTTTTGAATGATCGTACCGTCATCTTGCGATTGTGCAGACGGGCTGCCTTTTTGTGTAGAAGTACCAATCCAAACACCTGTGAACAAGAGCGCAAAAATCGCACTTGAGATCAGCCATTTTTTCATCATACATCACTCCATCTTCTTAACAAGTTTTGAATGACAATGCCTTGTTCTGAAAATACATCGCTTCTTTCGGAAGACCATTTTCAGTTAAGTAGGCGGCTACATCCTGACAGATAGCCTCAAGATCAACAAGGAAATTCATAGATTCTAATTGATCACAATAAGAAATGATCTGCTCAATCATGTTGTCTGGCTGGAGCATCAATGTTTCTAAAATGGATAATTTAAGTGAAATGTTTCGTTGTTTTAAATTTTCTGCTTTTTGAAGTGAAAGCTGTACATAATAGTGGAACAAACCAGGCTTTTTCAGCTTAAACAGCGCTTTCGTGTAGGCATACAAGGCCAGTAAGTAGCCACCTGGAGAAGAAGTTTCGAATGCCTCAATCAATAAAGCCTTTTCTAGGAGCGGTACAGCTTCACTGTATTCATTTCTTAGACTTTTAATAAAGGCTGCATTGCAATATGCGTGACCAAGTAAATCTGGGTCCTCCATCTGTTCTAGTGAGTGAATCACCTGTTCAAACAAAGTTTCTGCCTCTTCATATTTCGATTGATCCGCATAATTCAGAGCAAGCATCATTTGACAGCTGATTGATTTTTTCACATAACATGGATCTGCGTCGTAAATAGACGAAGCCTTTTTTAAGTGGTGGATGGAGAGAAGTGTGGATCTTATATTATAGTATAGACATCCTGTTTTATAATGGAATTCTGCCTTTTCAATGTCATCATGTACGAGATCTAATTTATCCTCGGCCAATTTCAAATGGTGAAATGCTGTATTTTGATTCCCTCTGCGCATTTCATACATGCCTTTAAAGAAATAGAAATAGTAGCTGAGCATATCATCTGTACGAATCGCATTTTCATCCACAAAAAGACTGTGATCTAACGAAGCTGTATCTTCGACTAAATCTTTGAAACGGTATTCTAAAAGTTGATAGTAGAGTAAGACGTCTTGATTCTCTTCCATTCGATCAAATGCTTGAAGAATCTCTTCTTTTAGCTGTATTGCTTCTTGTATGTCTCTTTTTTTCATCAAGACATACCAGTCATTTAGCATATTTGCTACATCAACGGATGACAAAACACCTGTTTCTGCCAATTGGTATCCTCCTTTCTTCACCTATTCATTTCTGCTGATTCTTATTTGTCTGAATCATCTTTCCATATTAAGTATCTTCTTATATTTTAAGCGGTCTATCTCAATTTGTAAAACATGTTTTTTGATGTAAATTCAACCATTAGTGAAAAAAATAGGGAGTAACGATCGAATTGTATACGCTTACATTTTTTTAGGTAAAAAGAGGATATTGAAAAAAATATATCAGGATATCAATAGAGGAAGAGAGACAGTGAAAGAGGGTTTTTTCATAGGTGAGAAAGAAGTGTTATTTATAAAGGAGTGTTCTCGGTTTTTGTGAGATTATATCACATGAATATTGTGAAACATGCTTCTTTCAGAATAAAATGAGTTATTCGCAAAAAAGTAAAATTTAAAGAGACTATAGATCTAGAATTGTATGGATCTTTGGTATTGATAAAAAATATCACACAGTATAGCTTTAGCGTGGTATAGTAAGATTGTTGTTGCGAATATTTAGACAAAACTGACAATTGGGGGTCGTGTTTTATGAAGAAATCGATGTTACTGATCATGGGACTAATTGTTGTGCTCGTCATGGCAGCCTGTGGTTCAAAATCAGACAGCGGTTCGGGAGAAGGCAAAGGCACATATAAAATCGGGATAGATGTAACATATCCGCCATTTGAATTTGAAAAAGGCGGTAAAACGGTGGGAATAGACGTTGATTTAATTAACGCCATTGCGAAAGACCAAGACTTCAAAGTGAAGCTTGAAGCAATGGATTTCTCAGGGATTATTCCAGCGATGCAAGCAGGTCAGCTTGATGTTGGAATGGGTGGTATGAGTATTACAGATGAGCGTAAAAAGAAAGTGGATTTCTCAGATCCATACTTCGACGCTGGTCTGACAGTTGTTGTGAAAAAGGACAGCAGCATCAAATCGATTGATGATTTAAAGGGGAAAAAGCTAGCTGTTAAAAATGGGACAACAGGTGCAAAATTTGCAACAGATAACGCAGACAAATATGGGTATGAAGTAGTTCAATTCAATGACAGTCCATCTATGTTCCAAGAAGTATCTAATGGAAATGCAGATGCTTTAATTGAGGATTATCCTGTCATTACGTATGCGATCGCACAGCAAGATTTGAAATTGAAAACAGTTGGAGATCGCTTGAATGGAGACCAATACGGGATCTCAGTGATGAAGGGGAAAAACCAGGACTTATTGAAGAAAATCAATAAAGGGCTGGAAAACCTAAAGAAAAACGGTGAATATGACAAGATTATTGAGAAATATTTGAAGTCATAACACAAGCGAGGCGCGCTCAGAGCGCGCTTTCTTTATGTGTCAACCGTATGTGAATTAGGGAGGGAGAAACATGGATACGATTGTTAATGCATTTCCGTATTTAATGGAGGGTTTGCAAACCACTTTATATATCTTTGTTGTTGCTATCATTTTAGGTTTTATCATCGGTTTGATTGTGGCGCTATTCCGCCTGTCACCATTTAAAATCTTGAACTTTATTTCACTCGTTTTTGTCAATGCCATTCGAGGTACGCCATTTATCGTACAGCTATTCTTTATTTATTTTGGGCTAAATACACTTGAATTCATTTCACTTGACCGAGTGCCGGCAGGGATTATTACAGTAGCGATTAACGCAGGAGCTTATTTCTCAGAAATTATTCGTGCAGGGATTCAGTCCATCGATAAAGGACAAACTGAAGCCGCACGCTCTTTAGGATTCACAGGTGGACAAAACATGCGCTTTATCGTCCTTCCACAGGCATTTCGCCGTATGCTTCCAGCCATTACTAACCAAGCCATCATCAGTTTGAAGGACACCTCTCTCTTATCGATTATCGGCATTGCTGATATCATGCAGCGGGGACAAGTTCAAGCATCGGCTACCTTTGATCCTTTGAATGTCTGGCTCATTGTCGGTGTCATTTATTTCGTGATCATTTATTTACTTTCTCTACTGGCTAGCTACGCAGAAAGGAGATTTGATGTGAAATGAGTATGATTACGGTGAAAAACTTAAAGAAATCCTTTGGTGACAACGAAGTTTTAAAGGATATTAATGCAGTCATCGAGGAAAAAGAGGTTGTATGTGTCATTGGTCCTTCAGGGTCAGGGAAAAGCACATTTCTAAGATGTCTCAATAAATTAGAGGATATTACGGCTGGGGAAGTTGTTGTCCACGGACATACGATTACAGACCCAAAAGTGAATATCAATAAAGTACGACAAGAAGTTGGTATGGTGTTTCAGCACTTTAATTTATTTCCTCATAAAACCGTGTTAGAAAATATCACGATCGCACCGGTGAAAGTAAAAGGGATGGAGAAGAAAGCCGCAGTCGATAAAGCATTAGACTTGCTTGAAAAGGTCGGCTTGAAAGACAAGGCCAAAAGTTACCCTAACCAATTATCCGGTGGACAAAAACAGCGTGTTGCCATTGCAAGAGCCTTGGCGATGGACCCGAAAGTGCTCTTATTCGATGAACCGACATCTGCTCTTGACCCTGAGGTCGTTGGGGATGTTTTAGCTGTTATGAAACAATTAGCAGTCGAAGGAATGACGATGATTGTCGTCACACATGAAATGGGCTTTGCAAGAGAAGTGGGAGACCGCGTGATCTTTATGGATGGTGGATATATCGTCGAAGAAGACAAACCAGAAGCACTCTTTGGAAACCCACAGCACGAGCGTACCAAATTGTTTCTTAGTAAGGTGCTATAAAAAAAGAGTAAGAGCAGGTATGCTCTTACTCTTTTTCTTTTGTGACGAAATAAAGACATGTGATGAGAATGAACAGACCGATGCTTACACTGCCTACAATGACGCGTTGTTCGAGCAATAAATTAAGAAGTGCAATGATGGCAAGGAATATGACACCGATAATAGGGAGTATCCGTCTAATGTGCATTTTCATAAATGTTAAAAACCTCCAATTATGTTATATTATATGATACATACATTTTATTATCATATTGAATAAGGCAAAAGGAGTGTTTTCAAAAAAATGAGGAAGTTTGTTATTTTAACCTTAATTTTTTCTTTGTGCAGCTGTATGTTTAATAGTGAAGTGAAAGCTTCAGTACAGCTAAGCTCTGATGTGGAGGGGTTTCATTCGGTAAAAGCAATCTTGCAAGCAATTGAAGAAATACCTGAGTATATAATAGATGAGGGTTCAGTAAAAACTGCTAGATGGATAGAAGAGAATTCGGGATTAAAAACGACCATCCAAGGTGAGAGGCTTTTATTCGATCTTAATGAGAAGAAAGAGATAGGTATTAAAAACATAAATATTCCTGCATGTGTCGGTGCAATAGGAGTCGCCATTATTTCTAATGGTATACCGATTTCAAAGATTTTAAAACTAAAGAAAGCGATTGGGATGTTTGGTGGGACGATAAAACTGGTAGAATCCATTAAATATTTTTATGATCAATATAGAAAACAAGGTAACTCAAGAAAAGTGGCTTTAAAAAAAGCGAGCCAAAAAGTTTCCAACCAGGTGGATAAAAACCTAAGGCCGGCACTCTTAGATTTTTTCAATATTTCAGCTGTTATAGGTGCGTGTACTTAAAAATAGATAGGGCAAAAACCAAAAATGTTTTTGCCTATCAAATGTTTTTAACGAGCCTCCATGCATTTCCTAGGAAATATTATCGTTGGAAGAACTCAATCCACTCTTGGTCTGGCCCTCGGAAAAAGAAGTAGCAATAGCCATTGGGCAATGTTGTGATTTCTTCATCTATTAGCTCAATTTGCAGCTTTTGAATACGGTTGAATTCCGCGTGAATATTATCTGTTGTGAAGGCGAGGTGGTGGACCTTTCCTTCAGATGGAAGGTCACTGCTATACCCTTGAATGAGTTCAATTTCCGTTTCCGCTTCGTCTTTAAAGCCAAGAAAGGCAAGTTCAATGACTCCGTTTGTATGAGTGATGCGATCCTTTAATTTCATGCCCACCACTTTTTCATAAAAATCAATGGACTGATCAATATTTGTCACCATAATCCCTGTATGATCTAAGCGTAATGTTGTCAAAAAAGAGCCTCCTCTATGTCGAGTTGATATTTTTCTCCTCATCTTATCATAATAGAAGTAACGTATACATTCATATGGTAGGATAGAGAGAGTCAATTTAGGATAAGGATGACACAAATGAAAAAAATCTCATTAAAACAAACATTTGCAGAACAAGTGAAAAAGGGATATCCGCTTATTTCAAAAGATGCTGTGTCGCGTGTGAACGGTGTACAGGAAGGCGAGCTCATTGAATGGGTAGATGAAAGAGGCTCTTTTTTAGGGAAAGGATATTATGGTGTGCAAAATAAAGGCATCGGTTGGGTGCTTTCCTTTGACGCTAACGAAAAAATAGATCAGGCCTTTTTTGTTTCTAAACTTGAACAGGCATCCAAAAGCAGAACGCATTTATTTCGTGATGCACAAACGACGGCTTTCCGTGTGTTCAATGGGGAAGGGGATGGAATTGGTGGAATCACGATTGATCATTATGATGGATTCTATCTCATCCAATGGTATAGCGAAGGTGTTTATACATTAAAAGAAGATGTATTGGCTGCGATTGAGCAGGTGTACCCTGACTATAAAGGCATTTATGAAAAGAAGCGATTTGATACGTCTGGACAATATATCGAAGATGACGATTTTGTAAAAGGGGAGAAAGGTGAATTTCCTCTTATCGTCAAAGAAAATGGGATGAACGTGGCGGTTTATCTAAATGATGGTGCGATGACAGGTATTTTCCTTGATCAGCGTCATGTGCGAAAAGCAATTCGAGATCGCTATGCAAAAGGAAAGACCGTCCTTAATACGTTCTCTTATACCGGCGCTTTCTCTGTAGCAGCAGCGCTTGGCGGGGCAAGCCGTACGACAAGTGTAGATGTTGCAAACCGCAGTTTGAAAAAAACATCTGAGCAGTTTGAAGTGAATGGCATTGATGTAGACGGGCAGGATATCAAAGTCATGGATGTCTTTAAATATTTCCCGTTTGCAGCGAAAAAAGGCTGGAGCTATGATGTCGTGATTTTGGACCCACCTTCCTTTGCACGAACGAAGAAACACACATTCAGTGCAGCGAAGGATTATAAGAAACTATTAAAAGAAGCCATCCAGATCACAGCTGAGAACGGCGTCATTGTGGCGTCAACCAATAGCAGTGCATTTGGGATGAAAAAGTTTAAAGGATTTATTGCACAGGCCTTTAAAGAATCTGGGAAAACGTATCGTATTCTTGAGGAATATACACTTCCTGAGGACTTCCGTACAACGAAAAATTATCCTGAGGGGAATTATTTAAAGGTTGTCTTCATCCAAGCATAAGAAAAAGCCATTTTCCGATAAGGGGAAATGGCTTTTTCTATAAGGCAAACGACATCAGGATAGGCGCTGCACATAATGTAATAATGGCCGAAATGATCATGGACACACTTGAGATCGTGCCTGAGACGGAGCTCAGTTCAAAGGCCTTCGATGTGCCTGCACCATGTGCTCCTGTACCAAGCAGAACGCCCATTGCAATGTTATTATCAATACGGAAATAACGGATAACCAATGGCCCAATGATTGAGCCAAATAATGCTGTTAAAATGACGAATACAGCCGTAACGGACGGCATCCCGCCAATCATTTCAGACACACTCATCGCAACGGGTGTTGTGACGGATCTTGGGACGAGGCTCTCGATCAGACTCGTATCCAAATGAAACAATTTGGCGATAAACGCTGTTGATAAAATTGCAACGATAGAACCGCAAGCCACATTCAAAATAATTTCTACTGCATGCTTCTTCAGAATGTGAAAATACTTATATAATGGAATGGCAAATGCCACAGTCGCAGGTTGAAGCATATTTGTCAGCCATTTTCCGCCTTGATTGTAAGCATCGTAAGGAATGTTCACGATTAACAGCAAGACCACAAGAACAACCGGTGTCACAAGTAAAGGGGAGACATAGACTTTCGGATGACGTTTATAAACCGCTTTTGATCCGAGATAGATCAGAATGGTTAGGATCAAGAATAGTCCGCCAACTAACATAGTTTTTTTCGCTCCTTTCTTTTCGCAATCATCTGCGTCATCATGCCAGTCGAGAGCATGACCACAAAGGTACTAAGTAAAACCACAAGGACAATACTTGTGCCAGATTGAGAAAGTAATGTGCCGTAATCAATCACACCTACTGCTGAAGGGATAAAGAAGAGCAGCAGTTCTCCGAGCAGCCATACGGCGCCAAGTTCAATCCATTTTAATTTAATGATGTTAAAATGAAGTAATAAGAAAATGACAAGAATGCCTAAGATCGTGCCCGGAATTCTTAAATGCAAAAAGGCCGCCAGCACATTCATCAATTTCGCAAAAGCAAATAAAGCTATAATCTGAAGGGTAGCAATCAGCGACGTTTTGAGCAATTGCACTTTCTGTTCACTCCTTTTTCTATATAAATTGTTCACTGTTTCACAAAAACAACACAACGTTCTAATCGGTGAGCTTACTTTAAAGTGTACAGCACGTTCTATTATAGGTAAAATACATATATCGAATAGTTAGTATTCCTTTTGTCTATAGAAAGGGTGAACCATGTGGACATCAGACATTTAACATATTTCTTAGAAGTGGCACGGTTAAAGAGTTTTACGAAAGCATCGCAATCGCTCTATGTGTCGCAGCCGACCATTTCCAAGATGGTCAAAAACCTAGAGGATGAGCTAGGTGTGCAGTTGTTTTACCGTAATGGCAGACAGGTTGAAATGACAGATGCTGGACAAACCATGTATACACAGGCGAGTGAAATCACACAATCCTTTCAGAATTTAACGAGTGAATTAAATGATTTAATGAATGTGAAAAAAGGACATATCCGAATAGGACTGCCGCCCATGATTGGATCAAGCTTTTTCCCAAATGTGATGGGGGAATTCCGCCAGCAGTATCCAGATGTCACCTTTCAATTGGTGGAGCACGGCTCCATTAAAGTAGAGGAAGGGGTAGAGGATGGATCATTAGATATTGGTGTCATTGTTCTGCCTGCAAATGATAAAATTTTTCATACATACACCATCATTAAAGAGAATATGAAGCTTGTCACCCATCCATCACATCCGATGGCAGGACGTGATGAGGTTCATTTGGCTGATTTAAAGGAAGAGTCTTTTATTTTCTTTCGAGAAGATTTCGTTCTGCACAGCCGAATCTTAAATGAATGTATGAATGCGGGATTCAGGCCGAACGTTATTTATGAAACGTCACAATGGGATTTCATCAGTGAAATGGTTGCTGAGAACCTTGGAATCGGGCTTCTACCTGAACGGATTTGCCGTGATCTAGATCCTGATAAAGTGAGGATCATTTCCTTAAATCCGTCTATTCCGTGGCATTTGGGTGTCATTTGGCGAAAGGACCGCTACTTGTCCTTTGCTGCAAGAGAATGGTTAAAGCATACAAAATCCTATGTGTGGGATGCAGAGTAAAAGGGAGGACGATACAGATGAAATTAAGCTGCGTGTCTCATCTTTTGGAAAAGGTTCGAGCGGAAAATCCGCTTGTCCATAATATCACCAACCAAGTTGTGACGAACTTTACAGCGAATGGACTGCTTGCTTTAGGTGCTTCTCCAGTCATGGCAAATGCCAAAGAAGAAGTGGCAGAAATGGCGCAATTAGCGGATGCACTTGTGCTGAATATCGGCACACTAACAAAGGATACGGTGGAGGCGATGGTCATTGCTGGACAAGCGGCCAATGAAAAAGGTGTACCGGTTCTATTAGATCCTGTTGGTGTTGGTGCGACAACGTTTCGGACGAGTGCGGCGAAACAGCTGTTACAGCAAGTGGGCATCACTGTTGTCAGAGGGAATGCTGCTGAAATAGCTCATTTAATTGGAGTGAAAGGCTGGCAGTCAAAAGGGGTTGATGCAAAAGGGGCAAATGGAGATGTATCGTCTTTAGCAAAGCAGGCGGCAAAAGCCCTTCAAACCGTTGTGGCGATTACGGGAAAAGTGGATGTCGTGTCAGATGGAGAAGAGGTTCTATCTATTCATAATGGACACGAATGGTTAACCAAGGTGACAGGGACTGGCTGTTTACTCACCTCTGTCATAGGGGCATTTTGTGCAACAGGGGAACGGCCCATTCATGCGTCGGCATCAGCTCTGCTGTTTTATGGTGTCGCTGCAGAAAAGGCAGCTCAGCAGACAGAAGAGAAAGGGCCAGGCACCTTTCAAATCGAATTGTTAAACGCGCTATCCAATACAAATGGTCAAGATGTGATCACGTTAGGGAAAATAGGGGGAGTTTTGCATGACGAAGGTTGATCAGCAGCTAATCAAACAGCAATTATCGGTTTATTTTATTATGGGAACAGCGAATACAAGCCGGCATCCGCTTGATGTGGTGAAAGAGGCCATTCAAGGCGGGATCACGATGTTTCAGTTTCGTGAAAAGGGTGAAGGTGCTCTGCAAGGTGAAGAAAAGAAAAAAATCGCTGAGCAGATTCAAGCACTTTGCCAAGAAGCGAATATCCCCTTTATCGTAAATGATGATGTACAGCTTGCAATAGATCTTGATGCAGATGGTGTCCATGTTGGGCAGGAAGATACACTTGCACAAGATGTACGGCAAAGAATCGGGAATAAAATATTAGGCGTGTCCACGCACAATCTAGATGAAGTGAGGCAAGCGATGAAGGACGGGGCAGACTACGTTGGGATGGGTCCAGTCTATCCTACAGAAACAAAAAAGGATACACGCAGTGTCCAGGGTGTTTCTTTAATCAACGAAGTACGTCAACACGGTCTTCACATTCCTATTGTGGGCATCGGCGGGATCACGTATGAAAATGCGGCACCAGTCATCCAAGCGGGAGCCGATGGCATTAGCATCATCAGCGCCATTTGCCAAAGCGCTGATCCGAAAAAAGCTGCGGAAGAACTAACATCTCTTGTCGAGTCAGAGAAAGCAGCTCTTTCATCTGTAAAAGACATGGATTGACTCATCCATGTCTCAGCGTGTAGACAAACCCTCGCATTCGGTGTCAGTCCTGCGCGCTGGTACTCACGAATGTCAAATTCGCTCCGTGCCAGTGCTCGTCCTTCCTAGACTTCAAAGGTTTTCTATCACGCTGAAAAGAAGACAAAGGGCTAAAATAAAGTTCATTTTAGCCCTTTGTCAACAATCTGAGACATGGATTAACTCATCCATGTCTTTTCTTATCTGCGTGAAAAATAGACAGTAGAGATACAATTGTGTACAATCTAATTGTTTGATTGTTTTCGAAATGACAGGTAAATAAAGGAGAATGAATGATGGAAGTGCTCGATACGTATTTTCGCCGATATGATGAAGCGGGAAAAGGGCAAGAGCAAATGAACGAATTGCTGGCATTGTTTTCAGATGATGTCATGATTGTCTTAAATGGTGTTGAAAAGCCTGGCATCCAAGCGTTCACACAGTTTTTGAACACATTTTTCCACGTACATGAAGACATTAAGCATATGTGGGATGGCTGGGTGAAACGTGAAGATGGAAAGTATGAAACAAACTGGGCTGTTTGCGGAAAGTTAACAGACGGTCGTGTATATACAGCAGAAGGCATTGATATTGCGGAGCTGGATGATCAAGGAAAGATCGTTTATTTAGAAAACGTCCCGAAAAACCCAGAGTTATTCCAGCGATATTAAGAAGCCGGCAGAGCGGATATTATCCCCTCTAATTAGACAGTATGAGATAATAAGCAAGCATGAGGCTTGCTTATTATTAGATTTATTTATCCGTAAATAGCTTATCAATCAAACTTATAGCAACAAAGCAAAATGGAAATGCAATGAAAATGTACAGAACATTTTTAGGTACAAACATATTGTAATAATAGAAAAATACACTCATAAATAAAATCATCACTGCATACTTGATCATACTCTTCAAAACATTCCTCCTAATATATATCTACCAACCATTATTAGTGCGCTTATCCCTCTTATCTAACTGTTTAGCAATTTGAGTTTCAATATCCAGATCATTTAATGAAATTGCGACAGCAACACCAATAGAGATCGCTAATTTTTTAGCTTCCGCTTTACTTTTTTAATAATAAATGATTGTATAATACCTACACCACCCCTACAGCAAAACCAATCACTGCATTGAAAACTGCACCTGCAAACTTAACAGGCACACCGACCTTTATCTCTAATGATAGCAGCTTGAATTTCTTTCACTTCAAAAGAAGAAACAAATACATCTTTATCAAATACAAAATCATCATTCTCTTCTAGTGTTGGCATCATTTATTCCCTCCACTATCTCTTTTTGTGCTGCTGTCAATTAATCATTCCATTCAATTCTATAATCACGATCGATTCCAGAAAAAATTAAACCAGTGTGCTCCGATAGAATACCGTCACACACTGGTAGCTTAGACTTCTTTTATTTGTCTAACGAATAAGCATCAATCGCTTCTTTAGCAGATATTTCTTGATCAAAAAGAAGATATCGGCTGTACACTTCGCTTAAATGCAGGGGGCCTTCATCTAAGTTTTCAACTAGCTCAAAGATATCTAGTACGGCTACTAGTTTTGTGGTTGTTTGTCCATGATCTCCATTTTCAAATGTCTCATCTGGAAAATGGTCTTTGACGATTTGTTTCACTTTTCGATTGTTTTTTGCTCTCACTAAAATAATTCGTTCCTCAAAGATTTTATCCGGTCTCACCTTTGGTGAGGAGTTAGATTCAAATAATAATTTTGCTGAGTACAATTTATGCATATGTTTCACTTCTTCCTTGTAGGGTGAATTTCCAGTATGTGTTTAAAATGATAACATAAGAATAACAAGAGAATTGAAGTCTATGGGGGTAATAGGGTTGAAAAGAATCATTGATAACAGAGGAGAAGTTCATGAAATTCTGCTGATCATCATCACATGCTGTTCGTTGATCACGTTGAGGAAATGTGACAAGTTAGAAAGATATAAAGAGAGATTAAAAGGCCAATTTATCCCATATTGAGTACAGTTTTGAAATAGCAAGAACACTGAAAAAGCCGGCAGAGCAGCCGGCTTTTTCTCATCAATCTGTATCCATATGCATACCTGTGTGTGCTTTTACTTGAATTTCTGTAAAGGTGTCTTCATCTGCTTTTTCAGAGGAGAAAATGGTGCCTAAGTAAGCCGCAAGGAATCCAAGCGGGATCGAGATAATCCCAGGGTTCGATAGTGGGATAAGCGGCTCTCCTGTGAAAATGGCTGCCCCTGATGGGTCCCAGACGCTTGGGCTGAGTGACACGATCAGGAGTGCGCTCAGAAGACCTGTTAAGCTTCCTGCGATAGCCCCTGTTGAGTTAAATCGTTTCCAAAAGACAGTGGAGATAATCAACGGTAAATTCGCACTTGCTGCCACTGCGAAGGCAAGAGATACAAGAAAAGCAACGTTTAGGGATTGGGCAAATAATGCAAGAATGATGGAAAGGATGGCCACGCCGATAGAAGCAAAGCGTGCCGCCTTCACCTGTTCCCGTTCACTCGCTTTCCCTTTGCGGATAATCTGGCTATAAAAGTCATGAGCAAAGGCAGACGCGGCCGATAAAACAAGACCGGTCACCACTGCCAAAATGGTCGCAAAGGCAATAGCGGAAACAAAGGCAAATAATAAATCTCCCCCTAGGGCCTGTGCAAGCAGTGGTGCTGCCATGTTTCCTGCTGCATCGGCTGCCGTAATTGCACCTGTTCCGACAAAAGCAGCGGCACCGAAGCCGAGGAAAACCGTCATTAAATAAAAAATCCCGATGATCCACGTAGCGGATAGAACAGATTTACGCGCAGAAATGGCATCCTTTACCGTATAAAAACGGATCAAAATATGCGGCAAACCTGCTGTTCCAAGTACAAGTGCAAGGTTCAGAGACAGGGTCTCTAAAGGCACATCATATTTATTTCCCGGGTGAAGAAAAGCTTCACCAAGCGGGGTCGCTGTTTTCATCTGCTCAAACATCTTCAGCAGACTAAAATCAAACTTGGCAAACACAAGCAGCGAAATAATCAGCGTGCCCAGCATGAGAAGCACAGCTTTCGTGATCTGTACCCAGCTTGTTGCGATCATGCCGCCAAACACGACATAAATGGTCATCAAGACACCTACGATCAGCACCGCAATCCAGTAATCAATGCCAAGAAGCAGTTTGATTAATGCACCTGCCCCAACAAGCTGCGCAATCATATAAAAAGTGGAAACCGTGATGGTGTTAAAAGCAGCCACGCCTCGAATAGCAGGGCGTTTGAATCGTGCAGCAATCATATCAGCCATCGTATATTTTCCTAGATTTCGAAGCGGTTCAGCCACGACATAAAGGACGACAAGATACGCTACAAGAAAACCAATACTATAGAAAAAGCCGTCAAATCCATTTAAGGCGATCATGCCGGCGATCCCTAAAAATGAAGCAGCAGACATATAGTCCCCGGCAATGGCAAGGCCGTTCTGAAACCCAGTCAGACCGCCGCCTGCGGTGTAAAAATCACTCGCATTGCTTGTTTTTTTCGCAGCAAAATACGTGATGACCAATGTGAGCCCTACGATCGCTATGAATAAAATAAAAGCGGTCATGCTCATTCGTCATCACCTCTTGATTCAACTTTTAAAGCGCTTACATACTTGTCGAACTGAGCTGCCTTTTTTGCATAAAGTCCACATAAAACCCATGTCATCACAAATTGCGTGAGGGCAAATAACCAAGCCCACGTGATCGCTCCAATTGCTGGCGTGTTCAAAAAGGTGAAGTAGGATGTAGCAACCGGAAGTGAAAAGTAAAAGAGAAAAAAGAAAATCGTCATCGGTACGATAAATCTGCGTTTTTCCTCAAGAAGTTTTCGAAAATCCTTTGAAGCGGCAACCTTCTTATAATGAACGTTTTTGTCTGCCATTGTTTCCTCCTTTGTACGAATTAGGGACAAGGTACTCCAATGCATATTAGACGATCTGGCTGTTTATGACAGTATATCATAAAAAAGGCACCCGAAAAGGGTGCTTTCTACCGATAATGCGCAAGAAATGTTTGTCTTGCTTTTTCATATGCTTCTGCATCAAAATGATCTCCGCATTTGTGAATACACCAGGGCTCTTCTTGCCTTGCAATCCCAACCTCATATCCCTGCTGTGCAAACTCAAAAGATTGTGACACATCATAAAAATGAAACCCGTCTAAGAGGTCCTCACGCCACTTGATATCATATTGTGTTGCCATAAAAAGCCCGTCAATAGCAGAAGCTTTGATATAACCTTGGGGCTCTGTCTGTGGATGACCAGATTCAAACGTTAGCAGCTGATAGGTGTCGTGCCGATATTCAATGACTTTCCCTCTACAATCATGGCTCTCCCACCAGATTCCATTGTCTGGCACACTTTCTGCACCTATTACCCCAAGCATGCCAAGTGACGGATTTTGCAAGAAAAGTGGAATCAGCTCGAGAAGCATATGCTGTTTGACGATGAGTGTATCTTGATGAAGGTAAATTTTAAACTGTGCAGGATGAGTGAGAGCTTCATTGTATGCAGAGGCCATACTTGATGCATGTCTAATGGGCAAAACCTCTACATGATACCCGTGCGGAGCAGGAAGTGAAGCGAGCTGCCGGAAGCAAGCTTGGAACATCGACTCATCATTTACACATAAAACAAATAAGATGGTGGGGCTACTCATTGAGTTGAACCGCCTCAACCACGTATTGATAGGCTGTCGCTGCCTCGTTAAAATCAAAACGGATGCCATGTTTTACGAGTAATTCATGTAGATCATTCATGACGCCCGTATAGGAAGGGTGTTGTACACGAATGGTTTCAAGCTCACGAACATGAAACCCGGCTGACTGAAAGAGGGCATGAATTTCGTGAAGGGTAAAGAAGCGTAAATGTGTTTGATCCATTAACCCTGCATCTGTATAAGAAAATCTCCCAGCCAGTAATTCTAAAACCGTTGAAATATGACCAATATTCGGAATGGAAGACAAGATGGCCCCTTCCCTTTTTAGAAAGGGTTTGACCTTTTTTAAAACGGCCCAAGGGTCCAATAAATGTTCAAGAACATCTCCGAAAATGATGCAGTCAAATTGTTCATGCTGATAAGGCATCGCCATCTGTTCAATATTGCCGCATAAAACATGATCCAGCGCTTTCTCAGCCTGCTTTGCCGCATCTTCAAAAGATTCAATTCCATATATGGTACGGTCTTGCTGTTTTAGGACTTTGCCAAGCTGGCCTGTGCCGCATCCGATATCCAAGATAGACGTCCATTCCTTGCGAATACGATGGACAATCACAGGGTTCACACCGTGATAATATTGATCCTTCTTTTGATGATAATAAGATAGGGAATCTGAACTCACGCGCCACCCACCTTTCTTCTTTTTGTGTCTTATGCTTAATATATGGGTGGGGAGCTTGGTTTTATAACGAAAATGGGCAATTTCCATGAATGACAGCTAAAAAGGGGTCATATAAAGAACAGGGAACGGACTGTCCTCCTAAAAATAGAAAGACAGAACCCCATTGAGTGGAAGGGATTGGTATGATGAGGTGTTCAATTATTGTAGCGTATCGTCATGAAAGGATGTTTAAAAGGTCAATTGACAGGTTAGAACTTTAGCCAAAGCAATCTGAAAGACAAAGGATAACGGCGTTGATTACGGTTTGTTTATCATCTTCTGATCACCGTTGGATGTTAAAAAAGCTTGTATTTCCTCGATGCCTAGTCCAATTTTTTTCGCTTCTTGAATCAAATAAACCCACTCTTCGTCAACTCTTCTTTTCACTTGCGTATCCATAATATCCTCCAGTTCAATAAGACATATTCATCTGCAACCAATGACTTGAACAAACCGTCTAGTAACTGTACGTGTATGTGAATGGAGTACAAAAATAGATTTTTGTCGAAAAATGATGACATTTAACCTATTTTGTAAAATCTATCACCTACCACGTCCCTAAAAAAATGACTAAAAAACCCATAAATATTGAATTCTTACTTCTCATAATAAACAATTGTAAAGTCAGTTAAAAGATTATAAATTAAAATAATGATAAAGACCTAAATCATTTGACTCATATAAACCGATAAGGTTGACATATGCCATCAGTGTGAACAAATTTCATCTTTACAGGACGCACATATTGTTCGTTTGGGAAGTTCTTCTTAAGATGGTATTCTAAAAGAAACAGAATTCACCAAGAAGGAATGAAGAAAGACATGTATAGCCTTTTTCAAAAGTATCAAGAAGTTGTCATGTATCTGATCATGGGTGTGTGTACAACCATTGTCAACATAGTCAGCTTCTATTTATTCGTTGAGATGTTTTCTATGGATTACAAAACAGCAACGGTTGTTTCATGGGTATTTGCTGTGCTCTTTGCTTATATCACCAATAAGAAGTATGTCTTCAAGCAAAAGGCTCGTGACACAAAAAGCCTGATGCGTGAGCTTTCTTCATTTTTTAGTGTCCGTCTCATGTCTCTAGGTGTAGATCTGGGGCTGATGATTTTATTTGTGAGCCAAATGGCGCTCAACGAAACCGTCGCAAAAATTCTTGTTAACTTTGTGATTGTCGTGGTCAATTATGTCGCCAGTAAATGGTTCGTCTTCAAGAAAACAAAAGAAGATGCGATTTAACACATGAAAAAGATAGGTGATGTGAAATGAGCAGCAGGCCAGACGAATTATATGATGCCATATATCAACAAACAGAAAAGCAGCATGAACAAGTGTTGAGGCTAGTCAAAGAAATGACCGCACATCCAGAAGCATTTTCTGAACAAGAAAAGGAAAAGATCAACCGGATGGACATTGCGCTTCAAACAGCAACGGACATTTTAGAAAATTTAATGACCCCTGATACGCAAATGACCATTGTTTTAAGACAAGGGAGAATTCGTGTTGACCTAACGAAAGCGTAAAAGAAGCAGCCAATTGAAAAGCGGCTGCTTTTTATTATGCATCGCTTGTTTCCCGGAGTTGCTTTGGAGACATGCCGATTTTCTTTCGAAAGACTTTATTCAAGTAATTCGCATTTCGGTAGCCGCACTGTGTGGCGATTTCTTCAATCGAGTATTTCGTTGTTTTCAGTAACGTTTCCGCCTTTTCTAAACGAATATTGGTTAAATAATGAATCGGTGTGAAGCCAGTTGCCTTTTTGAATTCCCTCGTAAAATGACTTTTGGATAAACGTGCCGCAGCTGCCATATCGTCAGGCCCAATCTCCTCGTGAAAATGGTGGCTTGCAAATAAGGCCGCTTGGACGATGGGCTCAGGCCATTTCTCCATTTGTCCCTCAAGCTTTGGCAAATATGAATACAGTTCCATGACAAATTGATAAGCAAGGCTAGACCCCTCAAATGGATTGGTAATCCGTCTTTCACTGGCTTCATCATAAATCTTCTTTAGCAGGCGGATCGGTTTGGAATTCGGATGAAAACGCATGACCTGCTTTCCTTGATCGATAAATTGATCAAAGCAAAGGTCACAGGCTTCCCCATAAAGTGTTAAATAGAGAAATTCCCAATGTTCACTGTCTTCTGGAAAATAGTATTGATAAGCACTGGGGCTTTTCACCAGAAAGGCCTGTCCAGGCAATACTTTGAATCGTTTCTGTCCGATTTCAATCATGCCGTGTCCAGACAGTGTGAGCTGAAAGATGCACTTGCCCTGATCCTTCCGCTCTACGCCATTCCAGCAGTATAACGAAGATGATTGAACTTCCCAGCCAACAGACCAGATTTGGGCTGGCAATGTCACATCAGAATGGTGAAAACGAAATGCAAATGCTTCTTTCTTCAAATTGGAAACCCTCCTTCACAGCAAAAAACAACCTTTTTCTATTTTGAATCATGTTACACCTCATATCACATCGTACCATTCACAGCAAAAAAAGGGTATTTTTTAACGATTTTTTTACCATTGAACTTCAGCTGACGGGGCAACTAAAATAAGATTATCAGAAGAGAAAAGGGGAATGGATATGATCGACACATTACGAGCAGCATTTCACCAGCAATTTGGAGATCAGGAAGAACTCCGCTATTTTTTCGCCCCAGGCAGAGTCAATCTGATTGGTGAACACACAGATTATAATGGGGGCCATGTCTTTCCATGTGCACTCACCCTTGGTACATATGCTGCGGGAGCAAGACGGTCAGATGGACGCGTCAGAATGTATTCCTTGAATTTTGAAGAAGAAGGTGTGAAAGAGTTCGACCTTTTTGAAATCGCTTTCTCAGAATCGGACGGCTGGGCGAACTATCCGAAGGGAGTATTCCAACAGTTTATCGAAGCAGGCATGGATGTGAAAGAAGGCTTTGATATTGTGTATGCCGGCAATATCCCAAATGGCGCAGGCCTGTCATCCTCTGCCTCTATTGAGCTCGTCACGGCTGTCTTGATCAATGAATGGTCGTCATTCGGCGTAACGCAAATCGACCTAGCCCTTCTTGCGCAGCATGCTGAAAATGAGTTTATTGGCGTGAACTGCGGCATTATGGATCAATTTTCAATTAGTCTTGGAAAAGAAGGTCACGCTATTTTGCTCAATTGTGACACGCTTTCCTTTGAATACAGCCCATTTCGGCAAGAGGGTCTGGCACTTGTCATTGCCAATACAAATAAAAAACGAACACTTGCAGATTCCAAATACAATGAACGCCGTTCAGAATGTCAATCTGCTTTAAACGATCTTAGAAAAGAACGAGATATTGCGCATTTATGTGAGCTCACGGTGGATGAATTCGCTAAACATGAACATTTGATACAAGATGAAACGTGTAGAAGACGTGCAAGACATGCCATCACGGAAAACGAGAGGACCATGAAAGCAGTAAATTTTCTGAAAGATGATAAAATGGAAGAACTAGGTGCACTCATGAAGGCATCTCACCTTTCTTTAAAGAATGATTATGAAGTCACTGGGCTTGAGCTAGATGCACTGGCTGAAGCCGCATGGCAACATCCAGGGGCGATTGGTTCTCGTATGACAGGTGCTGGCTTTGGGGGCTGTACCGTCAGCATTGTGAAAGAAGAGCTGCTGGACTCATTTATAGAAGAAACAGGTGCGATTTATCAAGAAAAAACAGGCATTCAAGCCTCTTTTTACACAGCTGGAATTGGAGGCGGCGCTAGAGAATTAACGAAGGAGGACATTTGATGGCAATTTTAGTATGTGGAGGAGCAGGTTTTATTGGCAGTCATGCGGTAGCGGCTCTTTTGGCTAAAGGAGAACAAGTGGTGATTGTGGATAATTTGCAGACAGGTCATAAAGAGGCAGTCGTAAAGGGTGCCGTATTAGAAGAGGGAGATTTAAGGGATCACGCTTTTTTAAGACGTGTTTTTCAAACACATGACATTGAAGCGGTCATGCACTTTGCGGCAGATTCACTTGTTGGAGAAAGTGTAACAGACCCGCTGAAGTACTATGACAACAACGTCGGAGGGGCAACGGCTTTACTTCAGGTGATGAATGAATTTGATGTGAAACGTATTGTATTCTCTTCAACTGCTGCGACATATGGTGAACCAAAGCGTGTACCGATCGTTGAAACGGATGAGACGAACCCAACAAATCCTTATGGGGAAACGAAGCTCGCGATTGAAAAAATGCTGAAGTGGTCTGAGCAGGCATATGGTATCGAATACGTTGTGCTTCGCTATTTTAATGTAGCCGGTGCTCATACAGAAGGGATTGTCGGTGAAGATCATCAGCCAGAAACGCATTTAATCCCAATTATTCTGCAAGTGGCATTAGGAAAACGTGATCAAATCATGATTTACGGTGATGATTATGAAACAGAGGATGGCACATGCATTAGAGACTACATTCATGTCATGGATTTAGTAGAGGCGCACATTCTAGCGGTTGAGCGTCTGCGTGAAGGAAAAGGAAGCGCGACGTACAACTTAGGGAACGGCACAGGCTTCTCTGTGAAGCAGGTCGTAGAAGCCGCAAGAGAAGTGACGGGCCATGCCATTCCAGCACAGGTGGCAGAAAGACGTGCGGGTGATCCAGCTAAGCTGATTGCTTCATCAGAAAAAGCGCTGAAAGAACTAGGATGGAAGCCTCAATATGCAGATCTCCACACCATCATTCAAAGTGCATGGGATTGGTTTCAGAAACATCCAGATGGCTATCAAAGTGAGTAACGTGTAGCAGGCAAGGGAGGAGACAAAGGGAATGGCGATTGATATTTTTGAAAAGCTAGAACAGCTGATTCAATACGGGATCAATAAAGAGCTAATATCACCACTAGATATGGATTATACAAGGAACCGGCTGCTAGAGGTGCTTGGTCTCGATGATGCTGAGCCAAGAACAGTCTCAGGAGACAGCGACCTTGAAGACATCTTAATGCCAATGCTCGATTGGGCAGTTGAAACAGGTCTTATTCCTGACGGGACAGATACGTATCGTGATTTATTAGATGCCAAAATCATGGGCTGCTTGGTGGCGCCTCCGAGTGTCATCTATGCAAAGTTTGAAGAGAAACGCAAGCATTGCGGACCAAAGGCAGCGACATGCTGGTTTTATGAAATGCAGCAGCATGCCCACTATATTCATACAGGCAGAATCGCCAAAAATGTGCAGTGGTTTACACCGACAGAAGATGGTGAGCTTGAGATCACGATTAATCTATCGAAACCGGAAAAGGACCCAAAAACGATCGCTGAAGCCAAAAAGCTGAGTCAAAAGCAATATCCTCTTTGTCTCCTTTGTAAAGAAAACGTTGGGTTTGGAGGACGCATCAATCACCCAGCAAGACAGAATCACCGGATTATTCCGGTGACACTTACAAATGAGTCGTGGTTTATGCAATTCTCGCCGTATGTGTATTACAACGAACATTGTATTGTGTTCAAGGGCGAGCATGAACCAATGCAGATATCTAAAAAGACCTTCGAGCGTCTGCTTTCCTTCATATCTATATATCCGCACTATTTCATAGGATCAAATGCGGATCTTCCCATTGTTGGAGGCAGCATATTAAGTCATGACCACTTTCAAGGTGGTGCTCATGAATTTCCGATGGCGAAAGCAAAGATGGAAGAAGTGTTTTCTCTCGAAAAGTTTCCGAGGGTGAAGGCGGGTATTGTGAAATGGCCGATGTCAGTGATCAGGCTTCAAAGCAGCGACCAGCAGACGCTTGCGGAGGCAGCGGATTTTATATTACATGAGTGGAAAATGTATTCAGATCCAGAAGCGGGGCTGTTCTCTCATACAGGAGATACCCCGCACAATACCATTACACCAATTGCACGTCGTCATGGGGATGAGTACGAATTAGATCTCGTGCTACGAAATAATCGTACAGACAAGCAGCACCCCGACGGAATCTTCCACCCGCACAAAGAAGTTCATCATATTAAAAAAGAGAATATCGGTTTAATTGAGGTCATGGGTCTCGCCGTGCTTCCTGGAAGATTAGCAGAGGAATTAAGCCTGCTAAAAGCGGCGTTGCTATCCAAACACCCTCTTGAAGAAATCAAAGCCTGCCCTTCTATCATGAAGCACGAGTCATGGGCAGAGCGTCTGATCGAAGAGAATACCTTTACGAAGGACAACGTAGAAGCCATTTTACAAAAAGAAATCGGCCTCATTTTTTCTCGTATACTCGCGCAGGCGGGTGTGTTTAAAAGAACAGAGCAAGGGAAAACAGCATTTAAACGTTTCATTCAAACACTCCATACAGGCAGGTGATGAGTTGATGATTGAACAGGTAAGAACTTTAATGGAAGAAAAACAACTCGACGGTGTTCTGATTCAAAAGCGTAATAACTTTTCTTGGCTTACAGGAGGAAGAAGAAACCACATTGTGTTAAACACGCCAGAGGGCGTTTGTCAGCTACTTGTGTTGAAAGACGATATTGTCCTAGTTGTGAATCAAATGGAAGAAAAACGAATCATTGAAGAAGAAATGGCGTATTTTGACCATCCCTTTCAAGTCGTCACAATGGATTGGTTTGAGGATGAGACTCCTTACATTCAAACACTCATAAAAGACAAACGAATTGGTGCGGACATTCAAATGGAAGGAGTGGAATGGATCGAACCTGATTTGTCTCGTGTTCGATCGATCCTTTCAGCGCCACAGCTCAGCCAATACGAAACCCTTTGTCATGACACAGCTGTTATTGTAGAAAGTGTCTGTCAAGAAATCGTTCCAGGACAGACGGAGCATGAAATTGCTTCGCTTGTTGCTCAAAGAGCGATCGGGCAGGGAATGACGATAGAAGTGCTGCTTGTGGCGACAGATGACCGGATTCATCAATATCGCCACCCGATCCCAACAGAAAAAGCACTTCAAAAGCATGCACTGGTTGTCCTTTGTGCTGAACGGCATGGACTCGTGGCAAATGTCACAAGATCCGTTTACTTTGGACAGCTACCAAAGGAGCTTGAAGAAAACAAGGAAAGGCTTGCGCGAATTGACACGGTCATGAATGCGGCTACTCGTCCAGGGAACACCATTGGAGATGTATTGAAGGCCGGCATTGCTCAATATGAAAAAGAAGGATTTCCTGATAGCTGGAAAAAGCTTCACCAAGGTGGCAAGACTGGATTTGTGTCTAGAGAGATCATTGCAGTTCCTACATCGGTGGAAGAGATCCAGCTTCATCAAGTATTCACTTGGAATCCTTCCTTACCAGGATTGAAATCAGAAGATACGATGGTCGTCGAGAAAGAAGGAAATCGCTTTTTAACCTATACAGGCAAGTGGACGTATATAGACATAGAACATGAAGGAAGCATCTATAGACGACCAGACATTTTGGTGAGAGACGAATAATGAGAAGCCGGCGATGAGCCGGTTTTTTGCTGGAAGTCTTTAGTGAGTTTCCACTCATTTATCACCATTACCAATCATTACAGCGCATAGGCGGAGGATCGATACTTTCTTTTCTTGTCGACTTGCGTTAAAATGAGTAAGGTTTTTGTTAAATATGGGGATACCTATTTCAGAATTGTTTACCTAGATAAAATTTCATAAAGTTAAATTGAAATTTGACCAAACTTTTTTATTGTGGTAAACCTAAATTTGACAAAGTTCTTGATTGTATGTCCTTTGCCTTCAACTCTCAACTTTTCAAAATCCTAGAAATTTATTGTGTGTGCAATAATATAAATTTATGGCGAATTTATGACATTTCAATAGAAATCTGTTGAAAAATAAATGAACTTTTGAAAAAAGGGGAGCTAACTCCAACAGATTTTGATAGCATTACAAAGGGAAGAAAAGTTTTCGAAGGCAGATGGCTTTTCACAATTATTCAGCAATTTATACATTATTTAAGGAAGGATGGTGATCTTCTTGTTCAGAGCCATTAAACCTATGCTTTTATTAGCGATGCTCGTGAGTGTTTTTGTATTAGGAGGTTGCAGCAATATCGCTGTTTTAGATCCTAAAGGACCAGTCGCAGCACAACAAAAAGACTTAATCCTATTATCTATTGGATTCATGCTCTTTATCGTTGGTGCGGTATTTGTACTGTTTACCATCATTTTGGTTAAATACCGTGAGCGTAAGGACGTTGGAAACGCCTCTTATAACCCAGAACTACACGGGAATACGCTTCTAGAAGTTGTCTGGACAGTGATCCCAATATTAATCGTTGCTGCCCTTTCAGTTCCAACTGTAAAAACCATTTACTCTTTGGAAGAGGCGCCTCAAGCAACAAGTCATAAAGATCCACTTGTCGTTTATGCTACAGCAGTTGATTGGAAATGGATCTTCAGCTATCCAGAGGAAAATATTGAAACAGTGAACTACTTAAACATTCCAAAAGATCAGCCGGTTTTATTCAAAATCACTTCCGCTGATACAATGGCATCACTATGGATTCCTCAGCTAGGCGGGGAGAAGTATGCGATGGCTGGAATGGAAATGGAACAATATCTTCAAGCTGATGAAGTAGGCACATATGAAGGAAGAAACGCCAACTTCACAGGCGAAGGCTTTGCTCAGCAAAAATTCAAAGTCAATGCGATGACGCAGTCTGACTATGATAAATGGGTAAATAAAACGAAAAAAGAAGCACCGAAGTTAACGAAGAAAACGTATGACTACTTGATGCTTCCTGATGCTGCAGATGTGCAGACATTCTCATCAACACATTTATCTTTTGCGAAGCACGGAGAGGATTCTGAATATGCACTCCAAGCACGCAAACGTTTAGGTTACCAATCAGTTTCTCCGCATTCCAAGACAGATCCTTTCGAGAATGTGAAGAACTATAAAAGAAAACTAGAAAACGAATAAACTGACTAAGGAAAGGAGGAGGCCGTTATGCATTTAAAATGGGATGAGTTTTTTGTAACTGGAGACCCATTAATTCTTGGTGCGCAAATTTCTATCGCTCTTACTTCCATTGCTATTGTGTTTGTTTTAACCTACTTCAAAAAGTGGAAATGGCTCTGGAAAGAATGGCTGACATCAGTTGATCATAAAAAGCTTGGAATCATGTATATCCTTGCTGCTGTGATTATGTTCTTCCGCGGTGGGGTAGACGGACTGATGATGCGCGCGCAGCTGGCGCTTCCTAATAATACGTTTTTAGATTCAAACCACTATAATGAAATTTTCACAACGCATGGTACGATCATGATCTTATTCATGGCGATGCCATTCTTAATTGGTTTAATCAACGTCGTGGTTCCTCTTCAAATTGGTGCACGTGACGTTGCATTCCCGTATTTGAACAACTTGAGCTTCTGGACATTTATGGTCGGAGCAATGCTGTTCAACATTTCCTTCGTTATTGGAGGATCACCAAGTGCAGGCTGGACGAGTTACATGCCGCTCGCCGGAAATGATTTCTCACCAGGACCTGGACAGAACTACTACTTGCTCGGGCTCCAAATTGCAGGTATTGGTACACTAATGACAGGTATTAACTTCATGGTGACCATTTTAAAAATGCGTACAAAAGGTATGACGCTTATGCGTATGCCAATGTTTACATGGACAACATTGATCACGTCTGTCATTATCGTTTTCGCATTCCCTGTTTTAACAGTTGCTTTAGCACTTATGACATTCGATCGTTTATTCGGTTCAGCATTCTTTACACTCGAAGCGGGCGGTATGCCAATGCTTTGGGCGAACCTTTTCTGGATTTGGGGACATCCTGAGGTATATATCGTTATCCTGCCGGCTTTCGGTATTTTCTCAGAAATCTTTGCGACGTTCTCAAGAAAGCAGTTGTTTGGTTACAAAGCGATGGTTGTATCGATTGTGGCAATCTCTGTTCTTAGTTTCCTTGTGTGGGTTCACCACTTCTTTACAATGGGGAACAGTGCAGCGGTTAACTCATTCTTCTCGATCACAACAATGGCGATTTCTGTACCAACAGGTGTGAAAATCTTTAACTGGCTCTTTACAATGTATCGAGGCCGTATCAGTTTTACATCCCCAATGCTTTGGGCACTTGGTTTCATCCCGAACTTCGTAATCGGTGGTGTGACTGGGGTTATGCTTGCGATGGCAGCTGCGGATTACCAGTACCATAATACGTACTTCCTTGTATCCCACTTCCACTATGTATTAATCGCAGGTACTGTCTTTGCATGTTTTGCTGGTCTTGTTTTCTGGTATCCAAAAATGTTTGGTTACAAGTTAAACGAAAGAATCGGCAAATGGTTCTTCTGGGTATTCATGATCGGATTTAACATCTGTTTCTTCCCGCAGTACTTCTTAGGACTGCAAGGAATGCCAAGACGTATTTATACGTATGGACCAGAAGATGGCTGGACTGCACTAAACTTTATTTCAACAATTGGTGCATTCATGATGGGTATCGGATTCATCATCCTTTGCTATAACATTTACTACAGCTGGAGACACGCGAAACGTGAAGTGTCTGGAGACAGCTGGGGAGAAGGACGTACACTTGACTGGGCGACATCTTCTGCAATTCCGCCGCATTATAACTTTGCAGCACTTCCAGAAGTGACGACACCAGATGCATTCCATCATTGGAAGCAAAACAATGTTGACGTTCATCCTGAAAAAGAATTCAAGAAAATTCACATGCCGCACAATTCAGGCAGACCGCTAATCATGTCTGCATTCTTCGGACTTGGTGCATTCGGTCTTGTATTTGAATGGTACTGGATTGGCGTTATCGGCTTAATCGGTGTATTCGCAACAATGATTTTACGTTCATTTGAATATGACGATGGCTACTATATTCCTGTTGAAGAAGTGATTGAAACAGAGAAAAAGAATAAGGAGGCGCAGAAGTAATGGGACATAATGATAGCAGCTATGCAAATGCACCGCTTGAATATCAGTCTGAAACAGGACGTTTAAACATCCTTGGTTTCTGGATATTCCTTGGCGCGGAAATCGTGTTATTCTCAACACTTTTTGCGACCTACTTTGTTCTTCATGGCAGAACAGCTGGCGGCGTTTTGCCAGCTGAGCTATTTGATATGAAGCTTGTATTGATCATGACATTCCTGCTATTGGTGAGTTCATTTACATGTGGGATTGCCGTTCATGAAATGCGCCGTGGAAGTACAAAAGGGGTTGTCATTTGGACGATTCTGACACTGCTTCTAGGTGCAGGTTTCGTTGGTTTTGAGATTTTCGAATTCTTCCATTATGTACATGAGGGTGCGAGCATCCATACAAGTGCATACTGGTCTGCATTCTTTGTTCTTTTAGGAACTCACGGATTACACGTATCCATTGGTATCTTCTGGATTACGGGCGTCTTGTTCCAAATTAAAAAACGTGGATTAACACCACAAACAGCAGCGAAGATCTTTATCTCAAGTCTATACTGGCATTTCCTTGATGTTGTATGGATTTTCATCTTCACAGCTGTGTACTTGATCGGATTAGGGGGGCTTTTGTGATATGGCTGGAAAAACACATTCCTCAGCAGAGCACGAACACTTCCCTTGGAAACACGTAGTCGGCTTCATTCTCTCCATTGTGCTAACCATCTTAGCATTCTGGATTGCCATCGGAGCTGAAATTGGCAGTTCCGCAAAACTATGGATTATCTTTGGTTTTGCCTTCATTCAAGCATTCTTGCAGCTGTTCATGTTCATGCATATGACAGAGAGTGAGAACGGGACTGTTCAAGTCGGAAATACTTTGTTTGGTCTGTTCTGTGCGATCATTTTCGTCATCGGGTCTGTTTGGATCTTCGCGGCTCACTACAGCCACGGAGAGAACAGCAAAGACGGTTATTCACCATCTGCGCCAAAGCAGTCTGAGCATTCAGAGAAATAATAAAAAACCACTCATCTTTCATAGGTGAGTGGTTTTTATGCTGATTGTGATAACGCTTCCAATTGATGATGCAATATCTATCTGCTGCTGAATCTTTTGCGAATGAATGGAAGTCCATAGATGAGGAATGCTGCAATGTGAGCCAGAATCACGTTAATGGCAAAGAATGCGATCATGAAGGTATGTCCTGCTGGAGATAAACTGCTTGTCATGTAAAGACCGAAGAAAATCCACATAATCATGATGGGTGGAATAGATGCTAATGCAATCTTTCTGTTTTCCAACCATAAAAACAGGGGTGTAGCTGTTGCAATACATAGGTACGCAAAGAACATATCCATCGTATCCAACTCCTTTGTAAGTTGATGTTCAATTCAAATGAGAGGTCAGGATGCAATTGTGTCTGTTTTTAGGAGATATTGTGAACATTTTGTTACAAATATTATACCACAATTGACTTTGAAGTAAACTCAATAATTGGAAAATGGGCCATATTCCGCAGAAATTGTTTTTTTCTTATACCTCAGTTAAGCTTATGCTGGCAAGATGTTAACCTTTCATATCGCCACATAAGTCATTGAATTTTCCCCTTAAAATCTGTAAAATAATCTTTTTAAAGGACTTATGATCGGTTGTCATGATAGAGTAGAAAGGGATTTTTCCCTATTATTAGGATGAAAAGTATTTCATTTTTTGAAATTAGAATGGAACCTTTCAGGTGTCACTTCCGTCATATTTAAGGTGAGTTGCTTTTGTGAAAATTTCAATCTAATATAAATAAGGGCTTTTATGTTTTGTAATAAGGGTGGTTAGTTCATGAACAAGCAGAATACATCTCCTTACTATCAAGGAGATTTGATTTTTATATTTTTAGCCTTCTTTGCCATCAGTGTCATCGCTATTTATGCTGCGGGACAGTTTGGGCAATATGGATCTAATGCATGGACCAGACAGATCATTTACTACATGGTCGGGGTCATCTGTATTGTGGCTATTAATTACTTCGATCTGGAACAATTAGAAAAGTTAAGTCTATATATTTTTATAGGCGGCATTATGCTCTTAATTCTTTTGAAAATTGCCCCTGCACAAATTGCAGGTCATGATTTTGCTCCAATTAAAAATGGTGCAAAAAGTTGGTTCGTGTTACCGGGAATTGGAACATTTCAGCCTTCAGAGTTCATGAAAATTGGTTTGATTATGATGCTCGCCTCTGTCATTGGGAAGGCAACCCCAAGAGGAAAACGAACATTAGAAGATGATATTTTCCTACTATTAAAAATTGCTGGTGTGGCTGCTGTACCAGTCGGACTCATCTTTTTGCAAGATGCAGGTACGGCTGCGGTATGTATGTTTATTGTCGTTGTCATGGTCTTTTTATCAGGGGTCAACTGGAAATTGATCTCTCTCATCGGTTCAGTGGTTGTGCTTTTAGTTGCCGCTGTGTTAGCCGTGATTATTCTATTCCCTGATTTCGCACAAAAGATCGGGATTCAGCAGTATCAGATCAACCGGATTACCGCTTGGCTTCCTGATAGTTCTTCGACAGCTAACCAAGCCCAGACACAGGATGCATCGGGATCGGATAAATATCAAGTCGAGCAAGCCATTATGGCAATTGGGGCAGGACAAATTTTCGGGAACGGTGTTAAGAACTTAAAAGTGTATGTTCCAGAAGCTCAGACAGATATGATTTTCTCTATCATAGGGGAAGCTTTTGGTTTTGTCGGCTGCGCATTTGTGGTCATCATGTTCTTCTTCCTGATTTATAGGCTTGTTGTACTGATCGACCGTATCCATCCTTATAGCCGGTTTGCGTCATTTTTCTGTGTAGGATATACAGCATTGATTGTCATCCATACATTCCAGAATATTGGTATGAACATAGGCGTCATGCCTGTAACGGGGATACCACTCTTATTCATCAGCTTCGGGGGAAGCTCTGTTTTATCTGTTCTTATTGGATTTGGTATCGCCTATAATGCAAGTGTTCAATTAACGAAATATCAAAGTTATTTATTTAAATAAAACGGGTAAAGGGCAGTCTAAGCGTAGGCTGCCTTTTTGGCGTGAGTTCTAACTTTTGAAAAGTAATATTCATTTGACTTATGATAGTAGGAGTGAAGGAGGTCTTCGAATTGAATAAAACGATAGAAACCATCTTAAATCATCGGTCCATCCGTTCGTTTACAGATGAGCGTCTGACAATGGAAGAGGTGCTGACACTTATTAAAAGTGCACAGGCTGCTTCGACATCAAGCTATGTACAGGCGTATAGTATCATTGGTGTAACAGATCAGGAGAAGAAGGCGAAGCTTGCTGAACTGGCTGGAAATCAGCCATACGTTGAGAAGAATGGGCATTTTTTTGTTTTCTGTGCAGACTTGAAACGCCACGACTATATCGCAAAAAAAGCAGGAAAGAACCATCAAGAGGCGCTTGAAAATACAGAAGCCTTTCTTATCAGTGTGATTGATGCGGCGCTCGCTGCGCAAAATGTCAGTGTCGCCGCAGAATCTATGGGACTTGGCATCTGCTATATCGGCGGACTGCGTAATCAGCTGAAGGAAGTATCCGAACTACTTGAAACACCTTCCTATGTGCTGCCGCTATTCGGATTGGCTGTAGGACATCCTGCCAATCCATCATCTCAAAAGGAACGGCTGCCCGTTGAGCTAATCTACCATGAAAACACATATCAGCAAGACGAAGCTCATGTGGATCGTTATTTAAAAGAATACGATGATCGTATTTCATCATATTATGAAGAACGAACAAACGGTGAGAGAAAAGATACATGGTCTGAGCAAATGCTTCGAGGCTTTAGTCAGCCAAAACGTGCTTTCCTCGGAGATTTTGTGAAAGAGAAGGGCTTTAATCGAAAATAAATCAGGAAATCCCCCTTTCGAGTGAGAGAGGGGGATTTGTGTAAGAGGTGCGACATCATGAAATTAAGTATACTGGATCAATCTCCTTTGATTGGAGATGCGACGCCTGCTGAGGCACTGAAGCAAACAGTCGAGCTGGCGAAGCAGGCAGAGAAATGGGGCTATCATCGTTTTTGGGTATCAGAGCATCACTTTTCAAACCGGCTCGCAGGATCGAGTCCAGAGGTGCTTCTCGGTCATTTATCTGCTGTGACGTCACATATCCGTATTGGCTCAGGCGGCGTCATGCTGCCCCACTACAGTGCCTATAAAGTAGCAGAGAACTTCAGAGTGCTCGAAGCCTTGGCTCCGGGCAGAATTGATCTTGGCATTGGACGTGCTCCTGGAGGTATGCCGATCTCCTCCATTGCCCTTCATCATGGAGAACGGAAGCGACTTGGTGATCAATACCCTGAGCAGGTAGAAGAATTAAGGGTGTATTTACATGATTTAGCCGATGAATTTTATCCGCTGCCTCACCTGACTGCTTCTCCGAAGGTAGAAACTGCCCCAGAGGTATGGATGTTAGGTTCTTCTGGAGGAAGTGCACGGCTTGCCGCAAAAGTAGGTGCAGGCTATACGTTTGCTCTTTTCATTAATGGAGAAGGCGGAGAAGACTCTGTGTCGCAGTATATCAGCCGATTTGAACCTTCAGAATTTGGTGATGAGCCGCGTGTCAGTCTTGCGGTCTTCGTTTTATGTGCAGAAACAGAGGAACAGGCAGAAAAATTGGCTGTTAGCTTAGATTTATCATTATTAGCTAACGAACAAGGACAGAACCTTGGCGGCTTTCCTTCATTTGAACAGGCAAAGGCCTATTCCTACAGTCCATATGAACAAAAACGAGTAGCAGCCAATCGACAGAGGATGGTTGTTGGCACGCCGTCCTCTGTGAAGCAGCAGCTGACAGCACTCGCAAAGGCGTATCGTACAGATGAAGTGATCGCTGTGACCATCACACATCACATGCAAGACCGTCTCACATCGTATCGTTTATTAAAAGAAGCTTTTGATGCATAACGTATGTCATTTTACCATTTGCGCAGCCAATAAAAGGGATAGAGGAGCATCATGGTGAGAATAAAGGCAGCTGTCATCGCCAAGCTAAGCGGATAAATGCAGGTGGTATAGACAGTCAGTTCACATGCTTGATGAAAAGGACGAGGCTGTTTTGCATGTAAAAAGGTAAAAAAATAAACCAAGGTGATCGTGAGAAAAAAAGCCGACATAAAAGAAACGATCCATAGCCATATCAACATGAATTTCTCTTTCCTCCATACATGATAGAAAAGCCTTGTTGAGCTGATGGGCTCATACAAGGCTTTTTATGTGATTCTTGTTTATTCAGGATAAATATCGAATGGTTCTTTCGTTTGAACCGTATCTGATTTACCTTTCAGGCTCGCATACGCAAGCATTGTATACTCACCTGCTTCTAACTTCTGTCCTTTATTGATCGTGCCATTCCATTTCACACGATGCTCTCCTTTATCAACATGTTGATAAACTCCTGCTTCACCTAAATACTCTCCATCTGTCGAGTAGACGAGGAATGCAAGGTTTTCAGCACCGCCTGGGAGATAGCTGCTAATAACATAGCTTCCAGCACGGTTATCCGGCTCTACAGAAACCGAAGTGACGCGCGGGTAATCAGGCTCTTTTACAATCAATAAAGTAGGGATTTCAGTGACCTTTCTGCCATTTTCGCGAATGGTGATACTGCCTTGGTACGTTCCTTTTTTCGTTTTCCCATAATTCACTTGTACTGCGGAAGTAAAGGACCCTGTGGAATTCCCTTTTACTGTGATTTTTTTCGTGCCGTTTGTGCTAATGCCGTTGCCATCGAACTTGTAATCAATGGTATAGGTTTTCGGTGCTTTTGACAGGTTTTCTACCTTGAACTTCTTCGTTTTGATTTGAACGCCCTTTTCTTTTAAGAAAGTGCCGTACGAATAGCTTGCATCAGACACAATAGAAGACGCTTGAAGTGATTCGATGATTCGAACGCTGCCTGTGCCCTGCGTATTGTGAGGGAACGGGTTACCATTTGGGTCATACAATGTTTCTGCTGTATTCATCATTAACGCTTTAATTTGTTCTGTAGAATAGGATGGTTTTGCTTGTTTAATAATCGCTGCTACTCCGGCTACATGAGGAGATGCCATGCTTGTTCCTTGCTTCGATCCATAGCCGTATGGCTGAGAAGGGTCGTGTGTCGGAATGGTGCTGACAATACTCACGCCAGGTGCTGAAAGATCTGGTTTGATCATCCACGTATCGACAACAGGTCCGCGAGATGAGAAGTCAGCGACTTGTTCACTTAACTCTTTCACAAATTGAATCGAGAAAGTCGTTGTATTGTTACCAGCCTCAATGGCTTTAACAAGTGCTGTTCCTTCCGCTTTTGACAGCTTAATCGTCGGAAGGGCTAGACCTGGTACATCCACAGGGATTTCTCCATCGGTATTGTTGTACATGACAACGCCGATCGCACCAGCAGCTTTCGCATTGTCCACTTTATCAACAAAGGCAATGGCTCCACGTTCAATCACTGCCACCTTTCCTTTGACATCGATGTTTTCAAAAGCTTTTTCGTCACCGATGCCTGCTTGGACGAGTGTGACTTGTTTTTGGTCAAGTGCTTTTAAATCATTTTCTTGATAGTAGCCCATCACTTTTGCTGTTGAATAGTTCGGGAATTTCACGTTGTATAAACTGTACGGAAGCTGAGTGGCTCCGACAGAAATAGCATCTCTTGATGTCCCAGGAGATCCAACGGTCCAGCTGTTCGGCCCGCTGTTTCCATTTGATGTCACAGCGACAACCCCTTCAGACATGGCCCAATCCAGTGCGATGCTTGTTGCATAATCAGGGTTATTCACACTGTTTCCAAGAGAAAGGTTCATGACATCGGCTCCGTCAGTGACAGCCCGATCGATGCCTGCAAGAACATTTTCAGTTGTTCCTGATCCGCCTGGTCCAAGGACACGATAGGCGAGAAGGATAGCATCTTTTGCGACACCTTTAATTTGTCCATTTGCCGCAATTGTTCCTGCGACATGTGTACCATGATCTGTCGATTCGCCTCTAGGATCTCCTTTTGGTGTTTCTTGTGGAGAATAGTCATTATCAACAAAGTCATAGCCTTTGTATAATCCGAAGTTTCCTTTTAAATCAGGGTGGGTATAATCTACTCCAGTATCAATGACAGCGACTTTTACTCCTTTTCCAGAGTAGCCGGCATCCCAAGCTTTTGGGGCACCGATAAATGGAGCACTTTTATCCATGAGTGGAGAGACATCCTCATGAGGAAGCTGGACGCTTTTCTTTTTCACTTCATCTGTTTGATATGTAACATCCGGATAAACGGCTTTTACTCCGTCAACTGCGAGCAGTTTCGGGATTTCGTTTGCAGGAAGTTTCATAGAGAAACCAGAGAAGACTTTTTCATATTCTTGACGAACACTCGCTTTATCTAACTTTTTGAGTGCTGCATTCTTTACTTTAGTTCGAGATTTTTTGAGGGAGGCTTTTGTTTGTGCTTCGCCTTCTTGCTTGGCTTCAACTAAGGATTTTTCCTTTAATTCAACAATGACAGTGGTGTGTTTTCTAGACTTAACATTGATTTCGCCGAAGATTTCTGCTTTTTCCAGTTCCACCTGTTTGTTCGATGGAGCGGCAGCAGCCTGACCTGAAAAGAATGTGGATAAGGTAAAAATAGTGGAGAACAATAGAACAGAAGAACGAGAGATTACTTTTTTCAATTAATTTTCCCCTTTCTAGCTGTGTATTTAGGGAGATAGCCTTTCTTTTTGTGGATAAATAGGAAAGATTCACTGCCCGTTATTAAGTATTCCATACGATGAAACCAATTCCTTTACTGAAATGGTCTTATTTTACATAGTCATAAAGAACTATTTTGTTTATAAAGTCACACTTATGCACAATAATCTGTTGATAACTCAATTATTCAGATATATATATGGAAAATAAAAAAATCTCATACACAAAATCTAGTAAGAGGGTGTTGATATGTGGATAAACCCTGTTGATAAGATGTGCTTATCTTTGGGATAGTGTGTGTATAAAATTTTCATAGAAACATTGTGGAACATGATCATCTTCTGCACTTTTCAACAAAACTTCTGAAAACTAGTTCGTTTTTTCACCCAGATTGTGACAAACCTCTCTTTTTTCTCGGGATATGATAGGAACAGTTAATTTGCTAGAACTGCTAGATTCTAAGGAAAGCGGAGGGATGTTCAGTGAAGAAATGGAAGAACTGGTTGAGTGTATGGTTTGGTTTTGTGATGAATGTGCTTGTGAATCCTGGTGAGCTGCTGAAGAAGCAAGGGGTGAAAGTGGCAGCAGTGGATGGAGGATTCTTTCTTGCGGTGAATGAGAGAAAGCTAGAGAAACTGGCAGATGAAAAGAAGAAGAAGCGCAGGACAGAAAAGCCGTTTCAAGAAAGTCTGATGATGCTTTATGAAAAGACAACGAGAGAGGCGCGTGCCGGTCCGTTCTTATCTTTACAGAAAAGTTGAAACAGGGTAAAATCCCACATAAGACACGTTATCTGTGGGAGAGGATGCCCCTTGAAGATATATAAAATATTGAATAACAATGCAGTGGTTGTAAAGGAGGGTGATCAGGAGAAAATTGTGATGGGGCCCGGAATTGCTTTTCAGAAGGGGAAAAATGACGTCGTTCCTGTTCAAAAAATAGAGAAGATTTTTGTTGTGCGTGAAGAAAATGAGAAGTTTAAACAAATTCTTGCGACATTGCCAGAAGCGCATATTGAGGTGGCAGAGCATATTATTAGTTATGCAGAGGGTGAACTCATGATGCCGCTCAGTGATCATATTCACATTTCACTGACAGATCATTTATCCTTTGCCATTGAACGCGTTCAAAAAGGCATTGTGCTATATAATAAATTGCTTGGTGAGATCAAAGTCTTATATAAGCAGGAATATGATATTGGAAAGTATGCCATTCGTTATGTAAAGGAGCGGCTTGGGGTTGACCTGCCGGACGATGAGGCAGGGTATGTGGCGCTTCATATTCATACGGCCAAAATGAATACGGAGTCCATGAAGAAGACGGTCAAATACACAACGATGATCAAAGAAATGATCGAGCATATCGAAAGCGTTTTTGAGCGCTCGATTGATGAGGATAGTATTTCATATCAGCGGCTTGTGACACATTTGAGGTATGCATTAGGCAGGTTGGAATCGAATGAAGCATTTCAAATCATGGACGATGACATGCTGACTTTTATCCAAACAAAGTATGATTCGGCTTACCGGTGTGCACTTGGACTGGCTGATTTGCTGAAAAAAGAATATGAACTTCATCTCCCTAAATCGGAGATCGGCTACATCACGCTGCATGTCCAGCGTCTGCAGGATGCCGAATTGGTGTAAAGGTTGTGCCTGTCCGCAGGCTTTTTTTTATGCACACTACTCTAATTAGTGTATATGGGTCATTTGATTCGAAAAAATAGGTTGACGCAGGTCACGCTCTTATACTATGATGAAAGCGTAATCAAAAACCAATATCGTGGGATTGTGACTGTCAGGCAGGCAAGACCTAAAATTTGCGTAACGAGGGGACGTGTATGTCCTTTAATCGTTAGTGAATTTTAGGTCTTTTTTGTTTTAAAAAAAGGGGGAGACAACATGGATTATCAAAAAACAGCCAAAGAATTAACAACATTATTAGGTGGCAAAGAAAATGTCATTAGCGCAACACATTGTGCCACACGACTCCGATTGGTGATGAAAGATGAGGCGTTGATTGACAAAGATGCCATTGAAGAACTTGAGGGTGTGAAGGGTGCCTTCTCAAGCTCGGGTCAATTCCAGATCATATTTGGAACAGGTTCTGTCAACAAAGTATATGAGCCTTTTGCTCGTGAGGCGGGTCTTGAGGCAGACGACGAGAATCAAAAACCAGCCAGTCATGATGAAGCCGTGAAGCAAAAAATGAATCCACTTGCACGTTTTGCCAAGACGCTATCGAATATTTTTGTACCAATCATTCCAGCGATTGTAGCAAGCGGTTTATTAATGGGTCTATTAGGTATGATGAAAGCCTTCAAATGGGCTGATCCAAGCTCTGCCATCTTCCAAATGCTAGATATGTTCTCAAGTGCTGCCTTTATCATTTTACCGATTTTAATTGGGGTTAGTGCAGCCAAAGAGTTTGGTGGAAATCCATATTTAGGAGCTGTCATTGGGGGCATTATGATTCACCCGAGCTTGCTGAATCCATGGGGACTGACAGACGCAAAACCAGAATATATGCATCTATTCAACTTTGATATTGCGCTTCTTGGTTACCAAGGAACGGTCATTCCCGTGTTATTAACTGTGTATATCATGTGCGTGATTGAAAAGAATTTAAGAAAAGTTGTGCCGAACAGTATTGATTTACTTGTGACGCCGTTTGTGACGGTGATTGTGACTGGATTTGTGACGTTTATTGCTGTAGGACCGCTAGGGAGAATGCTCGGTACAGGAATCTCAAATGCACTCACTTATGTTTATGACCATGCAGGATTCTTAGCTGGACTTATTTTTGGAGGCGCTTATTCTTTAATTGTACTGACAGGTGTTCATCACAGCTTCCATGCGATTGAGGCAGGACTTCTAAATGATATTGGACGGAATTATTTGCTGCCGATCTGGGCCATGTCTAACGTCGCTCAAGGCGGAGCAGGGCTAGCGGTCTTTTTCTTAGCAAAGCGTGCAAAAACGAAAGAAATTGCATTACCAGCAGCATTTTCTGCTTTCTTAGGTATTACAGAGCCGGTCATATTCGGTGTGAATCTTCGTTATCGTAAGCCATTTATTGCTGCAATGATCGGAGGTGCATTAGGCGGGGCGTTTGTCGTCTTCACGAAGGTAGCCGCCAACGCTTATGGTTTAACAGGGATTCCGATGATTGCAATTGCAGCTCCATTTGGTTTACAAAATGTGGTAAATTATGTTATTGGTATGTTAATAGCTGTTGCTGTTTCATTTATTCTTACCATCATCTTTAAAATCAAAGAAGTCGAAAAATAATCAAGGAGTGGTCACAGTGATGACAACAACGGACGCAGCACTTCGTCAAAAGGTAACAGATCGTATTCGAAACTATGAGCATTTGGTGAAAAAAGATGTGTACCGTCAGAACTTCCATTTAATGCCGCCAGTCGGTCTTTTAAATGACCCGAATGGATTGATTCAGTGGAAGGGAGTCTACCATGTGTTTTATCAGTGGCAGCCATTTAAAACAGGTCATGGGGCAAAATTCTGGGGTCACTACACATCAACCGATCTAGTGAATTGGCAGCATGAAGAGGCTGCCCTCACGCCAAGTGATTGGTTTGATCAAAATGGCTGTTATTCTGGCAGTGCAGTCATTGACGATGGTCGTATGTACGTGATGTATACCGGAAATGTCCGTGACGAGCAAGGGAACCGTGAGACATATCAATGTTTAGCTGTGTCAGAGGATGGGGTTCATTTTGAGAAAAAAGGTGTCGTGGCGACTTTGCCAGCGGGATTCACTGCACATTTTCGTGACCCGAAGGTGTGGAAGCGGAATGGAAAGTGGTACATGGTCCTTGGAGCACAAAGTGAAGATCTCAAAGGACATCTTGTCTTATTTACATCTGATACATTAGACAATTGGACGTTTCAAGGCATTATTGCAGGCAGTGGAAAGAATGGATTAGATCATTTCGGATACATGTGGGAATGTCCAGATCTGTTTGAATTAGACGGTCAGGATGTATTGATCGTGTCACCACAGGGGCTGAAGCCTGATGGATTCAAATACAACAATACATATCAATCTGGTTATTTTGTTGGTACATTGGATGATCGTACCTACCAATATACGCATGGAGCGTTTGAGGAGCTGGATCGTGGCTTTGACTTTTATGCACAGCAGACTTTCCAAGATGAATCGGGCAGACGCATTTTAATGGGATGGATGGGTGTACCAGATCAAGGGGAAGAGCATCACCCAACTGTCTCTTATCAATGGATCCATTGTTTGACGATTCCGAGAGAGCTTCGTTTAGATGATGAAGGGCGTCTTATTCAACAGCCGGTAAGTGAACTTCGATCTATGCGGACAAATGAGCAGGAGCATGTTTTTCACGTTAAACGATCTGTTCACTCCATTCCTGTTGAAGATTTGACGAGCGCAGAGGTATTCATTGATCAAATTGAAACACAAAAAGGATTTGAATGCTGTATCCGTGCTGCTGCTCGTATCATTTATGATAAAGATGAAGGCAAACTAACGTTAGAGCGAGATCGATTTGAAGATCGAACAAAGGAAGTTCGTGAAGTAGAAATTGATGAATTACAGGATTTGCATATCTTTATTGATGCATCATCGATTGAGATTTTTGTCAACGGAGGCCGGGAAGTATTTACTGCACGTTACTTTCCTTCCCCGGGAAATAAATCAATCTCCATCAGTGGTAGAAATGAAACGAAGCTTAAATTGAAGACGTGGCATTTGCAAAAAGAAGCAGATCATTGATCTGCTTTTTTCTAGTGAGATCAGCCTGTATCTTAAAGCCTATATCATGTATATACAAGGTTGGCCTAAAGCGGTTTGATGACGTTTTACATATATGATAACAGGTTCAATTGTGGTATCATTTTAAAATATATACAGCTGAGGCTGACGTTTATCCAAATGCGGTAGGACAAAAAGGGGTTGTTTACTTGAATTCAAAACAGCAGCCGACGACTAGAAAACGCTTGGAGACAATGGCAGATCATGTTGAAGATAAACGTGAAGAATATAAAGAATTGCTGATTCAAGTCCAATCTATTCTCGGTGAACCTTCTCTAGAGCAGGAAGAATTAAAAGAGAAGCTGTCAGATACGTATAAACAAATGAAAGAATATGCCTTATTTGTTGAATCCATTGAAGCCTTTATTCGAAAAATGGCGAAAGAATCTGATCAGCAAAAGTAGGTAAAAAAAGTATGGTGAAAGAGTGTACCTGGGAGCGGGTATGCTTTTTTTATTTTAGTCAGATCATTCAGAAAAATTAAATGAAAGCGTTGACATTTCTTTTGTCATGATACAAAATAAATAAAAATTCATCTGAGCATATACAGGAGGAACGATATGAACCATGCAACCAAGAAATGTCTGATCACCTTTATCATTGTGCTATTTTCTATGAGTTTTCTTCATCCTTCCGTTTCATCTGCCCGAACGCAACACACATCATTTTTTACACCTACTGCCTCCGTACCATCTGGTCAATATTATCGCTCACAAGAGGTGGCACTCCAATCTCAGGTGCCAAAAGCTTCTCTTTATTACACAACAGATGGCAGCCAGCCGACAACTCAAAGTCAGCGATATACAAAGCCTATTCAAATTGATACCGATACGACTTTAAAAGTAAGCGTTTACAAAAATAGGCATCGCCTTGCTACGTCTACGTATAATTATCGTTTTGTCACACGAGAGGACATTGTCTCATCTTTTTTATCTTTTGAATATCAAGGAATGCCTTATCGGTTATACATTCCGAAAAATCATAAGAGAGGTAAAGCTTATCCTCTCGTCCTGTTCTTACATGGAGGAGGGGAGCGGGGGACTGATAATCAAAAGCAGTTACTTGCAAATGATGGTGCAGTTTTATGGGCTTCTCCTGAAGTTCAAAAGAAACATCCTGCATACGTACTAGCACCTCAGGCTCGAAATGCTGTGGATGGGGGTTTTGCTTTAACAAGAAACGTGCAAAATGAAATCGACCTGACAAATGTGTTTCAATTTTCACCAGATTTACACAAAGCGTATGATGTGCTTCAGCATGTGTTAACTTCTTATAAGATTGATCAGAAAAGGATTTATGCGACTGGTTTATCTCAAGGCGGATTTGGCTCGTATCAGTTGAACATCACATATCCTCGTTTGTTTGCAGCGATGATTCCTATTGCGGGGGGTGCAGATCCAAGTAAGGCAGGAATTTTAGCGAACAAACCAATATGGGCATTTCATGCAGAGGATGATTCCATTATTCCTATCAGTTATGCGAGAAATACAATTCAAGCTATTCAAAAAGCTGGTGGAAGACCGATTTATACCGAGTATGCAAGCAAGTATGGGTATGATCATGCATCATGGACGCCTGCTTATGAGACGCCAGGCTTAACAGATTGGTTATTTGCACAGAGACTCAGCTTACGATAAACAAAAAAACCGATTCACCCAAGCGGCGGATCGGTTTTTATTGTTTTATTTGTCCAAACGATGTGCGGAATGTTTCGTTGGTCCGATGTATTCGTTTAGTTGGAAAGAGCCTTTAATGGCAGCTGTGATGAATTCTTTTGCTGCATAAATGGCTTCTTTCACGTCTGAGCCGTTGGCTAGTTCAGCTGTGACTGCGGCTGAGAATGTGCAGCCTGCGCCGTGTGTGTATTCTGTGTCGATCTTATCTGTTTCAAGGCGTTCGAAGGTTTGTCCATCATAAAGCAAGTCAATCGCTTTATCTGGGCTTAGCTTGCCGCCGCCAGTGATGACCACATATTTTGCACCAAGTTCATGGATACGTTTTGCGGCTTCTTCCATTTGTTCCATCGTTTTGATCTCGCCAATGCCGCTTAATTGACCTGCTTCGAAAAGGTTAGGTGTGATAACTGTTGCCAGTGGTGTGAGCTTTTCGCGCAATGCTTCAGCGTGCTCTGGGTAAAGGACTTCGTTCGCACCTTTACATACCATAACAGGATCAATGACGACATTTTTCAGCTCATATGTTTTGATCGTTTCAGCTGCGAGTTCAATGACGTCAACTGTTGGCAGCATACCTGTTTTTAACGCATCTACACCGATGCCTTCCACGATCGTCGAGAGCTGCGCGCGGATGGTTGATGTATCGATTGGAAACACTTGATGATCCCAGTTGTTATGAGGATCCATTGCAACGACAACGGTTAAAGCTGTCATCCCGTAGACGTTTTTTTCTTGAAACGTTTTTAAATCTGCTTGGATACCTGCACCGCCGCTTGAATCCGAACCTGCGATGGTGAGTGCTTTATTCATAGACATAGTTGCTGAACCTCCAATGTGATGTGTAACAGTTACTGTTCTATCCCTTATTATAATCAGCTTTTCCATTTATCACAATGAAACGGCATAAAAAAGCGTTCCACTCTTCTTCCACTCTTCATGGAACGCCTCATTCTTTATCTTTTACAAATCACCAATTTCCCTTTTTTCAGCTCCTCTAAAAGCGTTAAGGCTAATTCTTGATCGGCGCCGGTCGACATCATCTTGGCCATCAGCTCATCATCCCTGGTGCGAATGACATTGGCGATCTGATCTAAAATCCCTTGATCGACAGTTGTCATGCTCTTTGCTTCCGTATACTCAGTAACGGTATCAGAGCGTTCGGGGTCATACGCAAAAACAAACACATCGTCCTTTGCTGAATGTATCTGTTCGATCGTCTGTTTGGCTTCTTTACTATTCTCAACTGTGAAAAATTCCATCATCATCACTCCTTTTCATCAAAAATTCCCATTTTCTCGATCAATCAAACCGTCTTTTATATCATGAGAAGAAAGCCGATTTATGTTTTAATGAAAAAGACGAATCTATTAAAGGAGTTAGGCCGATATGAAGATTTCTTTATTAATTGTGACACATAACCGGTTGAGCGCATTGTGTGAACTGCTTGAATCCATCTCGAGACAAAGCGTACAGCCTTTTGAAATTGTGGTCGTAAATGATGCAGGAGAGCGAGTGGACGTGATTCAGGAACTCTATCCAGAGCTGCCAATCCGCTTGATTCATTTAGATGAGAATGTCCAGCATGTGAACGCAAGAAATGTTGGGGTGCGGGAGCTGACAGGTGACGTCATTATGCTGAGTGATGACGATGATTATTTTACGCCTTGTCATATTGAACGTATGAGCAAGGCGCTAGAAGACGCTGATTTTGTCTTTTCGGATGCGGAAATTGTTTCGTTTGAAGAACGAGGTGCGACTCGAATTCCAGTATCAAGACGTTTGTTTGCTTATACAGCGGACATTGAGGACATGCGTGTTTTTTCTACATATGTTCCTTCTGGTAGTATGTACAAACGCCGCATACATGATGAGATCGGCTATTTTGATCCAGCGATGCATCACTACTGGGACTGGGACTTTTTCCTGCGTGTTACGCAGCATGCACGAGCCAAACGAGTGCCGACTGCCAGTGTGATCTATGCGTTCTTTGATGGTGGGGGCAATCAGTCGAGTGATCTTGGTGAAACAAGGAAGACCTACTTAGATGACCTGAGTGAAAAGCATGGGTTGGGTGATTTGCCGACAGCAAACTTTGCTGTCCTATTAGAAGAACCAGCGATGAAAAAACGAGAATCAGAGAGTGAGATTGTATGGGATGGAAAACCGATGATCTCAAGATTGGCACAGCAGACAGAAGGAGGACAACCGCAATGAAGCCATTTTTAAATGATAGCTGGTGGGCTGTGATGAAAAGTGAATTTGAACAGCCATATTATCAGGAATTACGTGAGTGGGTAAAGGAAGAATATCGTACGCAGATCGTGTTTCCAAAGCCAGATGACATTTATCGTGCCCTCCATTTGACGTCGTATGAAGATGTGAAGGTCGTGATTTTGGGACAAGACCCTTATCATGGTCCAGGACAGGCACACGGATTAAGCTTTTCTGTTCAGCCTGGTGTCAAACATCCGCCATCTTTGAGAAATATTTTTCAGGAGCTAAAGGATGACCTGGGCTGTCCGGTCCCTAACCATGGCTCGCTTGTCAGTTGGGCAGAGCAGGGTGTCTTGCTGTTAAACACCGTGCTCACTGTAAGAAAAGGAGAAGCGAACTCGCATAAAGGCAAAGGCTGGGAACGTGTGACAGACCGCGTCATCGACGTCCTGAATGACCGAGATCAGCCAGTCGTTTTTGTGCTTTGGGGCAGACATGCGCAAAATAAAAAAGAACGAATTGATCAAAGCAAGCATTACATCATTGAGTCACCTCATCCAAGTCCTTTTTCTGCAAGAAACGGCTTTTTTGGCAGCCGTCCGTTCTCAAAAGTAAACGCCTATTTAAAGCAAATGGGGATCGATGAAATCAACTGGTGTATCAAGGACATCGAATCAAAATAGGACGAGGGAAAATCCCTTCGTCCTGTTTATTTTAAAAATTTGCGGACAATGTCGAGTCCGTTTTTCGCATTTGGATATCGGAAAGAAAAATCAAAGCGATTGGTCTGGCGCAGGACACTTTTTTCATGTGTAAAGGTGAAAAAGCTTTCTTTTCCATGATATCGTCCGATACCGCTTTCACCAACGCCTCCAAATGGTAAATATGGAGTGGCGACATGCATCAGCGTATCATTGATGCAGCCTCCGCCAAATGAGAGGTTGTCTAGAATATAGGCTTCTGTTTCTTTATTGGTTGTAAATAAGTAAAGAGCGAGCGGCTTCGGTCTTGCCTGAATCATGTCAGCTGCCTCTTGAAGAGAGTCAAATGTGATGACAGGCAAAATAGGTCCGAAAATTTCCTCCTGCATCACAGGATCTTCCCATGTAATGTGATCTAGAATGGTCGGTGCGATTTTGAGCTCTTGTTCATTACGCTGTCCACCTGTCACAATCGTGCCATTTGAGAGAAATTGTGAAAGTCGATCAAAATGACGCTGGCTGACATTTTTTCCGAAATGCGGATTTGTTTCAGGCTGGTCCCCGTAAAAGTCACGGATACAGGTCGTCATTTCACGCAATAGGTTCTCTTTGATCGATTCATGAACAAGTAAATAGTCTGGTGCAATGCATGTTTGACCAGCATTCGTGAATTTACCAAAGGTGATTCGCTTCGCAGCGAGCTTGATGTCTGCATCAGGCATGACAATGCATGGACTTTTTCCGCCGAGCTCAAGTGTGACAGGTGTGAGATGCTTTGCGGCCGCTTCCATGACGACTTTGCCGACGGCTACACTTCCAGTAAAGAAAATATAATCAAAAGGCAGTTTCAGAAGCTCTGTGCTGACATCCACACCGCCTTCAACGACCGCTGCAAGATCTTCTTGAAACACGCTTTCCACAATCGTGCCAATCACGTTTGAGACGTGCGGCGTTAATTCTGACGGTTTTAAAGTAACGGCATTTCCGGCAGAAATGGCTCCAACTAATGGCGAAAGGGCCAATTGGAAAGGATAGTTCCAAGGGGCAATAATCAGAACACTTCCGTACGGTTCCTTAATGATCATACTTTTCGATCCGATATGGGTCAGAGGTGTTTTCGCGCGAGATGGTTTGGCCCATTTGTGAAGATGTTTGACGGTATGATTGATCTCTTCATATACCATGCCAATTTCTGTTGTATAGGCTTCCTGCTCGGATTTATGTAAATCATGGGCCAAGGCTTGTAATATGTCCTTTTCATGATGTTTAATGGCTTTTTTCAAATCGTTAAGAAGGCGGATTCGATCTTGAACCGCTGGTGTTTGCACGTTTTTTTGTTTGTGAATGAGTTCAGTGAGTTTGCTCATCTTTCAGTCCTTTCAAAGACGATATTGTTTCTTTTTTATTATGTGTGAATCTTGGGTAAGGGTCAAATAAGAGGATCAGAAGCACACAGCTTTGAAAAAAGGAACCCATTCGGTTTGTTCATTTGGTAAAATAATGTTGGAAAACGAATTTTTTAGATTGGAGGGTCTACCCTTGAATATTCATATATCAAGTCTGCTTCAAAAAATGGAGGAAGCCATTCAAAAAGCAAAACAAAGTGGAAATGATGAAGAGGTGAAACGTCAAGCGGCGGTCATCTCTTCACTATGTGATGTCATTCTCGACACATCATCACAGGTGCAAATGCCGCAGTCTTCGGTCATTTCACCACCTCCATCTATACAGACACCATCTGCACCGGCTGTGTCTACGGATCAAGCCATGCTAGAGAAATTGATGGGCACTAGCGGTGCAAAGAAATTTCAGCATAAAGAAGAGGGTCAACAAGAGAAAGATGGCAACGGTGACTCTATTTTTGATTTTTAATGGTCTTGTCACGACAAAGGGAAGGTGATCGGGTTGAAACTATTTTTGGGCGCCATTCAGTGGATGGCATTTTTTATCGCAGCTTCTATTGCTGTGCCGATTGCGATTGCACAAGCATTTGAATTAAATCAAGTGCAGTCGGCGGAACTGATTCAGAGTACATTCTTTTCACTTGGACTTGTGGCGATGGTGCAGTGTTTATGCGGTCATATGTTGCCAATCAATGAAAGTCCAGCAGGGCTGTGGTGGGGGGTATATACCCTTTATGCAGGCATGACAGGGACGATTTTTGCCACATATCCTGAAACCTTGCAAGCATTACAAGGGGCGTTAATTTTTAGTGCTGCGTTCTTTTTTATTTTTAGTCTCTTTAAAATCATTAATTGGCTTGCGTCTTTATTTACGCCGGTTGTCACAGGTATTTATTTGCTGCTACTTGTTGTGCAGTTAAGTCAGCCAATCATGAAAGGGCTAATGGGGATCGGCTATCGGGGAAATCAGGTAGATGGGCTTGTCTTTTGTCTATCGATCTTGATTATTGTCATCACCTTCATGATCAGCCGCTCAAAATGGCATTATTTAAGACAGTTTTCTGTGTTATTCGCACTTGCAGGCGGCTGGCTGTTATTTGCTTTACTCGGACTAGCGAAGCCAGTTCGCATTCCTGAGCAGATCATTGAGTTTCCAAAACTGTTTCCGTTTGGCATGCCGGTCTTTGACAGTGGACTGCTTGTCACGTCCTTTTTTATTACGATCTTACTCATTGTGAATATGCTGGCAAGTATTCGAATTGTGGAAAGTTCCGTGAAGGCATTTGGTGAACTGCGTGAGCGGAAACGAGCCAGACCGGCTGGTTTTGTCGCCGCATTTGGTCATTTGCTAAGCGGACTGATTGGTGCGATTGCGCCTGTCCCTATTTCAGGGGCAGCGGGTTTTATACAAACAACCAAAATTCCATCGAGAAAGCCATTTTTTATTGGCAGTCTGCTCATTGTCCTCATTAGTTTATTTCCATTATTGATGAGCTTTTTCTCTGCATTGCCTTCTCCTGTGGGGCTGGCTGTGAACTTTGTGGTGTTCTCTTCTATGATTGGGATTGCTATGTCTGAATTCGATCAGTATGAAAAAGAAGACATCCCGCGCATTCGATTTGTGCTTGGCATCGCTGTTTTAGCGGGTGTGGGCGCAATGTTTGTGCCGCAGGGGGCATTGAAAGGCATGCATCCTGTGCTGATTTCTTTATTGAGCAATGGTCTTGTGCTTGGCACACTGATTGCGATTGTGGTCGATCAAGTGCTACTGCGAAAGAAGAAGAAATCCGACAATCTCGTGTCAGCATCATAGGAAAGTTGAATGTTGGATAAGACCCACGCTATGATAAACATAATTGATGAGATAAGGAGAATGACGAATGAAACTATTTTTCATATTAGGTGCCATTAACGCCATGCTTGCGGTTGGTCTTGGAGCCTTCGGTGCACATGGATTGGAAGGGAAAATTCCTGAAAAGTATATTGAGATATGGAATAAAGGGGTTCAATATCAGATGTTCCATGCCATTGGCCTATTTATTGTCGCCTTTCTGGCAGATAAACTGTCAGGTGTTTCCCTAGTGCCGACTGCTGGCTGGGTGATGCTGGCAGGCATTCTTTTCTTCTCAGGAAGCCTTTATGTGCTTGCCTTGACTCAGGTGAAGATTCTAGGTGCCATTACACCAATTGGCGGAGTGGCATTTATCGCTTCTTGGATCATGCTAGTGATTGCAGCAGCAAAAAATTTATAAGATAAAAAACCGATGCTCTCATAGGGGCATCGGTTTTTTTCTTAACTCCAATAAGGAGAATAGTTCGGAGGTGCTTGATAATAAGGTACATAGTGGGAAGGGGGGACAGGGTGCGTTTGTGTCTCTTCCTCCCGGTGGCAGAAAGGTCCGATAAACACACCAGGTTTCACAGGCTGCGTCGCCTGCTTCCACTGCGTTTCGTTCATGCAATAAGTATGTGCCATGATGTGAGAAGGCGTGAGGGTTAGAAGGTCTGAACCTAAGATGACTTCTGGCGTCGATGCGTTAAAAATGGCTAACAAATGGGTTTTGTCCTGCAAGGCGACTTCGTAATGCCACCAGCCTTGTGGCACATTGGCTACCTGCCCAGGGGTAATGGTGTAGGTGGACAGCTTTTTTGTAAAAGGGTTCAACATGGATACAGCAGCAGAGCCGGCGATACAATAAACAAGCTCGGCAGCATTTTGATGATAATGAGGCTCTACTACTTTGCTTTTACTCAAATATATATCCAGCAGAGATACTTGATCGAGCGAATTTAATTGTTTTTTTCCTAAAACATTAATCAGGTTGTGTTGGTCATATTTCACAAGGGGGCTTTGGTTCAGGTCAAATGAATATTTGACATTCGGCGATGTATAATCCAGCTCAACAGTCATTGATGTCACCTCTAGGCGTTTAATAAAAACTACTAGGCATCTTATGAGCCTTCCCCCGAAGGTGTGTCAAAAACCTAGACAAAAGAAAAAAGCAAGGGCGTCTGCACCTTGCTGCTGATAGGACCTTGAGGTTATCTCGGAGAATACGTAGACATCGAGTATGGATAGTCATATTGAATTTCCCCATCAAACGTAATGTAATCAAGGTAGATTGTTAACAATAAGTATCGTGTCCCAGTTTTGTTATCACTAATGATAATGTGATCACGTCCTGCGGCCTCAATGACCCCTCTAAAAATCTTAGAGTTCCATTCTTTACTTGCCTCAAACGTCATATAGATCGTGGCTACTTTGCCGCGGTTTAATCGTAAAATATTTTCAATATAGGACTGCTCAAGCGGCAGCTGACCGGTGACGTTCTGCTGATAAATCGGTCCCGAAGGAATTTGATAGGGCTGCCCGCCACTTTGCCCACCTTGGCCTCCTTGTGAAGTACCAGTAGACGGCATTGGCGAATACCCCTGCTGCATTTGACCTTGCATTTGACCCTGCGTTTGGGGAGGGACTGAATAACCCATCTGCTGCGCAGGATACGGATTTGCTCCATATTGTTGCTGGCGAAAATCTTGACCTTCGAAACCCGAACCTTGCCCAAATTGATTTTTCAATTTCATAACGTTCCTCCTCTTTCCTCATGGTGTTCTAAACAGAAGGCAGAAAAGCGCCTGTTGTTTCCATAGCATTCTTTTTCTCTTTCACACTATGAGACAGGAAGAGAGAATATGTACATTGAACGAAAAAAAGGAACTGCTTTGTGCAGTTCCTCAGCGTGTAGACAAACCCTCGCATTCGGTGTCAGTCCTGCGCTTAGGTGCTCACGAATGTCAAATTCGCTCCGCGCCGATGCTCGTCCTTCCTAGACTGCAAAGGTTTTCTATCACGCTGAAAAGAAGACAAACCCCATATTCGTACTGCCTAGACTGCAAAGGTTTCCAACAATCTAAGGAATGCCTGTTTACATCAACCAATTCATAGCCCGCTGGACGTCATAGAGAAGGGTCATGATGAGAAAAAATAAGGCGATCGGTGTGATGGCAATGATAAAGGCCTGCCATATTCTCAGCTTCATCACAGCGACAAGGCCTAAAACAGCCATCCCAAATATCCATGTCTTGGTATACGCATCAACCAGTGGTAAAACACTGAGATAATACCATAATTCATAGTGCTGGTCTAAATAGGGTGAGATTTTCACAAATGTATACGGACCAAGCAACCCCACAGTAAAAATCCAAGTAAGAGCAAATAAGGTGGAAGGAAAAATGACCGTCAGTGTGCAAGCTTTGAGCACATCTCGATACGGCGCTTTACTGCCAAAAAACAGTCGCCCTAACCACTGTAAAATGAATGAACCGAAAAATAGAAGGAAATTGCCTACTAAAATACCAAAACCTGCTCCGTGTAACAGAATAAAAGGATATGGAATATGATTGCCCATATACTCACTAAAATACCCTTCGTACATCCAGCTAGTACCAGCGATACTTGCAAGGAGTATCATCAGCCACATGGGAATAGAGGTATGTTCATATGAGCGAATAATCGTTTTTGTCGCGACAAAAATTTTAAAGAATCGAAAAAAACCTTTTGCTTCCTCTTCTTGGGAGAGATCACTCTTCATATACTCCAATGTTCTTTACTCCTTTAATACACATAAATGATTACTTATATTACCAAAATTTTTACGTTTTTCAAAGATAGATCATGAAAAAAATCCAATTTTATAAAAAATAGGTCACTCTACAGTCTCTTTAAGAGGAGACACATATGATAACCATAGTTTAAAAGAGACCGAGGTGAAAACATTGACGAAAGTAACGGTCATTATGACGAGCTACAACAAAGCGGCCTACGTTGGAAGATCAATTGAAGCGGTGCTGCAGCAGACCTTGTCAGACTTTGAACTTTTTATCATGGATGATGGATCAAACGAACAAACCCTTGCTGCTATTGAGCCTTTCCGTAAAGATCCACGCATCCATTTTATCCAAAGCGGGGTGAAAACGCTGGAGGAAAGAACGGCGAAAACACGCTATGCCGTCCTCATTAATCAAGCATTAGAACAGGCAAAGGGCGAGTATATTTCCTATGCCACAGATGACAATGTCTATGCACCAGACCGTTTAGAGAAGCTCACGAATTATTTAGATGCTCGTCCGAATGAACATATTGTCTATTCTAGTTCAAAAGTTATCTATTTAAATAGCGAAAAAGAGCCAGTAAAGGAAACGATTCGACCTGCGCAAACGGTGCAGTGGAATGCACCTTGTGCTATTGATCACTGTTCAGTTGTACATCGTGCATCCATTTTAACAAAGATTCGAGCTGAGTTTGGATCCTACTGGGACGAGAGTCCGCATTTTTATCGAATAGGGGATGCGCGGTTCTTTTTTAGATTAAATCACTTTTATCCGTTCTACCCTTTTGATGAGGTATTGGATACAAACTACATCACAGAACAGTCTATTCATTATCAGTTGGCAGAAGATGAGAAAAGCGATTTTATTCAAGCACTTCCTCCGCAGTCTACCTGCAGGGAGCTCCGTCATATATTAAAACAAAGACATGGGAGGTGACCTTAAGTGTCGCATTATATTCATCATTATTGGCAGGTGTACTTTGAGTATGTGAATCTGATGAAAGACTTATCCTATCGCCACATACCCCTTGGATTAATCAGTAATTTTTATCAATACATCAGCCCTGAAGTGAGGGAACGTATGGAAGATAAGGCGTTTGGTGAAGAGCTGACAACAACTTGTCCAAAGCCACAAGACATTCAGCCATTTTTTGATCAGCATAAACAGCAGATCAAGCGTATCCCTTATCGTCCGAGTCATGGAAAGGTGCTGCTTCACTTTGAACACCTGCGTTTTACTGAACAAAATTACATGCGGTTCCATCCGAACCAAACAGTGGTGCTCGCACGCTGGAAGAAGGCTGATTATTTCGGATTACCAGTGATCAGCAAGCCGGAATTAGCCGGAGAGGTTAATAAAGAAGCCCATGTTGAATATATTGAAAAAGCAAATGCTCTATTGAAACCTTACGCCCACCATCCTGTCTTTGGCAATGTCTTTTTTAGAGAAAAGCTTCGGAAGGACCTTGTGCAATTTATTGATGTGATTGACCAAATAGAAACGCTATTTGAGATGCAGCCGATCACAGCTGTCGTTGTTGGTACGACGGAGGACGCCTACAGCCGTGTGCTCGCCTTGCAAACCGTGAAGCGCCATCTCACAAGTATTTGTCTTCAGCACGGTGCGCTCATGGGAGACGAAGCCTTTTTGCCGATTTTCACCACCTGCCACGGGGTGTTTGGAAAATATGAAAAGGACTGGTATGTAGACAAAGGCTGTCAGCCTGAGCAGGTGGAGATCACAGGTCACCCGAGATTTGATTTGGTGCAGGAGCGAACACCGCTTCAACAGGAAATGGTCTTTCGTAAATTGAACTTCAATCCTGCCAAAAAGACTGTGCTCGTGGCAACACAGCCGTTTTCAGAAGCCTTTTACGGTGATGTGCTTAAAACGATTGCAAAACGGAAAGACATTCAGCTGATTATGAAGCCGCATCCGTGGGAAATCGCTCGAAATCGATTAAATGACTACACAGCGATTGAACGTGCGGGGAACCATGTGAGATTAATTAAAAAAGAGATCGACTTGTATGACCTCCTGCCGTATATGGATATGGTCATTACGCTCACATCAACAGTTGGTCTGGAAGCAATGCTCTTTAAAAAGAGTGTACTGATTGGAAAAATGACAGAAGGCAGAAGATACCCTTATTACGAGTCGCTTGGCAGCTGCCACATGGAAAACCCTATTGAGTTGGCCGAGAAAGCGATCCGTATTTTATCGGATGAACAAGAAATGAAGCTGGCGAAACAGCAAGGAGCTCGTTTCATTCAAGAGCATTATCCGCATGCACAATCGACCGATGTTCTGCTTTCTCTGCTCAAAACAAAAACAGGCGTGGATTTTCAGAGATGAAGATAGGGGTGTGCAAGCGATATGGGACAAAAGAGAGCACAATTTCTTCCTTATGCACTGCCTTTTATTGAACAGGAAGAAATTGATGAAGTCATTGGAACATTAAAGTCCGGCTGGTTGTCCACCGGACCAAAAGTTAGACAGTTTGAAGAAGAGTTTAGGCAGCTGACTGGAGCGAAGCACGCAATAGCAGTTAATTCATGTACAGCTGCTCTATTTTTAGCGTTAAAGGCGAGAGGCATTGGAGCTGGTGATGAGGTCATCACAACGCCTCTGACGTTCTGCGCAACAGCCAATACGATCATCCATACGGGGGCAGCCCCTATTTTCGTGGATATTGATCCGGCGACACTCAATCTAGATGCGAAAAAATTAGAAGCGGCCATTACACCACATACGAAAGCGGTTGTCCCTGTACATTTTGCTGGTCAATCGTGTGATATGGACCAAATTTTAACGATTGCCAAAAAGTATGATTTGTTCGTGCTGGAGGATGCCGCTCATGCCCTCTATACGACCTATCATGATCAACCGATTGGATCAATTGGTGATGCGACCGCTTTTAGCTTCTATGCAACGAAAAACATAGCGACTGGTGAAGGTGGCATGCTGACGACAAATGATGATGCACTTGCGGCTAGAATCAGAAGGCTGGCGCTTCACGGGATGAGTAAGGGAGCGTGGAATCGTTATGGAGAAAAGGGAACATGGTATTACGAGGTCGAGGAACCGGGCTATAAAATGAACATGTTTGACGTGCAAGCATCGTTAGGGCTCGTTCAGCTAAGCCGGTTGAAGGAGATGCAGACACGTAGAGAACAGATTGCGAAGACATACAATCAGGCATTTCAACATGAAGCTGGTCTCATCTTGCCGCCTGTACATGATGAGGGAAGACATGCGTGGCATTTATATGTGCTGCAAGTTGATCCAAAAGAAGCAATGATCACACGCGATGACATGATTGATCAGCTGCAAAAGGAATATAAAATCGGCACGAGTGTTCATTTTATTCCCGTTCACTTGCATCCATATTATCAAGAGACCTACAACCATTCACCAGAGGATTTCCCTGAGGCACTCACTTATTACAAACGAACGCTTTCGCTCCCACTCTATCCAAGTATGACAGATGAAGATGTGCAGGATGTCATCACCGCAGTCGTGTCAATTTTAAAAGACAAGAAGGCCTCTTCATGAAAGTCGTTCATGCAATAGACGATCAGGTGCTGGCAGCTTGGCTGAAAACATATGGGCATGAAGCGGAACGCATGGCAGGATTCAAGCAGTTTGCTCTTGTCAGTGGCGCTAAGCTCAAAGCAGTGCTGCTATACGAATGGTCCAAATGGGAAAGCGGCATTTTTGACAAGCATATTTTTCATGTGAAGTTTGTGGAAGCTGAATCAGCGCTGCTCTTTAAAGAATTGATGGAGAGATTCATCAATTGGATGAGAACAGAAAAATGTGATTTTTTCTTTTTACGTCTTGAGGCGGCTGATCTTGAAAGAAACCGCATTGTTCAAAAACTATCCCATGTGTATTATGTCGGTGGTCTCACTAGGCTTGAGGCACCGCCTGCCCTCATGGAGATGCCATCATCAGATCAAGATGTGGTGATGGGTGTGCCAGATGAAAAGGATTACGATGAGGCGGTCTTACTAGGTGATCGGGCTTTTGTGAAAAGCCGTTATGCCCTTGATCCATATTTAGACCAGCGTGTTGTTCAGCATTTTTATCAGGAGTGGATGAGAAACAACCTACTCGGACGCGCAGATATCAACCTCGTTGCCAAGGTAAATGATGAAGTGGTTGGCTTGATTCAAGGTATGACAAAGGGGCATGAGATGGGGCTTGAGCTTTTTGCGATCAGACCGGATGTTCAAGGGAAAGGGATCGGAAAAAAGCTGTTTATTGAGATGATGAAAGTGTCTCATCACAGAGGGCATCACTTCATTTCTGCGGGGACACAGCTTCATAATACGACAGCCATCCAGCTGTACGAAAAGATGGGGTTTAGAACAACAAATGCCTTTTTGTATTACCATGTGTGGCCGAAAAAAGGAGAGAGGTAAGATGGCGCATTTCTATATCGGAGATCGCAAAGTGGGAGATGATGCGCCTGTCTTTATCATTGCAGAGGCAGGCATTAACCATGATGGAAAGCTGGATCAGGCACTTGCTTTAATTGATGTGGCAAAAGAAGCAGGGGCTGATGCGGTGAAGTTTCAAATGTTTCAAGCGGATCGGATGTATCAAAAGGAACCGGGGTTATACGAAACGGCCAAAGGAGAAGAAGTGTCTATTTTTTCTTTAGTGGAACAAATGGAGCTGCCGCCTGAATGGCTACCTGTCTTATTGAGACGTTGTAAGGAAAAAGGACTGATGTTTTTAAGCACCGTGTGTGATGAAGAATCGGCTGATTTATTGAATCAAACGAATCCGCCTGCTTTTAAACTGGCATCCTATGAAATCAACCATTTGCCTCTTTTGCGTCATACGGCTTCTTTTCACAAGCCGATCATTTTTTCAACAGCTGGGGCCACCATTGCTGATGTTCATGAAGCATACGAAACGATTACGAGCCAGCAAAATAAGCAAGTCGCCATCATGCATTGTGTGGCAAAGTATCCAGCTCCTAGAGCATATACGAACCTGCGGGTAATTCAAACCTTAAGGTCCGCTTTCCCTGAAGCAGTCATTGGCTTTTCAGATCATAGTGAACACCCGACGGAAGCGCCAGTAGCCGCTGTGAAGCTCGGTGCAGCAATGATTGAAAAACATTTTACAATAGATAAAACATTACCCGGAGCGGATCATTCATTTGCTCTTAGTCCTGAAGAATTAAAGGAAATGGTTCAGCACATTCGAGCAGCAGAAAAGCAGCGGAATCAAGCGGAAATAGACGTTCATTCATTACCAGAGGAGCTTCTTGGCAGTTCTTATAAAACGACAACAGCCATTGAAGGGCAGATTCGAGAATTTGCGTATCGAGGAATTTTTACGACAAAAGGCATTGCAAAGGGAGAGACCCTCACGTCAGAAAATGTAGCTGTGCTGCGCCCTGGACAAAAAAATCAGGGGTTGCATCCGCGATATATGCCGATTTTACTTGGCACAAAGGCTGTGAGAGACATCCCAGCCCATACAGGCGTTTCGTGGAAAGACGTACTCATGCAGGAGTCTCGAGATGATGCATGATGTACTTTTTGTCATTCAGGCTAGGATGGGGTCAACAAGACTGCCCAAAAAAGTGATGAAACCGATCGGCGGCATGGCGCTGATTGATTTGATTGTGGAGCGGGTGAAGCAATCAGATGATTACCATCACAAAATGCAAAACCTTATGATTGCCACAACGGTCGAGCCAGAGGATGACTATTTGGCTCAATACTGTATGTCAAAGGGTTATAAGGTGTTTCGAGGCAGTGAGGCAGATGTGCTTGAGCGGTTTGCGCAGATTGTCCGCCAATTTGAACCTAAAACGGTTGTACGTTTAACGGGAGACAATCCATTTATAGATCCTTCGCTTTTGTCGAAAATGCTTGAAAAACATAGACAGGAAAAGGCTGATTACACATATACGAACGGAACACCACTCGGTATTTCCGGGGAAATGATTGAGGCATCTATTTTATGTGAAATCGACAAATTTCCCCTCACTTATTCAGAACGTGAGCATGTCACGCTGTATATCAGAAAGCATCCCGAGCAATTTCACCTTCAATTATTCACACCGCCCAAAGAACTTGCATATTCTGCTTATCGATTCACGATTGATACAGAAGAAGATTATGTGTTTGCTACCCGTTTATTAGAGAAAGCTGGTGGTTCTATTGCTGTGCCGACAGCTGAGCTCATTTCCATCTGTGAACAACATCCAGACATTGTTCGTTTGAATCAATCTGTGAGACAGAAGGATGCTGAATGAACAAAAAAATCATGATTGTTGTTTATGGGGGTTTTTTAAGAGGAATGGGTCATGTCGCCAGAATGAAACGTTTGGCAAAAGAACTGCTTCAGGAAGGGAACGACTTATATTTCTATACAAATGATCAGATTTGTGTAGAAATGCTTTCGCACCCAGAGTGGCACGTTCAGAGGGTGCATGAGTCGAATGCGCTTCTACAAATCCAACAAGACATCAAAAAGCTAAAGCCTGACCTTTTAGTCATAGATGTCCTTGATTGTGATCTTCAGTTTCTTCAAACGATCAAAGATTCCTGCGATAGTGCGAGGCTGGTCTTATTTGAGGAAAAAAGAGAGGAAGCCTGTCAGCTTGCAGACACGGTCATAAACGGCATTTATGGCGGTCTGGACGGGAAGCACGAGCAGGTTAATGGCACGGCTTATTATCATGGAACGCCCTATTTATTGTTAGATCACGAGATTAATCGATTCAAAGACACATATGAGGTTCGGAAAGAATGTAAAAAGGTGGTCATCAGCCTTGGCGGAAGTGATCCGTGCGGCCTGTTATCAAAGGCTGTATCGGCGCTTCTTCAAACAAATCACCTAGACATTTTAGCGGTCGCAGGAAAAGCCTCTCACATCAAAGAGCAAGTAGAGGCGGAACATATCCAATTCATTCAACATACAGATCAACTACCGGTTCTTTTATCAGAAGCTGATGTGGCTATCGTAGCAGGCGGTATGACGTTATATGAGGTAATTTGTATCGGGGTGCCCAGCATTGTCCTATCGCAAGTAGACCACCAAGCAGTGACAGCGAGCATGTTTGCGCAAAAGGGCGCTTGTTTTCACCTTGGATTAGGTGACCTTGTGGAAGAAAAAGACCTGTTGCAAGCTGTTCAAAAACTGTCTGACAGCTATTTTCTCCGCAGAAGCATTCATCTTAATGGACGTTCACTCATTGATGGAAAAGGAATCGAACGAGTGAAAAACATTCTTATACACCTCATGAATTCACACCAAAAAGAACATAAGGATGTGTAGATGTGAAGGGAGTTATTTTAGCAGGAGGAAAAGGATCACGGCTGGCACCATTAACGAAGATTTTCAACAAACACTTGCTGCCGGTTGGTCCATACCCGATGATTTATTGGTCATTATTCAAACTGAAAGAAGCAGGAATTGTAGATGTGATGCTGATTTCACAGGAAGAACAAATTCCGTTGTTTCAAAAGTTACTGGAAGATGATCGTGAACTTGGGATGAACATTGTGTATCAAGTACAGCCAGAAGCGTCTGGTATTTCCGATGGTTTATCCTATGCAAAGCCCTTTGCTCAAGGGGAAAAATTTGTGCTGATGCTTGGTGATAATGTTTTTGAAGATTCATTACGCCCTTTTGTCGACGCCTTTCGGCAGCAAGAAAGCGGAGCCAAGGTTTTATTGAAAGAGGTGGCAGATCCAAAACGGTTTGGCATTGCAGAAATTGATACTGCTCATCACCGAATTTTATCAATAGAAGAAAAGCCAGAGCACCCGAGGTCATCTTACTGCGTCACGGGCATCTATTTTTATGATCAAGACGTCTTTCAATATATCGAGGAAATCTCGCCGTCAGATCGAGGTGAACTAGAGATTACTGATGTGAATAATCTCTACATCTCAAATAGCCAGCTGACCTATGATATGTTAAAAGGGTGGTGGATTGATGCAGGAACACATGAATCTCTCCACGAAGCATCTACAAAAATGTTTGAAACGATGAAGGAAAAAGAGGGATACGAATGACGAAGTCTTATTTAATTACAGGTGGAGCAGGGTTTATTGGACTGAATTTTGTGAAGCTGCTGCTTCAAGAGTCCGATGTCCGGCTTACCGTATTTGATAAATTAACATATGCCAGTCATCCAGAGGAGATGGAATATTTATCAAAGCTGCCTCATTTCCGTTTTGTTCAGGGAGATATTACGCTGCAAGACGAACTGGATCAAGTATTTGATGAAGCCTATGATGCCATCATTCATTTCGCAGCAGAATCACATGTCGATCGCAGTATTGAGTCAGCAGAACCCTTTATCCAAACAAATGTCCTTGGTACCTATCGTATGCTTGAAGCTGTTTTAAAGGGAAAGGCGAAAAAACTTATTCATATTTCGACAGATGAAGTATATGGAGATTTGGAGCCGGATGATCCTGCTTTCACAGAACAAACACCACTCTCACCGAATAATCCTTATTCAGCAAGCAAGGCAAGTTCAGACCTGCTTGTGAAATCTTATATCCACACCCACCAACTACCCGCCATGATCACAAGATGCAGCAACAACTACGGACCTTATCAGCATGAAGAAAAATTAATCCCAACCATTATTAGAAAAGCGGTCAATGGTGAAAAGATTCCGATATACGGAGACGGCCAGCAGATCCGCGATTGGCTGTATGTAGAGGATCATGCGAGAGCCGTAAAACAAGTAGTAGAAAACGGAACAGCCGGTCAGGTGTACAATATTGGCGGCGGCAACGAGAAAACAAATCTTGATTTAACCAAAACCATTCTCACACATCTAGGCATCTCTCATGACCAAATCGCGTTTATTCAAGACCGGAAAGGGCATGACAGGCGGTATGCCATTGATGCCAGTAAGCTAAAAGAAGAGCTTGGCTGGGTGCAGGCAACTTCATTCGAAAAAGGTATCGAAAAAACGATCGATTGGTATCGTGCAAAATATGATCAAAGTGAAGAAGGGTGACCGATGAAAGTTTTAATCACCGGTGCAGGCGGCCAATTAGGGAAAGAATTGACGAAACAGCTGAAAGAAAAAGACATCACAGTCATTGCTTTAACAAGGAGTATGCTGAATATCACAGATCAACAGGCAGTCAGACATGCAATGAGACATTTCCGTCCGGATATTGTTGTCAGTGCGGCTGCTTATACGTCTGTGGATCAATGCGAAACAGAAACGGAAAAAGCCTATCTTGTGAATGGGATTGGCGCCTACTATACAGCGCTTGAGGCTAAGAACGTAGGGGCTGATGTATTACATGTCAGCACAGATTATGTGTTTGATGGGCAAGCGGATACCCCTTACCAAGTTGATGCACAAGCAGATCCGCAAACCATTTATGGGAAAAGTAAAAAACTTGGAGAAGAATTGATTCATCTTGTGTCAGATGAAGTGAAGATCATTCGGACATCGTGGCTTTATGGACATGAGGGACATAACTTTGTGAATACCATTCTTCGGCTGGCTGAAACGAAGGATCATTTGCGCATCGTCAATGATCAGTTAGGGTCTCCTACTTATACAAAGGATGCCGCAGAAGCTTTGATTCACTTGTTTGACCAGAAAGCAGGTATTTATCATGTCAGTAACCGAGCAAGCTGTTCATGGTTTGACTTTGCGACAGAAATTGTGGCAACAAGCGGTCTGTCTACGACAATTGAGCCCATTTCCACTGAAGAGTATGGTTTCCAAACACCTCGGCCCGCCTACTCTGTTTTAGACCTGCAAGCGATTGAAGCGACAGGTTGGAAGCCAAGACATTGGAAGGATGCACTTCACGAATACTTGCAGAAAGAAGGGAGATTCGAGCAGCATGATTGATGGTGTACAAACGAAAAAACTCATGAAACATTGTGATGATCGCGGCTTTTTCGCAGAGCTTATTCGAGATGACGAACCGATGCTGAAACGATTTGGGCAGGCGTCGTGGTCGAAAAGTTTCCCAGGAGTGATCAAAGCCTTTCATTATCATGAAAAGCAAGACGATGTTTGGTTTTTCCCAGCAGGTCATGCACAGGTCGTTTTATACGATTTGAGAGAAGATTCCCCGACAAAGGGTCAAACCGATGTGTATTATATGGGAGAAGATAATCCGATGCTGCTCCTCATCCCAAAGGGAGTTGCCCATGGCTACCGCGTATTAGGGGAGACGCCGCTGCAGATTGTGTATTTTACAACAGAATCGTACGACCCAAAAAACCCAGATGAGAAGAGAATTGCGTGGAATGATGAGGCGATCGGATTTAATTGGGAAACGACATTTAAATAGAGAAGAGAGGCCTTTCGCAGGAGAAAGGTCTTTTTTTGTTGAAATACATTCTGTATGTGTCATTTTATGTATATTGATGAAAAGGGATGTGGATGAGTTTGTCTAAAAGAATTGCATTTGTAACAGGGGCAAGTACAGGCATTGGAAAGGCAATCGCAATAAAACTTGCCGCCCAGAGCGATATGAAGGTGATCATCAACTCTAGAAATATGGCCTCACTTGAACAGACGAAACAGCATATTCAAGATATGATAGAAACAAAGGAACCGCTGTCTCTATTCTGTGGAGATATGTCGGTTGAAGCGGTGAGGTCGGAAGCCTTTGAAGAAATAGAAAAGGAGTTTGGCAGACTCGATGTGCTGATCAATAACATTCCAGGAGGAAAACCAGATACATTTGATTCATGTGAACCTGACCAGATGCTGGCTGCTTTCTCCCAAAAAGCCATCGCCTACGTAGATACAATGAAGCGTGCAGTAGCATTGATGAAAAGACATGAATATGGACGGATCATTCAAATTGTCGGGAACCTGTGGAAGGAACCTGGTGAACAAATGTTTACGAATAGTATGATGAATGCAGCGATTATTAATGCCAGTAAAAATGCAGCCACACAGCTTGCGTCGTCTAGTATTACGGTGAATTGTTTAAATCCTGGTTTTATTGCAACCGATCGGTATGAACAATTTATCGGCAATATGATGACGAAGCAGGGAGTGTCACGAGAGCAGGCTGTACAAGCTGTCGCATCAGGTATCCCAATGCAAAGAGTAGGCTCAGCGAGTGAGATGGCGTCATTGGCAGCTTTTATGGCATCAGAGGAAGCTTCTTATATCACAGGCCAACAAATCTCCGTAGACGGTGGAACGATGAAAAGTATATAAACTGAAAAAAACCCGCTATAGGCGGGTTTTTTGATGAAATCGAATGGGGAGGATGGACAGACGGTCGATAAAGAGAGCAAGCTCTTCAATCGGGGCAACCATTGAAATGCGTACATGACGGCTCCCATTGGCTCCAAATACTCCTCCAGGCGTGACGACAACATCGGCATGTTCGAGTAAATAGTCAGCAAAGGCATGAGAATGTTCAAAGTCATCAGGAATCGGAGCCCATAAATAAAAGGCGCCGGGTGGACGTTTGATTGTCCAGCCAAGCTTTCTCGCCGCTTGCCGGATGAAGAAATTGATTCGTTCAAGGTATATCGCTCTTAATGATTGAATATGACAGTCATCACTTTGCAAGGCAGCAGTCGCTGCATGTTGAAATCCGCCATACATACTGACAAACACGTGGTCTTGGAAGGTATTGATGGCATGAATGATCTCCTCATTTCCAACAGCAAAAGCGACTCTCCATCCTGCCATATTAAAAGTCTTTGATAGAGAATATAATTCGACGCCTACACTTTTCCCGAGAGGAGTATTCATGAAGCTCACAGGTGTTTGTTCGTAATGAAATGACCCATAGGCGAAATCATGAATAACATACAGCTCGTGAGCGGCGGCAAAGGTAGCAGCCTCTTCAAAGAATGCCTCATTTGCGACAGCACCCGTGGGGTTATTCGGATAATTCAAGAACAGTACTTTTGCTTTTTTGACTACGTCACGATCAATAGAGGAGAGATCTGGTAAATAGCCATTTTTCTCTTCAAGTTTGATACTGTATGGCTGGGCGTCCGCCATCAAAATGCCTGAATGATATTCAGGGTATCCTGGATCGGGAACGAGTGCGATATCTCCTGGATCAAGCAGACACTGACTCATGACATACAGTCCCGTTTTTCCGCCAGTGAAAAGAGCAATTTCCTTCTGCGGATCAATCTCAGCACCGAATTCCGATCTGTAAAAATCTGCAATGGCTTGTTTGAAAAAGTCAAAGCCTCTAAAAGGGGCATATTGTTGAAATGGCAAAACACCCGCTGACTCCTTTAGGGCACTCACGATATGGGGAGGAGTTGGTAGATCAGGGTTTCCCTGACCTAGATTCATGATGGTTGCTCCGTTTTTTGTCTTTTGAGCAATTTTTTCAAAGACGGTGCCGAATTTCTGTTCAGGCAGCCGTTCAATCATTTTAGATGCTAACATTTTCACCACAGCAGCCTCTCTTTCTATCCCTTCACTAATTCATCCATTAACTGAATCGTTGCCTGTTTCTGAATGTTGCGGATGGACGCGGCAACGTCTTGTGAGGATGATCCTTTTAATTCAAGAGATACGATTCCATTAAAAGCTTCAAATAAAGCAAGATCCACAATAGCCCCTTTGGCAGGGAATGATTGACTGACAATCGCAGTATCTCCAACGAATGCCTCCTCTGGAATAGACACATGATCAATGGTGATATGTGTGGCTTCAGGTGGGATAAGCCCACTCTCTTTAAAATGCTGAGGGTACAGGTGGCAGTCCGCTACATAAAATGTATGTCCAGAAAGCAGCTGTTTTGGCAGTACAGCCTTTTTACCATCAACTAATACATCAATCAATAGCTTGGCCATATCGACGCCAAAGACCTTTTTAATATTCGGGATCATATTCCAGCCAGCGAATCGAGCCGCTGATTCGATCAATCCAGTTTCTCGATTTTTCATGAGTTTGATTTCTGTATGGGTTGCACAATGTTCAAGACCGAGTCCTTCATTTGCCTTTCTTGCTGCTTCAATGATGATTTGTTTTGCTTCATTGTCTAAGATCGTCGGAGTGATATGAGCCGTTTCTGTAAAACCGATTTGAGGGGTTTTATCATGTATGACAAAAGGGAGATATTCGCCCTCTACGACCAGCCCTTCTACACTGACATAATCAGCATATCCTTCATCTTCATACCAATCTTCGTAAGCACCCTCTAAATACGTTTCAGCGACAAACGGTGCTTCATACGTGACAGCGTCTGGGACTGGTATGGTTTCCAAATACGATTGTACTTGTAAAAACAGATCATCACTTCCAGCCTTGTCATGAAACAAGGTGACGCCAATAGAACTGGCTAAATATGTAGGCTTTAAAATGAGCGGTGTTCCGATAGACTCAATGGCTTTTTGGAAATCAGATAAAGTCGTGACAGGCTGAGTTTTCACCGCTTTGACGCCAGAGGCGTTGAATGCAGCCCTCATTTGGCTTTTATCACGCGCCATTTCGGCTGCCTTGACACCAGCACCTCGCAGCCCAAGACGTTCAGCGGCCTTTGCCATCGGTGCAATGAATAATTCATTATTGGTGGTGATTGCATCTGCTTTGAAAAAGGAAGCCACTCGAATGAAGTCTTCCACAACTTCTTCTTCTGATTTTGGATAATCATCATGTGCCCAGTAAATAGAATCAGGGTGTTCAAAAGAAGGGTGTGTCTCAAAATAATCACGGTCTTTGATGACGGCAATGGAGTATTTTTCGATTAGCTCGGCATGTCCCTTTGTAATCGCAAAGGGTCTCGGGATATAAGAAACGATATGGTATGATGCCGCCACGCTTTCATAAAACATATGGGGCGGGCACCCACCTAGATCAGCAATGACAAGTACAGTTTTTTTACTCAATGAAAGCACTCCTTTTTATCTAGCGGTGTAACCTCCGTCTGCTGTGACGACACTTCCAGTCATATAGCTGGATAGATCAGAGGCGAGAAAGAGCATCACGCCAGCAATTTCTTCAGGTTTTCCAAGCCGCAGCATAGGGTTCACCTTTGCCTTTTCCTTTTTGACGATCTCGAGACTTTCTGTGTGGTTGTCTAAAAAGGACTTCTCGTTTAATGGTGTATCAATGATGCCAGGGGCAATACAATTCACCCTGATTTGATGAGCGGCATAGTCAATGGCCATTGATTTGGTGAGCTGAATGACACCGCCTTTTGTTGCATTGTATGCCGGAATGTCAGGCCAGCCCACAAGACCTCCGACAGATCCGGTATTGATAATACTTCCACTCTTCTTTTCAAGCATATGCGGCAAAGTATGCTTACTCATGAGAAAGACGCCGGTCAGGTTGACCTGAAGAATACGATGCCAATCCTCCAGTGCCATCTCATGAATAGGTGAGACAATTTCGATGCCTGCATTGTTAATGAGGACATCAATGGCACCGAATCGGCTCAGCACGCTCTGAACGGTTTGGTGACAGTCAGACTCCTTCGTAATATCTGTTTTAAAAAATGCAAGGTGCTCATGCGGCAATGATTCAATTAGTTGGTTGCCGCTGCTTTCATTGATGTCAGCGACAGCTACTTTTGCTCCATGCTCGAGGAAGAGCTTGACAGCAGCAAGCCCAATCCCCGACGCACCCCCTGTAATGAGGACAACTTTTCCATCCAGCTTCATTTCTTCACCTTAGATGCCTCTGGTTTTAAGCGATTATAGCGAGGAGGGAAGAAGAGATTAATAGACTTTGATGCTTCTGGCTTTGGATTGATGGCCCCATGATCTTCCCTTGGATCACAGAAATAGGTGGTGCCAAATTCCATCTTTTCTGTAAAGCCTTCGATCGTCATATCATACCCTCCGCTGATGCAAATGCCGATTTGTTCATTTCTATGTTTATGAAAAGGCATTTCTCCGCCGTTTCCAGGAATATTGGCAATCATCAGCTCCATCCAATCCTCCACAAAAAAAGTCACTTCCATGCCAGGGAGTAAATCCCGTGTTTTGAAAATGTCTAAGAAATAAGTGGGGGGAGCTGTATAATCTTCGTCATCCTTTAATCTCTTAATATCAATGGCGATCACTTCTTCATCTGTCAGATTTGAAGCGCCGTGAGGGACAAACGGTGGTGCGATATAGGCTGATTCTAATGGGGTGAGCAGTTGAGTCGATTGGCCGACAGTCATTTGAAGCTCGCCCTTTAACACAATACCGATTTGTGCTTCGGGGTGTTCGTGAGGTTCAATGATCGTGCGGGGAGGGACGTATGAAATTAACACTTCCGTACCGCCTCTTACAGTGGAATATTGGATAACGCCATTATCCCATTCTAATTTTTTCGCTTGAGGAAAATATCGTTCTTGCGTCTTTTGTTCAGTTTGCATCTTACATCTCTCCTTTTCCGAATATGGACCAACTCATGGGTATACTTTTAAACGTTCGAATGAAGATGAGGCCATATGTGGCTCTTGCCACCTCATTCGTTAAAGCAAAATCAAATTCGCCGTCTCTTACTTTCTGCGCGGCAGTACTTGTAGAATTAACAAGTTCAAATTCAGCATTTTGGTGAATGAAATATTGAATTAAATTGACAGGTGCAGGATGTGAGACAATTTTTAATTGGTGGAGCATTTGTTCATTGAATGGGAAATCAGGTCTGACAGCCAAACCATACATGGGCGTGTCACATCTGAAAATTTGTAAAAGCTGTAGATCTGGTCTCATGTAGAAGTGTTTGATGCCTTCATATGCGTGTGGAACGAGAGTAAATTGAAGTGGTTGAGAGAGAGTATGTTCAATGCAAGTTTCGAATGTGTCATAAAGGGATAGTTTCGTATGAGTGCCGAGTGTAGTGGTGGATTGAGAGATGAAATGTTTTGCTGCGTATTCACTGCTTGTCCCCTTAGGGCCTAGTGTGTTGACTGTAAACATCTTAGGTGAAGGGCTTGGCTCTTCTTTGAAATGAAACACATCATCATTCTTTAGGATCATGTTTACCATCCAATCTTTTTCAAATTTTTACTAGATTATAAAATTTAAAATTGGCAATTGTCAACAAAATTTATAAAAAATGTAATATATGACGATATTAAAAATTGATCTAAAAAACTGCACATATCGAGATGTGCAGTGAAATGTGCTTACGTTTCAAGAGTAGTTGGCTGTTTTTTCTGTAAGGCACGTTCTCGTTTATAGCTGCCGAAGCTGATGATGAAACCAACAAGTGTGATCAATGCACAGACAAGACCTACCGTATGATATCCGAAATGGACATAAACGGGTCCCATCAGTGCGGAACCGAGCATAACAGCAAGGTTGGAGGCCAGGCTGTAAAAAGCCATCACTTTCCCGCGATGGGTTTGAGAGCAGTCGCTTAGAACGGTGCTTAGAAGCGTGACAGATAAGCTTTGCATAGCACCCCAAATAAATAGGGCGAAAATCAGCAACATCCACGAGAATGGCGCATAAGGAAGCAAGGCTAGAACAAGCGCAATTCCACCCAGCACAAAGACAAGGGAACGGGTTTTACCGAACCAGTCTGCTAATTTTCCAGTAAACATACTCATAGAAAAGCCGACGCCATAAGCCATAATAAGAAGTCCAGCTGTTGATTGTCCGCCATCAAACAGACTTTGCAAATAAGCACCTAAAAACGAGTACATGCCGTAAAATCCAAGCATATTGCAAAACGTCACAGTCAAATAGGCAGGCACACGATCGATTTTCAAAGCTCCCCATAAAGCGCCTGTTTTCTCTCTAGCATGAGGTGCCTTCGGATCAGCTGCTCTGACTTGTTTTCTTGATTCAAGGATGACAAGCAGCAGGACAATGAGACTCATCATAGCGAAGATCCAAAACGTCCAGCGCCAGTTTAAACTCTGGCCGATAAAGGCGCCAATGGGCACACCAAGGACAAGAGAAAGAGACCAGCTCGAAACAATAAGTCCCATCACTTTGCCGCGATATTCGTATGGAACCCGGTCGCCCACAAGAGCATAGGCTGTTGGCACAAATACACCAGTTGCCAGCCCTGAAATAGCACGGCCTGCAAAAAACACGGCCAAATTTGGGGCAGCAGCACACATCACTGTTCCAATCAAAAAGAAAGACAGCCCAATCATCAAACACAGCTCTCTTGAATATCGGTCCCCTAAAGGAACGAGCAGCGGAGCTCCAACCAACACAGCTAACCCATAAATGCTGATGGAAAGAGCGAGAACATCAAGAGAGTGCTGAAAGGAGTTTGATAAATCAGGCAGCAGTGGTGAAATCACCAGTTCCTCCGATCCCGCCGCAAAAACGCCAAGTGTGAGTGCAATGGCAAGTGTGATGGGAAATGTTTTAGAAGCCTGGCTGTCTAAAGATTCTTTCATCAAGTGATCCCTCCATACTTGCTTTTTCATTCAATTCCGTTAAAATAAATTCTACCATTATTTAGTTTTATTTTACATTTCGTATCATAAGTATCATCATAAAATACTTTTCAAATGGAACGATTTTGGGATAGGAGCGTAACGAATGAAAATCACGGATGTGGATGTGCATATTTTAAACGAATTGAGAGAAGATGCCCGCTTATCAATGAGGGAATTGTCCAAACGAGTGAATTTATCGGCGCCTGCGGTAGCAGAAAGAGTGCGAAAACTAGAGGATGCAGGGATTATTGAAGGGTATTCTGTTCAGGTCAATTATAAAAAGCTGGGTCTGATGATTGACTGTTTACTGGAAGTCACCGTATTAAATGGGGAGTATCAGCGTTTTGTGACATTTATGAACCAGCATCCACGTGCGTTCTTTGCTTATCGAGTGGCAGGACAGTCCTGTTTTTTCATTAAGCTGTCTGTTTCTTCTCTTGAAGAAATTGAAGCGTTTATTCAAGATGTGTCTGGTTTTACAAAAACGGTCTCCCATATTGTCTTGTCAGAGCACTCTTTTTCTCATCCTATTCAGGAACGTGTGAAACAAATAGAAGAGCCAGAAATGACCGTGGTGAAATAGAAAAAGGACCTGCCCTCAGGTCCTTTTTCCTCTATACTAAAATATTCGTATAGTAATCATTTGTGATTAAAGGAGTTAATTCTTTTGAAGCTTTTAAAAGTAATAGATTACGCAGCATTAATGGATATGCACAGGACAAGAAGCAAAGAAAGTCACTATAGTCATTTGCCTATTGACGTAGGTAACAGGGATCGTTTTTTTAGGGCTCAGCCAATTGATTTACAATTTCACATCAATAACCATACAGCAAACTTAAAAAGTGGAATATTTTCTTTTCATGCAAGCATCAAATCTGGTGAAGATAAGAATGACAAGGTTTCTGGGGAAGTGTTTTTACGAAAAGAGTCAAAGCACAAACCCAATGTAATCTTTGTACATGGATGGAGAATGGATTCATACGACAGAATCAAGAAGATTTTTCACGATAAAATTGTTAAAAATTATGATTGGAATATGTATTACTACACGCTGCCTTATCATTTCGATAGGGAACCACAAAATTCAACATATTCTGGTGAACACATGATTAGCGCCAATATCAGTCGAACAGTGCAATCCTCCCAGCAAGCTATTGTTGAACTTAGAGGGCTGATTAAATGGATCAAGGAAAATGAAGGTGGGGAAATAATCGTAGTTGGTATTAGTTTAGGAGGATGGCTAACAAACTTATTAGCAACAGTCGAGAAAGACGTGAATATTGTTGTATCAGCTTTTTATGCGAATAATATTGCGCATTCCATCTGGAACACTCTTCCTGGGAAGTATATACGAAGAGATCTGGAGGAACATGGAACAACGTATGAAGAACTCGACAAAGCTTGGGATATTATGAATCCTAGTAAAGCAAAACTTCTCGTAGACAAAGAAAATGTACTCTTAATATCAGGAAAATATGACATGTATATTGACATAAACGATGCTGATACACTGTGGAATAGCTGGAATCAACCTAAAAGGTACGTATACAGTTGTGGGCATGCTGGAATTGTTCTATCTAGAAATAGAATAGCAGCTGACACACTTCAATTTATTGAAAGGAGGCTAAAGGAATAAAATGATGCTCATCCTCACTGCATTGTTGTGGGTCATGAGTTTAGTTTTGTTTCTTACTTATCCTGAAAATGAAAAACAAGATGGGGAAGTTTTTCATGATGAGATCACCTTTCTAAACAAATACATAAAAAGGCTTCGGAGAGATCCGAAGCCTTAAGAGTTTATCATACATGGAAATAAGACGCTAGTTGCTCGTTTGCTAATCGGTTTCCAACAAAGAAGGAACCAAATTCGCCGTAACGTGCACTTACTTCATCAAATCGCATTTCGTAAACCAATTTTTTAAATTGAAGCACATCATCAGAGAAAAGGGTGACGCCCCACTCATAATCATCAAAGCCAACAGAACCTGTAATGATCTGTTTTACTTTCCCAGCATAGCTTCTGCCAATTAAGCCATGGCTTCTCATAAGGGATTTGCGCTCATCCATTGAAAGCATGTACCAGTTGTCATTGCCAGAACGTCTTTTATCCATTGGATAGAAACAGACATATTGAGAAGAAGGAAGCTCAGGATAGAGGCGCGCACGTACATGCGGGTTCTCGTAAGGGTCTCCGCCATCTCCGCCTCCTGCTAAGTAGTTGCTGAGTTCAACAACTGACACGTAAGAATAAGCTGGAATCGTAAACTCTGCTAGTCGTGTCTTGTTGAATTCAAGTTCAATTTCACCCAGTTCTTCCATGGTCGGACGTAAAATCATGAGCATAATATCTGCTTTTTGGCCGACAATACTATAGATTGTTTGGCTTCCAGCCTGATTGTGCTCAGCTGTTTTCCATTTTTCTAATAGACCTGTGAACTCATGAATGATGGCTTGACGCTCATCGCTTGTCAGCAGCTTCCAAGCTGTCCAGTCGATCGTTCTAAAATCATGCAGTGCATACCAGCCATCTAGTGTTTGAGCTGCTTCATTTGTAGTATGTTGTTCGCTCATTTCTTTCACTCCTATTTACAGTTTTCCATCTGTTCCAACTATAACATAGTTTGTCCAAATGAAGATGTGATCAAAACTTGAACGACGAAAACGCTTTTCTAGAAATTGATTTAATTAGTTTGAAAAATAAGAATTTAAATTGTAAGCGCTATAATGTAAGTTGGTAGTTTGAATTTATGTAGAAGAAGAGTATGCTTAAAAGAGAACGCTTTTTTTGTAAAATCAAGGAGGGTATTGAAGTGGCAGATATTTTTTCAACAGTTCAGGAAAAGGTTGCAGGTAAAGGAGTTAAGATCGTTTTTCCTGAGGGAATGGACGAACGCATTCTAACAGCCGTTCAAAAACTAGCAGATGGCAAAGTATTGCAGCCAATTGTTGTAGGTAAGAAAGAAGAAGTAGAAGCAAAAGCAAAAGAATTAGGTCTTACACTTGATGGTGTTGACGTGTATGATCCTCATACATATGAAGGTTTTGAAGATCTTGTACAAGCTTTCGTCGAAAGACGTAAAGGCAAAGCGACAGAAGAGCAAGCGAGAAAAGCATTACTGGATGAAAACTACTTCGGTACAATGCTTGTGTATAAAGGTCTTGCAGACGGCCTTGTAAGCGGAGCAGCACACTCAACTGCTGACACAGTGCGCCCAGCACTTCAAATCATTAAAACAAAAGAAGGCGTAAAGAAAACTTCTGGCGTCTTCATTATGGCTCGCGGCGAAGAGCAATATGTGTTTGCTGATTGTGCGATCAACATTGCACCAGACAGCCAAGATCTTGCTGAAATTGCGATCGAAAGTGCAAACACAGCAAAAATGTTTGACATCGAACCACGTGTAGCAATGCTTAGCTTCTCTACAAAAGGTTCAGCAAAATCAGACGAAACAGACAAAGTATCTGAAGCGGTTCGCATTGCAAAAGAAAAAGCACCTGAGCTTGTTCTTGATGGAGAGTTCCAATTCGATGCAGCTTTCGTTCCTTCAGTGGCAGCGAAAAAAGCACCAGATTCCGTCATCAAAGGCGATGCTAGCGTATTTGTTTTCCCTAGCCTTGAAGCTGGAAACATTGGCTACAAAATTGCCCAGCGCTTAGGTAACTTTGAAGCTGTAGGTCCAATCCTACAAGGTCTAAATCAGCCAGTAAACGATCTTTCAAGAGGCTGTAATGCTGAAGACGTTTACAATCTTGCGCTTATTACAGCAGCTCAAGCACTATAAAATAGCATCTCGACTAGAGCAGTCAGTACGATAGATTCGTGCTGGCTGTTTTTTTATTTTGTCCAAATGTGTACAATAAAGGGTGAAAAGAAAACACAAATCGTAGATAAGCCGATAGGATAGGCAGGTGCTATAATGGAGGATTTAATATATAAACTTCAGCATAAGGTCGCATTTTTAACCGATGCGCAGAGGAGAATTGCAGATTATATCGTACAAAATCCAATGGAAGTCGCTTTTTTAACTGTCGATAAATTGGCGTCAAAAGTCGGGACGAGTACAGCAACGATCATGCGATTCTCTGCTGCTGTGGGGTATTCCGGTTTTTCTGAGTTCCAAAAAGAGCTTCAATCAGCTATGAAGCATAAAGCCGACCCTCAAACGAGACTTGAAGCGAATCTCAAGCATTCAAATAAGAATAAGCTCTTGCATGACCATGTAGAACTTCAATTTCAAAATATCCAGTACGCACTAGACAATATCACGGAAGAAACCTTTCAGCAGATTGTTGGGAAAATAGCCAGCGCACGCCACGTTTTGTGTACAAGTGTTCGAAGTGGAAGACCTGTTGGCGAATACATGTCGTTAGGAATCAATCGGCTATTGGGGAATTGCCAGTATATTGATGCAGATCAAAGTGACTGGGTGGATGATTTGGTTCATTTCAACTCGAGTGATTTCATTATAGCTGTCAGCTATCCGCGCTATGCAAAGCGTATGAAAGATTTGATGGAAGCAGCGAAGTCTTATGGGGTGGAAGTCCTTTTAATTACAGACAGTTACAGCTCTCCATTAACCAAATATGCACAATATGTATTACCATGTTCCTCAGCAAGTGTAGGCTCCCATAACTCTGTCGTATCTGCTATCTTTATCGTCGATTACATTTTAAGTGCCTTAGCGATGAATGATCCTGAAAGAACAAAACCACGTTTAGATCAAATCAATCATATGTTAACGAAAATGAGTTATCACACAACACATTAGTCGTGTGGAACTCATTTTTTATTTTTTGAAAGCGCTTTACTAATTGAAAATGAGGTGGTATGATCATATCACAAAAGTAATAAATATTACTTTAATAAAAATAAATGTAATAAATATAACTCAAAGGGGATGATGGAAACAATGAGTACTGTTCATGTCGTGTCAAATGATCTTATCGCTAGGGCAAAAAAGCTTAACTCGACCTTGCTGTCAGACGTAATGGGATGCACCGGCGCGATGGATCATCAAATCAAACCAGTTGCGAAAGGCATGAATGTAGTCGGCACAGCTTTTACTGTTAGCTTACGGCCAGGGGATAATTTATTTCTTCATCAAGCGATTTACTCTGCTAAAGAAGGAGATGTACTGATTGTTGATGGGAAAGACCATAAGGGTCATGCCTATTTAGGGGAATTGATGGCACATTCAGCAAAGGCTGTAGGAATAGAAGGAATCGTGATTGACGGGCTTGTTCGCGACAAACTCGCTTTAGAGGAGCTGGCTTTGCCAATCTACAGTAAGGGATTTATGCCAAACGGACCTTATAAAGATGGTCCTGGGGAATTGAATCAAACCATCTCGTGCGGCGGTGTCAAAGTAGCCCCAGGCGATTTAGTCATTGCTGACGATGATGGAGTCGTCATCGTTCCAAAGGAAAAGGCGGAACACCTGCTGACACTAGCGGAAGAGAAACAAGCGTATGAACATCAGAGATTAAAAACGATTCAACAGTATGTGGACGAAGGAAAGCAAGACATCAGTCTCTTAGCACCGGCATGGCTGGAAGGCAGAATGAAAAAATTTCAGGAATAGGGGAATCGGTGATGAAAATAGGCTTTATCGGATATGGTGAAGCAGCATATCAGCTGTCAACGGGATTGAAAACAGAAGGATTAAATCAATTTTATGCATATGATGTCCTATTACAAAGTGAGAAATTAGCTGGCTCGTTGAAAGAAAAAGCATCGCAGACAGGCGTTCAATTAACGAGCAGTATTAGCGAACTCATTGAGAAATCTGATCTTGTGATTGCAGCTGTACCAGCGAATAAAACCTTGGAAGTGGCACAATCTGTATCGGGAAGTTTGAAAAAGAATCAATTATATGTAGATGTATCTGCATCAACACCAGACATCAAAAAACAAGTAGCAAACGAAATTGAAAAGCAAGAAGCGCTATTTGTAGATGCCGCCATGCTGGGGTCTCTTCCAGTCAACAAACACAAGGTTCCGATCACGGCAAGCGGCAGTGGAATTGACCAATTCATGAAAGTCATGAATGCTTATGGCATGAATATCACAAAAATTAGTGACCAGCCAGGAGATGCTTCGGCACTAAAGCTAATCAGAAGCATTTATATGAAGGGGATTGTCGGTCTCTTGATTGAATTTTTGGAAATTTCCAAAAAATATAATGTGGAACATCAAGTGATTTCTTCACTAAGCGATACAATGGACAGCAAAAGTTTTGAAGAGACCATGAATCGTCTTGTGACAGGGAGTGCATTGCATGCAAAAAGACGGGCAGTAGAGCTTCTTGGCTCTATTGATATGCTAGATGAAGCAGAGATTGATGCCAGTATGTCTCGGGCAGCACAACAGAAGCTTGAGAGATTAGCAGACTTTCACTTTGCTGAACGATTTGACGGGGTAAAACCTGCTAGTTGGGAAGAAGTCATTGACGTGATGCAGCAAGGGGAATAAATTGTAAGCGTTTTATTTAATAAAGGGGAGGCGAAGAAACGATATGGGTTTTATTGCGTTGATTGTGTTCATAGCTGTCATCATTATATGGAATGTCGTCGTGAAGCGGAATATGGGAGAAGCCATGCTATTAGGCTTTATTGCGACCACATTATTTGGCGGATTGGATGCGTTAAGACTTTTCTGGGATGGTTTAATATTTGCATCCACATATGAGGTGCTTTATGCAGCTGTCGCATTTGTATTCATGGCCTATTTAATCGAAAAGTTGGAATTAATTCATGCACTCTTACGAATCCTAAATTCGGTTGTAGGCAAACTTCCTGGTGGAGCAGCTTATATGAGTACGTTAGGTTCAGCAGTGTTAGGCGCTCTTTCAGGTTCAAATTCTGCAAACACAGCTGCGACTGGCTCTATCACGGCCTCTTGGATGATTAAATCCGGGTGGAGCCGGACCCATACGGCCACGATTCTAGCAGGGAATGGCGGACTTGGAGCGGCACTGCCTCCGAACTCTTCCATGTTTATCATGCTTGGGTTTGCACCAGTTGCCGCCCTTGTATCTGAGGGAGATTTATATATTGCCCTTCTAATAGGAGGACTGTATCAAGTCGTATACCGATTTATTTTGGTGTATCTTCTGGTGAAAAAGAATAAAATCCAGGCCATGCCGCCAGATGATATTCTTCCTTTCTGGGAAGCTGTGAAACAAGGGTGGAAGTCGATCTTTATTTTTTTCGGTGCCTTGATTCCTATCATTGTCACGATTGGTCCTCTGGCAAACTATTTAAAAAGTAACCCAAACATCGGACCAGAGGCAATGGATCAAATATCTTTAATTACATGGATTCCGATTCTCATGATGCTGATTAGTTTAACAATTGGAAGAAGCAAGGCGTCTGCTTTAGATTGGTCTCAATTTTTCAAATCAGCCATTCCTAAATTCACAACGATTGGCGCCTTGATGCTGTTTGCAGTGGCTGCTAGTCAAGTGCTTGCTGAATTAGGACTCGCAGAAGATTTGACGCAAATCACATCAGTACTTACCATTCCGAAATGGCTCATGGTGCTCATTGTGGGTGTTCTTGTCACACTGGTGGCAGGCCCTCTATCTTCAACAGCGACATTAACAGCTGTTGGGCTTGTCTCATTTTCAGCTTTAATCTCAGTTGGAGTGGACCCAGTTGTGGCTGTAGTTGCCATTCTTGCTTTTTCATCAACAGAAGGCGCTTCCCCGCCTGCATCAGGGTCCATATTTATCGCTTCTGGTCTAGCAGGGGCCAGACCAGAAAAAACCTTTATCCCACTGATCCTCTATTATATGCTTCCGATCGTTGGCATTGGCTGGCTCATTGGAATGGAGATACTTCCCGTATAGAAAGGAGAAACAGATGAGAGTATTGATGGAATTCTTATTTAAAGTGCTGCTTGTCCTATTCCTAACGTCAGGAACGTTGTTGGTATTCGGTCAAATACTAGGAATACTCTTGCAAAAGGGAGATATGATCATTGCTAGTACGAACCTATTTAAAAACCCAACACTGGTGTTAAGTGCCTTTTTTAGCCTTGTCGGGTTTTCACTCCATTATATCCCTGAGAAGAAAGACGCTGCATGTAACGATCATGACCCAGCATCAGTCACTGAAACTTTAAAATAACCATCAAAAGCTGGATCCTATCGAAGGATTCAGCTTTTTTATGTGAATTAGGTATAAAAACCCAATACATACGATTCATTTTTTAGTGAATTCGTTTTCAATCATATGCCTCTTGTGCTAGTGAATGGTAACATAACGGAGGACTATTTGAGGAATAGAGGTGTTTGACGATGTCTGGAGCTATCATCGGTTATACAACAGCCTTGTATTCGTTAAAGGCAGACATATCCATAAAAAAAGAACAAATCATAGAACTGAACATGTGTCGAAAAGAAATCAAAGAAGCAAAGTCTGCTCTGGCAGATGCTAACAAGAAAATGACTCATCCAGATCTGACATCACATACATGGTTTGGCCATCTCGCAGATACGTTTGATGACATTCGAGACGAGATGGCATCCGCCAGTGAAGACATAAAAAGTGTACAGCTGACCAATCTATTGAATCGAATTGATGAGAAAATCAGCGACTTAAAATCAGAGATCCATTCATTAGAACATGAAATTCATTCGGTTGAAAGAAAAATAGAGAAAGAAAAGCAGAAACAATTGGAAGAAAAAAGAGGGTAGTCACATGAGCAGAGAAATTAAAATAGATGCCAGTCAGGTCAAACGAGTATTACAGCATGCAAAACAATCAGGCGCTCAAATGAATGCAACACTTCCAACAACCATCAAAGGAAGAAATCAGCTCCTGACGGCAGACACATTAGAAAAAATCAATCAGCAGCTGAACGAATTAAGTACATCCTATATAGACATTCTTCAGAAACAACTTGTACAAACAGAACAAGCGGTGAACACCATGATCGAAACGGACAAGGCGCTTGCTTCCAGCAGTAAAAGAAAATAAAGGAGAAACGATCCATACCTGCGACTTTATCATCTGTTATTGGATCTCTTCCTGTAATAACCCGACCCAATGCACAACCATATACAGGTACGCTTAAGTCGAGTGCTGGGTATGGTAAAGTTGTTGGTAGGCAGTCTGTTGACGGAAAAGTAAGATGGAGATTAGATTATGATCCTAATAAGGGACCACATATAAATATTGAAGATTTTCGTAATGGTAAAGGAGCTAATGCAAAGAAAATCGCTATACCATTTGAAGGTAACGAAGGTACTTTTAAATCTTTATTAAAACATCTGAATAGATAAGGAGATTTTATATGAGTTTATTTGAAGAATGTATTGAGGCACTTGGTGAGAATGTACACGTTTTATATGATAATAGTAGGGATAAAATATTAATCCATTTTGAAAGTTCATTTCCATTTTCTGATTGGGGGCAAATTGAATGGAAGAATTTATCTTCTTATGCTGAAGTGAATACGTTTGATGAGATACAATCCTTTTTAAATCAAAAAATGGATGAGTATAATGATGTTGTTTATGTAATTTGGGATGAAGGGACGTTACCAATTATTCAATCTACTTTAGATAAAGTTTTTGAAGCTATAGATGATGTTACTGCAGTCAGTTTTGATACATGGATTTTTTCACCATCTTCTGGTTATGTTATTGAAATATTTCATGATGGTGAAGTGAAAGTAGGATCAAAGTAGGGATGTAATAGAATGATGAATAATGATTGGATATCTGTTCTGGAAATTGAAGATGATACTCAAATTTGGACCGGAACCGTAGTTAGAGTTTTTACGGAGGAATTAAATAAGGATAACCTAGAAGGTAATTTCTATGATTACATCGTTTCTTTTATTTATGATAACAATGAATATTTACAATTAACCTGTCTAACTCAAGGTGAGGGTGGAAATATTGTTTGTGTATTGCAAACAGAACCAAATTCTAATTATTCATTAGGTAAGGAATTGAAAAGAATGATGGATGATGGTACAAACTCTGTTTTTGTGAAATTTTCACCTGAATGTATCGTTAAGTAAACATCTAATATGAGCGGTGAACACCATGATCGAAACGGACAAGGCGCTTGCTTCCAGCAGTAAAAGAAAATAAAGGAGAACGTAATGAAAACCCTTGATGCTTTTGCGATAATAAACGGAATTGACCAAACGCTGAATACATTAAAACAGCAATCACAACAGATTAGCTCCATAGAAAAACAAATCCAACAGATCATCTCACTTGATGGCGCACTAAAGGGAGAGGCGGGACAAGCCATCCGCTCCTTTTATACAGAATGCCATATTCCCTTCCTGCAATTTTTTCAGGTCATCATTGAGGATTATAGCGCTGCATTGAAAAACACAAAGCAGGCGCTTCATGCCCTTGAATCAAATCAGCACGGCTTTATATCACAAGCATTTATTGAACACGAACTTGATCAAGGCTTAAAAAAAGCTGAACGAACAATTTCTGAAATCGTATCAGAGGTGAACCACGCCATTGGCAGAGTTGGTCATATTGTTCACTTGCCAAGTGTAGATGAATCAGCTTTTCAGCAAAACTATCAAAAGGCATGGCTTGAGACGTCAAGAACCATTGGTCTGCTTCATGCATTTGACAGGGAGCAGACGAGTGCTTTACATGAAACAAAAAGCTCCCTTCAAACAATGAAACAATTCATCAACACGCTAAGCACCATGTTCACCGGCCCAAAAATCGACATCACGAGCTATCAAAAAGGATCTATTTTCAAAGATGGAAAAGAAGAAAAAGTGAACAGCACCATCAGTGGATTGAGCGACAAAATAGACAACCTAAAAGACAATCCAATGATAATCATGCTGAAGAAACTGAAAGAGAAACAACAGGCGAATGTGGAGACGGTTGTTCGGAATGACACCCATAAAAACATCAGTAAACAAATCACAGTAAACGATCCATCGCTTACGCCATTGCAAAGGGAAGCCGTGAACGGGAAAAACAAGATTCATAGAGACATCAGGGTCATAAAGGGTAAACTATTCAACGTAAAAGGCATCAAAAAGCTAAAAGAATTCGACATCGCTGATGAAGTTGTCACAGATCCGTCGGACATTAATTTTATAGGCGGGAGATACACCGTTTACGCCAATAAACAAATCATTCGAACGTATATCGCAAACGGTGAAGTTAGAATAGAAGAAGTAGATAAAATCCCAGAAAGCCGGAGCCGCGGAAATGCCAAACGTATACTAGACGGTGAGGTCGTTTCAACCGCCGAAAACATCATTTTAGAATACAGCGGCATCTACGACGGCTACCGAGCCGTTACTGGCAAAGACCCAGAAACCAGCAAAAATATTAGCAGCACCGACCAAGCCCTATCCGCAGCCTCTATTATCCCATTTATGAAAATCATTAAAGGCGGGAAATATGTCTTTAAGATTGATCAAGGGAAGAATGTGGTGAAGAGAGTTGAGAAGACAAGAAAGGGTACGGGTGAACTGATTAAATTCAAAGGTGATGAAGCTATTATTCATTTTGAAAAGCATAGTAAAGAGATAATGGGTGCAATCGGCAAAAACAAATACAATATCAAAAATTATCTTGAAGATGCAAATCACCTTATTCAAAAGGGACAATATGTACCAGAACTGAATGGATATGTAAGAATTGTTGGTGGAAAGGGAAGTGCAAAATACGGATTTGTTGGGCTCGATAGAAAAACAGGAAATATCACCACATTTCATATAAAATCGGTTAAAGAACTTTCTAAAAAAGCACCAAGTTTAGGGATAAAAACAAAGAAGTAAAAAAAGGGTGATCGTATTGAAAATAAAAAAAATAAACTGGATTTCACAAGAAGCCTCAGAAGCTGAAGTGATTGTAACAGATGGCGAACTGGAAATAATGTGTTTTGCTCAACCATTAAATTACCTTGAAGAAAATGAACTATTAGAACCCATTTATTGTTTAGATGTGTCAGACTTAGTGAAAGCTGAATTGTCAGAGTATAGAATTGAAAAATTAGATGATAATTTCAGTTATAGTTTTTTAGGACAATTAATTGATAAGCGTGATGAAAAAGTGAAGGTAGGCGGACTTTTATTAGAATTGGATTGCAATATACCGGGAGATATAAATGAAGGCGATTTTATAAGTTTTAATTGTCAACGGTTAGATATTTATTAGTATGAGCCGAAGTTTTAAGGAGCATTAAATGAACAAAAAACAAGAACTAACGAAACAAATTCAAACGGTCATCAACATCCTAGAAAAAGAATATTCTCAAGAGATCAATCAAGGTGTACTTGAATTAATATATAGAAGATACAAGAATGCCCAAAGAATCATGCAAGCCAATGATAATCTCCAAAAAGTCTTTATCATTGGCGGAGTTAGGGCTTACTTGGATAGTCATAATGACTATCTAAATCCATTCTTAGATGAATTACATAAAGCGGAAAGTCTACTAAAAGAATTGTTGTATTGATTATATAGTGATATGTAGAAGTCTTTGTATTAGAAAGCGATACAAAAACACAGAAAGGAATTCGTATGAATCAGAAAAAACACATCAACAAAAAAACAGTCAATTGGCTATTAAGCATCAGTGTTCTTCTCGTCATTGGGACAGCTTTTATGAGAGGGGTTTATGTCCCACATGCCGGTTCGGATTATCGAGGATTTCCCATTGATTGGCTAGTCCTGCATTCAAATTATGGTGTTGAATTTCTATTTTTTGGTTTTATACTCGATGTCATCATTTTCTATTTTCTATTAAAAGTGCTCCTGCGGGTGTATAAAAGAATTATGCCAAAATCAGCTGAATAAACGCTTGTACATCCTTTTAGGAGGCTTTCAAAATGATTCGTTTTTCTCAGATTCCCAACCTGGTCATAAACAAACCAGCAAGTGATATACATATCAAAGAGGCAGAATCCGAGCTAAACATGGTTCTGCCCCATACATATAAAGCATTACTACAACAGACAAATGGATGTTCCGTCGAAGGCAATGTTCTACTATACGGAACTGAGGACATAGTGGAACGCAATAAAACATGGGAAGTCCATCATTATGCCAGCGGCTATGTAGCCATTGGTGACGATGGCGGTGGGCGAGTACTTCTCATGCGGCAGGCAGAAGAGGAGAAAAAAGTGTGGATCGTCGATGCTGGTGTGATGGACCCTCAGCATGCGGAATTAGTGGCTGAAGATTTGTTAAGCTGGGTAAGTCACGGCTGTTTCATAGAAGTTTAGTCTATTAAGGAGATGATCGATTTGCCGTGGAACACATTGATCGCTGCGGGCCTCGTGGTTGGGGTTCCTGTCGTTTTGATTGCAGCTGTTTATTTCATCTCGAAAAGGAAGAACAAGAAAACCAAAGCATCCAGTTGAAAAGCTCTGTGACGTTCCTTGTCATAGAGCTTTTTTCTCGCTCATTCTCCCTCCATGTTATAATAAACACAGTTTATGAACGAGAGGATATGCAGGACATGAAAAATGAACCTATTGAGTTATTGACGCAGCCGACATGGCGAATCATAGATCAATCGAGCCTTGGTCTTTATGTGGACCCGAAGCAATCTTTTGCGATGGATGATACGCTTTGTGCGTCGGTCGGGAAAGGACTCTCACCAGCGACAGCGCGTTCTTGGGTGCACCACAATACGATCGTTCTTGGGATTCAGGATACAAGACTTCCATTTCTCCAAGAGGGTGTAAAGCTTCTTGAGGAAGAGGGATATCGCGTCATTGTGCGGAATTCAGGTGGTCTTGCTGTTGTGCTGGATGAAGGCGTACTAAATGTGTCTTTAATCTTTGCGGAACAAAAGAAGGGCATTGATATTGACCGAGGATATGATGCGATGGTGGAATTGATCCGCCGGATGCTGTCGATGTATGAGGTGGACATTGAAGCCTATGAAATTGTCGGCTCTTACTGTCCCGGTAGCTACGATTTGAGCATCAATGGAAAGAAATTTGCCGGCATTTCTCAGCGTAGATTACGCGGAGGGGTCGCTGTGCAAATCTATTTGTGTGCAGATGGAAGCGGTCGAAAACGAGCTGATTTGATACGCCGTTTTTATGAGGCGGCCTTAAAGGATAGAAGGCATGAGGTGAAAGCGGTATTCCCTGATATACAGCCAGATACGATGGCGTCTTTATCAGAATTAACTGGAGAATCCATTGATTGTGCACTTCTCATGCGTCTTTTACTAGAAGAACTTCAAAAGCTGAGCGAGCAACTGACTGCTTCAGGGTTGACCACCGAGGAACAACTGGAGTTTGAGAAAAACATGACACGGATGATTGAGCGGAATGAGAAAGTGTTCTCGTAAACATATCGTCCCATCTTAAAAATAGGGGTGATGTAATGGAAACGAAACTTCTGAAAGCTATTGAACTTCGAGAAAGTGGACATCTTCAAGAATCCAATGACATGCTCATCCGTCTTGTAGAAGAGTATCCAGATCATGCCTCCATTCACTATCAATGTGCTTGGAGTTATGATGTGTTAGGGAAGGAAAAACAAGCTGTCTTTTTTTATGAGAGGGCCCTTGAACTAGGTTTGTCTTCAGAAGAAAGAGAAGATGCTTTCTTAGGATTAGGAAGTACATACAGAACCTTAGGGGAATATGAAAAGTCAAAACAAATATTCCTCCATGCGATGGAAGCTTATCCGCATAATAAAGCCATTCAAACGTTTTATGCCATGACTTTGTATAATTTAAATGAACATAGCAAAGCAATGGAAATATTACTGAACTGTTTAACTGAGACGACAAATGATCCTGCTATTTTGAGTTATCGAAGGGCCATTGATTTTTATTCAAATCAGTTAGATCGATTGTGGAAATGATTTATATAGAAATGGAGGGGCAATCTAATGGAAGAATCCCCTCCTTTGTTATGACATTTTATATGTGATAGTCCTTTATGACATAAGAAAGAAGGAAAATGTATTGTCATTCATCACCACGTATTACCCGCTGTTTATGCTTTGTATTTTGTCTCTGTTGTATATGATATATCGTATCCAGCCAATGGCCTCTACTGTGAAAAAAGTCATCATTGTGCTATGTGTGTTAACAAATGCTGCCTATATTTGCTGGCGTCTCTTCTTTACATTGCCGCATGAAGGTACTTTTAATGTTGTCATGGGCATTTTGCTTGTTGTCTGTGAATGCATTGGGTTTATCCAGTTGCTTGTGTTTTATACGCTGGTTTGGAAGCCTTCAAATCGGAAACAAGTCATGATCAGTGATCTTGAAAGGCTGCCAACAGTTGATATTTTCATAGCTACATATAATGAACCAATTGAGGTGCTGAAACGCACTGTTGCAGGTTGTTTGAATCTCTCTTATCCGAAGGAAAGCGTTCAAATTTATTTATGTGATGATGGCAATAGGGAAGCTGTAGCGCAGCTTGCTTCTGCGTTTGGTGTTCATTACCTGACAAGAACAGATAACAGATTTGCTAAGGCAGGTAATTTAAATCATGCGATGTCTCAAACGGATGGAGAGCTGATTCTGACACTTGATGCAGATATGGTCCCTCTTCCTTCCTTTTTAGAAAAAACAGTGCCCTATTTTCATGATGGAGCAACTGCGTTTGTTCAAGTTCCACAGGCGTTTTATAACGAAGATCCTTTCCAATATAATATGTTCTCGAAAGATCGAATTCCAAATGAGCAGGACTTCTTCATGCAAACTCTCCAAGCTGGTAAGGATCGGTTTAATGCCGTCATGTATGTTGGGAGTAATACGGTATTTAGAAGAACGGCATTAGATGAAATTGGCGGATTTGCTACTGGAGTGATTACAGAAGACATGGCAACAGGAATGCTTCTTCAGGGGAAATTCAAATCTGTGTCTGTCGGAGAAGTATTAGCCGTCGGTCTGGCACCTGAAAGCTGGCTTGATCTGTTAAAGCAAAGAGATCGCTGGTCGAGAGGGAACATTCAGTGTGCCCGTAAGTTTAATCCTTTGAAGGTGCGCGGCTTAACGCTTATGCAGCGTGTTCTTTATTTAGATGGCATTGTATATTGGTTTAACGGTTTGTTTAAAATGATTTATATTCTCACACCGATTTTGTTTTTATTGTTTGGTATTCAAAGTTTCTGGGCAGATTTCCAGTCCGTTTTCATGTTTTGGCTGCCGGCGTTCTTTAGCTCGTATTTAGCGTTTAAACTTGTGTCGAATCAAAAAAGAAGTATGTTTTGGAGTCATATTTATGAAAGTTCAATGGCATTCCACTTAGCTGGTGTGGCACTCAGTGAACTGTTCTTGAAGAAACGGGTTGAATTTCTGGTGACACCGAAGGGAATTCAAACGGACAAAAGGCATTTTCATTTGAAAACGATGATTCCCCATCTGATCTTCTTGCTGCTCTCATTGCTTGCCCTTGTGAAAATAGGTTACGATGTGAAGGTAAATGGGACGATGAACGCTGATCTCATGTTGATTAATATTTTTTGGGTGCTTTATAACGGTGCAGGCTTATTCATGGCACTGCTTGTGGCGTTTGATCGACCGCGTTATCGGAAATCAGAGCGGTTTGTCATTGAAAAAGAGGGGCATCTTCGTTCTGATCATCAAGATCAGTCGATTGCTTGTTTTCTACTAGATATGAGTGATTCAGGTGCACGTCTGTCCATTCCATTGGACCAAGAGTCTTCTCTTTATCAAGGACAAACGCAATTGTTTTTTTCAGAGAATGAAAGCGTGTCGTGTGACGTGGTTTGGAGCTATCCAGAGGGAGACCAGCTGATGGTTGGTGTTGCTTTTACTGACACAAAAAAATCAGAGTATTTATCACTGATCCGTTTCTTATTCACACGAGAGCATGTAGCGATGACGGATCGTGAGAAAAAATCGTATGCCGTTCGGACGTTTCTCCGCTTTTTAAGAGAAACGGAGAAGGTACCAAAGGCTCTACGTCGCAAATGGATGAGAAGGCCATTGCAAGGTGTGACAGGTACGATCGCCTATGAGGACCGACTAGAAGAGAAGGTGCCGGTGATCATACATGATATCAGTTTATCTGGGTGCAAAATTGAGTTTGAAGATTCAATTGAATTAAATGGGAAAGTGCTGATCACCATTGACACAGAGTCTCTAACGGATCAGCCGGCGATTGCGGTTTGGACATCACAAAAACGCAGACGTACAATGGCCGGACTCAAATTTGTTCAGCCTGAAATCAAGCAGATAGAAGAAAGAGAGGGAGTGGTTTCTTGAAATCTAAAAATGGCGGTTACCTCTATTTACTATGGCTTCCTGTCATCATAGGAGCCGGCTACGGCATTTCGCTTTTCGTGCCGTTTCTTCAGCCTGTACTGACGCTTGGTATCGCAGGGCTTTATATTTTTATGTTTGGTGATTTTCAGGTGAGGCAAGTCAGGTACATTTTTATGTTCGTCTTCTTGATCAATGTCCTTTTTAGCGTGATGCTATTTTTGGATATTTAAAAAAGTGCTTCCCGCAGGTGGGGAGCACTTTTTGGTTATTCAGCCATTTTTTCAAGGTTGCCGTTACGATCCATTTTAAAGGTTGGTGCGGCACTGTCGTCCTCTTCAAACAAAACTAGTTTTCTTGCACGGTTCATGATTTTGACGAGTGTTTCATAATCTTCTTGAATCGTGAGCTGATCCTTTTCAAGCTTTTTCACTTCAGCTTCTAGCTGCGACACTTTATGTGAAAGTTCATTGTTTTCTTGTTTTAACCGGCTGTTTTCCATGCGTAAGGCAGAAGATTGCTGTCCATCGCCTTCATAGCGGCGTAAGAAATCAATGATATCTTCAATGGTTAGCTCTTGGCGCTGCCCAAATGGATTGGTTTCTGGCTTTTTCTCTGTCACTTGAGAAGCCTGTGACAATAAATGTGATAAACTAGCTAACTCTTCATTGTAGCTTTGATCCACAAACTGAAGCTGTTCGGCTGTTTCGGCTGCAGGTGCAAACGTTTCTTCTTGCGCAGGTTCCAGTTCTTGAGAGAACTCTTCCTGTGTGATCGTTTCTTCAACTTGCGGCTGATAGAGCAAACGTTTTTTCGCAGGCTGCCCATTGCCGAGTGCACGCATGCGTTGTTTACGCTGTTTTTTGGCAAGTGCCAATGCTTTTTCATATTGATGCCTCACGACAGCATTCCATCTAAATCCGCATGCCGCTGAGGTACGGTTTAGCTTGTCTCCCACTTCTTCAAATGCGTTCAGCTGTGTACTGCCCTCTCTGACGTGACGTAAGACGGTTTCTGCCAGAAGGAGATCATTTTCCTCTGACCAAGCATCTTGTCTTTGTTTTGACATGTGTTTAAACCCCCATAAGATTTGATGGTATTAGATTAGCCAAGTTGAAGAAGGTTTATACAAGTTTGCTAAAAGGATAGTGGAAAATACTAGCTTTTATGTGAATACGTCTCTGTGCTGACAATGCATCTTGCAACTCCAGTCGCTTCGATGTACAATGTTGGGTGGTATATTATTCACTCTTAGTTGTCCAACTGTTTCATATAGAATGAAGTTTCATCATTGAAAGGAAGCGTAAGAACATGGCTAATGAGTTTCGCGTATGTGACGATTGTGATGCGACGAACCTAAAAACGTTATTGCCTCGACTTAAATCGGTTGACCCTGATGCAAAAATTGAGATTGGCTGTCAATCGTATTGCGGTCCAGGACGAAAAAAGGCTTTTGCGTTTGTGAACAATCGCCCATTATCCGCACCAACAGAAGATGAGTTACTCGAAAAGGTTCAAAAAAAAGTCAAATAAATGTCACTGAATGTGTTCAGTCGACCTAAAAAGAGGTCCGTCCCTGTCAGGTCGGGCTTTTTACGTCCGTTCAATCTATGAGAACACATTCGCCAGCAAATTCAAGGATGTTTTCGGGAAAAGTTACCCGATATAATAGAAACACGTCTTAAAAAAAGAGGGACGAAACGATGGCGTATCCAAAAGGGAAATTATCCGAAGAAAAGGTATTTAAAGATCCTGTGCACCGCTATGTTCACGTACGGGATGCATTGATATGGGATTTAATCGGAACGAGAGAGTTCCAGCGCCTTAGACGAATTAAACAGCTAGGCACCACTTATTTAACGTTTCATGGGGCAGAACACAGCCGATTTAATCATTCACTCGGTGTATACGAGATTGTCAGACGAATTGTGGATGATGTGTTTAAAGGAAGACCCGAATGGGATGAAGGGGAGCGTGAGCTTGTACTGAGTGCCGCCCTGCTTCATGACCTTGGACATGGTCCGTTTTCTCATTCCTTTGAAAAGGTCTTTCATTTAGATCATGAATCGTTTACAAGAGATATCATTTTAGGGCAGACGGAAGTAAATGAAGTGCTGCGCCGGGTTAGTGACGATTTTCCAAAGCATGTAGCAGAAGTCATTGCCAAAACGTATCAAAACAAACAGGTGGTCAGTTTGATTTCAAGTCAAATTGATGCCGACCGAATGGATTACTTGCAGCGTGATGCTTACTATACAGGCGTCAGCTATGGTCACTTTGATATGGAACGTATTTTACGCGTGATGCGTCCAAGAGAAGATCAGATTGTGATGAAACAGAGCGGGATGCATGCCGTAGAGGATTATATTATGAGCCGCTATCAAATGTACTGGCAAGTCTATTTCCATCCAGTGACACGCAGTGCGGAAGTCATTTTAACAAAAATTCTCCATCGTGCAAAAGAGCTGCATGAAACGGGATATATTTTCACACATGCCCCGGTGCATTTTTATTCGATTTTTGAAGGAAATGTCACCACAGAGGACTATATTAAGCTGGATGAATCCATTGTCTTATTTTATTTTCAGGCGTGGGAAGATGAAGAAGATCACGTGCTGGCTGATTTGTGCCGCCGTTTTATGAACCGCCGTTTATTCCAATATACAGAGTTTAATCCAAATGAAGAAATGACGAAATATTTCAAGCTGACGGCTTTGTTCAAAGAAGCAGGAATTGATCCTGACTATTATTTAGTGGTCGACTCTTCCTCTGATTTGCCTTATGACTTCTATAGACCGGGCGAAGAAGAAGAACGGCTGCCGATCCATCTCTTGACGCAAAGTGGTCATATTAAAGAACTGTCGAGACAGTCAGATATTGTTGACGCCATTTCCGGTAAACGAAGAACCGATCATAAACTTTATTTCCCGATGGACTTAATTGTAGATATGTCGGAAAAAGCTGAAGAAAAGAAGGCGATCATGAAGCTGCTTGGATTGGGATAAGGAAGTACTGAAAAAGGAGATGTCGGGAATTTGTTGAAAGAGCATGCAAAGTTGATGAAGGTGTTCTCTGAATCTGGGGAAATCGTTGGACGGAAGAAGCTGCAAAAAATGATTTACATAGCAAAAAAGCTAGATTTGCCTTTTTACGAGAAATACGATTTTCATTTTTATGGCCCTTATTCAGAGGAGTTGACGCTCAGAATTGAAGAGCTGTGCAACCTTGGATTCTTGGACGAAATGAAGGAAAAAAAGGGCGGATACTTTCAATATCGCTATTCGCTGACGGACAATGGGAAAGAGTTTCTCGATCAGTGTGAAGTGGACATGCCTGACCTCAAAGTGCTGACGCAGCAGATGAATGAGCAATCGTCTCGTTTTCTAGAGCTTGTCTCAACGATTTTATACTTTGACGATCTGCCAAAAGATGAGGTAAAGGAAAAGGTCTTCACCATTAAAAGCAAGCAGCGCTATACGGACGAAGAATTTGAGGCAGCCCTTGCGTATATTGATCAGTTGAAGGAATTGAACTAACGATAAGAACCAGTATGTAATAGCCAATGGCTAGAACAGACTGGTTTTTATTTTGCACGCATATAGAAACAGAAACAAGTCGACCTCATGGATCGACTTGTTTTTTAGGAATGATGATAAGAAAATCTCGCTAAAAATTGTTTTGTCCGTTCTTCCTTCGTCTGTTCAAAGACTTCTACTGGGGTGCCTGATTCAACAATGACCCCATCCTCCATGAAAATCACCCTGTCGGCAATATCATAGGCAAAGCTCATCTCGTGGGTGACGATGATCATGGTGACCCCGGTTTGTGCCACTTGTTTAATGACGTCAAGTGTTTCACCTACAAGCTCGGGATCTAAAGCGGAGGTCGGCTCATCAAACAAAATGACTTCCGGATTCAATGCAAGTGCTCTTGCAATGCCTACTCGCTGCTGCTGTCCGCCAGATAATTGATGCGGATAGGCATCTTTTTTCTCTAGTAACCCTACTTTTTTGAGCAATTGGAGTGCTGTGTCATAGGCCTGGTCTTTCGGTTGTTTACGGGCAATGACTAAGCCTTCCATGACATTCTCAAGTGCTGTCTTATGAATAAACAGGTCGTATTGCTGAAAGACCATGGCTGTTTTTCGGCGAATTGCTAGAATGTCTTTCGGTTTTGCTTGATTGAATGTGACAGTGGTGTGATCAATGCTGATCTCGCCTTGATCCGCACGCTCAAGAAAATTTAAGCATCTGAGAAATGTTGATTTCCCAGAGCCGCTCGGTCCTAAAATGACTACGACTTCGCCTTTTTCTACCGTTAAATCCATTCCCTTTAGAATCTGGTTTTGACCGAATGCTTTATGCACTTGTTTGATGTGAATCATGCCAATCGCCTCCTTTTGTTTTTGTGTCCATATTTCTCATATCCGGCTGTAATGGCTTCAATAGAGGCACACAGCGCCCAGTAAATAAGGGCAACAGCAATGTAGGCTTCAAGATAACGATAGTTCACATTGGCTTTGATTAAAGCGCCGTTTAAAATATCGACCACAGATACCATAGAGACGAGAGAAGAGGCTTTGATTAAACTGATGAGCATGTTGTTCAGTAAAGGAAGAGAGATGGGAAAGACTTGTGGAATGATCACTCTTCGCAACACCTGTCTGCCTGTGAAACCAACGGATAGAGCGGCATCAAATTGGCCCTTTGGGATGGACGCAAGAGAGCTTCGAAATATCTCTGATAACCCGCTGACGGCATATAAAGAAAGGGCGAAAATGGCAATCCATCTTCTATCTAAATCGCTAAAACGGATGGGCAGCGAAAGAGATACAGCCAATTGATCGAGCGAATCGGAAAAAATAAGATAAGATACGAGCAAGATTAATACAACAGGAATGGCTTTAAAAATCGCCACAAACCATTTGAACAATGGAGACAATATAGGCACTTGATAAAAACGAATAAGGGCAATGCCAAAGCCAAAGATGGAGCCGAATAATAGCGGGAGAAAACCTAATAGCAGCGTCGTTGGCAAATAATGAAGTGCGGCTAGAAAGGCCTGAAACATAAAAGCAACGTCAAAATCCACTCAGATCGCTCCTTTCTTATGATGTAGTAAAGTCTCCGCCCAATATTTTTTTAGACAATTCAGCGAGCTTGCCGTTATCGATCAGTTTTTGCAGGGCTTGATCAATGTCTTTTTGAAGTTTTGTATTGTTTTTTTGATATAGATAATACGTTTTAGATACGTTTACAGGCTTTCCGGATGTCACAAGATTGGCATTGAACTGTTTGTTTAGCTTATTGACGTCATACTTTGTGAGTAAGGCAGCATCGACCGTGCCATTCTGCAGGTTTTTGACTAAAATTTCGTTCCCGCCATCCCCGTAGACAATGTCAATTTTCCGATCATGCTTTGCGTTATATTGCTCTAGAAGATAAGCGAAATTACTTCCTGTAGAGGTGTGCACTTTGTGTCCAGCTAAATCGTCCAGGCTTTGAAAGTCATGACCGGATGCTTTATTCACCACAACATAGCTTGTATAATCTGTGTAGCCAACTTTTCCAAATAGATATTTCTTCTGACGCTCGTCATTGATTTCATATTGGTGGGCAGCGAGATCAACTTTACCTGCATCTAAAGCAGGCAGAATATTTTTAAACTCAAAGGATTCATATTTAAACTTATATTGTGGAAGCAGCTGATCCACTTCATCTAATACAGCCTTCTCGTAGCCTGTTAATTTGCCGTTTTCATCTAAGTAAACGAAAGGCTGATAGGCGTTCCCTGTCCCAATGACGATTTCTTTTGCATCTGGGTCATTATTGTTCGCTTCTGCTTTGACTTCATCCGATTGCTCATTATTTCCGCAGGCGGCAAGCAGCAATGAACCAAGTAGAAGCAGACCGATGATATAATTATTACTGAATATTCTGTTATTTTTCATGTAAATTCCTCCCCAGTTTATTTTGCACGTTTTTCTACAGTGAAGGCCGCTTCAGCTCTTTTTAAGGGAAGCAATGCCGTCTGACGCTGTTTTTTTGTTTTCGGTGTATTGATCCGTTTTTCCAATAGGTCAAATGATTTTTCTAACACCATACTTAAAATGATAAATATAACGGCAGCAATAAAGTATCCTTCTAATACGCGATAGTATAAAGCCCCTAATGTTTGAACCTTTCCGATCATGTCCATCACACCTAATGTAAAGGCGAGGGAGGTATTTTGTAATAAGTTGACAATGGCCACGCCGATATTAGGAAGGGCGATTCTCCCTGCTTGAGGAATAAGCGTTCTTCTATAAATCTGCCATTTCGTCAGTCCAATCGAGGCGGCCGCTTCATATTGAGATGCTGGGACACTCGATAGGGCAGATCGGAATATTTCTGAAAAATACCCAGCTGTATTGAGTCCATATGTAATATACAGAAAGATCAATTTGTTCCACATGGAGATATCAAGCCCAATTGTTGCAAGCACACCAGGCAGGCCATAAAACACAATAAACATTTGCACAAGGATAGGTGTTCCACGAATAAATGAGACATAAATTGCACTGAGCTGATGCAGGATGGGAATACGCTCAATTCGGAAATAAGCAAGAATGAATCCAAGAAAACTGCCAATCAAAGTGGCAAATAAAACGATCAGTAAGGTTGTTGGAAGGGCTGACAATACTTTAGGGAAGAGTGTGACGACATACTCCCATTTGAAAAACTCCCCCATGTTGAATCACCTCCTATGTTGAAGTCGTTTGGACTTTTTCTTCTGAGGGCGGTGCGCCTAATATGGCGGCATCAAACCGTTCAGGGATGAGGACTTTATACATTAATACACCTAAGTCGCCATTATCGGCTTCACGTTCAATATATGCTGTATAGCCTTTTCGTTCGTACATCTCTAGAAGCCAGGGGTGCTTTCGGCCAGAAGTGCCCAGTGTGTATGCTGGTGCTTTAAATGTCTGCCGGAGCAAGGTGTTTTCTACATAATCGAGCAGCTTATTTCCGATCCCTTGACCGGCTAAATCAGGAGCTGTGGCAAACCACCAAACAAATGGATAGCCTGAGACCGGTTGAGTACTCTCCCACGGAAAACGTATGGTGATGGTTGATATGAGCCGCCCGTCTCGTTCTAACACAACAGCAACGGATTGTTTGATGTTTTCTGTGACCATTTCAAGTGTGGCGTTCGTGGATGGCCAATCAATGCCCATTTCTCCAAGCGGTTTAAATGCACTGGACAGCAATTCTAGAAAAGCCGGTGCATCTTCTTCGGTAGCGATGCGAAAAATATCTCGACTCATGACAAACCTCCAATCAAAAGGGTAGTGTGTAATGTCAGCTCAACGCTTTTCGTAAAGTATCGATATCTGGATTCAGCAATGCTTGATACACGTGGGTATCACGGCTGATTTCTACTACTGGCACATAACGGACGCCGTATTTTTCTTCTAAAATATTTCTGTAATGATCATGCTCTGTTACATCAATGGTTGAATAAGTAATGTGCTGTTCGTTGAAATAGGACTGAATGTCCTGACAATAGCTGCATCCATTTTTGCTCCATAAAATGATTTTTTGTTTATTTGACATTAGACGCTCACCTCTTGGTTTATTTGGTTTTTGGCTGTTAGTTCATGATCAAATGCTTCTTTTAATAATGTGATAGACGCTATTCTTGCCTCAATGTCTACAATCGGAGATAGCACAATGAACTCGTTGATATCATATGTCTCGGCTAGTTCAGTCAGCCGGCGATGAACGGTTTCTTTTGTGCCAGCGGTATAACCGGTTTTTTGAACGTGAATGTTGTAGTGTTCTTTTTTTGTTCCTTTCACCAGCTTTTCTGCATCTTCTAGTGACGTCACATTCAGCTTTCTTCCATCGGAAAAGGAGACCTTTACTGTTTCCTTTTGCTTGATGTACGAGAGGGCTTGTTTGTGGTCTTCCGCTACAGATACGGTGATGGCGAGAAGAAATTGCTGGTGCGTGTTCTGTGTCTTGAATTTTTGAAAAGTCTCTCTTGCTTCTTTTAATAATGCGTCATCCCCGTTAATAAAATAGGCAAACACAAAGGATATCCCAAGTTTCGCTGCGAATTCCGCGCTCTCAATACTGCCGCCTAGAAGGAACATGTCGGGTGATACGCTGGGAATTGGCTGAGCATTTAATTCATTTGCTTGTTCAGTTAGATACGTTTTGAGATCCACTAATTTTTGAGAAAAGTCTTTCCGTGACGCTTGATAATCTTCCTGAAGCGCTTGTGTTGAGAGGTTCAACCCTCCCGGTGCTTTCCCAACGCCTAAATCGACTCTGCCAGGCGCTAGAGATGCCAGTACATGAAATGTTTCAGCCACCTTAAACGGGCTGTAATGCTGAAGCATGACACCGCCAGACCCAATTCGCAAATGGTTCGTTTTTGCTAAAAGATAACCAGCGAGGGCTTCAGGGGATGATCCTGCCACTTGAGAATTATTGTGATGTTCAGACACCCAAAACCTGTGATAACCAAGCTGATCTGCTGCTTCAGCCAATCTGACAGTATGCTGAATACCCGTCTCTGCTTTCTCGTTTTCACTGACGAGGCTTTGATCAAGAATACTAAGGGTGAGCGACATTGGCTGTTCCTCCTATTAGACTTTGATATTGAGATAGTGCGAGGTTTAATCTGTCTGTGGCATCTGGATCAAGCACATAGCTATTTGAATCCTGCTTTGTGACCTGTTGATCCACAACATACACGCCAGATTGAACGACAGTTGCACCGAGTTGATGAATGATCGGTTTAAGTGCATATTCAATGACGAGCAAATGCCCGTATGTTCCTCCTAAAACACAAGGAAGGACGGGTTTATCTTGTAATGCTTTCTGGGGAAGTAGATCTAAAAAAGTTTTTAAAATACCGGAAAAAGACGCTTTGTAGACAGGTGTTAACACAATGACACCGTCGCTCTCTTTCACAAGCTCAATGGCTTTGATAATGTCTTCGTTTGAAAAATCTGCTCCTATTAAGGCGCCGCTAGGAAGCTGGTGGACTTGAATGACATGAGCATCAATCCCATGGAACGCCAAACGATGATGGATATGCTGCAGGACACCGGTTAACCGAGATTGGACAGAATGCCCACCTGCTATAATCGTTACTTTTGCCAATTCGTCTCCTCCATTTCTGATAATTCCTTCTAAACAACTTGGAATAGTTGATAATATAAATTATAATAAGGCAAACCAATAGAAAAGTATAATTAGTAATCATAAATACACGATTCAGATATTTAAAATACAGGGAGAAGAGGGGTTTTCATGGAGATTCGAGCGATACGCACCTTTGCCACGATCGTGAAATACGGAAATTTTTTAAAAGCAGCAGAAGCGCTGAATTATTCTCAGCCAACCATCACTTTACACATCAAACATTTAGAAGAGGAAATTGGAGAGAAGCTTCTAGAAAGAGGGAAGACCTTAAAGTTAACAGCATCAGGACAGCTTTTTTATGAAAGAGCCAATTCTTTACTCAATGAATATGAGAAATTGACGAAAACACTCCAAGATTTAGAAGTGGGCATTGCGGGGTTCATTCGCATCGGTGTTTCTGAGCCCACTGCCAGCTTAGAATTTCCTGCCCTTATTGCAGAATTCAAGGAAAGGTTTCCGAATGTAGAATTTTCTGTGCAAGTAGCGGATGCGAATACGTTGAGTTCCTTACTTTCGCATGATGAGATTGATTTTGCGATTTGCGGAGCACCAGAAGCTTCGATGGAGAATAGCTATAAGCCTCTTTTTCAAGATGATATCGTGCTGCTCGTCCCGTCTTCCCATCGATTAGCGGAAAAAGGGGTAGTGGAGGTGACAGATTTAAAGGATGAGACCATTTTATTCACGCCACACAATTGCCCCATCCGTATTCAAATCGAACAACAAATCGTCGATGTCATTGGGACCAATTACAATAAGTTAGAGATTACGAGCAGCATGTCCCATAAACATTATGTTCAGGCTGGATTAGGTGTCTCTCTTTTTACACGAACTGCTCATTCCTTTACTCTTCCAGGCACCAAGGTATTAGAAATAAAGGGCATTCATGTTTCCCCGCCAGTTGGTCTATTGAGGAAAACAAATGATTCGCCAGGAAGAGCCGTACTTCAATTCATTGATCTCATCGAAAATCGACTGCATCAACCAACATGAAAAGAGGGGTAGCCTTTGAGCTAACCCCTCTTTTCATGTTTATTTCACTGTTTGTTTAAGAAACTGATTCTTCTTGATAGGCAGACCCAAATTTTCACGAAGGGTATGAGCTGGATAATTCGGGTCGTAATATCCTCTTTCTACCAATATCGGAATGACGTGCTCCGTCCATTCAGATAAACCGCTTGCTAGAATAGGTGCGCCAAAAATAAACCCATCTGCGGCATCTTCTTCGATCCATTGGATCAGCTGGTCTGCCACTTGTTCATAAGTTCCGAAAAAAGCACTTTTGGGAGTGGTTACTCGTAGAGCGACTTCTCTTAAGGTCAAGCTTTGTTCTTTCGCCATTTTTTTAATCGATTCAGTTGTGGATTGAAAGCTGTTTGAACCGGCATCACCGATATCAGGAAATGGCTCATCAAGTGGAAATTGACTGAAGTCCAAGTGATCAAAGAACCTGCCCAGGTAGTGAAGGGCTTCTTCAATAGAGACCAGATGTTGAATGGCTTCATATTTTTCTTCTGCTTCTTCTACTGTTCGCCCTGTAATCGGGTGGATACCGGGGAAAATTTTGATGTCAGATGGATTTCTGCCCAGCGCTGCGGCTCTATTTTTCACGTCGCGGTAATATGCTTTCGCTTTCTCAAGTGAGTCTGCATTCGTAAATACTGCGTCCGCTTCTTTTGCGGCTAGATCCTTTCCTGCCTCTGACGCACCTGCCTGGAAAATTACCGGTTGCCCTTGTTCAGATCGTTCGATATTCAAAGGACCTTTGACAGAAAAGTGTTTGCCATGATGGTTTAATGTGTGCAGTTTATCCCGATCGAAGAAAACCCCTGTTGATCGATCCCTTAAAAAAGCATCTTCTTCCCATGAGCTCCAAAGGCCGTTCACTACTTTTAAGTATTCTTCTGCAATTTCATATCGAAGTGAATGGCTTGGATGCGGACGAATGATGTGATTTTCAGCAGAGCCTTCAAGTGGGGAAGTCACAACATTCCATCCGGCCCGGCCTTTGCTTAATTTATCTAGGGATGCAAATTGCCGTGCAATGGTAAAGGGCTCACTGTAAGAAGTGGATACGGTGCCCACAAGTCCAATTTGTTTCGTGACCGCTGCAAGAGCGGATAAGATGGTTAATGGTTCAAATCGGTTCAAGAAATGAGGAATTGAATGTTCATGAATATATAAGCCATCTGCGACAAAGACAAAACGGAAACCCGCTGCTTCTGCCTTTTTTGTCATTGCTTGATAATAATCAATGTTCACACTTGCATCTGCTGGAACGGATTCATCCTTCCATGCATTCATATGACCTCCTGGACCATGTAACATCAATCCAAATTGTATGTGCTTTTTTTCAGACATGTGGATCGTCCCTTCTGTTTTGAAATAGCATTGTTTTTATGTTCTTCATCATAAGGGAGAATCGCAAAGAAGTATAATTCGTATCAGTAAAGTCTGAATTTATCTTTTCTAATATCAATTTTTGCTTCTTTATATGGTGTGGCTGGGTCTATAACAGCACTTTAGAAAAAGATGGATGTTTACTAAGCGAATGTCCCGGATCAAAAGTTCTGCTTTTTGATAAAATGTGTGTCAAAATATCCGAAAAATTAGTGAAAATGACATGTTTCGACTTTCTTCCTGTATATCCAATTCCCTGTTTTTGACTGAATAGAAGGAAAATGGTGAATTTTCAGTGAATATATAACCTTGTGAAAAACAAAGGAGGGATAGGAATGAAAAAGCGTTCAGTCTTTTTGTCATTTTTATTGGTAGGTAGTTTGTTACCGGGGGTAAGTTCAGCTTCTGCACCAGTTGCAAGTGCAGGTCATGGGCATGATCATGGTCATGCGCCGTTTGAAACACATATTAGTGAAGGGTTGCCAAAGGCAAACGATTTTAAAGATTTGACGAAGGCACCTCCTATTGAAAGAGATGTGACAACAAAGATTTTAGATGAGTCTGGTAAACAGGTAGGGTCTAGAACCTTTAAAGCAAATACAGGAGATTCGATTTCAACAAAAGCTAGTACAGGCAGTCAGAAAGTGACCGTCTATGCAGTAGCTGATGCGCAGTATCGTGCGAAATATAGCGATTGGCAGACGCGCATTGTCAGCATCATTGAGCAAGCGGATGTGACATTTAACCGTGATCATGATGTGGACTTTGTCGTACAAGCCGTAGGGTCTTGGACGTCTTCAGGATCAAATGCATCACAAATTTTGTCTAACCTTCAGCGCAGCTTTGATGGCAGAGGATACGATTTTGTCACAGGATTTACAGCAAATCCAAACTTTGATGCTGGCGGAATCGCTTATGTCTACAATAGTGCACCAAGCGGAAGTGCATTCGCCGTTAACCTTGACCAAGGAACAGCGAATACAGCAAAAGCGGCTACGCATGAATACGGCCATAACTTTGGTTTGCCGCATGATCCTCAAGGAAGCGGAATTGTCTGCTTAATGAATTATGATTATTCTTACACTGTCGATTTCTTCGATGCGGCTCATAAAAATCAAGTGAACCGTAATAAAGCTTGGTACAGATAAGGTAAGAGAAAAAAGGACAAACACCGAAAAAGTGTTTGTCCTTTTTATATGCTTACAGGTCGCTCATTCGCTTTCCTGCTACAGCATAATGTTCTTTTTTCATTTCTTCAATAATGACAGAGACTTTTTCTGCACCTGCGCCTGTTGTTTCAACAACGGCATCAGTGACTTTCTCCACAAGAGCTCTTTTCTGCTCATCTGTTCTTCCTTCAAGCATTTGAACGGTGACAATTGGCATGGCGAAAACCTCCTTTTTCCTTTCATGCTACGCTTCCCTTTAGTTTAAGGGACTTCTTATAGTATACTGAATGAAGTAAATCATTGTATAGAAAGAAAGAGGGATTCATGCCTTTGGACCAATTTCTTGTTTATCCATTAGAACTGATTCCATATGTCGCCATTACGCTTGTTGTGGCTTTTACGATGCACGAGCTGGCGCATGCATATGTTGCGTATCGTTTTGGAGATCCGACAGCTAAAAATCAAGGCAGACTGACGCTCAATCCATTGAAGCACCTTGATATTTTCGGGACGATCTTGATCTTTGTGGCTGGGTTTGGCTGGGCGAGGCCTGTACCTGTGAATCGGTACCATTTCAAAAACCCACGTCTCGCAGGGATATGTGTGTCAATCGCAGGACCTTTAAGCAATTTGGTTTTGGCATTTTTGGGCTTTTGTGTGTATGCGCTTCTTCAGAAATTTGGCGGGGAGTCGCTCATGCGCTTTGAGCCGGGGATCGATTATTTCTTCCAAATCTTTATTAACTTGAACGTGATTTTGTTCCTATTTAACTTATTACCGATCCCGCCGCTGGATGGATATCGTATTATTGAGGATGTTGTCAGTCCCGGCATCCGTGCGAAGATGACGCAGTTCGAACAGTATGGAATCATCATTTTCCTCATCTTCGTCATCACACCGCTAGGTCAGTTTGTTTTTGTTCCATTGATCGGAATGCGGGATCAAATCATATACTGGTTTAATCTTATTTTGAAGCCGCTGCTTTAGGAGGTTTAATGAATGGAAGGTAAAAAGAAGAAACCAATTGGTTTTAATATCATTAAAAAAACAGATGCCACGGATGGACATGGAGGCTTTGGTGCAGGTGCTCTCAGCCTTGATAATATCTCGCCGGTGATCATTGATGTGGAGGAAAAGGAAGCCGTCATTGATATTGGTGCGATGCATGCAAGAAGTGCCGTCGAAAAAGGAATTAAATTTTTAAAAACCAAAGAAGAGGTACCTAACGGAAAACCGTATTGGCTCGTATGGGTGACGATTGACCGCAGAGAAGAGGGGCCATATTATGCAGGAGTCACAGCTTGTGAAATGACAGTTGACCGCTCGATCCGCAGAGGATATAAGTCACTTCCTGAGCATGTGAATTTAATGGATAAATCCATGAAGCGTAAAATCGTTGTCAGTCATATGGATGATGTATCGAAAAAGGTGCTCGCTGATTTCTTGAAGAGTCACAATGAAGCGTTATGGGAAGCATCCACAGATGAATTAAAAGAAGGATTGGCTGTTCCTGAGTAATTGTGAAATTTTTGTGAAGAATGATGAATGGATACCAATTCCAAGCGTTTTTTCAGTAAACTGGTGTTAAAGCTAGGACATGGAGAATCCCGAGATGCAGATCTCGGGGTTTTTCATGTCCATTTTTAACGTTTCAGCCACTTTTCCCACCATTTCTTAGGCTGTTGATCTTGAGCTTTGTCTTGCTCAGAAGCTTTGTTCTCGGCACCATAGCAGACACCGGTCGGCTCCGTTCCTTCTATAAAATAGGTAAATACCTTTGATTCGCATCCTGGGCCTGCGAGATCACCGGTTTTTGGATTGATATATACGCCTTTTACACCGTCTGGCGGCATGAAGGAGGAGGCTGGCTGGTTTGAGAGGGCTGATTCCATAAAGGAAGCCCATATCTTTTTCGCATAGGCGGTTTCTTTGACCGAGTCAATGGTGCGTCCTTTATCATAGCCGGTCCACACACCTGTGACGAGCTGGGGAGAGAAGCCGATCATCCAGCTGTCAGCACCTGTCGTCCCCGATTTCCCTCCATACGTTCTGGTAAGATCTTTTGAAATGGTACGACCTGTGACACTTGTATAGCCATTTAATTGATGATTGAACATCCCTGACATCATGTCAGTGGTGACAAATGCTGCTTTTTCATCTAGTACTTGCTCTCGTTTTTGTTTCTCCTCAAAGAGTACGTTGCCCTTTGCGTCCGTTACTTTCGTAATAAAGGTTGGCTTGACACGTTTTCCTCCATTGACCAGCATCGCGTAAGCATTGGTCATTTCGATTGGTTTGACAGGTGAAGTACCTAGCGCAAGTGAAGGCACTTGATCTAGTTTTTCGTGAATCCCGAACGTTTTGCCTGCACGTACAAGCTGTTCCATTCCTAAAAATAGATGGGTTTTGACCGCATAAATGTTATCAGATAGAGCCAAAGCCTGAAGCATCGTAATACCGTCATTGGCGTAATAGCCGTGATAGTTGCTTGGTGAATAAGCGGCGCCGCTTCCTTGCTCATCGAGTTCAAAAACAGTTTCTTCACTGCGCATCACGGTTGCTGGTGTAAACCCATTTTGCAAAGCCATGTAATAGAGAAGTGGTTTCATTGTTGAACCCGGCTGTCTTTTTGCTTGTGTGACCCGATTGAATGGGCTTTTCTCGTAATCTCTTCCGCCTATGAGGGCGAGTACATGACCTGTTTGGGGATGGATGGCAGCAAAGCCAATTTGGATACCTGTTTCAGAATCCATGATGTTGGTTAAAGTCTTTTCAGCGATTTTTTGTAATTCAGGTTGTAAGGTCGTTTCGATATGAAGACCATACGTTTCAATTTGTTCCTCGGTTAAGCCCAGCGTTTGTTTCAGTTCACGAATCACATCATCATAAAAATACGGGGCCTGCTTTGCTTGCAGCTGCTTTTGTTTGAGCGGGCGATAGGACAGCTTTTCCTTGCTGGCATCAGTAGCCGCTTTTTTCGTAATCATGCCATCCTCTTGCATTTGCCTCAGAATCATATTCTTTCTTGCGCTGGCTTTCTCCTCATTCACATAAGGGGAGTAGAGAGAAGGCCCCTTTGGAATACCGGCAAGCAAGGCAGACTCAGCTAAAGTTAAGTTCTTCGCTTTTTTTCCAAAGTAAAGGCGGGATGCCGCTTCCACACCGTATGCGCCGTGGCCATAATAAATGGTGTTCAAGTATCCTTCCAATATCTCATCTTTTGTATAGTTTTGTTCTAAGCGGATGGTGTAAAAGGCTTCATTCCACTTCCGCTTCCATGTTTTATCATGATCTAAATATAAATTTCGTGCGTATTGCTGGGTGATCGTGCTGGCGCCTTGTACCTTTGCCATTGCACGAATATCTGCCACAGCAGCACCTGCCATTCGTTTCACATCAAAGCCGTGATGCTGATAAAAGGTTTTATCCTCAACTGCGACCACTGCCTGCTGTATATGAGGGGACATGTCCTTTAACGGAACCCAGTATCTCTTTTCTCCAAAGCTCGATTCGCCAAGTTTAGACCCATCGGCTGCATAAATGGTCGTGGATTGGGGAACTTGAACAGAGGGAGCGCCTTGCCACTTAGCTAGTAAAAGAATCGTCAAAAAGACTGTGCCAGCAAATAGAAAAGCGAGCAAGCCGATAAAAAAACAGGCCCGAATCGTTTTCACGGTCATGCGGATTTTTTTATTACTCATGATTGTGTCCATGCAAAGCCCCCATTTTGACGGTTTTTTATCAGTATGGGACAAAGAAAACCGTTTTAAACAGGCGACTGCAAGGGTGTGCTTTAAAAATGAAGTTATCTCATGCGGTTCTTTACAATTTGATATGAATCCACTATACTTTTTTCTTGGACAATCGATATAGTCATAGCCGATAAAAGGCGCTAACAATAGATGTTTGTTTATTATTGGATGAGAGGAAGATGAACAATGAGCGAACTTTGGTATACAGAGAAGCAAACGAAGAATTTTGGCATTACATTGAAGGTGAACAAAACCCTTCACACAGAACAAACAGATTTTCAGCATTTAGAAATGGTGGAAACAGAAGAGTTTGGTAATATGCTGTTTTTAGACGGTATGGTGATGACATCAGAGAAAGATGAGTTTGTATACCACGAAATGGTGGCACATGTTCCTCTTTTCACTCATCCAAACCCGGAAAATGTTCTTGTCGTAGGCGGAGGAGACGGTGGTGTCATTCGTGAAATCCTGAAGCATCCAAGTGTGAAAAAAGCGACACTTGTTGATATTGATGGCAAGGTCATTGAATACTCGAAGAAGTTCCTTCCTTCAATTGCTGGGAAACTAGACGATCCTCGTGTAGAGGTGAAAGTCGGAGACGGCTTTATGCACATTGCGGAAGCCGACAACGAATATGACGTGATCATGGTTGACTCAACTGAGCCAGTTGGACCAGCTGTGAACCTGTTCTCTAAAGGTTTCTATGCAGGAATCTCAAAAGCACTCAAAGAAGACGGTATTTTCGTTGCACAGACGGACAACCCTTGGTTCACACCTGAGTTAATTACAAATGTACAGCGTGATGTAAAAGAAATTTTCCCGATTACCAAGTTATATACAGCGAATATCCCAACATATCCAAGCGGTCTTTGGACATTTACTATCGGTTCTAAGAAGTATGATCCACTTGCTGTAGAAGACAGCCGCTTCTTTGATATCGATACGAAATATTACACAAAAGAATTGCACAAAGCGGCATTCGTTCTGCCGAAATTTGTGAGCGACTTAATCAAATAAATCAAGCGAAGTGGAAATGCGCAAATGACCGTTTGCGCATTTTTTGAAGCGTAAAAGGAGGAATCTTGTATGAGATTCGACGAGGCTTACTCAGGAAAAGTGTTTATTGGAAGTCATCCGACATGGGAAGATGCAAAAGTCATTTTATACGGGATGCCGATGGATTGGACCGTCAGTTACCGTCCGGGTTCTCGTTTTGGCCCGAACCGTATTCGTGAAGTATCCATTGGATTAGAGGAATACAGTCCTTATTTAGATCGTGAACTGCACGAGGTGCCATTCTTTGATGCTGGCGACATCCCGCTTCCATTTGGCAATGCACAGAAAAGCTTAGATTTAATTGAAGAGTATGTCGACAGCATTTTAGAAAAAGGGAAGTTTCCATTAGGAATGGGCGGCGAGCATCTTGTGTCTTGGCCGGTTTTCCGTGCGATGTATAAGAAATACCCTGATTTGGCAATCATCCATATGGACGCACATACAGATCTTCGTGAGGAATATGAGGGTGAGCCGCTTTCACATTCGACACCGATTCGTAAAGTTGCAGGACTTATTGGACCTGAAAATGTATACTCTTTCGGCATCCGTTCTGGGATGAAAGAAGAATTTGAATGGGCAAAAGAAGCAGGCATGCACATTTCTAAATTTGAAGTACTCGAGCCATTGAAACAAGTATTACCAAAGCTGAAAGGCCGCCCAGTTTATGTGACAATTGACATCGATGTACTTGACCCAGCTCATGCACCTGGTACAGGAACTGTAGATGCTGGCGGTATTACGTCAAAAGAACTGCTGGCATCTATTCATGCCATTGCTGGTTCTGATGTGCATGTCGTCGGTGCAGACCTTGTAGAGGTAGCGCCTGTATATGATCATTCCGATCAAACGGCGAATACAGCAAGCAAACTTTTACGTGAAATGCTGCTTGGTTTTGTGAAATAACATTGATAGAGGAGCTTGTCATCTCATATGGACAAGCTCTTTTTTTACATTGGTGACATGATAAAGGAGGCAGGTCGTGTTTTCTTCTGTATTGATGGTATTACTCGCTTTATGTGTGTTAGCGGCAGGCTTTCTTACGCTGAAAAGAGAGCTTGCAGCGAGTCCGCCCACGTTCACCTCAAAAAAAGAGACAAAAGATGAGATGGTTCATCTGTTTCAGGATCGAGGCTTTTTCTATCTTACTGGCATAGCGCTGTTGATGCAGTTTGTTTATAAGCAAGGGCATCTTCTTCCATTTGATTTCTTTCAGGCATTTTTGGCAAGTTCAGGCATCCAAGCACTGTTTTATCTCATCAATCGAAAAAGCGCAGGGCTCAAGACTGGACTCGTGATAGGGGTGAGCTTCATTTTTCTTTTTTTCTAAAGAGACATGTGAAGATCAAAAAGGGGGTTTCATCCACACGAAGATGAGAAATGATGGGATGATAGGCAATCGGGATTATGGTATACTATTTTAGTTAAACGGGTCTTAGCAAAGGAAGTGCAAAATGACACAAAACCGAATTTCAATTCATGTAAAGTCAGTGATGAAACCAGAGACGGAACCGGCTGAAACGATCGAATTCCGAACAACTGGAACGTATCAAGAGAAGAATGACAAAACGTATCTCACTTACCATGAAGAACATGAAATGGGTCAAGTAAAAACTGTTGTCAAAATAAGTGAAAAAGAAATTTTTGTCATGAGATCAGGTGCAATTCAAATGAAGCAGCGCTTTCTCACTGGAGAAACGACCGTGACACATTACACGATGCCATTTGGCACACTTCAGCTCGATGTGCACACACATGGTATTGATCTTGATGTAGACAATGGGCTTCTACACATTACGTACGATATGCTGACAGGTGAAGATCAAAAGCATTTACATACATTATCGATTTCATATAAGGAGGATTTACGTTCATGAATATCGCAGAACAGGTCAAAGATGCGTTAAAAGAAGAAATCATTGCGGCAGTCGTCAAAGCAGGACTTGCTGATGAAAGCCAGGTGCCGGATGTTCTTTTGGAAGTGCCAAAAGACAAAACTCACGGTGATTATTCCACCAATATGGCGATGCAGCTTGCCCGCATTGTGAAAAAAGCACCTCGTCAAATCGCCGAGGACATTGTGAATGCATTTGACAAAGGCAAAGCGTCAATTGAAAAACTGGATATTGCAGGTCCAGGATTCATCAACTTTTATATGAACAATCAATATTTAACGAAACTGATTCCGGCAGTTCTTGAAGCAAAAGAGGCTTATGGCGAAACGAATACAGGCGGCGGTCAAAAAGTACAAGTCGAATTCGTCTCAGCCAACCCAACAGGTGACCTTCACCTTGGACATGCCCGCGGCGCAGCTGTAGGAGATTCTCTTTGCAACATCCTTGATAAAGCAGGCTTCGACGTGAGCCGTGAATACTATATCAACGATGCAGGCAATCAGATCAATAACCTTGCTCTATCTGTAGAAGTACGTTACTTTGAGGCGCTCGGTCTTGAAAAAGAAATGCCAGAGGACGGGTACAGAGGAGAAGACATCAAAGGCATCGGGCAGAAACTTGCGGATGAATTTGGTGACCGTTTCGTGCATGAATCAGAAGAAGAGCGTATGAAATTTTTCCGTGAGTACGGTTTAAAATATGAACTAGAAAAACTACGTGTCGACCTAGAGAATTTCCGTGTCCCATTTGATGTGTGGTATTCTGAAACGTCTTTATATGAAAACGGAAAAATCGAACCAGCGCTAGAAACACTTCGCGCTAAAGGCTATGTCTTTGAAGAAGACGGCGCAACATGGTTACGTTCAACTGATTTTGGTGATGACAAGGACCGTGTCCTGATTAAAAAAGATGGCAGCTTTACGTACTTGCTTCCAGATATCGCATATCATAAAGACAAATTAGACAGAGGTTTTGACCAGCTCATCAATATTTGGGGGGCCGACCATCACGGCTACATTCCTCGAATGAAAGCGGCGATCCAAGCACTCGGATATCCAGCGGACAAACTGGAGGTCGAAATCATTCAACTCGTTCACCTTTACAAAAACGGTGAAAAGATGAAGATGAGTAAACGTACAGGTAAAGCCGTCACAATGCGTGACTTGATTGAAGAAGTGGGCTTAGATGCTACTCGTTATTTCTTTGCGATGAGAAGTGCGGCGACACATATGGACTTTGACCTAGACTTAGCGATTTCTACGTCTAACGAAAACCCTGTGTACTATGCACAATATGCACATGCGAGAATTTGCAGCATGCTTCGTCAAGGGGAAGAAAAAGGCTACGAGCCAAACCTTGAAAAAGCAGATTTCTCTCACATTCAGTCGGATAAAGAATACGATCTTCTGAAAATCATCGGCAGCTTCCCAGAAGTTGTAGCAGAAGCAGCAGAAAAACGTATTCCGCACCGCGTTACAAACTATATCTATGATCTAGCATCAGCCCTTCACAGCTTCTACAATGCCGAAAAGGTCATTGATGTTGAAAATGAAACAAAAACAACAGCACGTCTATCGCTCATGAAAGCAACACAAATCACGCTTGCGAATGCATTAAAACTTATCGGCGTATCTGCGCCAGAGAAGATGTAGTGGAATGAAGGAAAGCCCCGCTCTATTTTATGAGCGGGGCTTCTTTATATAAAAAACCCGCTATTCTCGAGAGATAGCGGGTTTTGAACATTAACCAAGCGTATTAATAATGTTAGAAATAGAATCGAATAATTGACTAAGTACATCAGAGAACATGAGCGTATCCTCCTTTCAGAAAGCATGTAGTATGTGCGTGTCATAGGAATTACCCAAGTGTGTTAATGATGTTAGAAATAGAATCGAATAATTGGCTAAGTACATCAGAGAACATGAGCGTATCCTCCCTTCGGCAAGCATGTAGTATGTGTGCGTTAATGGGATTATCCAAGTGTATTAATAATGTTAGAGATAGAATCGAATAATTGGCTAAGTACATCAGAGAACATGTTTTTGCCTCCTCTCTTTTCTTTTTACATCTACTTAACGAAGGGGATGAAGGGTTGGATCACTTTTTTAAAAAAAATTTTAAAAAGAAATGATGGCATAGAAAAAGCACCCGCATATGAGGGTGCTTTTTAGGTTTTATTTATGCATGAACACGCCATTGGATTTGTCCGCCGTCGCAGGAGAGCTCGGAACTCCCGCCAATCGGCAAGGTGAAGACCGGCTGTGTATGTCCGATATCGACATCGTAAATCACTGGAATGTGTTGAAGCATTGGGTGCTTATCTAGGATGAACCTCAAATGTTCCTCTGTCATCTTGGATTTCTTTTGAAAACGTCCGATGATTAACCCTTTAATGGATTCGGCATGCTGCAAGAGCGAGGCAAGGTCTCTGGCGAACATTTCAGGAAAGACCAAGTCATCATCTTCTACAAATAAGATGGCATCCTTGATGCGAGGCATAAAGGGTGTCCCTTGCAGTAAGTTCAGTGTACAAAGATTTCCGCCATACAAGGTGCCTTCAGCTGTTCCTTCCTGATAAATCCCCCATGTTGTCGGATGAAACTGCCTATTTACTTGATCAAGATACCACGCATCATCACTCCACTTTGTAGAAGGGGTGACATCAAATGGCTCGCTGCTCATCACGCACGCTTGAAACATGGCTGTCTGCTCCTCTTGTCCTTGTTCCATTTGGAAACTGGAGAAATGAGGACCTGAGTACGTAACCATGTCACATTTGGCGGTAATGGCGTTTGCAAGTGCGGTAATATCACTGTAGCCGCAAAGAACTTTTGGGTGCTGACGAATCAAATCATAATCTATATAAGGCAAAAGCTCATTGCAGTTAAAGCCGCCGATTGCTGTCAAAATGCCGTCGACTTCATCATTTGAGAATGCCTCATGTAGATCAGATAAACGGTGTTCAATAGAAGAAGAGGAATGCAGATCACATTCAAACACGTGTTGTCCAAAAGAAACAGTGAACCCTAATGCCTCTAAACGTTTTTTCGCCTGAGCTATTCCTTCTTCTGATAAAATGCTGGCACTTCGGCTTGGAGCAATTACCCGAATGTGGCTTCCCTTTTTTAAAGCAGATGGTGTACGCATAAGTCATTCGTCCTTTCCTTCACATATTTTCCATTATATCGGATCAAAACGCTCCAGTCTGTAAAAGCTAAAAGAAAGCAGCAAACCGTGCGTTTCAGACGAGCTGTGCAAAGGGTATGGAAAAGAAAAAGACAGAATGAGGCGGAGAATGTGAAAAAGAGGAGACTGGAATTTCTATTTTTATATTTCATGATATTTGGGGCATATGTGGTGTTTTGGTGGCCGGTTCCAGCGTGGGGTTTTCAGCTTTACGCAGCTAGTTACATCGCCATCATTTTATTTAGTATTATTTCGCTTATGCTAGAGAACCGGACATCACAGCACACGCTGTTATGGATGTATGTACTGATCTTTTTCCCGATCATCGGCTATATGTTTTATTTGTTCTCGGGGCAGCTTTATGTCAAAGGACATTTGTTTAAATCAAAGAGAATGTATAACCGAGAAAAATTACGCAGAATATCAGAGCTTGAGAGTAAGCCGGATGAGACGCGTTTAACCGATAATCAGCGTGCTTTTTTTCATTACACAGAAAAAGCAACGGGTATGCATGTAAATACAAATAGTGATATGGAGATTTTAAAGAATGGAGAGGAAACCTTTCCTCGTATTTTTGAAGAATTAAAAAAGGCAAAAACGTTCATCCATATAGAATATTACATGTTCAAATCTGATTTCCTCGGTCACCGGATGATGGAGATCCTGATTGAAAAAGTGAAAGAAGGAGTAGAGGTCCGCTTCATCTATGATGCGGCTGGCAGCATTCGCTTCTCACGAAAAGATATTAAACGATTGAAGCAGGCGGGGATAAAGGTCGCTCCTTTTCTACCATTAAAATACGGATTCTTTAATCAAAAATTCAATTTCCGAAATCATCGAAAAATCGTGATTATTGATGGAGAAACAGGATTTGTTGGCGGGCTCAATGTCGGGAAGGAATATGTAGGACGCGATGAAAACATCGGCTTTTGGCGTGATACGCATACGATGTTAAAGGGTGAAGCCGTTCAGACACTTCACTCCATATTTATGCTGGACTGGGAGTATGTATCAGATGAAGTGTTAATTGATGATCCGAAGTATCACACCCCGCATCCGGTGACAGGAGAAGATGTCATTCAGGTCGTGCCGACTGGACCTGATATGAAGGAAAGTATGAGTGATTTATATGACGCACTCATTTCGAATGCACAGCAATTTGTCTGGATTGCGACACCTTATTTTGTCCCAAATGAATCCATTCGCACAGCGTTAAAAATTGCGGCCACAAGAGGGGTGGATGTGCGTGTGATGGTGCCTGAGATTAATGATGGATTTCTCACGCAATACGCCACACGATCTTATTTTTCTGAGCTTTTGAAAGAGGGCATCAAGGTGTATCACTATCAAAAAGGGTTCATGCATCAAAAGGTCATGATTGCAGATGGAGAACTTGCCTCTGTCGGAACGGCCAATGTTGATATGAGAAGCTTCCAACTCAATTTTGAGGTCAATGTCTTTACAGCGGCAAAGAAACCGATCGAGCAATTGATGGCTCATTATGAGGAAGATATGAAAGAATGTGAGCAAATGGGGCCGGTTCATTTTTATAAAAGGGGCTTAAAGGAACGTTTAAAGGAATCGTTTGCGCGATTGTTTTCAGGTGTATTGTGAGGGTTTCCAGGGAAAGAAATCATTTCCTGATCTAGTATTTCGATAATGATTCCTCTATAATTGAAAATTATTATCAATTATAGAGGAAGTGAGGTTCTTTTACATATGCTAAAACGCTTTTTTGCCTATTACAGGCCCTATCGTGGTCTGTTCTTTTTAGATTTCTTTTGTGCTGTGGCCGTCGGACTCATGGAACTAGGTTTCCCGCTGATCGTGAACTACTTCATTGATACATTATTACCAACAGGGAACTGGACGGTCATTGCCTGGACCGCACTTGCGCTGTTTGTCATTTACGCACTCAGCTCAGTGATGCAATTTATCGTGTCGTATTGGGGGCACATGCTTGGCATTAACATTGAGACCGATATGAGAAAAAAGCTATTTGATCATTTTCAGCGTCTCTCATTTAAGTTCTTTGATAACAACAAAACGGGTAAGCTTATGTCTCGAATGACCAATGACCTCATGTACATTGGTGAGGTGGCTCATCACGGACCTGAGGATTTGTTTATTGCGATTATGACCATTCTTGGCGCCTTTGCCGTCATGCTCATGATTAACTGGCAGCTTGCCATTTTAACCTTCTTGATTATGCCAGTCATCATCTGGTTAGCCCTTCATTTTAATAAAAAAATGACGCAGGCGATTACACAACTCAACAATGACATTGGAGATTTTCATGCAAGGGTTGAAAACAATATTGGCGGTATTCGTCTTGTTCAAGCCTTTGCAAACGAACATTTCGAGAAAAAGCGCTTTGCTGAAAATAACAACCGCTTTCGAAAAGCGAAACTTCTTTCCTATAAAATTATGTCGGTTAACGGATCAATCAGCTATATTCTCACAAGGCTTGTGACGCTGTTTGTCCTTCTGGCAGGTACATGGTTTGTTCTTCAAGGTCAATTAACGGCAGGCGGATTTATCGCCTTTGTCTTGATCACAAATGTGTTATTCAGACCCATTGATAAGATCAACACGGTGATTGAAATGTATCCAAAAGGCATTGCCGGTTTTAAAAGCTATGTTGATTTGCTTGAAACAGAGCCAGATGTGAAGGATACAGAAGGAGCACGTGATATTTACGGATTGAAAGGTGAAATTGAGTATCGAAACGTGACATTTGGCTACGATGAGCACAGTCATGTATTGAAGGATATCAACTTAAAGATCAAACAAGGGGAAACTGTTGCGTTTGTCGGGCCATCAGGAGCGGGGAAATCGACCATTTGCAGTCTGCTGCCTCGTTTTTATGATGTGGACGAAGGAGACATCACCATTGATGGTGTGAGCACAAAATCGATGACCCTGTCCTCTTTAAGACAGCAGATTGGCATTGTGCAGCAGGATGTCTTTTTATTCTCAGGCACCATTCGTGAGAATATTGCGTACGGCAACCTAGAAGCGAGTGATGCAGACATTTGGGAGGCGGTGCGACGTGCTCATTTAGAGGAGCTCGTTCAGCGTTTCCCAGAAGGGTTGAATACGGTCATTGGTGAACGCGGCGTTAAGCTATCCGGCGGTCAAAAGCAACGCTTGTCAATTGCACGGATGTTTTTGAAAAACCCGTCTATTCTTATTTTGGATGAAGCGACGTCAGCACTTGATACAGAAACAGAAAAAGCAATCCAAGACGCACTAAGCGAACTGGCAGTCGGCCGGACGACACTCGTCATTGCACACCGCCTTGCGACAATTAAACATGCAGACCGAATCATCGTCGTGACAGAGGAAGGCATTGAAGAACAAGGCCGCCATCAAGATTTAATCCAAATGGGCGGCGTCTATAGCAGACTGCACGAAGCGCAGTTTGGTCATTGAAGAGAAGTGATTGAATGAGTCCAGTTATTAAGCTGGGCTCTTTTTCGTATTGAGATATTTGCGACGCTGGTCATCAGTTTTACTGTCATCATATTTGGCCTGTTTAAGCTGTTAAATTGAAGTGTACTTTATTTTTAAATCGAGGCCCTTTTGAAAAAGGGCTTTTTTTGCTAGGATAGTAAAAACTCGTGTAGGAAGGATCTGATGGAATGAAGGGGCTTCGGCATTTACAGAAGGGCGATAAAATAGGTATTTATTCTCCCTCAAGTCCGGCATCTGCCACCTCGCCTCTTAGGTATGAGCGGGCGAAGGAATGGCTTGAACAAAAAGGATTCATTGTGGTACCAGGATCATTAACAGGGAAAGAGGATCACTATCGTTCGGGAACGATTCAAGAACGAGCAGCTGAGCTGAATGAGCTGATGGCGAGAGAAGATTTGTCCTGTATCATGTCGATGATTGGGGGGACGAACTCGAATAGTTTGCTGCCTTATCTCGATTTTGAGCTGCTGAAGAAGTATCCGAAAATCATGATTGGTTATTCAGATGCGACGGCGATTCTTTTAGCGGTTTATGAAAAAACGGGTCTGCCTGTTTTTTACGGGCCTGCACTTGTGCCGTCTTTTGGAGAGTTTGAACCATTTGTCGATCATACATATCAATCTTTCGAGGACATTCTCATTCATCCGCAGCCCATCCCATATCAGGTGAAAAAACCGCCCTTCTGGACGGACGAACGGATCAACTGGGAAGAGAAAATACGAGAAAAAGAAAAACGTCCAAACGATTGGATGTGCGTCATTGAAGGGCAGGCAGAAGGCAGACTGATCGGCGGGAACCTAAATGCCATGTATGGCATATGGGGAAGTGAATTCATGCCTCAAATCCAAAAAGGCGATATCCTTCTCATTGAAGATTGTATGAAAACCGCCTCCACCGTCGAAAAGAACTTCTCTCTGTTAAAGATAAATGGTGTGTTTGAACGGGTATCTGGTATCCTCTTAGGGAAACATGAGCTGTTTGATGATGAAGGAACGGGCAAAAGGCCGCACGATCTTTTACTTGAAGTACTGGGAGATACAAAGAGGCCGCTCATCGCGGAATTTGACAGTGCCCATACGCATCCGATGCTCACGATGCCAATCGGTACACAGGTAAAAATGAATGCATCGTCAGGTGAGGTTTGGCTGACAGAAGCATGGATATAAGAAAAAGAGCAGCCCTAAGGCTGCCTCAGCGTGTAGACAAACCCTCGCATTCGGTGTCAGTCCTGCGTGCCGGTACTCACGAATGTGACATTCGCTCCGCGCCGGTACTCGTCCTTCCTAGACTGCAAAGGTTTTCAACTACGCTGAAAAGAAGACAAAGGGATAAAATAAGGTTCATTTTATCCCTTTGTCAGCCTAAGGCTGCCTTTCTTTATGAAGCATTCTCTTTTTCAAACGGCTGAAGAAGGTCTTGTGCCTCTTTTCCTTCTACCACGATTAAATAGTCTGATTCTAAATGAGTAAGCCTAAAGGTTTCTAGCTCTACGATGTTCTTAATGTTGCACATTGTTTTTTTAGAATATACATATAAACGATGCTGAGCGTGCTGGCACTTTTCGTATAGAGAAATAAGCTTATGTAAATTCAATGCTTTCGCAGCAATTCGGATTGAATAGATTTGTGACATCTTCATATCCTCCTGTTAAATACTTTCTCACAATAGCTTTTTTACCCCCGTTGTGATAGAGGTAAACCTTTCTCTACGATTTCCACTCAATGGTGCCTCCGCCCGTCCGCCGATTGCCTCTGATCGCTGACAGTTCTTCAACAAGGCGGAGCAAGGCCTGATCCTTTTTCTTTGCCTCAATCATAAAATCCACATCACGACCATACGACTTTAAAGCTTGAAAAAGTGGCAATACAAAGGACATCTCTACTCCATCCGCATGGCTTCGTATCGCCTTTTCTGATTTTGGTGAGGATAAGTGGATTTTAGGCGGTATGCCAGTGTTTGCCCACGTGTCAAACACTCTTGGCAAAATGTCATCAAGTGCCGCATCATCATCTTTGTTTGCAATGTGATGGTGGTAATCAAATACAAACGGGATGCCATGCTTTTCACAAACATCAAGCGTTTCTAATGACGTATAGGTTTTGTCATCATTTTCAAGCGTCATTCTCGCCTTGATATGTGCAGGAAGCTGCTTTATATTTTCATCAAAACGCTGTAAAGCAGATGCCTTGTCGCCATATGCACCTCCGACATGAATGTTCACATAGCCTTCCTTTTCAAGCTTCATGGCCTCAAGCATTTCATAATGATAGGTCATATCAATGACGGCGTTTTCTGTAATGGATGGCTTTGGACTTGTGAACAAAGTAAATTGGTTGGGGTGAAAGCTCACTCGTAATCCATGCCGCTTTACGAGTTGACCAATCTCTAGAAATTCTTTGCGAAAGGGTGTCACAAAGTCCCACCGCACCTCAGGATGGGTGGCGAGCGGGACAATCGAGCTTGAAAAACGGTAAAGCGGAATATCATGGGCAATCGCAAAATAAAGCGTTCTTAATGTATTGACGAGGTTGGCTTTCGTCGTTCGCAATAGAGCCTCTGTCCTCTCTTCCTTTGAGAGCTTACTGTATCTTGCAAAGGTCAGCGACTTGGCAGGTGAAGCTTCCCATAAAGTGACGGCGTTGGATACATAACCAAATCGATAACGCATAGGTCAACTCCTTTATAAAAAATACGAGAACAGGGCGCCTATCCACTCAATTGGTCGCGTGAGAAGTGGGCGTTGTTTGTATTTTTCTTCAGTCATCAGTTCTGACACTTCCATGTGTTCACGAATCTTTTCCTCTACATGTGCGGTGAAGGCGGGATCATCAATGGCCACATCCACTTCTTCGTTGAAAAACAAACTTCGTTTATCAAAGTTCGCTGTACTGATCATACAACGGCTATGATCGATGAGAATGGCTTTCGCATGATAAAACCCTTTATAAAAACGATACACAAGACATCCAGCAGCAATCAGATCTTTCAAATAATGAAATCCAGCTTCTTTCACAAGCGGGTGATCTGCCTTCATTGGGATGATGATGTCTACAGTCACGCCTCGCTTCCGTGCGTCAAGAAGGGCGCTTAGAAGAGGAGCGGATGGAATAAAATAGGGCGTGCAGATGGTGATTTGCTTTTTCGCCTGTTGAATATCGTGAAGAAATAAGGCTTCTAAAGAAAAACCTGCCGTCGCACGTGTAGTGCACTGTAATGTTCCCGGTTCCAGTGTAGGAAAAACCTCGTATTGCAGCTGGTGAATACCAGATGACCGGTACAAATCATTCAGAAACACGTGCTGGAGGTCTGCGACAACCTGTCCTGTCATGCGCAGGTGATAGTCTTTCCAAATGCCAAACCTGCCGTTTTTCCCTACATATTCATCGCCGATATTAAACCCGCCAATGTAGCCGATCTTCCCATCGATCACCGTGATCTTCCGGTGATTTCTCATGTTCAAGCGATAAATGAAAAAAGGAAAACGTGGTTTGTTTAAAAAGTAAAATTGAATGCCGCTTTTTTCGAGCATCTGAATGGATGTTTGATCAAATGGATAGGAGCCTAACCGATCAGTGAGCAAAAAAACCGAAACACCTTGTTCTGCTTTCGCTTTAAGTGCTTGCAGAATCCTTTGCCCAATCTTGTCGTTCTTTACAATAAAGAACATCATATGAATAGAAGAAGAGGCTTGCTGTATATCCGTAAGCAGCTGATCAAACAGTGGTTCGCCATCATGATAAAAAACTGCATCGCCGCTTGTTTGGTCAAAAGACCGTTCAAAAGCATGGGTAGAAAAATATTTTCTCCCTATATAAAGATCTAGCCTGACGAGTAGAACAATGACGAAGACGACGAGTAGAATGATCCATGCGATCATGAAGGTTCCTCCTTTTTTACATATGACGATAGTGTACCCAAATGGGCAAAAAATATTGACTGAATACTCATTCATTATTTATGATAGAGGTACAACATGGAAACGGAACAAAGTGGGTCTTGGGGAATGAAAGGGGGAGCAAGATGAATAGCCTTTTAATTGTTAACTTGATTGCATTTGCGGCAGTGACCGCTTACGCTGTGTATTTGTTTATTTATCTCATTCGAACACGAGCCGCGTATATTCGTCTTGGCAAAAAAGAAGAATTTCAGAAAGACATGAAAAAACGCTTAGAACGTGTTTGGGTGAATGTGTTTGGGCAAAAGAAACTGCTGAAGGACAAGAAGAGCGGCATCATTCATGTGCTGTTTTTCTATGGATTTATTTTAGTGCAGTTCGGAGCCCTTGATTTTATTATGAAGGGACTTGTTCCAGACAGCGGGCTACCATTAGGTCCGCTTTACGGTGTCTTTACGTTCTTCCAAGAGGTAGTCACACTTCTCATTTTAGTGGCGGTGGTTTGGGCGTTCCATAGAAGATATGTCGAGAAGTTAGTCCGTTTAAAAAGGGGCTTTAAGTCAGGGCTTGTCCTTTTGTTTATTGGCGGATTGATGCTGACCGTATTACTGGGAAACGGAATGAACATCATTTGGCATGGGCACTCACTATCAGCAACTGAGCCAATTGCTTCCGGCATTGCTTTCTTGCTGGGCTGGCTTTCACCACTTGCGGCAACAATTGTGTTCTATGTCGCATGGTGGGTGCATCTTCTCATTTTACTGACGTTCTTAGTGTACGTCCCGCAGTCTAAGCACGCCCATCTCATCGCTGGCCCGGTCAACGTATTTGTCAGCAGATTGGACCCGCCAGGCAAACTGCAAAAAATTGATTTTGAAGATGAGACACAAGAAACGTTCGGCGTTGGGAAAATTGAAGACTTCCGTCAATCTCAGCTGATTGATCTTTACGCTTGTGTGGAATGTGGGCGCTGTACGAATATGTGTCCGGCGACAGGGACGGGGAAAATGCTGTCTCCAATGGATTTGATTTTACGATTAAGAGATCATTTAACAAATAAAGGGGCTGCCATTACTTCAAAGACACCGTGGGTTCCGCAGCTTGCTTTCAAACAGACGACAGGAAATCAACTGGCATTACAGGCAAGGGGAGCTGGAGCGGAAGAATCTGCGGCGAGCGCAATGTATCATCCTTCTCTCATTGGTGAGGTCATTACAGAAGAAGAAATCTGGGCATGCACGACATGCCGAAACTGTGAAGATCAGTGTCCTGTCATGAACGAACACGTCGACAAAATCATTGATATGCGCAGATACTTAGTACTGACAGAAGGAAAAATGGATGCAGATGCACAGCGTGCGATGACAAGCATCGAGCGACAAGGGAACCCATGGGGATTGAATCGAAAAGAAAGAGAAAACTGGCGTGATCTAAGAGAAGATGTGCACGTACCGACAGTGAAAGAACTGAAAAAAGCAGATCAGACCTTCGACTATTTATTCTGGGTTGGATCGATGGGTGCATATGACAATAGGAGCCAAAAGATTGCTCTTGCCTTTGCAAAACTGCTCAATGAAGCAGGGGTTTCTTTTGCCATCCTAGGCAATAAAGAGAAAAACTCAGGTGATACACCGAGAAGACTTGGGAATGAATTTTTGTTCCAAGAGCTTGCTGCAAAAAACATCGAAGAATTTCAAAAAAATGACGTAACCAAAATCGTCACGATCGATCCGCATGCTTACAATTTATTTAAAAATGAATACCCAGACTTTGGACTTGAGGCAGAGGTGTATCATCATACAGAATTGCTGGCAGAGCTAGTAAAAGAGGGGAAATTAACGCCTATTCATGAAGTGAACGAAGTCATTACTTTCCACGATTCTTGCTACCTAGGCAGATATAACGAGGTCTATGATCCGCCAAGAGATATTTTAAAAGCCATTCCTGGTGTGACACTGAAAGAAATGGAACGGAATCGTGAATCGGGGATGTGCTGTGGTGCCGGCGGTGGCTTAATGTGGATGGAAGAAGAGACAGGTACTCGAATTAACACAGCGAGGACGGAGCAGGCCTTACAGGTACAGCCGTCCATCATCAGCTCAGGGTGCCCATATTGTTTAACCATGCTTGGGGATGGGACGAAAGCGAAGGAAGTAGAAGAGCAGGTCGGCACATTTGATGTCGCAGAACTTCTTGAAAAATCAGTGTTTGGCGAAACGAGAACGCAGGCTTCATAAAGGTGTCAGGCCGATGGATCGACTGTTCATCGGCCAGTGGACACCGATATTTTATGAACTGTCTAGCATTTATGTATGCGGTAACAAATAGGAGGGGAAAGAAATGAGCACGACGGTCATTGTATCTGGGGCGAGAACACCATTTGGAAAACTAGGTGGAACTTTAAGTCGTTTGACTGCTGCAGAATTAGGCGGGATGACGATAAAAGCTGCGCTGGAAAGAGCCTCAAATGTTCATGAAGTGGATGAAGTCATCATGGGCAGTGTCCTTCAAGGAGGACAAGGTCAAATTCCTTCAAGACAGGCAGCTAGACATGCAGATCTCCCTTGGTCGGTTCCGACGCAAACCATCAACAAAGTCTGTGCTTCAGGAATGCGCAGTGTCACGACAGCCGATCAAATCATTCGAGCGGGAGATGCCAAGGTGATCGTGGCAGGCGGCATGGAATCCATGTCTCATGCTCCTTATCTTCTGAAAAAAGCACGATGGGGTTACAAAATGGGAGATGGTGCTGTACAAGATGCCATGATTTTAGATGGATTAACCTGTTCGTTTACAGGTGTTCATATGGGTGAGTATGGAAGCATGGCGGCGAAAGAGCTTGGCATTACACGAGAAGAACAAGACCTTTGGGCGTTAAGAAGTCATGAACGAGCCATTGAGGCGCAAAAAAGCGGCTTTTTTAAAAATGAGATCATCCCCGTTACCGTCAAGAATAAAAAAGGAGATCAGCTGATTTCAGAAGATGAGGCCCCGCGGCGTGATACGTCATATGAACGTTTGTCAAAACTGATGCCCGTTTTCGATCAGGCAGGTACGATTACCGCTGGCAATGCACCGGGTGTCAATGATGGTGCAAGTGCGCTTCTATTAATGAAAGACACATACGCCATGCAGCAAGGTGAAAAACCTCTGGCAGTTGTGCTTGGGCATGCGCAAGTAGCAGTAGAGGCAAAGGATTTTCCGAAAACACCAGCCTATGCCATCGAAAAAGTGTTAAAGAAAACAGGGAAGCAAGTAGAGGATATCGATTTGTTTGAAATCAATGAGGCTTTTTCAGCGGTTGCATTGGCATGCGAAAAAATTCTTGGACTGGATCGGCGGAAAATGAATGTGAACGGAGGGGCAGTCGCGATTGGTCACCCGATTGGAGCAAGCGGAACACGTATTATACTGACCTTGATTCATGCACTCAGACAAAGAGGCGGCGGGATCGGCATTGCGGCAATTTGCAGCGGCGGGGGTCAAGGTGATGCGATCATGATCAAGGTGGATTAAAAGGGAGGCGTTCATTGTCATGAGTATAGAAGAGACCGTCATGGTCGTTGGGGCTGGGCAAATGGGCTCGGGTATTGCCCAAGTATTTGCACAGTCAGGTTATACCGTCCTGCTCCATGATACGGCAGAGGAGCAGATTCATCGAGCCATTTCCTCTATGACCAAACAACTGACGAAACGAGCAGAAAAAGGAAAGCTGGCACATCAGGCAGTCCGTGATATTACACAGCGATTGGCTGTTTCAACAGATTTAAAGGATGTACAGCAGACGCATTTAGTGATTGAAGCCGCATCTGAACAAATGAAGATCAAAAAACAAATCTTTGAAACCCTCGATCAATTTGCACCTGATGACACGATATTTGCGACAAATACGTCTTCCTTGTCGATCACAGAATTAGCAGCCGTGACGAAGCGGCCTGAGAAAGTGATCGGTATGCATTTTATGAATCCAGTTCCCGTGATGAAACTTGTGGAAGTAATCCGTGCGCTACAAACGGATGATGCCACGTACCAATTTGTTTTTGACACCGCAAAGACATTAGACAAAACCCCAATAGAAGTGGAAGACTTCCCTGGGTTTGTGTCAAACCGTATTTTGATGCCGATGATCAATGAAGCCATTTATACCCTTTATGAAGGCGTGGCAGATGTAGAAAGTATTGACGGCATCATGACGCTTGGAATGAACCATCCAATGGGCCCGCTTCGTCTCGCCGACCTCATCGGGCTCGATACTTGTTTATTTATTATGAATACCCTTCACGAGGGTCTTGGAGATAGCAAATATCGACCTTGTCCTCTTTTGAAAAAATACGTGAACGCAGGCTGGCTGGGCAAAAAGACAAAGAGAGGTTTTTACACTTACCACGACCACTCATAGGGGGAGTCAAGATGGATGTGTTGCTGACAGAAAAACAACGTCTTTGGAGAAAACGAGTAGCAGAATTTGCACGCCAGCATGTATTCCCTGAAACAGAAGCGATGGAACAGGGCGTGTTCCCGAAAACGCTTTTAGCTGAAATGGGTCGGCAAGGCTTTTTAGGCATTCCGATCCCAGATAAGTATCACGGATTAGGGGCAGATTTCACAACCTATATCATGGCGATTCATGAATTTTCCAAAGTAAGTGCAACCATCGGTGTCATTGTATCCGTTCATACATCCGTTGTGACGATGCCGATTTTGGCGTTTGGAACGACTGAACAAAAAGAATCCTACGTTCCCAAGCTTGCGTCCGGGCAGAAGCTGGGCGCCTTTTGTCTAACTGAACCGAAGGCAGGATCAGATGCCTCTAGTATTCAGTTGAAAGCAGAGCGCACAGACGATCACTATGTGTTAAATGGAACGAAAATTTTTATCACAAGCGGCGGTGAAGCAGAAGTCTATCTTGTATTTGCGGTGACAGACCCGGCTTCTGCTAAGAAAAATATATCAGCATTCATTGTGGAGAAGGGGACACCAGGATTTACGATCGGAAAAGATGAGAAGAAAATGGGCCTGCATGGATCAAAAACAGTCACACTTCATTTTGACGGTGTTCGAATTCCAAAAAAACAGCTGCTCGGCGCAGAAGGAGAAGGCTTTCGGATTGCCATGTCTAGCTTAAATGCGGGGAGAATTGGCATTGCGGCTCAAAGCCTTGGTATTGCAGAAGCCGCATTAGCTGAGGCGGTCACGTATTTAAAGCATCATCCAGCTGGCCTTGAAACGACCATTCGGTTGGGCGATCTGGGCACCAAGCTGGAAGCGGCAAAACTTCTTGTCTATCAAGCGGCTTCTTATAAAGAGGCCAATCGCCCTGTCACGAAGGAAGCGTCGATGGCGAAGTTATTTGCATCTAAAACAGCGGTTGATATTAGTACTGAAGTCATCCATTTGCTTGGTCTAGCCGGTTACACGAAGCAATACCGAGCAGAGCGGTACTTTCGTGATGCGAAAATTTGTGAGATTTATGAAGGAACAAGTGAAATACAAAGGCTGGTTATTTGTAAACAGCTAATATGAAGTGAGGTGGCTCATGATGCAGTTCCAATTAAGTGACGAACACGAAATGATACAAAAAATGGTGAGAGACTTTGCGAAAAATGAAGTGGAGCCAACAGCAGCAGAGCGAGATGAAACAGAATCGTATGATCCCGCTATTTTTCGTCAAATGGCGGAGCTTGGTTTAACGGGAATCCCTTGGCCAGAAGAAAATGGGGGGATTGGTAGTGATTATTTGGCCTATGTCATAGCGGTTGAAGAGCTCTCACGAGTGTGCGCCTCAACAGGCGTCACCCTATCTGCTCACACATCACTCGCCTCATGGCCAATCTATACATTCGGAACAGATGAGCAAAAGGAGATGTATTTAAAGCCGCTTGCAGAGGGACAGAAGATCGGCGCATACGCACTGACCGAGAGCGGCTCGGGCTCAGATGCCGGCGGAATGAAAACAACAGCAGTAAAAGCAGGGAATGAATACGTCTTGAACGGGGCAAAGATTTTTATTACCAATGGAGGCATTGCGGATTATTATATTGTGTTTGCCGTTACCGACCAAGATCCTTCATCCCGTAATACAACCGCTTTTATTGTAGAAAAAGAGACGCAAGGCTTCTCAATCGGCAAAAAAGAAAGCAAACTGGGCATCCGCTCATCGCCAACGACAGAAATCATCTTTGAAGACTGTCGTATACCCGAAAGGAACCGGCTTGGTCAAGAAGGCGAAGGTTTTAAGATAGCGATGATGACACTTGACGGCGGCAGAAACGGTATTGCCGCACAAGCTGTTGGTATTGCTCAAGGTGCTCTGGATGCAGCAGTCAATTATGCAAAGGAGCGCAAACAATTCGGCAAACCAATCATTCAGCAGCAAGGCATTGCTTTTAAGTTAGCGGATATGGCAACGGCAATTGAGGCCTCAAGACTGCTCACCTATCAGGCAGCATGGCTTGAAACGAAAGGGCTTCCGTATGGGAAAGAATCAGCTATGTCCAAGCTCTTTGCCGGTGATACAGCCATGAAGGTGACGACAGAAGCCGTACAAATCTTCGGCGGATACGGCTATACAAAGGATTACCCAGTCGAACGATACATGCGTGATGCGAAAATCACTCAAATCTATGAAGGGACACAAGAAATCCAGCGGCTGGTCATCTCACGGAAACTGCTAGATATGTAGAAACCAAGTAAAGACCACCTGATGTGAGGGGGTCTTTTTTGGTACGGTTCAATTAGTTTTAAAATTTTAAAACAGTAACAAAATCTAAAGGTTTTTTTAGGGTGGAAAAGGATTGTATAGTAATATAACCAGCTTTAACTTAAGAGTGATCTGTCACCGATGATGTAGAGAGTATTGATTCATATGAACTGGCAACAAACCTACTAAAGTATTAGACACTAAATAAAGGAGTAACTAAATCTGTACAAAAGGTAATAGCCGTTTTTTCCTGAATTTAAGATAATTTCCAGTATCGACCCATTTTATCATGGGGTTATGTTAAAATTGAAGAAATATAAATATTTGGAGGTTATTATGACCACTACTACCATCTTAGGAATCGTAACAATGGTTATATGGATTTTGGTTTCGACAGAACTTTCTAAGAATTCAAAAAAGGACAGTGATCAAAAAGAAAACAGTCGTAGAAAATTAATTGTATTAATGTTTGCAGGAATTGTATTGACCATAGCTGTAGTAATTTCATTATTTCAAAAACTTTAGATTAAGATAAATAAAAGTGTATAGCTATAAAGTTTTCATCATTTAATTTTTAAACATATTTATAAGTGAGGCGATCGTCTCACAGACATTACATATTTAAAGCAAATCTCAATGTTTGAGAAATATATAACAAATCAATAATTAGCTTATTTCTAAAAGAGAATGAATTTCTAAAATGCTGGATATTATTCAAACATAGATGAGGAAAAAATTTTATTTGTCCGAAATTGAAAAGATCTCCGTGAGGTATTTAATACAAAATAGCCAAAATTAATACTAGTAACCTTTAAAATGAAAATAAAACCTTTATTAAAGTACCTTTATTCTGTTATCAACCTAAATCGGGACATCTCATAATGAGTGTCTCGATTTTTTGGAATACTAGAAATTGGTACAATTTCATTGGTTGACTTCATCCGTTCCAGTCTTTTTCAACATCCATATACAGGGACTTATGTTGGGTTTTTAAGAGTAGCATGTTTATCGTATTTTCTAATATTTTTCAACTTTTTGAAGACTTTCATAGGAATTGCGATGTATAAAGATACTGACATGTTCGATCATACTAATATAATTTTAAAAAATTATAAAGATCTTGTCTTTACAAGGTTCAAGGGGGTAGGATTAGTACTGCCAATTCAATTCATTGATTCGATTAATGCCCAAGAACGCCCTTTTTATTCTACATCCGTGAGCAGTTTATAGAAAATAAAATGAGAGAGATCTAATCATTAAATTTGGCTCTGCCTCTGTCTTTAGTGAAGATGGACTTATTTTATTAAGAACATTATATTAATAAATTCAAGAAATAAAGGAGCTAATCATATCTTAAAAATATAAATGCCATAATTATCTCAGTCATGATAAAAGTTACCTACCTCTAAGACTAAAGATATGAGATGAATTGATTTTTAATAGTGTTTTATTAGAAATTTTGACTAGAGTTTGGCGAATTAGAGTGTTTTATGCCATTACATAAGTAACCTGTAAAATGGAAAAAGAGCTTAATCCCTAAAAAATTGATTATAAATACCTCTATATAAATAATTATTACAAATTTTCCAAAAAAATATTGAAATGTAATTTAATTCTTGTTAGACTAAAGGAGTAGTAAATAATCGAAGGAGGTCAAATTATGACGAAAGCAACAGATTCTAGGTTTTATGTTTTATTATCGCTGTCACTTCTGGCGGTAACATCAGTAGCTTTAGTGATTGGTAATGGTTCTTTGATTGCAGCAAATCTTGGTGTTAGTACTGGAACCGCATTTACAATAGTTAATTTCTTAGATACTTGGTCCTCGGTAGCAACTGTCATTACTATCGTTGGCATGTTCACTGGCGTCGGAACAATTAGTGCAGGTGTAGCTGCTTCTATTTTGGCTATCCTCAAGAAAAAAGGAAAAGCTAAAGCTGCTGCTTTTTAATCTCAGAAAAAATCATCTCAATCTTTATTGAGATGATTTTTTCCAATATTATTGTATGGTCAATAAATGGTAACTTTAAAGATAATTTAACATTGTATGCCCATTTTGGATTATTATAAAACATCAATTAGGAGGTATTTTTTTGATGATAAAACCCAAAAAAACTTACTTATTCTCATCATTGTTATTTGCAGTTACAATGGCAGCTTTTTTTGGTGGTAGAGGTTCTTTGATTGAAGTAAAGTTGGGTGTTAGTAATGGGAATGCTGGTATTTTGGCTGTGCATGGGAAAGCCAAAGCTACTGCTTGTTAAAGTGACTTATGTACAAACTAAATAAGTTATTTAAAATGTATGATCGAAGTATAATGGGGTACCTCAATTATATTGGGACGATCCTTTTTTCTTTTATTGTCATGGTAGGGATTATTTTCTATCGTGGCATGATTCCTAACTCTTACCTGAACAGCTTTATTTTTACTTCAATATATATTGTGGCTACAGCTAATATCAATCGTTGTGTATTACCATACAGAAGACAACAACCAGGCTTGGTCTTTATCTCTAAACAATTGTTGATGAAACATTTATTCTTTACTATGAAAAAAGGATATGCAGTTCAACTACTTCTTGCTTGTTTAATCTCTTCAATCTTTTTGTTAGTAGAAAAGGAATATTTAATTATTATACTATCTATTGTTGCTATAATACTTTCATTTGCATCTCAATTATTGTCGGGTTTATTCAATATTATGAATAGAGTACTTCTTTTGTTGCAATTTTGGTATATTATAACATCTATTCTTGAAGCAGTTATTATACTGCAGATAGTACAATCTCTTCTTATTTATATTTACATAAGTAATTCTCATAGAATACCGATGACAATTGGACTTTCATTTTTAAAAAGTGCTAATAAGAAATATAGATCTGGTAATATTCTGCATCTATTTTTATCCTATATGAATAGCAATAAAATATTAATAGTCTTAATAGGTACCCTAGCTTCAGTGCTTACTTATTTTGCCCAATCTCTTTTAACAAAAGTAGAAAACCTGCCTGCGCTAATTCTAGTCTATATAAACTTTATAACGATCTTAGAAATTTTAATAGGGTCAAAAAAGGAAGAGATCATGCTTGATAAGGCCAGAGTTGAGATGTTACAAGCATCTTTGATTGTAGGTCCATATGAGAGATTTAAATCTAGTACGATTTATTTACTATGCCTTGTGCTCATTTTTATAAGTGCGTGTGGAATAGTCGGAGTAATGATAAACACTTCTGATATCTCAATTAATCTTAAAAATATGTTGTCGATTCCTATAATAATCTTTATTGGGGTTGTATATTTCAGAAAAACCGAACTATTAATCAACGATTATGAACATACATTGCTGAAACTTTCTTTGCCTATTTTATTACTAATATGCATTACAATATTTACTATTACTTCATGAAAAGAGGAGGAAAATGATAAATAAAAGATTTAAATGTTTTCTTTGGTACTATTCTAGCTACTGTATATTACTGATTAGTATAGGAATTTATTTTGGAAACATAGTCAACAAAGAATTATTTGAAGCAGCACCGCCAACTTCGGGTCAAGATTTTATGTCTGTAGTGCTGATGCATAACTTAACGAATTTTGGAATGTATTTATTGGGTTTTTTATTTTCGCCATTATTTCAAATAATGGATTTCGGAGGTTCGTCCTTCGTTATTACAATGGGTTTTAGGACGTTAGGAGCGCAAGAAGCTTTAGATAAATTAATTCCTCATGGTTTATTAGAATTCCCAAATATGCTGCTGTATCAAGGAATAAGCCAGTATGTGCTTTTCACATTAATCTATACGAAGTCAATTAAAGCTGCTCTAGGTGTCATGAAAAAAATGATTCCTTATTATGTCCTATCGTTAGTCATCCTAATAATAGCTGCCTTTATTGAAGGGTATGATTCCTTATTATTTTCTATCATTATCAACATTAGCTGATTTTATTGAAGACTCTATATTACAGAGAAGGGGATTCAAGTGGGATTAGAATTTGTAGAATGTACAAAGAAATTCAAAAATAATATGATACTGGATAAAGTGAATTTTTCAATTCCATCGGGTCTCTTTCATTTAGTAGGCCGAAATGGTGCAGGTAAAAGTACTCTCCTTAGAATGATATCTGGTTTAGATAAAAGATACTCTGGGGTTATTGAGATAAACAAAGAATCGACTCTTTATTTAAATGTGGACTCTATTGGTATTCACCCATTTACGATTAGAGAAAATCTAGAGATCTTGTGGAATACGTTTAATATTACACCTAATGAAGAACAAATGTGTAATGTGAATGATTTTTTTGATGGCAACCTAGATGGTTCGTATAGTAGAGCATCTACGGGTATGAAAGCGAAGGTAGGGTTATCTTTAGTGTTCGTAAAAGATTGGGAAACAATACTAATTGATGAAACCATGTCATCGCTCGATTCAGAAAGTATAGATATGCTATCTGAAAGGTTAGTGAAAATTTCTAAAAAAAATGCAACCATTATTTATGTTTCCCATAGCATGGTCAATAAACGCTTAAATGATAATTCAAGCATTTTTAGTATAGGAGATGGGATGCTTTTATGGAACAACGTCCAAGAATAACATCACTGATATCATTGGTCATTTTTATTTTTGTCAATTATTATTTTGTAACTTTTGCTATTGAGTTGAATGGCTACATTTCTAAACTAGATGATTTGAAAGCTTTGTTAGAGGATATCTCCTATGAAACAATGCTGAATCTAATTGTTGTCATCACTACAACTTTAACAACAATAAGCCTTTTAGTGCAGTATCTAATTGGTAAATTCTTATTGATGATCTTTGCTCCTGAAGTTAAGAGTAAGTTGTTTTATGCTCTGATTCCTAAGATTCTCATTATGTTTATCAATGTAATATGCATGGGGATTTTGCAGATAGATAACTTATTGTTGTACATGTTGACAGCGCTTATAGGGTCTGTTCTCATTTTGCTCTTTTTCCAGTACAAAAAAGAGAACTGGAAAGCATCAATTCTCTTTGCTGCGCCGTTTATCATTGATGCATTAATCTCCTTAGGGAAAGAAATTGTCTCTATACTGTGATGTATGATAAGTAGAGCATGAACTTGCACTTATAGGTAGTTTATAAACAAGGTCTGTGAAAAAGGGGAAGCATATTAATGCAAGTTAAGAAAAGATGCATCTAAAAAATGTACAAGAAGTTTTATAAAAAGGTACACGTAGACTTAAACCCGTTTATGTGTACCTTTTTATAAAATGGATAATCGCTTCGTTCAATCGATAGCCGATCAGGTGCATTGTCTTTATTGTATTCATTCCTAACATTGCCTTTCATAGAAGGGACACTTGCAAAAAGTATATCACACACAGGAATAACGCCAATTTAACGCAAATGACTGGATTTTAACGCTCTTCATACGAAAAAATCAAAAATTAACATCAATAAAGGTGGCATAAACTCCCCTAATTTGTTTATAATGAGAGGTATGGTTTGTCGTAAGAATAAGGTATAAATACTTATTATTTCACTGATAAATGGATACATACATGTAATAGAAAGGGAGTGTCTGACCTTGAGTTTGAAAGAATACTCACAGGAACAGCTCAAACAAATGTCTTTAGTTGAACTTGCTTATGAAATTTTCAGAGACAGCAAAACGCCGATTACGTTTTCCGAGTTAATAGATGAAATGGTCCGTTTGCAAGGGATACAAAAATCTGAACTTGATGATCGACTTGCTCAATTTTATACAGACTTAAATATAGATGGCCGCTTTATTTCGTTAGGTGATCAGAGATGGGGACTTCGCAGCTGGTATCCAGTTGATCAAATCGAAGAAGAAGTTCAGCCAGCTGTGAAAACAAAAGCGAAAAAGAAAAAAACAAAAGCTGCTGTCGTTGAAGAAGACTTCGATGATATTGAAGAGGAAGAAGAAATCGACGAGCTTGAAGAAGATCTTGATCTTGTTGAAGACGACGAGGACCTTGACCTAGATGATGAAGAAATCGATGAAGAGATAGAAGAGTTCGACGAAGATGATGATGAAGATGATGACGGCTTAACGGAAATTGATGAAGACGATTTAGACGATGATGAGGAAGACAAATAACCCTCACAAACCGGTCCTGAAAACAGGACAAAACCGTCTTGACTTTCCAGAGCGAACTATGTAGTATGTATTTTGGGCTCTCTAAAAAAGAGTACGTAAAGATACGTTCATTTACGCTCCCTTTCATTTATTTGAAAGGGAGCTTTCTTATTTTTCAAGAGATTTAGGGATACACTCTAAAAGGATGAAGCTGTGCATGTCTAGTCATGCAAGGGTAAAAAAGAGAGGAGCATACGAAATGACAAAGTATATTTTTGTAACAGGAGGAGTTGTTTCCTCACTTGGAAAAGGGATCACGGCTGCATCGTTAGGCCGCCTTCTGAAAAATAGAGGGATGGATGTCACCATTCAAAAGTTTGATCCATATATCAACGTAGACCCAGGGACAATGAGTCCATACCAGCACGGTGAGGTATTTGTCACAGACGACGGTGCTGAAACAGATCTTGACTTAGGTCACTACGAGCGCTTCATTGACATTAACTTGAATAAATACAGCAACGTCACAACTGGTAAAATCTATTCTACAGTCCTGAAAAAAGAGCGCCGCGGCGACTATTTAGGTGGAACCGTACAGGTCATTCCCCATATTACAAATGAAATCAAAGACCGTGTGTACCGTGCAGGGAAAGAAACGGGTGCAGATGTGGTCATTACAGAAATCGGTGGAACAGTTGGAGATATCGAATCCCTTCCATTCCTAGAAGCGATTCGTCAAATGAAGAGTGACATCGGCCGTGAAAACGTGATGTACATTCATTGTACCCTTGTTCCTTACATCCGTGCTGCAGGCGAACTGAAAACAAAACCAACACAGCATAGTGTAAAAGAACTTCGTAGTCTAGGTATTCAGCCAAACGTCATTGTGGTCAGAACTGAAATGCCATTGGCACAAGACATGAAGGACAAAATTGCGCTATTCTGTGATATTGATACGAAAGCAGTCATCGAATGTCAGGATGCGGATACCCTTTATTCGATTCCGCTTGATTTACAAAAACAAGGATTAGACAAGCTTGTATGTGAGCACATGAAGCTTGACTGTCAAGATGCGGACATGACGGAGTGGACGGCGCTTGTTGATAAAGTGCAAAACCTTTCAAAACAAGTCACAATTGGTCTTGTAGGGAAATATGTTGAGCTGCAAGATGCATACATTTCTGTCGTTGAATCACTTCGTCATGCGGGCTATGCATTTGATGCGGATGTTCAAATCAAATGGATCAACGCAGAAGAAGTCACAGCAGAAAATATGGCTGATTTCGCTCAAGATGTAGACGGCATTATTGTTCCTGGAGGCTTCGGAGACCGCGGAGTAGAAGGGAAAATCATTGCAACACAATATGCGCGCGAAAACAAAGTGCCATTCTTCGGAATTTGCTTAGGTATGCAAGTCGCATCTATCGAATATGCGAGAAACGTACTAGGTTTAGAGGGAGCGCATTCCGCTGAAATTGATCCAGAAACAGCATTCCCAATCATCGACCTTCTTCCAGAACAGAAGGATGTTGATGACTTAGGTGGAACACTTCGCCTCGGCCTATACCCTTGTAAATTAAACGAAGACTCAAAAGCATTTGCTGCATACAATGACGAAGTCGTGTACGAACGCCACCGTCATCGCTATGAGTTTAATAACGAATTCAGACAGCAAATGGAAGCAGCAGGTTTTGTCTTCTCTGGTACAAGCCCAGACGGACGCCTTGTTGAAATCATTGAACTGAAGGATCACCCATGGTTCCTTGCTTCTCAGTTCCACCCAGAATTCATTTCAAGACCGACAAGACCACAGCCGTTATTTAGAGATTTCGTTGGTGCTTCACTACAGGCATCTGAATCAAAATAAAACAAAAAACTGCCGAGAATATCATCTTCTCGGCAGTTTTTTTATTCATATTCCTCAACGATTTCTTTCACAGTAAACGATAGAGCATGGTAGACATATAAGCAGGTCATCAGTGCAGGATAGCCGAACCTTGTTCCATCTTCAGCAGGCACAAGTGGTTTTTTGAGCTGAAAATCAATGTGGACATCACAATGCTCTTCAATGAATGATGTCTCCTTTTGTGCAGGACCGACCCCGACAATAGGTGTACCTTGTTCGTGAAGCTCTTTGACAAGGGATTGAATCTCTTGATCTTCTGGATCTGAATAAAATAAAAGCACCCTGTCACTTGGATGAAGTAAGCTACGCTCCTTTTGATCCAGCGGCAGAACCTTCGCACCCGGAAACGGCTCCTTGCTCTCAGATGCTTCTAAGGCTACAGCCGCCAGTTCATTCTTGCCATGAAAATACACGGCATGTCCACTGACAACGGCCTGAGCAAGAAGGCGTGCACCGTCTTCGATCGCTTCGGCCTGCTTATCTCCAATACGTGAAAAAATACCTGATAATTGGGTAGTGAAAATTTTTAACAAGACTCATTTCCTCCTTCTGTCAGATCATTTTATAATAGAATATAAAGAGAATATTAGGAAAAATGCTCAGAAAATGTCGTAAAGTAAACTATTATAATTAAAGGAAATGTGAAAATCAAACAGAATTATTTAACAACAGCTCTTTTTATGGCGAAAAATGAAAGCAATGGGGTGTAACAGATGAATGAGAAAATTTTAATTGTCGATGATCAGTACGGTATTAGAATATTGCTGAATGAAGTGTTTCATAAAGAAGGCTATCAAACCTTTCAAGCCGCTAATGGACTACAGGCATTAGATATTGTGAAAAACCATAGACCAAACCTCGTCCTGCTTGATATGAAGATTCCCGGAATGGATGGCATTGAGATTTTAAAACGCATGAAATTAATTGATGAAGACATCCGCGTGATCATTATGACAGCTTATGGCGAACTAGATATGATTCAAGAGTCTAAAGAGCTCGGTGCATTAACGCATTTTGCTAAACCATTTGATATTGATGAAATCCGTGATGCAGTCAAAGAATACTTGCCGCTCGAAACAAATGGCTAGATGGAAATGATTGAATCAAGTCATTCTGTTGCCGATTTGTCGAATAATTGGTATTCTAGATAAGAAGAAGAAAGCGATCTGACTTTGAAAGTTTACATATGGCGAGAAATTCTGGTCATGCTAGGGTGGAGAGCTTTTTTTAGTAAGCAAATTAGCTACATAGGGAGGATTTTTCATCATGCCTTTAGTTTCAATGACAGAAATGTTGAAAGACGCAAAGGAAAAAGGTTACGCTGTTGGACAGTTTAACTTAAATAACTTAGAATTCACGCAAGCGATTTTACAAGCTGCTGAAGAAGAGAAATCTCCAGTTATCTTAGGAGTATCTGAAGGAGCAGGACGCTACATGGGCGGCTTCAAAACAGTTGTCGCAATGGTAAAAGCGTTAATCGAAGAATATAATGTAACAGTTCCTGTTGCGATTCATTTAGATCACGGTTCAAGTTTTGAATCTTGTGCAAAAGCTATTCATGCAGGATTTACTTCTGTGATGATTGATGCTTCTCACCATCCATTTGATGAGAACGTAGCGACAACTGCAAAAGTGGTTGAGCTTGCACATTTCCACGGTGTATCTGTAGAAGCTGAGCTTGGAACTGTTGGTGGACAAGAAGACGACGTCATCGCTGAGGGCGTTATTTATGCTGATCCAAAAGAGTGCCAAGAGCTTGTAGAACGTACTGGTATTGACTGCCTTGCGCCTGCACTAGGTTCAGTTCATGGTCCATACAAAGGTGAACCAAACCTTGGTTTCGCTGAAATGGAAGAAATTGGTAAAACAACTGGACTTCCACTTGTTCTTCACGGCGGAACAGGTATCCCAACTGCTGACATCAAGCGTGCGATTTCACTTGGTACAGCAAAAATCAATGTAAACACTGAAAACCAAATTGCTTCTGCGAAAGCAGTGCGCGAAACACTTGCTGCAAAAACAGAAGAGTATGATCCACGTAAATATCTTGGACCAGCTCGTGACGCAATTAAAGCGACTGTTATCGGCAAAATGCGTGAATTTGGTTCTTCTAACCAAGCATAATTTGATGAGAACCGAAAGCCGCCTGAGTCACAGGCGGTTTTCTCCATATCTTGAGAAAGCGCAATCAAATTTACATTTCAGACAATTTATTGATAGGAGAGTGGCACAGTTATGTTATTTTTCGTAGACACAGCGAATATCGCAGACATCAAAGAGGCACACGAGCTTGGCATTTTAGCAGGCGTGACAACAAACCCTAGTTTAGTAGCGAAAGAAAAGGACGTATCGTTCCACGACCGCCTTCGTGAAATCACTGACGTGGTATCAGGTTCAGTTAGTGCGGAAGTCATTTCTCTCAAAGCAGAAGAAATGATCGAAGAAGGAAAAGAGCTGGCTGCTATTGCACCAAATATCACAGTGAAAATTCCAATGACAACAGACGGTCTTAAAGCGGTCAAAGCGTTAACTGACCTTGGAATTAAAACAAACGTCACGTTGATTTTTAGTGCAAACCAGGCACTTCTTGCAGCTAGAGCTGGTGCGACGTATGTCTCTCCATTCCTCGGCCGCTTAGATGACATTGGCCAAAATGGTCTTGATCTCATTAGTGAAGTGAAAACCATTTTTGATGTTCATGGATTAGATACACAAATCATTGCTGCATCCATTCGTCACCCGCAGCATGTGACAGAAGCTGCGCTTAGAGGTGCTCATATCGGCACAATGCCGCTGAAAGTCATCAAGCAGCTGACAAAACACCCATTAACGGATGCAGGCATTGAGCAATTTTTAGCAGACTGGAATAAATAAGTGATTGTGGCAGACGGATACGCATCCGTTTGCCGCAGTTTTCCTTAAATACGCTAAGAAATGTTTTGTGCAAAGAAGAGAACATCACAGCCTCGCAAAGCTTCGATTATTTTTCTTCCGACAAATTTTGTTTAACCTGTATTCTTTCTCTTGATATTGGCTAAATTTTGGACAAGACCTTTTAAAGCGCGACATCCACAAACAGTATAACTCCAACAGTGATCTTCTTTAAGAAGGGAGACAAATATGGAAAAGTTAAACATTGCCGGCGGTGACCCCTTGCGCGGGACCGTACATATTAGTGGTGCGAAAAATAGTGCTGTGGCACTGATTCCTGCCACGATTCTCGCTGATTCTCCAGTAACCATTGAAGGCCTTCCGCATATTTCAGATATTGACACATTACGAGATCTGTTAGAAGAGATTGGCGGAAAGGTCACGTTTGAAAAAGGTGAGATGGTTGTCAATCCTGCTTCCATGATCAGTATGCCGCTTCCTAATGGGAAAGTGAAGAAACTACGGGCATCCTATTATTTAATGGGTGCTATGCTCGGTAGATTCAAGCAGGCTGTCATTGGATTGCCAGGGGGATGTCACTTAGGACCTAGACCGATCGATCAGCATATCAAAGGCTTTGAAGCACTTGGAGCCGAGGTGACAAACGAACAGGGTGCGATTTATTTGCGCGCTGAAAAATTAGTCGGAGCCCGTATTTATCTTGATGTTGTCAGTGTAGGTGCGACCATCAACATCATGCTGGCAGCCGTGCTGGCTGAAGGGAAAACAGTGATTGAAAATGCCGCAAAAGAACCCGAAATTATTGATGTAGCGACACTGCTTGCAAGCATGGGAGCTAAAATCAAAGGTGCGGGGACGGATGTGATTCGGATCGAAGGTGTGGAATCTCTCCATGGTTGCAGGCATTCCATCATCCCTGACCGCATAGAAGCAGGTACATTTTTAATTGCAGGTGCAGCGATGGGGGATGAAGTTGTGCTTGATAATGTGATCCCAACTCATTTAGAATCAATTACGGCGAAACTTAGAGAGATGGGATTCACAATTGAAACAAGCAACGATCAAATGCTGATCGTTGGCAGAAATGAAGGACTCAAGCCTGTCGATATCAAAACCCTTGTGTATCCGGGCTTTCCGACCGATCTTCAACAGCCGATGACGGCTTTGTTAACAAAGGCGAAAGGCACGAGTGTCGTGACAGATACCATTTACTCTGCCCGTTTTAAACATATTGACGAATTGCGTCGAATGGGTGCTAATATGAAGGTGGAAGGAAGATCTGCCATTATTACAGGTCAAACGCAGCTTCAAGGTGCAAAGGTCAAAGCAAGTGATCTGCGAGCAGGTGCTTGTCTCGTTGTTGCAGGGTTAATGGCAGACGGTGTGACCGAAATCACAGGGCTTGAACATATAGACAGAGGATATAGTATGCTTGAGGAGAAGCTTGAAGGCTTGGGTGCAACCATCTGGCGTGAAAAGCTGAATGACCAAGAAATAGAAGAACTTCAAAATTCATAAGGCTTTGACTGTGAGAGGAGATTTGGACAAAAATGGAAAGAAGTTTATCGATGGAACTAGTACGGGTGACAGAAGCAGCTGCATTAAAATCTGCTCGTTGGATGGGTAGAGGTTTAAAAGACGAAGCGGATGATGCTGCAACAAGTGCCATGCGTGATGTATTTGATACGATTCCGATGAAGGGAACTGTGGTCATCGGCGAGGGAGAAATGGACGAAGCACCAATGCTTTATATTGGGGAAAAGCTTGGAAACGGATATGGACCTCGCGTGGATGTCGCTGTTGATCCATTGGAAGGAACAAATATTGTGGCAAGCGGCGGCTGGAATGCTTTAGCTGTTATCGCTGTTGCAGATCATGGCAACTTGCTGAATGCACCTGATATGTACATGGATAAGATCGCAGTAGGTCCAGAAGCGGTAGGCTGCATCGACATTGAAGCGCCTGTCATTGACAATCTTCGTGCTGTTGCAAAAGCGAAAAACAAAGATATTGAAGATGTTGTTGCGACAATTTTAAACAGAGAGCGACATGAAAAGATCATTGCTGAGCTGAGAGAAGCTGGAGCAAGAATCAAGCTGATCGATGATGGTGACGTTGCAGGAGCCATTAATACAGCATTTGATCACACAGGTGTTGATATTCTATTTGGTTCAGGTGGAGCGCCTGAAGGTGTCCTTTCTGCTGTTGCGTTAAAAGCACTTGGTGGAGAAATCCACGGTAAGCTTCTTCCACAAAGTGAAGAAGAGCTGAGACGCTGTGAGAAAATGGGACTGGATGTTGGAAAAGTCCTCAGAATGGAAGACCTCGTGAAAGGCGATGACGCCATTTTTGCAGCGACAGGTGTAACTGATGGCGAGTTATTAAAAGGTGTTCAATTTAAAGGCTCTGTTGGAACAACACATAGTGTTGTCATGCGTGCGAAATCAGGTACTGTTCGATTCGTCGATGGCAGACACAGTTTAAAGAAAAAACCGAATCTTGTCATTCGTCCGTAATCTGAAAGCGGGTATTCTTTACCCGCTTTTCATATAGGTGTCAAATATATATCATTTTCTTTTTAAAGTTGAATATTCCCTGCAAATGAGGTAAAACTAAAGAGTGCTGCGAAATTTTCTGCGAATTTACTTCTTTTAAGCTTCAACAAGTTTAAATACTGCCGCATCATGACGATATACTCATTATCCTTCTCTATGTTGACAAAGCTCAATTTCACATTGTTCCTATCTTTACGATAAAACGAGTGGGAGCGTTACCATGAGAGCGAGGTCATTCCAACAAAAACGGAATTAAAAGCTAATCAAATACAATGGTCATGCATTTGTAATGAAATACATTGACTAGAAAAGTGTGGTGTCCATATTGAAAGATGTTTCGATTTCATCTTTGGAAAATATGAAATTAAAAGAGCTGTATGAGTTAGCAAAAAAGTACAAAATCTCTTATTACAGCAAACTAACAAAAAAAGAATTAATTTTTGCCATCTTAAAGGCGAATGCTGAGCAAGAGGATCTCTTATTTATGGAAGGGGTTCTAGAAATTATTCAGTCAGAGGGATTTGGTTTCTTAAGACCAATTAACTACTCCCCAAGTTCTGAAGACATTTATATTTCAGCTTCACAAATCAGACGCTTTGATTTAAGAAATGGTGATAAGGTGTCTGGAAAGGTACGACCTCCAAAAGAGAATGAACGCTACTATGGCCTCCTTCATGTCGAAGCGGTAAATGGGGACGACCCAGAATCAGCTAAGGAACGTGTTCACTTTCCTGCACTCACGCCGCTATTCCCTGATCGTCAAATGATTCTTGAAACACAGCCTAATCACCTGTCTACTAGAATTATGGATATGATGGCGCCAGTTGGGTTTGGGCAACGTGGTTTAATTGTTGCACCGCCTAAGGCTGGGAAAACCATTTTGCTCAAAGAAATTGCCAACAGCATCTCTGAAAATCATCCAGAGGCAGAACTGATTGTTCTTCTTATTGACGAACGTCCAGAGGAAGTAACAGATATCGAACGTTCTGTTGCAGGGGATGTCGTTAGCTCAACCTTTGACGAAGTACCGGAAAACCACATTAAAGTAGCAGAGCTTGTATTAGAGCGTGCGATGCGTCTAGTTGAACATAAAAAAGATGTCATCATCTTAATGGACAGCATCACAAGGCTTGCTCGTGCATACAACCTTGTCATCCCGCCAAGCGGCCGAACGCTTTCCGGCGGTATTGATCCAGCGGCTTTCCACCGTCCAAAACGCTTCTTTGGTGCTGCGCGTAACATCGAAGAAGGTGGGAGCTTGACCATTTTAGCTACTGCACTTGTTGATACGGGATCGCGTATGGATGATGTGATTTATGAAGAGTTTAAAGGAACAGGAAACATGGAGCTCCATTTAGATCGTTCTCTTGCAGAAAGAAGAATTTTCCCAGCCATCGACATTCGTCGTTCCGGTACAAGAAAAGAAGAACTGCTTGTGCCTAAAGAACATCTTGATCGTCTATGGGCGATGAGAAAATCAATGTCAGATACACCTGATTTCGCTGAGAAATTCATGCGCAAAATGAGAAAAACAAAGACAAACCAAGAATTTTTCGATATTTTAACGCAAGAGTGGAAACAAGCAAATATGTCTGCATCAAGAAGATAGCTTCCTGAAAAAATACATTTGCAATCATAGACTCACACTGTTATAATTTTATCATGTGCGTTTCAGAATTTATTCTGAGATATTAACTCTGTTTCCGAATTGGATTCAGGGCGGAAGGAGATGACAGTAGATGAAAACAGGAATTCATCCTAACTACAAAAAAGCTACAGTCAAATGCGCTTGTGGAAATGAGTTTGAAACTGGATCAGTAAAAGAAGAGGTACGCATCGAGATTTGCTCTGAGTGCCATCCTTTCTATACAGGCCGTCAAAAATTCGCTTCTGCTGATGGACGTGTTGACCGCTTTAACAAAAAATACGGTCTTAAGTAATAATAGATACAATAAACAGGCAGGAATCCGTTCTTGCCTGTTTTTTTACGTGGATTGATGGAACTTTAAAACGGGGGAGAAGACCTTATGTATGTGATGAAACAAAGCGGTTGGCTTGAAGTCATCTGCGGAAGTATGTTTTCTGGAAAGTCGGAAGAATTGATTCGGAGAGCCAAAAGAGCCACCTTTGCCAAACAAGAAGTAAAAATATTCAAACCAGCGATTGATAACCGGTATAGCACAAGCTCAGTTGTGTCACATAACGGTTCATCCGTCGATGGGATTGCAGTAACCTCACCAAAAGACATAATAACGCACATATCAGAACGAACCGATGTCATTGGCATTGATGAGGTGCAATTTTTTGATGAGACAATCATTGATATTGTCACTCAATTGGCTGATAAAGGCTACCGAGTCATTGTTGCAGGCCTTGATCAAGACTTCAGAGGAGAGCCATTTGGTGTTGTTCCGCATTTAATGGCATGTGCAGAGCTTGTAACAAAACTTCAAGCAGTTTGTTCGGTATGCGGCTCCCCAGCGAGTAGAACACAACGCTTGATCGACGGTAAACCCGCATCTTATGATGATCCCATTATTTTAGTAGGTGCGCAGGAATCATACGAAGCACGATGCAGACATCACCATGAAGTACCAAAACTGGATGTTGGTACAACACTTGACAATTAAAAAAATAGCAAATGCCGCTGTGTTTCGTTTTTCGAGTTTTTGGCTGAACACCCATCATTTGTACTTAAATAAATTAAATAACGCTACGAAAAAATTATCTAATTTTCAACGCTTGCGTTTTGGTATAAGCAGGCATAAAATGACTAACTGTAGTGTAAAGCATTTAAACGAAAAGTTCGATTTCTTGTCATAATTTTTTTGATTAAGGATTTTCCTCCTTGATCGTTCTTTGTATTAATAGTTCACTTTATTTATATTTTAGAAAGAGGGTAGTTTTTGATGAACAACGTGAAGAAAACAAAAGAAGGGTACCTCGAAACCACTTTGACAGGTAAAGATGTATTATCGATTCCAACGTTGAACAAAGGCGTTGCTTTCTCTGAAGAAGAAAGACAAGAGCTTGGACTAGAAGGATTACTTCCTCCAACTGTTCTGACTTTAGAACAGCAAGCAGAGAGAGCATACAAGCAATTTCTAGCTCAGCCAGATCGTCTTCGTCAAAACGTATACTTAAGTGATTTGCAAAACCGTAACGAAGTATTATTCTATAAGCTTCTAACGGACAAGCTTCGTGAAATGCTTCCTGTTGTTTACACACCAACTGTTGGTGAAGCGATTCAAGAATACAGCCATGAATACAGAAGACCTCATGGTGTCTACCTTTCAATCGACAACATTGACGGCATTGAGAAAGCATTTGAAAACTTACATGCAACAGCAGGCGACATCGACCTCATCGTAGCAACTGACTCTGAGAGTATTCTTGGAATTGGTGACTGGGGTGTTGGTGGTATCAACATCGCAATTGGTAAACTAGCTGTTTACACGGCTGCAGCAGGAATTGATCCAAGTCGCGTGATTCCAGTTGTATTAGATGTTGGAACTAACAATGAAAAATTATTAAATGATCCATTGTACATTGGGAACCATCACAAACGTGTACAAGGTGAAAAATACGAAGAGTTCATTGATGCGTATGTCAAAGCAGCACTTAAATTCTTCCCGAAAGCATTGCTTCACTGGGAAGACCTTGGAAACAAAAATGCGCGTAACATCATGAAAAAATACAACGACAACATCTTAACATTTAATGATGATATCCAAGGTACTGGTGCCATTACTTTAGCGGGTGTTCTTGCAGCTGTCAAGAAAACTGGTACTCAATTGAAAGATCACCGTGTGATGATTTTCGGAGCTGGATCAGCTGGAATCGGAATCGCCGATCAAATGCGTGACACAATGGTTCTTGAAGGTCTAAGTGAAGAAGAAGCAAACAATGCATTCTGGACGTTAGACTACAGAGGATTGCTAACAGATCAGTTTGAAGATGAAGTGCTTGATTTCCAAAAACCATACCTTCGTTCTTCTGATGAAGTAGAAGGTTGGGCTCGTGATGAAAAAGGACAAATCTCATTTGCTGAAGCTGTTCGCAAGGTGAAGCCAACTATTCTTATTGGTACATCAGGTCAAGGCGGCGCATTCACTGAAGAAATTATTAAAGAAATCGCAGCTCATACAGAGCGTCCAGTGATCATGCCGATGTCTAACCCAACTCCACTTGCTGAAGCAGTACCGGAAGATCTATTCAAATGGACAGACGGTCGTGCGCTTGTTGCAACTGGAAGCCCATTCGAAAATGTCGAGTATAACGGAATTGAACATGAAATCGGACAATCAAACAATGCGTTCGTTTTCCCTGGACTTGGTCTTGGTTCAATCGTAACGGAATCAAAAATTATCACAAAAGGCATGTTCGTTGCTTCTGCAAATGCGATCGCTGAAATGGTTGATCATGAAAAACCAGGCGCTGGACTGCTTCCAAGCATTGATAAATTGCAAGAAGTATCAATCAAGGTAGCTGTTGAAGTAGCAAAAGCAGCAATTAAAGATGGTGTCGCAAGAAGAACACCTGACAACATCGAACAAGCTGTGAAAGATGCTATGTGGATTCCTGAATATAAAAAAATTGTAAGAGCATAATAAAATGTGTAACGCGGCATTGTTTCGGGTAATGTAAGCAATGCCGCTATAAAATAAGAAACATGTAAAGGATTCAAGGAGGAATAGTAAGATGGACTTTTTAAATATTTTGATCCTCCTAGCACCGATTTTTTTCGTTATCGCGCTGGGTTGGTTCGCAGGGAACTTCGGCAGCTATGACGCTAAATCTGCAAAAGGTGTAAGTACACTTGTTACAAAGTATGCTTTACCAGCGCACTTTATCGCCAGCATTCTGTCAACACCAAAAGATAAATTCTATAGTCAAATTCCATTTTTCGTTGCATTGATTCTCGGAATCGTAGGCTTTTATATCATTATCCTTTTAGTTACGAAATTTGCTTTTAAATATGATTTAACAGATTCATCTGTTTTCTCATTAAACTCAGCACAACCGACCTTTGCATTTATGGGGATTCCGGTCTTGGGCAGTTTATTTGGGGCTCAAGAAGTTGCAATTCCGATTGCTATTACCGGAATAGTTGTAAATGCATTGCTTGATCCAATTGCTATTATTGTGTCAACTGTCGGTGAAAAAACAAAAGGAAAAGCCAAAGACGGCGAAAGTTTCCTAAAAATGACGACGAAAGCGATTTTGCACGGTTTATCTGAGCCGCTTGCGCTTGCACCGTTAGCAAGTATCATTCTTGTTCTTTTAGGATTTAAACTTCCTGAAATCGGACATGAAATGCTAGAGGAAATTGGAAGTGTGACATCAGGGGTTGCGCTCTTTGCAGTCGGTGTCACAGTCGGTATCCGCAAAATTAAACTGAGCTTACCAGCTTTCAGTATCGCATTGCTCAAAGTAGCTGTACAACCGTTACTTATGTATTTTATCGCCATTCTTATGGGTCTTTCGGCGGATGAAATTACAAAAGCTGTATTGCTTGTTGCCTTCCCAGGTTCAGCTGTTGCGGCCATGATCGCCACTCGATTTGAGAAACAGGAAGCAGAAACAGCATCGGCATTTGTGATCAGTGCGATCATGTCACTCATTACATTACCGATCATTATTGCACTTACCGTATAATATAGTAGAAAGGCTGCCTTATAGGCAGCCTTTCTTAGCGAAATGAATGAAACAGAGGGAAGAGCACGCGCTTTTTTTTCATGTCGGGGTGTGCCTTTTCCTTTTCTTCTTCTTTTGATGGTTTTGGTTTTGTCAATGTGGTTGTGAGGCGTTCTAATTTTGCAGTTAATTCTTCAATTTCTCTTCTGTGCTGGAGGAGCTGGTAGGAAACGCCTTCATCTGCTTTCTTAGCGAGTTTCCGTTCTATTTCTTGGAAACGGGCTTCAATATGACTGACATGTGATTGCTCTTGAAGGAGCTGTTTCACTTGTTCTTCTAAGGCTTCTATCCGTTTTGATGAGTCAGAAGTTTCTACAGCAGGTGATAATTGCTGGGCGGTTTCTTCATGGATCGGCAGTCTAATGTCATGGAGAATCACACCTTCGTTCATTTGGTGTTGGACCTCTTTGAGCAGCTGGACAATGTCATCATGAAATTCGTAATGTCCAAGTTCATTCCGGGCGACAGGGATGTTGAGCTGTTTAACCCAGCGCTGAATGGTTTTTGAAGATACACCAATTTCCTTTGCAACCTCATTTGTATTCAAACCAAATGCCCTCCCTTTTTTCAATTACAAGTACCATTCTCTTTCGTGAGCATCCGTTCCTTCACGTTAGACAAAACAAGTAACCAATCGCCAAAGATCGTGTTTTCTAGTGAAAAATTGCAGAAAATCAATTGTTTTGGAAATTTTTTTGACTGTCATACCCCGCTATACTATAATTAGACTGTTACGCACAAAACAGAGGTGAAGACCATGTTAGACCGTTTAAAATCAATTGAAGAACGCTATGAAAAGCTAAATGAATATTTAAGTGACCCTGAAGTGGTGAACGACCCTAAGAAGCTTCGTGAATATTCGAAGGAACAATCTGATATTCAAGAAACTGTTGAGGTATATAGACAATATCGTGCGGCATATGATCAGCTAAGTGATGCGAAAGCCATGCTGGAAGATAAGCTCGATGCCGATATGCGCGACATGGTCAAAGAAGAAATTTCAGAGCTCACAGAGGAAACAGAACGTTTAGAAGACGAGCTGAAAATCTTGCTCATCCCGAAAGATCCGAATGACGATAAGAACGTTATTGTGGAGGTTCGTGGTGCAGCGGGCGGAGAAGAGGCTGCGCTGTTTGCAGGAAACCTGTACCGTATGTACAGCCGTTATGCTGAAATGCAAGGCTGGAAAACGGAAGTCATGGAAGCGAGTGTCACTGGAACTGGCGGTTATAAGGAGATCATCTTTATGATTAGCGGTAAAGGTGCATATTCTAAACTAAAGTTTGAAAACGGTGCACACCGCGTGCAGCGTGTTCCTGAAACTGAGTCAGGCGGCCGTATTCATACATCAACAGCGACAGTTGCTGTATTACCAGAGGCGGAGGAAGTTGAAATTGATATCCACGAAAAAGATATTCGTGTGGATACATTCGCATCAAGCGGACCAGGGGGACAAAGTGTTAATACCACAATGTCTGCTGTTCGTTTGACTCACCTTCCAACAGGTGTAGTGGTTTCCTGTCAGGATGAGAAATCACAAATCAAAAACAAAGAAAAAGCGATGAAAGTTTTGCGTGCGAGAATTTATGATAAATTCCAGCGTGAAGCACAAGCTGAATATGATCAAACCCGTAAATCTGCTGTTGGAACAGGGGATCGTTCAGAGCGTATCCGTACGTACAATTTCCCGCAAAACCGTGTGACGGACCACCGTATCGGATTGACGATTCAAAAGCTTGATCAAATTTTAGAAGGAAAACTTGACGAGGTCATTGATGCATTAATTATGGAAGACCAAGCAAGAAAACTTCAAAATGCAAAATAAAGAGCGAACGATCTTTGAAGCCCTTAAATGGGCTTCTTCTTTGTTAACGGAAGCGGGCAGAGACCAAAACGCAGCAGAGTTAATGTTGATGCATGTGCTTGGATGGAGCAGAAGTGAACTTCTTGCCCGTTTTCATGATCCACTGCCAGAGGAGCAAGATTCACAATTCAGCAAGTTCGTCGCACAGCACAAGCGTGGAGTGCCTGTGCAGCATTTAACGGGTGTTGAATTTTTTTATGGGCGTCCTTTTGAGGTAAACAAACACGTTCTGATTCCTCGTCCTGAAACGGAGGAAGTGGTGCTGGCGGCATTGAATATGATGAATCGTGTGTTTCCTAATGATCAGCCGCTCAAAGCTGTTGATGTAGGAACAGGTAGCGGTGCAATTGCGATTACGTTAGCTCTTGAAAAAGAATCTCTCACTGTGACAGCGACGGATATTTCACATGAAGCACTTGAAGTAGCAAAGCGAAATCAAGAAGCGCTTGGTGCAGACGTTCATTTTGTCCAAGGGGATTTACTTGAACCGATTATGGCTCAGGGCATCAAAGTCGATGTGTTTATTTCCAATCCGCCTTATATTGCGGCAGAAGAAATGGATGGTTTATCAGAGGTTGTCACAAAGCATGAACCTGTCAATGCGCTGACAGATGGGCGTGATGGCCTGTGGTTTTATGAGCGTATCGCCTGTGATCTCCACAAAGTACTTCATCAGCAAGCGGTGGTTGTCCTTGAAATAGGACATACACAAGCACAAGATGTAAAAGCGCTTCTTTTGCAGGCGTTCCCTTCAGCTGATGTTCATATCATCAAGGACATCAACGGAAAGGATCGAGCGGTTTGCGCACACATTCAAAACGGAAGTCCGGCTGAATAAAGTCGGACTATTTTATTATGTAAAGATGAAACTTATGGTAAAAGGGAAACGTATATATAGAAGAATGAACATTCTGATCATGATTTTTTACATAAATTTGTTTTGAAGGAGCGAATGGTGTGAACAGAAGGTATGCGATGGTGTTGGTCATCGTCAGTGTACTATTGATTGTGAGTGCTTGCGGTAAACCGAGCTTTAAAAAAGAAGCAGCAGCATTTGGGGAAAACTATAAAAAAGCACAATACACAGTGAATCGGACGGATGACCTATCTGACATGAAGGAGAAGTTGAAGGATTATTTAACCGAGCATGAATATCAAGAATATACAGAAGACAGCATGTTTCCAAGTGTATTAGAAGCAGCAAAAGATCAAGATTGTCAAATTAAACTGAAAAAAATTACGTTTACACCTTCAGATGAAAGCGATGACAGGATTGAATTTGACTATGAAATGATCATTCAATTTATTGACCATAAAGGAAAGGTCAAAAAGGAAATTGAGAAAAAAGGTGCAATGACAGTTATCAAAACAGATTCGGGATTAAAAATCAGCCGAGATTGGGATGGAAGACTGTACCCTTCCGATTACCAATCCTCACTAAAAAGCCGTTCATAAGTTGTTGAATGGCTTTTTTGCATGCAGAAAAAACATTGATTCGCTCACCTCATGTAGTTGTTTTTTACTCATAATCTATTAAAAAAATCATTTTTGCTGTTTACGAGATGCGTTTCCTGGACACAATGTTTGTAGCGAAGAGAAAAAGTGGGGGGAACACATTATGTTCAAAAGTAAAATGATGATTTGTCTTTATATGTTTCTATTATTATGTGGTGCTTTTGCAAACCTTGGAAAAGAGGAGACGGCGGCTGCTTCTGCCAATCAGCCTGTTGTGATTCCAGATGAAGCCATTCGTTTACGCATTTTAGCCAACAGTGACCGGTCGGCAGATCAAGGTGTGAAACGAAGTATTCGAGATGAGGTCAATGCCAATATAACGGAGTGGGTGAAAGACCTCACATCCATTGAAGAAGCTAGACGTGTGATTCGTTCAAAGCTTCCAGACATCAATCGTATTGCCAAAGCAAAATTAAAGGAACAACACATTGATCAATCCGTATCGGTCAGCTTTCAAAAAGCCTCATTTCCAACAAAGCTATATGGCAACTTTGTTTATCCTGCTGGGAAATATGAAGCCATTTTGATTACGTTAGGGGAAGGAGACGGAGCCAATTGGTGGTGTGTGTTATTCCCACCGCTCTGCTTTATCGATTTTTCAAACGGAGAAGCGATCGCCTCACCAGAAGGAGATGATAAAGAGCAGGTAGCCGCAGAGCCATCAAATGAATCTGTCAATGAAGTGGTAAAAAAAGAAGAGACGGGTGAAGTGAAATTCTTTCTGTTCGAATGGGTCTCTAGTCTTTTCTCTTAAAAAAGGTCTAAATCTGTTTTTGTCTCATAGAGTTGAAGTAAGAGAACAAAAAGAGGTGAAAGCATGTATTATCAATTAAGAATAGCGACAGAAGAAGATGCCCCGGCCATTAATGCTTTTCTTGAAAAAGGCCAAGCAAAAGGCGGGGTGACGATTGCAGAGCGTACGTCATTTGTGGTCATGGAAGATGCAGACGGTGAGCTTGCAGGCTGTTTAGGTCTTGAACGACTAAATGAACAAGAAGGATTGCTAAGATCACTTGTGATATCAGATAAACTTGGTCAGGGGCATATCGTTTCTCTGTTCCAAAGTGTTCAAACGCTAGGGGAAAAACAAGGTGTGGACACCTTTTATGTTGTAGCCAATCACTCCTCGTCGCATGATTTTTTAGCGCTGATGGGCTTTACGCCTATAGAGGAAATCCCAAAAAGTGTGTGGGTATCTGCGCATGCAAAAGAGTCGTTGGGAAAAGAGCAGGCGGTTGTGCTGCAAAAAACAGCGAGTTAATCACAAAACACCGGACTTATTCACATACTTATCCACTGTAAAACAAGCGTTATCCACAAATTGTGGACAACGCTTGTTTTATTTAGCATCATCTTTTATACTTTCAAAAGGATAATTGAGATATATCAACAGTTTTATCTTTTTTAAAAGGAGTTTGTATGATGTTAAATACAAAAAGATGGTCTGTGGATTTAAAAAAGGATTTATCCACATACTATCCACAAATTGAACAAGCAGCTCTGTTGTTGCGGCAGAATGAAGTGGTCGCTTTTCCGACAGAAACGGTTTATGGACTAGGGGCAAATGCAAAAGAGACAGAGGCTGTGAAGAAAATTTATGAAGCGAAAGGACGCCCAAGTGATAATCCGTTGATTGTTCACATTGCGGATGTTCAACAGCTTCATGAATTTGCGCAAATAGAAAATGAAAAAGTAACAGCTCTGATGGATGCCTTTTGGCCAGGCGCTCTCACCATTGTTCTACCTTGTAAGCCGGGCACATTATCAAAGCAGGTGACGGCAGGTTTAACGACAGTAGGCGTAAGAATGCCTGATCATCCTGTTGCGCTTGAACTCATCCGAGCAGCTGGTCTGCCAATTGCCGCGCCTAGTGCCAACCGTTCGGGGAAACCATCGCCGACACTTGCGGATCATGTCGCGAGTGATCTTGATGGGAAAATTGCTGGCATTGTCGATGGTGGTTCAACAGGTATTGGCGTGGAGTCAACGGTTGTATCCTGTGTAGACGAGATTCCAGTGATCTTAAGGCCGGGCGGTATTACAAAAGAAGCGTTAGAAGAGGTCGTAGGAACAGTCAACACGGATCCAGGGTTGACGAAAAAGGACGAGGCGCCTGTATCGCCGGGAATGAAATACACACATTATGCACCTGAAGCACAAATGTATATATTTCATGGAAGTGATGAAGACATGCAGCTGCACATTCAGAAGTACCGAGCTGAAGGACTAAAAGTAGGTGTGCTGACGACAGGAGAAAAGAAGGAATGGTTTGCGGCAGATGTTATCTTTAGCTGTGGATGGAGAGAAAAGCCTGAAACGGTTGCGGCAAACTTATATCGTGTGCTGAGACAATTTGATGAAACGGATGTAGACTTGATCATTTCAGAAGCCTTCTCAGAGCAGGGAGTTGGTTCTGCGATCATGAACCGTCTGCAAAAAGCGGCAGGAGGGCGCACTCTCTCTTCATTCAAATAGTTCTAACCTCTCTTGGACAAACATAGGTTAAAGGAGAATGCGTGTCCAAGGGGGATTTACATGAATGAACTAGCTGGCGAATTGCTGACACTCAGTATCATGGCTTTTGCACTTGGAATGGATGCCTTTTCGGTTGGACTCGGCATGGGGATGATTCAGCTGAGATTCCGCCAGATCCTTTATATTGGACTTGTCATTGGGATATTTCATATGTTTATGCCGCTTTTTGGCATGCTAACAGGTCAGCTTTTATCTGGCTGGCTTGGGCTCCTAGCAACCTATATAGGCGGGGCGCTGCTTTTGGTGCTGGGTCTGCAAATGATCATCGCTTCTATCCGAAAAGAAGATAAGCCATTTATCGCACCTGTTGGGGCCGGTCTCGTTCTTTTTGCAACAAGTGTGAGTTTAGATAGTTTTTCCGTTGGCTTAAGCCTGGGGATTTACGGTTCTCGGGTGTTGATGACCATTTTATTGTTTGGCTTTTTTAGTATGATGCTCACATGGCTTGGATTATTACTCGGTAAACAGGTTCGGTCATGGGTAGGTTCATACAGCGGGACGCTTGGCGGATTGATTTTACTAGCCTTTGGAATCAAATTATTATTTCCGCTCTAGCCAGTCTCCTTACATAACATGTAGAATGAAATGCTATATAATAGAAGAAAAGGAGGTCGAAAGATGAATATCTTATTTGTTTGTACGGGAAATACTTGCAGAAGTCCGATGGCTCAAGCCCTTTTTTCCTCCATTGCAGATGAAAAAGGCTTACAGGTCACTGTAAAATCAGCGGGCATCTTCGCCTCTGATGCAGGGAAGGCTTCTCCTCAAGCAGTCGAAGCATTATTTGAGAAAAGCATTCCACTGAATCACTCATCGTCTAAACTAACAGAAGAACTTCTTCATGAAGCAGATTATGTCTTCACCATGACGATTCAGCATAAACAGTTGATTGTGGAGCAATATGCTCATGTGAAAGACAAGGTCTTCACTCTAAAAGAATTTGCGACAGGATCAGAAGGTGACGTGTCGGATCCATTTGGAGGGAGTCTCTCCATTTATCAGGAGACACGAGATGAACTAGAAACGCTATTGTATCAACTTGCTAAAAAGCTTAAACAGGATCACAAATCCTCATAAATGGACAACCTGTAAAACCGTTGCGCAAACGGTTTTTCTGCTTTTGTTTGCAAATGACTAGGCAGAGGTTAAAATATAACTGTAAATAAAGAATGAATGTAAGACATGACAGATTAACTCACCCTTAGGAGGAATTGCCCGATGAAAGTAGCCATTGCATCCGATCACGGCGGAACGAATATTCGTGAAGAAATCAAACAACTAATGGATGAATTAAAGATTGAATACATTGATATGGGTTGTGAATGTGGATCAGGTTCTGTAGACTACCCTGACTATGCTTTTCCTGTAGCCAATATGGTGGCAAACGGGGAAGTCGATCGAGGCATTTTGATTTGCGGGACAGGTATCGGTATGAGCATTTCAGCAAACAAAGTGAAAGGCATCCGCTGTGCACTGGCGCATGATACATTCAGTGCAAAGGCGACGAGAGAACATAACGATACAAATGTTCTTGCGATGGGAGAACGAGTCATTGGACCAGGATTGGCAAGAGAGATTGCTCACATTTGGCTGACAACAGAATTTACTGCAGGACGTCATGCTGTGCGGATTGGTAAAATCGCTGATTACGAAGAAAAGCACCTGTAAGGAGCGCTTAACATGAACATTGGTCAAGATTGGCTTGAAATGTTAAAAGAGTTTCATCAAACAGTTGAACTGCGAGCCGGCCACATTTTAGTGATTGGCTGCAGTACGTCAGAATTGGCTGGCGAGCACATTGGGACAGCGGGAAGTGAGCAAATTGCTGAAGCTATTTATCAAGAGCTCGATCAACTGAGACGCGAGACAGGAATTGAATTGGCCTTCCAATGCTGCGAGCATTTGAATCGTGCCCTCGTTGTGGAAGAAGAGGTGGCGTACCGGCTTAACTTAGAAATTGTAGCGGCAGTACCTGTCCGTAAGGCGGGTGGTTCTATGGCGGCGCATGCGTATCAGCAAATGGAACACCCTGTGCTGGTTGAATCCATTTCAGCGCATGCAGGGATTGATATCGGTGATACATTAATCGGCATGCACTTAAAGCGGGTAGCTGTACCGGTCCGTCTCAGCCGTCATCAATTAGGACAAGCACATGTGACGTTTGCAAAAACTCGTCCAAAGCTGATTGGCGGAGAACGAGCCGTTTATACAAGTTCATAGTTCGGATATATTTCTAATATAATGTTGAATGATGAAGACGCTTCACCCTTTGAATATTCGGGTTTTCATAAAAAAGAAGTCGATTTTCCAAAAAAAACTTTTACATTTTACTCAAAAACCGTGTACAATGAGATGGTGAAAACATCGAATGGAAATAGATTGGAGAGGATTTCGCTGATGAAACATTTACCTGAGCAAGACGCACAAGTATTCAAAGCAATTCAACTAGAGCGGAAACGCCAGCAGGACAAAATCGAATTAATTGCATCAGAAAACTTCGTAAGCGAAGCAGTCATGGAAGCGCAGGGCTCTGTCTTAACAAACAAATATGCAGAAGGTTACCCTGGTAAACGCTACTATGGCGGCTGTGAACATGTAGACGTTGTAGAAGATATCGCACGTGACCGCGCAAAAGAAATTTTTGGCGCTGAGTATGTGAACGTACAGCCTCACTCAGGAGCTCAAGCGAATATGGCCGTATACTTTACAATCCTTGAGCATGGCGATACAGTGCTAGGCATGAACTTATCACATGGCGGGCATTTAACACATGGAAGCCCTGTAAACTTTAGTGGCGTACAGTACAACTTTGTAGAATACGGTGTAGATAAAGAAACACAACATATCGACTACCAAGATGTACTTGAAAAAGCACGTGAGCATAAGCCGAAACTAATCGTAGCGGGGGCAAGTGCTTACCCACGTCAAATTGATTTCAAAAAGTTCCGTGAAATTGCCGATGAAGTCGGTGCTTACTTTATGGTGGACATGGCTCACATCGCGGGTCTTGTTGCAGCAGGTCTTCATCCAAATCCTGTTCCTTACGCTGATTTTGTGACAACGACAACTCACAAAACATTGCGCGGACCTCGCGGCGGAATGATTCTATGCCGTGAAGAGTTTGGTAAAAAGATCGACAAATCGATCTTCCCTGGTATTCAAGGTGGACCACTCATGCATGTGATCTCTGCAAAAGCTGTTTCTTTCGGTGAAGTATTGAACGGAGATTTCAAAACATATGCACAAAACGTGATTGATAACGCAAAACAACTAGCTGAAACACTTTTATCTGAGGATATTCAGCTTGTATCTGGTGGAACAGATAACCATCTTGTTCTCATCGACTTGCGCTCTCTTGGCATTACAGGAAAAATTGCAGAAAACGTTCTTGATGAAATTGGTATCACTGTGAACAAAAATGCAATTCCATATGATCCAGAGAAACCATTTGTTACAAGTGGTGTACGTGTAGGTACAGCAGCAGTGACAAGCCGTGGCTTCGATCAAGAAGCGATGAAAGAAGTCGGTTCCATTATTGCGCTTGCTCTGAAACATCATGAAGATGAAACGAAATTAGAAGAGGCGAAAAAGCGTGTATCTGATCTGACAGCTCGTTTCCCTCTATATCAAGAATTAGATTATTAAGATGCAGACCCATTTGCCTATTTTTGGCATGTGGGTTTTTTTTGTAGGATTTGCGAATCATATTGAAAGATGATGTCTTTTTATGTAGAATTGTAGGAAGTGTGCAAAGTTCACCGGAAGATGACAGAAAAGGAGTTGTAGCAAGCAATGGCAAAGGTTTATGTATTTGATCACCCGCTTATTCAGCACAAACTTACATATATTCGTGACGTTCATACAGGAACAAAAGAATTTAGAGAGCTAGTGGATGAAGTCGCAACATTAATGGCATTTGAAATCACAAGAGACTTACCGCTTGAAGAGGTAGATGTAGAAACACCTGTACAAGTCGCTAAATCAAACGTGATCTCAGGTAAAAAACTCGGAGTTGTGCCGATTTTAAGAGCAGGTCTTGGAATGGTAGACGGGATTTTGAAACTCATTCCAGCTGCCAAAGTGGGACATGTCGGTTTATACCGTGATCCGAAGACATTAAAGCCTGTTGAATATTATGTGAAGCTTCCATCTGATGTGGAAGAGCGTGAATTTATCGTAGTAGACCCAATGCTTGCAACGGGCGGATCAGCAGTAGAAGCATTAAACAGCTTGAAAAAACGCGGTGCGAAAAACATCCGCTTCATGTGTCTGATTGCTGCGCCAGAAGGTGTAGAAGAAATGCAAAAACATCATCCAGATGTTGATATCTACATTGCGGCATTAGATGAGAAGTTAAACGAAAAAGGTTACATCATCCCAGGTCTTGGTGATGCTGGTGACCGTATGTATGGAACAAAATAAGAATGATTCATGAAAAGCCCACATGCAAACGTGCATGTGGGCTTTTTTGAAAAATATGACAAACGGTTGATATCGTTCTTAGAAAAATCAATGTATACTGAACATTAGCAGTTTTTTTGCATGAATGTCACAACTCTCCTAAAGTTTGATGAAATTGTGAACATTTTGTGTGCTCTCTCATTATAGAAAAGTTTTTTAACTTTCAACGGATTGACACATCATAGACGCTATTGTATGCTAAACGAGGGTATTATGGTAAGGTTTTCATAGCCTATAGCACTCTACTAATCCTCATTGTGAACCCTTTAATAATCAGGGTTTGTATCAGCGAATGAAGCAGAATCCCATAGATCTAAAGATTTCAAGTCTGATTGCACAATTAGACCGATGGGTGATTGATTTTTTTCAAATAGGACGGCTTATCATAAGCGTCTTCTACGCAGTTTTCATCACCATTTATCACCTTTTTTACAATATTTTTCATCGGGAGTCAGATGAATGAACGATCCAAACGTCATTTTCCGCAGACAGAGTAAATATATGTTCTATTTATTGGCAATTTTTGTGTTTGGCTATGCCATGCCTGGTTTTAAACCACTGTTTCTTGGTTTCATTATCGGCACAATTTTTGCTTTCTTTAATTTATTCCTGCTTATTCGGAGAATGCATGCTTTTGATCGAGCAGTTAAAAAAGGAAAATCTATTCGTTCAATGGGAAGTACAGCCAGGTGGGCCAACGCAATTCTCGCAGTAGCGATTGCTTGGCGTTACCCTAACGAAGTTCATCTGGCAGGTGTTGTTATAGGATTAATGACAATATATCCTGTCATTATGATAGATTCCTTCATTCAACTTAAACGTTCTACTATGGAAGAGAGGTGAATACTCTTTGGGTCACAGTTCAAAAACTACAGAATTTTTAGGGTTAACGTTCAACTTATCCAATGTTCTCATGATTACGATTGCTAGTATCATCGTTCTTCTCATAGCGGTGCTGACTACTCGTGTTCTGGCTATTCGTCCGACAAAGGCGCAGAACTTCATGGAATGGATTGTTGATTTTGTTCGAAATATCATAGGTAGTTCGATGGACATGAAAACAGGAGCCCCATTTCTAGCGCTTGGCGTTACATTACTCATGTACATATTTGTTTCAAACATGCTTGGACTGCCATTCTCGATTACGGTCGATCACAACTTATGGTGGAAATCACCAACTGCTGATCCTGCAATCACAATGACACTAGCGGTTATGGTCATGGGATTGACACACTACTATGGTGTTAAAGCAAAAGGAGTCAAGGAATATACAAAAGACTACTTTAGACCAATCCCACTTTTAGTACCGCTGAAAATTATTGAAGAATTTGCAAACACATTAACACTTGGTTTGCGTCTTTATGGAAATATTTTCGCTGGAGAGATTCTTCTTGGTTTACTTGCAGGACTTGCGACTAATTTCTATTCGCAAAACCTTGCACTAGGTATCATTGGTACATTAGGTGCCATCGTGCCGATGATTGTATGGCAGGCATTCAGTTTGTTTGTCGGAACCATCCAGGCATTTATCTTCACCATGCTGACAATGGTGTATATCTCCCATAAAGTCAGCGACGAACACTAAAAAATTGAGAGTCCAAAAAGGACGTTATTTTAAAGGAGGAGCTTTTTAATGAATTTAATAGCAGCAGCAATTGCAATCGGTTTAGGAGCACTAGGAGCAGGTATTGGTAACGGTCTAATCGTATCTAAAACAGTTGAAGGAATCGCTCGTCAGCCAGAAGCTGGTAGAGAACTAAGAACTCTTATGTTCATCGGGGTAGCTTTAGTTGAGGCACTTCCAATTATCGCTGTCGTTATCGCATTCTTGGCATTCTTTGGTTAATATGTGAGAAGCGTTCTAATATGAATTTTAATGGCGAAGATCAGATTAGTTCGAAACTTCGCCATTCCTTTATGTTTTGTTTCTTAACATATTATTTAAAGAAGGGAGTTGCCGTACTAAATGTCTCAGTTACCAGTAGTTTTAGGAGCAGGTCTAAACACCGGAGATATCATATTCCAGCTGATCGCTATGCTCATCCTGCTTGCACTTTTAAAGAAATTTGCGCTTAAGCCTTTATTAGGGATTATGAAACAGCGTGAAGATTATATAGGAAATGAAATTTCAAGTGCTGAAGAAAAGCACGTTCAAGCTGAAAAGCTTCTTGAAGAACAACGTGTCTTATTGAAAGAAGCACGCGAAGAATCACATACACTCATCGAAAATGCGAAAAAGATTGGTGAGAAACAAAAAGAAGACATCATTCAAGCAGCGCGTCAAGAATCAGAGCGCTTGAAAGAGTCTGCTAGAACTGAAATCGTGAAAGAAAAAGAACAAGCTGTGGCTGCACTGCGCGAGCAAGTTGCATCACTTTCTGTATTAATTGCTTCTAAAGTGATTGAAAAAGAACTTGATGAGCAAGCACAAGAGAAATTGATCCAAGAGTATCTTAAAGAGGCAGGCGAAAGCCGATGAGCGTGACTATTGTCTCTAAGCGTTACGCTTCTGCTCTTTTTGACATCGTTCTTGCTTCTTCGGCAGTAGACGAAACTGAAAAAGAGCTGAATGAGATCAAAAAAGTTCTCAAGGCTGACCAAGAATTAAATGACTTTCTTGTTCATCCGAAGATTACGGCAGACAAAAAGAAACATCTGATTGCAGAAGCTTTCAAAGGTGTTTCGACATATGTTTTGCACACAATGTATTTACTGATTGACCGTGGACGCACGAATATTTTTCCTGAAATGGCGTCTGAGTTTGTGAAACTTGCAAACCGTACGAAACAAATAGACGATGCGATCGTGTATTCAGTGAAACCGCTCAGCGGAGCTGAAATTCAATCTTTATCTGAAGTATTTGCCAAAAAAGCCGGAGTCACATCACTGCGTGTAGAAAACGTGATTGACAAGGATCTAATAGGCGGAGTGAAAATCCGTATCGGAAACCGCATTTATGACGGCAGTGTCAGCGGAAAGCTTTCCCGCATTGAACGTCAGCTTGCAGGCGAAAATCGTTAGAAGGGGTGAAACCTTAGTGAGTATCAAAGCTGAAGAGATTAGCGCGCTGATAAAGCAGCAAATCCAAAACTATCAATCTGAAATTGAAGTAAAAGATGTCGGTACAGTCATTCAAGTAGGGGACGGTATCGCGCGTGTACATGGCCTTGACAACATTATGGCAGGAGAGCTTGTTGAGTTCTCTAACGGTGTAATGGGTATGGCTCAAAACCTTGAGGAGTCTAACGTAGGTATCGTAATCTTAGGACCTTACAAAGATATCCGTGAAGGTGACGACGTAAAACGTACAGGTCGTATCATGGAGGTTCCAGTAGGAGAAGAGTTAATCGGACGTATTGTGAACCCACTTGGTCAGCCTGTTGATGGACTAGGTCCAATTTTAACAAGCAAAACACGTCCAATTGAAAGTGAAGCACCAGGCGTTATGGATCGTAAATCGGTACATGAGCCGCTTCAAACGGGAATTAAAGCAATTGATGCCTTGATTCCAATCGGACGCGGACAGCGTGAATTGATCATTGGGGACCGTCAAACAGGTAAAACATCTGTTGCAATTGATACGATCCTGAACCAAAAAGATCAAGACATGATCTGTATCTATGTAGCGATCGGACAAAAAGAATCAACTGTTCGTGGTGTTGTTGAAACACTTCGTAAGCATGGTGCGCTTGACTACACAATCGTTGTCACAGCTTCTGCATCACAGCCAGCTCCACTTCTTTACCTTGCTCCTTATGCAGGTGTAACGATGGGTGAGGAATTCATGTATAACGGCAAGCATGTGCTTGTTGTGTATGATGACCTTTCTAAACAAGCGGCAGCTTACCGTGAGCTTTCATTATTGCTTCGTCGTCCTCCAGGCCGTGAAGCATTCCCTGGTGATGTTTTCTATCTTCACTCTCGTTTATTAGAGCGTGCAGCGAAGCTTAGTGATGAAAAGGGTGGCGGTTCTATCACAGCATTGCCTTTCGTAGAAACGCAAGCTGGTGATATCTCTGCATATATCCCAACAAACGTTATCTCAATCACAGATGGACAGATCTTCTTACAATCTGACCTCTTCTTCTCAGGCGTACGTCCAGCGGTAAACGCAGGATTGTCTGTATCTCGTGTAGGTGGTTCTGCACAAATCAAAGCGATGAAAAAGGTAGCAGGTACACTTCGTCTGGATCTTGCTTCTTATCGTGAGCTTGAAGCATTCGCTCAGTTTGGATCTGATCTAGACCAAGCGACTCAAGCCAAATTAAACCGTGGTGCTAGAACAGTTGAAGTCTTAAAACAAGACTTGAACAAGCCGCTGAAAGTTGAAAAACAAGTAGCGATTCTTTATGCACTGACAAGAGGATACTTAGATGATGTAGCGATTGCTGATGTCAAACGCTTTGAAGCTGAGTTATTCATGTACATTGAAGAAAACCATAAAGACTTGTTTGACACAATCTCTCAAACAGGAAACATGCCTGCTGATGAAGAGTGGAAAGCAGCGATCGAAGGCTTTAAACGTACGTTTGCACCAAGCAACTAATTAGTAATCTTTCCGAGAGAAAAAGATTCTCTTTTTCTCTCTTTTCACGTAAATGAACACGGATTCCTGAAAAAAGGTGGTGAAATCTTTGGCCTCATTACGCGATATTAAGTCAAGGATCACGTCAACAAAAAAATCGAGTCAGATCACAAAAGCGATGCAAATGGTATCAGCTGCGAAACTGAATCGTGCTGAAAATAATGCGAAGTCCTTTGTTCCTTACATGGAGAAAATCCAAGAAGTCGTTGCGGCAATCGCAACTGGAACAAGTGCTAAGCACCCAATGCTTCTTTCAAGACCTGTTAAGAAAACAGGGTATCTCGTCATTACATCTGATCGAGGACTTGCAGGACCTTTTAACAGCTCGATTTTACGTGCCGCTTACCAAGCCATTCAATCTCGTCATCAATCTGCTGATGAATATGCGGTGATTGTGATTGGTAAAATCGGACGCGACTTCTTCAAAAAGCGTGGTATTCCAGTTATTTCTGAAGTCACAGGGCTTGGAGACGAAGTAGCGTTTGCTGATATTAAAGAATTAGCAAGCAGTACAGTACAAATGTTCTCTGATGAAGCGTTTGATGAGCTTTACATGTTCTATAACCATTTCGTCAGTGCCATTTCACAAGAAGTAACAGAGAAAAAATTATTGCCGCTAACGGACCTTTCGGCCGCAGCAACACCAAATAAACGTTCCGCATCTTATGAGTTTGAGCCTTCTGAAGAAGAAATTCTTGAAGTTCTCCTTCCTCAATATGCAGAGAGTTTGATTTTCGGTGCGCTTCTTGACAGCAAAGCAAGTGAACATGCTGCAAGGATGACAGCAATGAAGAGTGCAACAGACAACGCAAAAGAATTGATCGACAGCCTGACACTCTCTTACAACCGTGCTCGTCAAGCAGCGATTACACAAGAGATTACAGAAATTGTCGGCGGAGCAGCTGCCTTAGAATAGAAATAATTGTCAGGAGGGAATGCAATGAAAACAGGACGCATCAGTCAGATCATGGGACCAGTCGTAGACGTTCGTTTTGAAGACGGTCACTTGCCTGAGATTTATAATGCGATCAAAGTTTCGCATAAAGCGGAAAGCGAAAGTGAAGTTGATATCGACTTAACTTTAGAAGTAGCACTACATTTAGGTGATGATACAGTGAGAACCATCGCAATGGCATCAACAGACGGTGTGAAGCGCGGTATGGAAGCTGTAGACCTTGGAAAACCAATTTCAGTACCAGTTGGTAACGTAACACTTGGACGTGTATTCAACGTACTGGGAGATAACATTGACTTAGATGAGCCACTTGGTGTGGAAGCGCAAAGAGACCCAATCCACAGACAAGCGCCTTCTTTTGATCAACTTTCTACAGAAGTTGAAATTCTTGAAACAGGTATCAAAGTTGTTGACCTTCTTGCTCCTTACATCAAAGGTGGAAAGATCGGTCTATTCGGTGGAGCCGGTGTTGGTAAAACCGTTCTGATTCAAGAATTGATCAACAACATCGCACAAGAACACGGCGGTATTTCTGTATTCGCTGGTGTTGGAGAGCGTACACGTGAAGGAAATGACCTTTACTACGAAATGAAAGATTCTGGCGTTATTGAAAAAACAGCGATGGTCTTCGGCCAAATGAACGAGCCACCAGGTGCACGTATGCGTGTAGCTCTAACTGGTTTGACAATGGCAGAGCATTTCCGTGATGAACAAGGTCAAGACGTATTGTTCTTCATCGATAACATCTATCGTTTTACACAAGCAGGTTCTGAAGTATCAGCCCTTCTTGGACGTATGCCTTCAGCGGTAGGTTATCAGCCAACTCTTGCAACAGAAATGGGTCAGCTTCAAGAGCGTATCACGTCTACAAACGTAGGATCGGTTACATCGATTCAAGCGATCTATGTACCTGCGGATGACTATACAGATCCAGCTCCAGCTACAACGTTCGCTCACCTTGATGCAACGACAAACCTTGAGCGTAAGTTGACAGAGATGGGGATTTACCCAGCGGTAGATCCACTTGCTTCAACATCTCGTGCCCTTGCACCTGAGATTGTTGGCGAAGAGCATTATGCGATCGCGCGTGAAGTTCAGCAAACATTGCAGCGTTATAAAGAATTGCAAGATATCATTGCCATTTTAGGTATGGATGAATTATCTGAGGACGATAAGCTTGTGGTACACAGAGCTCGTCGTGTTCAATTCTTCCTATCTCAAAACTTCCACGTAGCAGAACAGTTCACTGGCCAAAAAGGTTCTTATGTGCCATTGCAAGAAACTGTTAAAGGCTTCAAGGAAATCTTATCTGGTAAATACGATCACCTTCCAGAAGATGCATTCCGCTTAGTCGGCCGCATTGAAGAAGTGGTTGAAAAAGCCAAAGAGATGGGTGTAGAGGCCTAATCTGGTCCTTAGGAGGGTAAAAGCATGAAGACCGTTCAAGTCAATATCGTTACTCCCGACGGCCCAGTGTATGAAGCGGATGTGGAAATGGTCAGTGTAAGAGCAGAAAGCGGTGAGCTTGGGATTTTAGCTGGCCACGTTCCAATGGTTGCTCCGCTAAAAATCGGTGCAGTTCGCTTAAAACATAGTGGATCAACTGAATTGGTTGCAGTAAGCGGTGGATTTGTTGAAGTTCGCCCCGAAAAAGTAACCATTCTTGCTCAGGCTGCTGAAACATCAGACAAAGTTGATGTCGATCGTGCAAAATCAGCGAAACAGCGTGCTGAAGAGCATTTGAACCACCCGAATGAAAGTGATGTACGCAGGGCGGAACTCGCATTAAAACGGGCATTAAACCGTTTAAATGTAGCAGGGAAATAAAACAGAAAATCCTTCTTATCACAGTGATAAGAAGGATTTTTTTTAGGATGACATGAGAGATTGATACATCGACACATAAGGATGAGATGCTTGCTTTTCTAGATATAACTGCTCGCAAAATTGCGTACTGCAATGCCATGTTTTATTATTTCTGCGTAAGCCAAGGGTATATTGGTGCGAAGAGTCCATATAAGACCGCACGACCCAATCAGCATCTGAATGATGACGGATGACAACTTCTCCTAAATACACACTCATCATCGCTTCTAATGCATCTATTGGCATTTTCCACTCAGCAAAAAGCTGCTGACGGAAGGCATCGAAGTATAATGACTCTAACTGATAAAGGCTTTCCTCTGAGTAATCCAAAGAAATGTTATGAAAATGACACAATTGTGCTAATTCTTCTAGCTGTGTCTGTCTATAATCAAAGTAGAAAGCAATGGCTTCCCATTCATGTTCAAATGAGGGAACCAGTTCTCCGTACAAATCAACAAAGTCAGGAAAAGAATCTTTCAAATATGATCAGCTCCTTCCACCGCAGTATATCATCTCCTTCGCATCAGAATAAGAGGGGATTCACTCTAAATGTAGCTCTTTTTTCCAAATGATTCATCTTTCCGATTTTGAAGGATATAATGAAAGGGAGTTTTCCTTTACAGAAATCAATAAAAGGAGGATTCAAGTGTATGGAAGACGTAGGACAACAAGCAATTGTTAGTATTGTGATCCACCTATTTTTTATTGCCATTACGTGGTGGGCATTGCTTGCGGTGAATATCGATCCACTGATTAAAAAAGGAAAAATTATTCAAGCTAGATTGCTCATGATGCTGATCACGATTGCTATTGCATCGGCAGTCAGCAATTTCTTCCTTGATTATTTAAATTTCTCCAGACAAATCCCTTATATGTTTTAACATAAAAGGTTTGGTCACTGCCTTCTGCGGGAACGTAAAAAGAAGTGTCAAAAATATGGCCTTTGATGACTTTTCCACGTATGCATTGATCTCCTTGCGGCAACACTTGTAGCAAGGGGGAATGACAAGTGAGAAAGTGTTTAAAAGGTTGGCCATTATTTGCATTTATTCTTTTTTTTGTTCTGATGATTCAAGGTGTTCGGGCGGAAGAAACATCGACGCTCGCTCAAATAGCAGAAGGTATGAAAAACCAGCAAATCGAAGTAAGTGGATGGACGCTTCATGCCAAAACAAATATAGACATTTCATCCGAACAATTTTCAAAAAAAGTGAAACGTTTGAAAGACGAACTACGACAGTATGAGTGGACCGAAAAAAAAGAGAAACATGTCACCAAAGTCACAGGAATTTACAAAGATGAAAAAAATGATACATTATCGAAAATTTTACTCGTGAAGACCGACACAAAATCAAACCAAAAGTCGTATTTATTATATGAGCAAAAAGGTGCTCGCCCACTGAATACCTGGGAGCATACATATGATCAGTTCGTACGTCATGCAAAAAGCATATTACAAGAAAAATTTGTGATTTTTACTTGTCTCGATGGTCATGTAAATGGTATGATGGATGTTGTTTTGCAAAAAAAAGCTGAAATGATAGCAAATGAATTTCAAGCAAAACCTGTTGAGTATCTCGTTGAGTCTAATTTTGTGTCGCTTTCCGCTTACACAGAGAAGTGGGAACAGTTCATTATGACTTCAAATGATAAAATGAATGTTCAAATTGCCATCAGAAGTTCGGAAATGAACGAAAATCATACGATTACGGTTGGCACACCAATCGTAACGACTGAATATTAATATAGAGAATTTGGGACGCGGAGGGGAAGACCTTGGAAAAAATCATCGTCCGCGGCGGTCAAAAGTTAAACGGCACAGTTAAAGTAGAAGGCGCAAAAAATGCCGTTTTACCAGTTATCGCTGCATCTTTGTTAGCAAGTACAGAAAAAAGCGTAATTTGTGATGTACCTACGCTCTCCGATGTATATACAATCAATGAAGTGTTACGTCATTTAGGAGCAGAAGTACATTTTGAAAATAACGAAGTATCAGTAGATGCATCTCATGCACTAGAAACTGAGGCTCCGTTTGAGTACGTCCGTAAAATGAGAGCATCTGTGCTCGTCATGGGACCACTTTTAGCTAGAACAGGTCATGCAAGAGTTGCATTACCTGGTGGTTGTGCGATTGGTTCAAGACCAATTGATCAGCATTTAAAAGGCTTTGAAGCAATGGGAGCTAAAATTCAAGTAGGTAATGGTTTCATCGAGGCTGAAGTAAATGGCCGTTTAAAAGGTGCAAAAATCTATTTGGATTTCCCAAGTGTAGGGGCAACTGAAAACATCATCATGGCAGCAGCATTGGCTGAAGGAACGACGATTTTAGAAAACGTAGCAAAAGAACCTGAAATTGTTGATTTGGCAAACTACATCAATGCCATGGGCGGTAAGGTTCGCGGTGCTGGAACTGGTACAATTAAAATCGAAGGTGTAGAAACACTTCACGGTGCAAAACACAACATCATCCCTGACCGAATTGAAGCTGGTACGTTTATGGTGGCAGCAGCCATTACTGAAGGAAATGTTCTTGTAAAAGGCGCTGTGCCTGAGCACATGACTTCACTTGTGGCGAAAATGGAAGAAATGGGTATTCAGATCATTGAAGAAGAAGAAGGTTTAAGAGTCATTGGACCATCTGAGCTCAAGCCAATCGATCTAAAAACAATGCCGCATCCTGGTTTCCCGACGGATATGCAATCTCAGATGATGGCGCTATTGCTTCGTGCGAACGGAACAAGCATGATCACAGAAACTGTGTTTGAAAATCGTTTTATGCATGCTGAAGAATTCCGCCGCATGAATGGTGATATTAAAATTGAGGGTCGCTCTGTGATAATCAATGGACCTGTTCAACTTCAAGGTGCTGAAGTGGCAGCGACTGATTTAAGAGCAGGAGCAGCACTTGTACTTGCTGGATTAGTGGCAGAAGGTCATACACGTGTCACTGAATTGAAGCATATTGACCGTGGATATGTGAACTTCCACCAAAAACTAGCAGCAATCGGTGCAGACATTGAAAGAGTAAATGATGAATCAGCAGATGTGACACAAGAACAAGTTGTATCAGATCTAAACGCATAATCATAAAAGAAATCAGTGTGTCCATTTGGGCATGCTGATTTTTTTTAGAATCATAGACTGGTTGCATTTTCAAAAGCTTATCATTAGTGTATCCAATCATTTTAAATTTTATTCATACAGACGAACAGTAAATCAAATGATGAAGAGCACAAACATATCACCAAAAGACTTGTCCAATGAATGAAAGAAGCTGTCATATTAGCTTGTCCTTGCCCATAGGATAAAAGAGATTCAATGACAAATGGGGGCAGCCAATATGAAACCAATGATATGGACAATCGCAGGAATTTGCATCATCATTTTAATGATTCCAACCTTACTCGTGTTGCCGACGTTCCAAGGAAAACCAGCAGCCAGCCAACACGTAGCAGCAGAACCATCAGTTAAAAAAGAAGTGAAAGGTTCAGTCAAATTGAAACAATCACCCGTCTCCATTCCCGTCTACCGTTCAGCGCATCAGCAGGTAGAAAACATCCCCTTAGAAGAGTATGTGATCGGTGTCGTCGCTTCTGAAATGCCAGCCGATTTTGAAATAGAGGCGCTCAAGGCACAAGCACTCGCCGCTAGAACGTATATCGTCAGACAAATGATCATTGATAAAACCGTCAAATCTCCACAGGGTTCTCTTGTAGATGACACCCAAATGTTCCAAGTGTACAAAAATAAACAGGAACTGAAGAAAATTTGGGGAAAAGCGTACAATTGGAAATTAAAAAAGGTCACAGAAGCGGTCGCCAGTACACAAGGGAAAGTACTGACGTATGACGAAAAACCAATTGATGCTTCCTTCTTTTCAACAAGTAATGGGAAAACCGAAAATGCAGAAGCTTATTGGAAAAATGAAATCCCTTATTTGAAAAGCGTCTCAAGCAAATGGGACGAAAAATCACCCAAATTCCAAAACAAGAAAACCATCACAGTGAGCGAATTTCAGCAAAAACTGGGTGTGACCCTTGGCCAGCAGCAGGTGGGAGAAATTGTAGAACGAACACCAGGCAATCAAGTAGCCAAAGCCGTCATTAACGGAAAAACATTGTCGGGCAGAGACATTCGCGAATCACTAGGATTGCACTCTGCAGACTTTACATGGGAACGAAAGGGTCAGCAAATCGTGATTACGACAAAAGGGTATGGCCATGGTGTGGGCATGAGTCAGTATGGTGCACATTATATGGCACAGTCAGGCAAAAAAGTAGAGGCGATCGTGAAACATTATTATCAAGGGATAAAAATTGAATCAGCTGATCGCTTTCTGAACACATATATGGCTAAGAAATAAAAGCAAAGGTGCCTCAAAATGGGGGCATCTTTTTTTATGTGTGAAGAGGTATGAACAGAATGTGACAAATTGCGACTTAAGGCGCACCTCAGGAAATCTTAAACATTTACATCCCGACAAGAACCGATGGCCGATACAAAGCCCCTCGAAAGAATGAGAAAACGAGGGTGACAAAAGAGTCGTTAGGTGAATATATCTAGACATCTGACAGAATTTTAGTGATTTTGATGAAAGAGAAAAAGGGATCGAGTCCTATACCATTCCAAGACAGAATATTTTACGATTAAGATGTTTCAATCAAATACATAAGGAGGAAGGAAAAGCATGTTGAAAAAAGTATTTACACTCGTAACCTTAGCTGTATTGACATTATCAATGTCAATCTCTTCACCAGTATTTGCAGAAGCAGCATCAGCCAAAAAACATAAGAAAGATGTAAGAGTGACGATCTTACTTGATGCAAGTGGAAGTATGGCAAGAAAAGTGGATGGAGAGCGCAAATTCGATTTAGCAAAACAAGAGGTATTTAAATTTGCTCAGTCTCTTCCGAAAGATGCTAAAATCCGTATGAGCTTGTTTGGGTCTGAAGGAAACAACAAAAACTCAGGTAAAGCCCAATCATGTGAAGTCATTAGAGGCGTTTATGGCGTTCAGCCTTATGAAAAGGATAGTTTCGAAAACTCTCTAAACGGTCTTGGACCAAATGGCTGGACACCGATTGCACGTGCTCTTGAAAGTGCAAAGCAAGCGGATAAGCAGCTTCATAAGGGAACAAAACACATTGTGTACTTAATTACTGATGGTGAAGAAACTTGTGGTGGAGATCCAGTGAAAGTAGCGAAAGAGCTTCATAACTCAAAAGGATCTACTGTAGTCAATGTGATTGGATTAGACTTTAACGATGGCTATGAAGGTCAATTGAAGCAAGTAGCTAAAGCTGGTAAAGGTCATTACTACCAAGCAAGCACAGGGAAAGAAATGGGTTCTATCCTTACAGCAGAATCATTAAAACTACACGAATAACTTGCTGAAGAAAAGGGAAACGATTGATTGATGCTTTCGTTTCTCTTTTTCTGTACAAATGAAAAAAAGGGAGATTTTTTAATGAAAAGAAATATTATATTAACCATTTTAGCGAGTCTTGTTCTGCTTCTTTCTTCACCAGCTCATGCTGTAACGAAAAAGGAGCCTGCTCATGTGGTGATTTTACTTGATTTAAGCGGAAGCATGGCACAATCGGTTGAAGGCGAAAAGAAAATCGATATCGCAAAACGCTCGATCCAAAGTTTCGCAAGTATTTTATCAGAAGATACACAAGTCTTGCTTCGTGTTTTTGGTCATGAAGGAACGAATAAAAATGCAGGAAAAGCCGTTTCTTGTGCAAGTTCCGAAGCAGTTTATGGATTTGGAACATATGAGCAAGCAACCTTTCAACAAGCGCTAAATGTGTATGGTCCAACAGGCTGGACACCACTTGCCAAAGCATTAACTGATACGAAACAAGATTTTGAAGATCACCAAGCTAAAGGAAAAAATATTGTCTATGTTGTCAGCGATGGTGAGGAAACATGTGGCGGAAGCCCATCACAAGCAGCGAAGCAATTACATGAAGAAGGTATTGACACAATCGTCAATATCATTGGCTTCGATGTAAATGAAAAAGAAGCAAAAAGTCTAAAATCTGTTGCCAAAGCTGGTGGTGGACAATATCAACCAGCAGCAAATGCAGAAGAATTGAATCATATTCTTCAAAAAGAAGCGAACTCTTTTGGTCAATAGGATGTGAATAGACAGCTGGGGAGAAACCCCCAGCTGTTTTTTCATAAAGGATCAATTTAAAGTCGTTTCCAATTCATCAATCCGTTTCTCCACGTAGTGCTGATCTTTTCTTGCATGAAAGGTTTCGGCTTTTTCTAATATCGCGGTGGTATTGTATTCTGGAATCTGGGAATAGCTTTCGTAAACTCCTTTTGGTATTAACACGTTTCCTTCAGGCCAATAAACTGCGATATTTCCACGTTTCAGCTCTCCGAATTGAGCAACTCCTTGGTAGGATCCATATTGATTAAAAAGGACAACGGGATCGCCTTCTTGGACGTAAAGCTCTTTCGCATCTTCTTCATTCATCAAGATAGAATGCCGCTTTCCACCATTAAAGGCATCCTTTTCACTGTAAATCATAGAGTTGAATTGCTTGCCTCGTCTTGTCGTGATATTGAAATGCCCCTCAGTTTTTCGGTATTGAGGCAGCTGTGCTGGGAGCAGGTGTCCTTTTCCATCCGGTGTTGGACACACCCCATCTTCGCAAAGCCATGCGCCACCCCATTGAAAGACATCCCCTTTATGACGCAAATGCTGGATCCCATCATAGTTTCGATTTGCGATGGCAATCTCACGGCGAATGTCTTCAGCATGGTCAAAATGAATCAGCTTCGCGTCTTCTGGGCGAACCCTTTTTGCTAGGTCAATATAAATGTCCCATTCAGCTCTAGCTTCTTCAATGCGAGGTCCTTCAATTTCCGGACTGAAATACACCATGCGTTCCGTACTGGTTGATGTACCGCCGCCTGGCTGTTCATATCTTGTCATTGCAGGCAGAACAATCACAGTCTCTTCTGCTTCTACCAGTGTAGAGGTGTTCAAAATAATATCTTGATGGACACGGAGTTCAAGTTCGGATAGTGCTTTTTCAATCGCTTCTGGATTTGGCATCGTTTCTAAAAAGTTTCCACCGCTAGTAAACAGCATCTTCAGCTTTTGCGGGTGTTCTTTTGGAAGAGCCATTTTTTCAAATGATTGCCCAATCGTGTCACCATGCCATTTTGGAATATCAAATCCCCATATCTTCTCGATTCTTTTAATATTCTCTTCATCAAAATCACTGCCGGGCAATACGAATGGATCAGCACCCATTTCGCCTGAACCTTGGACACCGCTATGGCCACGAATAGGCATAACGCCACAATGTTTTCTGCCAATAAATCCGCGTAACATGGCAAGGTTTGCGACTTGTGATATATTATCAGTTGCAAAGCGATGCTGAGTGAGACCCATACTCCAAATAAATACCCCTGAATTGGCATTGGCAAGCAGTACAGCGAATTCCTTCATTCTTTCTTTAGATAAGCCTGACGATGCTTCGAGATCCGACCATTTTAACTGAGTGACATGCTGCTTTACATCTTTTATACCGGTTGTATGCGCTTGGATAAATTCATGGTCAAGAGCGGAATGGGGCGCTTGTTCCTCCATATCAAACCAATGTTTGATGACACCATTCATAAACGCAATATCGCCGCCTATATTGACTTGATAAAAATCATCCGCTATTTTTGTGCCGAATAAAGCACTTTCTGGGATAGAAGGGACCCAATATTTTTCCATTGCAGGTTCTTTATATGGATTGATGACAATGATTTTGGTTCCTTTCTTTTTAGCGGCGTACATATATTTAGTCGAAACCGGCTGGTTGTTTGCTGCAACAGAGCCCCAAAATATCAATACATCTGTTCCAATCCAATCACTGTAATTACAGCTGGATGCACCTATACCAAGGGAGCGTTTAAGAGCGGTTTTGCTTGGTGAATGGCAAATACGAGAAGCATTATCGATATGATTTGTTCCAATAAATCGCGCAGCTTTCGCCGCAGTATAGTACACTTCATTTGTAATCCCTCTAGCCGTTAAATAGAAAGCAAGCTGACGTTTATCAATCGATTTGATTTTAGCGGCGATTTTATCTAATGCACTATCCCAAGAAATGCGTGTAAAGGCATTCTCACCTTTTTTTCGAATCAGGGGATAAGGAATACGCCCAAGTTTTCGAAGAGACGTGCTATCCATTTGTTTGAGCCGCTCAATATCTTCGAACCATTTTGGATCAATAGCTGGCATTGTGTTAAGCCGTAACACATTCAGTCTTGTAGTGCATATATGGGGTCCTGCTAGTGTTTGATCGTATAAACCTGATACACCAAGAGCACAGCCGTCACAAACGCCCTGAGTCAATATACGGTACGCATAGGGGAGATTATCTTTGTTCTCCCATGCCACTTTCATCGTGTCTCGAATGTGTTTCGGTTTTACTTTTCCGAGCCCCATAGGAGCAAAAGAGGCCCATAGCTTTGGTGAGGGTTTTTTGTTGAGTTTAATAGGCCCCTTGTGTTTTGTTTTTCCCATGATATCGTCACCCTCCTATCATTTTGTAAAGCGTTTTCATATCTAAAAATTACCTGTAGATTGTCATTCTGTCAAATTCATATTAAAAGCGGACCGTGACAGAAGAAGGAGCAGTAAGATTTGATTCACGAAGTTGTTTAATATCCTTCCGAATGAGAAGAGATATGATAAACGCAATGAAAAATAGGCCAGAGAAGACCATAAGACTTTGTGTGTAATTGCCTGTAATGTCACGAATAAAGGAGGAAAATAAAGGTCCTGCTAAACCAGCAGCGGCCCAAGCGGTGAGAATATAACCGTGTATGGCTCCTAGCTGCTTCGTACCAAATAAATCTCCTATATAGGCTGGAATTGAAGCAAACCCTCCTCCGTAGCACGTATAAATGATCGCCATCACGATTGAAAAGATGAGCGGTTCTTTTAAGTAGGGAAGTAAGGGAAAAGCAATGAGCTGTATAGTAAAGAAAATCGTATACGTATTTGGCCTTCCGATATAATCAGAGAAGGATGCCCATCCGATCCGTCCTAGCCCATTAAAAGCACCTAAAATTCCAACAAGAGTAGCTGCTGCACCCGCCGTGAAACCAACACTTTCTTGAGCAAGCGGTGATGCTACAGAAATAATAGCAATTCCGCATGTGATATTAATAAAGAGCATGACCCACAAATAATAAAAACGCCGTGTTTTAATGGCTTCATTTGCGGTGAGCTGTGATAAATCTTGAGGAATTTTCCTTTGGCTTGTTTTTAGCACGTTAAATTGTTTGACATCATCAGGTGTTGGTGGTGATAAATAAAGAGATGAAACGACCATGATGATAAAATAAGAGATTCCGAGAATATAGAAGGTATTTGCAATATCAACTTTTTCAATGAGAAATTGAATAATGGGACTGCAAATCAGAGAAGCAAATCCAAAACCCATAATGGCTAAACCCGTTGCGAGTCCTCTTCGATCTGGAAACCATTTGACTAATGTTGATACTGGAGCAATATAGCCTACACCTAATCCGATTCCAGCGAGTACACCATAAAATAAATAGAGGAGAGGTAATGAAGACATGTGGACAGCAAATCCTGATCCAGTCATCCCAATGCCGAAGAAAATAGCTGAGAAGAGCCCTGATGCCCTCGGCCCATACTTTTCAACGAAATGCCCCATAAAGGCAGCTGATAAACCTAAAAATAAAATAGCGATGCTAAATGTCAGGCTTATTTCTGTTAATGACCATTGAAAGGTTTGATGTAAAGGATTCGTAAAAACACTCCATGCATAAACAGATCCGATAGATAAATGAATCCCCACAGCACTTGTAGCGATCAGCCAACGATTTTTTGTTTTATTCATTGTGTTCCCTCCATATAAAGCAAACAAAAAGTTTGATAAGATAGAAATATGTTACATTTCTATGACTTTTTAAAATAATATCACAATTCGTCTGGTTCATATAACTAAATTTGTGTTGAAAGGAAGATCAGATCATGAATCCTTCTGTTAAAACGAAACGACGCATACACCAATATGGCAAAGGTCAAATGACATGTAAAACAGATGAAGTTGTAGAAGAATTCCCTTTAACCGTGCTGGTGAATGGTGAAGAGTTTGTCACACTCGTTTGTTCACCAGATCATTTGAAAGAATTGGTGATCGGTTTTTTAGCTTCAGAAGGAGTCATTCGATTTGAAAAAGAGATTAAAAGGTTTACAATAGATGAAAGTATGGGTTTTGCATATGTTGACTTACATCACACAACTCAGTTCCAATCCTCAGATTTTACAAAACGAGTGATCGGATCTTGCTGTGGGAAAGGAAGACATTTTTATTTTCTCCAAGATGTGAAGACGGCAAAAACAGCCATTGACCGAATCAGTATTTCTGCTGAAACTTGTATTCATTTAATGAAATGTTTACAGGAGGAAAGTCAGTTATTTCAACATACTGGTGGTGTCCATAATGCTGGACTGTGTGATACAGAAAAGCTATTCATCACTAGGACGGATATAGGACGGCATAATGCGTTGGATAAAATCTATGGATATTGTTTACTTCATAAAATCCCACTGAGAGATAAAATCCTTGTGTTTAGCGGCCGGATATCATCTGAAGTTCTGTTGAAGGCAGCAAAATTAGGAGTATCAATCGTCATATCAAAATCAGCTCCTACTGAGTTAGCACTTAAAATGGCAGAAGAATTAAATATAACAACAGTTGGATTCGTAAGAGGAGAATCTTTTAATATCTATACTCATCATCAGCGTATTACAGAATAGGAGGCTAAGTATGGTCAGTATTTTGGATAAAAGACATCGACCATTGCGCGATTTAAGAATATCCGTAACAGATCGCTGTAATTTTAGATGTACGTACTGTATGCCTGCTGAAATCTTTGGACCAGATTATCCTTTTTTAGATAAAGAAGAGCTGCTTAGCTTCGAGGAAATTGAACGACTTGCTGCGCTTTTTGCAAAGGAATTAGGTGTGGTGAAATTACGTATTACAGGCGGTGAACCTTTAATGCGTAAAGATTTGCCCGTTTTGATAGAAAAACTCGCAAAAATTCCAGGTATCGAAGACATCGCGATGACAACCAATGGAACGCTGTTACCTTTGTACGCAGATAAGCTAAAGAAAGCAGGTCTGAATAGAGTCACCATTAGTTTAGATTCTTTAAATCCAGATCGTTTTAAGCAGATGAATGGAAGACACATTTCTATCCAAAAAGTATTTGATGGGATAGAGGCTGCAAAAAAAGCTGGACTTGCTATTAAGATCAATATGGTTGTCCAAAAAGGTGTGAATGATCAAGATATCTTACCAATGGCAGCCTATTTTAAAAAAGAAGGACACATTCTACGATTTATTGAATTCATGGATGTTGGCAATACGAACAAATGGAATCTCAAGCATGTATTGACGAAAAAAGAGATTATGGAGCTAATTCATTCAAAATACCCTATCAAACCAGAACCTCCTCGATATCAAGGGGAAGTAGCCAAGCGTTATTTTTATGAGGATGGGTCAGGAGAGATTGGCATTATTTCTTCCGTTTCAGATGCTTTTTGTGGATCGTGTAATAGAGCTAGACTATCTGCACGTGGCGAATTATTCACCTGTCTTTTTGCATCATCGGGTTTTGATCTGAGACGATTCATCCGTAATTCAGAAAATGATGAATACCTAGTGAACATATTGAAGGAACTTTGGTCAAACAGACAGGATCAATATTCAGCTGAGAGAGAGCAAAAGAAAGATCAGAAAAAAGTTGAGATGTCCTACATCGGTGGGTAATGACAACAAAGTATCATGATCATCGATTTTTGAAAAGAAGAGAAAATGCTATAATCACTGTTGAAAATCTTCTTTTAACATCAGGATAATCTTTCCTATAAGGCTCGGTCCCATAAAAAAACAGCAGAGATTCTGCTGTTTTTTAAAATGCTATTTTGTACCTCAAAATTGACGGAGTAAGGATGAAAAAGAGATTTTTATTCATTTTGAACTACTTTACATTGACAGGAACTATGCTAAGATCAAATCAATCTTTACCAACTCGATTTTTTCACTCCTGGAATCTGTCCTTTATAGGCAAGCTCACGAAAAGCAATTCGAGACATTTTAAATTTTCTCAAGTAACCTCTAGGACGGCCAGTTAATTCACAGCGGTTTTTTAAGCGAGTGGGTGAAGAGTCTCTAGGTAGTTTCTGCAAAGCTTCATAGTCACCTTTTTCTTTTAGCTCTTTCCTTAATTGTGCATATTTCAAAACGAGCTGCTGCCGCTTTTTTTCTTTTGCTATTTTTGATTTCTTTGCCATTTAAAACCCTCCTGGTTTAAGTGTGTATGTTCCATTGAAAGGGGTCTTCAAACGTTGTCCAATCTTGATCAAATTCTTCAGGTGTGAGTAAGCATTGATCTAGTGTACGAATAATATCTGCTTTAGGTAAATCTACACCGATAAAGACAAGTTTTGTATGTCGATCACCAAACTCTGCATCCCACTCATCTAGAATGTCTGGTTCCTGATTTAAGATCCGTGATCGTTCTTGCTCAGGCAAGGCAGCAATCCAGTATGCGATTGGTTCAATTGCCACAGATTTTCCGGCTTGTGAAATTAAAATGGTTAAATCATGATGTGTCGCTAGCCATGTAAATCCTTTCGCTCGAACGATTTGCTCTGGCATTTGATCTAACCATGCATTCAGTCTGCCAGTATGAAAAGGAAGCCTTCTTTCATAAACAAAAGATGAGATTTGGTATTCTTCTGTTTCAGGCGTATGCTGAGAGTGTCCAGCATTAATTTCTTTGATCCAGCCCGCAGAAGCACTAGATTTTTCAAAATCGAATAAACCAGTATTCAAAATATCACTAGGCTGTACATTACCTTTAGAGGTTCTAATAATGGTTGCTTCTGGTTGAAGTTTGGTTAACACGTGCTCAAGCCGATCTAGTTCTGATGCTGATACAAGATCACATTTGTTGATAATGAGCACATCACAAAATTCAATTTGATCAATAAGTAAATCGGAAATCTCTCGTTCATCATCATCTGAAACTGCTTCTTTACGATCCAATAAACTTTCTCCTGACTGGAAATCTGTCCAGAAACGGTTTGCATCTACCACCGTTACCATCGTGTCTAATCTGCAAAAACGTGTCAAATCTATGCCCATTTCTTCATCAATGTAAGAGAAAGTTTGAGCGACAGGAATTGGTTCACTAATACCTGTAGATTCAATGACAATATAATCGATATTCCCAGCCTTACAAAGGCGTTCTACTTCAATTAATAAATCTTCTCTCAATGTGCAACAAATACAACCATTAGATAGTTCAACCAGTTTCTCATCTGATCGAGAGAGTTCGCCGCCTTGCTTAACTAATTCCGCATCAATGTTTATTTCACTCATGTCATTGACAATAACAGCTACTTTTAGCCCTTTACGATTCTGAAGAACATGATTTAATATCGTGGTTTTTCCAGCTCCTAAAAAGCCGCTTAGAACTGTGACAGGTATTCTTTTATCCATTTGTTTTAGTCCTTTTGAACATGCTCATTTTGTATGCCGCCTCACTTATATAGTAATGATTACGATTTAGATCTTAAAAATTATTTTGTTTCCCGATGAAGGGTGTATTTCTTTAATCGTGGAGAATATTTTTTTAACTCCAATCGGTCTGGGTTCGTTCGTTTATTTTTTGTAGTGATATAGTTTCTGTCACCTGTTTCAGTACAGGCTAAGGTGATTTTCACGCGCATAATTGCTATAATCCTCCTTTATTTCGTAATGATTACGATTTGTATTTTAAAATGATAAAGGCTGATTGTCAAGTTTAGTATCAAGTCTATGCCAACTCAAATAAAAAAGGGGTATCGTATTTCATTGATACCCCTTTCTATTAATAAAAGTCACCAAGTTCTTCTTCGTAATAATCTTCGTACTGTTGGACATCGGTAGGGAGTTCTTGGAGAAAGGCTAGTCCGCCTAGTATAAACATCAAAACAATCGCGATGAATGAGAGAATAACGGCGGCAATACTTGAAATCGCAAACAGTGTTTGCATTTTCATCATCTTAGCATATTGTTCCAATAATTCTTCGTAAGAAGTATCAGGCGCTTGAATCAATTGTTCAGCTGCTTTCACGGATTTTTGGACATGAATTCCCATCATAATCAGAAAAACGCCAATGGCAGCAGGAAGAACAAGCCAAAACCCACTGAGGATGGATAGACCACCTGAAATATAGAGAAAGATGCTCCCAACCTTTCCCCACTTTGTTATTGAATGAAGAGATTGAATGATTTTCTCAGTTTGTTGCAATTGTGTTCACTCCTTTATGTACTCATTCTTTATCATACTGGAGCATGTAGTACTTTAGGAAGAGTGAATGTTGATCAATTGATTTTTTTTCATCATTTATTTACTTTTTATGATAATTAAATGATTTTCGAACTATCAATCTGAAAAGAAGACAAAGGACTAAATTAAAGTTCAATTTAGCCCTTTGTCAACAATCTAAAGCGTCTCTTTCTTCAAGAGACGCTCCGTTTATAACTCTTTTCCTAAAATATCTAAGTCGTACCGGTTGCCGTCCATTTCTGCGATGCGTGGCAAATGTCCCCAAGTCTCAAAGCCGTGCTTCTTAAATAATTTGATGCTGGCTTCATTGTGGCCGAAAATAAAGGCAAGTAACGTTCGGATGCCTAATGAGGGTGCCAATTCGAGCGCCTCTTGTAAGAACAATGATCCTAAACCTTTTCCTCGATAGTTTTGGTTCAAATAAATACTCATTTCAACAGTACCGTTGTATGCAGGTCTGCCGTAAAACGTTTCAAAACTGAGCCAGCCGTAGATATTTCCTTCCTCATCTGTTTTCACATAGAGAGGACGTTTCTCTGAATGATTCAAAAACCACTGACGGCGGTCTTCTACCGTAACAGGTTCTGTATCGGCCGTTACTTCTCTTGAAGCAATCGTTGAATTGTAGATATCGACGATCTCTTTGAGGTCATCTTCTGTTGCCATGCGGTTGAAAGTCTTCACCATATGTACCCCCATCTTTTTTCATTCATCATACATATTATTGATACGATTGCGCAAAATAAAAAGAAAAATAATTTCGTGTGTATATATTTTTTGAAAAGTGTTCAGAATGTTGCTGAGGTGATGAAAAATGAGAGAGGAAGAAAAGAAACGTACTTCCAAAATCACAAAAGTTCAGCAATTTTTCCGTAAGCGCTGGGTATTCCCTGCTATTTACTTGGTCAGCGCAGCGGTCGTGTTAACAGCCGTTCTTTGGTATCAAGCTGTATCGAAAGATGTGAAAGACCAACTATCTGATGGAAATCAAACAGGACAAGAACAACGTGATGATGCCGTTGAAGTTGGAAAGCCAATTGAAAATGTCGCTATGCCGGTCCAGAATTCTGAGAATGTTTCTGTCGTGAAAAAGTTCTATGAAGCAGATGCTGATCAAAAAGAAAAAGAAGCAGCACTTGTAAACTATAATAACACCTATACCTTAAGCAAAGGTATTGATCTTGCAGATAAAGATGGCAAAGTGTTTGATGTCACAGCTGCTCTTAGTGGAACAGTCGTTCAGGCGAAAAAAGATCCAGTTCTCGGTCACGTTGTTGAAATTGAACATGAAGATGGATTGTCTACTGTTTATCAATCGTTGTCTCAAGTGAGTGTAAAAGAAGGCGATGAAGTAAAGCAGAATGATGTCATCGGTGCTTCTGGTAAGAATCTATATGGTGCTGAAAGCGGCAACCATGTTCACTTTGAAATTCGTATGGAAGGTTTAGCGCTTAATCCACTTAGCTTCATTGATAAGCCTGTTTCTTCCATTGAAAAAGCAGCGCAAGAAGTGACGGAAGAAGCAAAAGAACCTGCTCAGCCAAAGGTTGATGAAAAAATGAAGGAACCTGCTGCTGACGATAAGGCAAAAGAGCCAGCTGAAGAAAAATCTGAAGATAAGTCTGATGAGAAGGGGAAATCCTCTGATCAAGAAAAGTCTTCTGATTCCTCTAAAGACCGCAGTCAGTCAGAAGAAACAAAACAATCTTAATGTCATGTCAGATCCTCTGTGTAGATAAATGCACAGAGGTTTTTTTCTGTCTTTAAAAAAACCTCCGCCATATGGCGGAGGGATGCTATAAGGCGGCAGGTCCTTCTTCACCTGTCCGAATGTTGATTGTATTTTCTATCTCATATATAAAAATCTTCCCATCCCCTGGTTCGCCTGTACGCAGTACTTTCTGTGCTGTTTCCACGACCTGTTCAACAGGTACTTTGCTTAAGACGATTTCAATCTTTAAACGTTCGTACACATTGCTTTCCTTTTTGACGCCACGGTATAGTTCCGTATGTCCCTTTTGTAATCCGCAGCCGTGCACATTGGAAAAGGTAATCGAGGTGACACCAATCTTTCCAAGCTCCACCTTTAATGTTTCAAAATTAGCTGGACGTGTGACAATCTCCACTTTATACATTTTGCTCATAGAGACACCCCTTTTTCTTTAATCTTGATATGCTTTTTCGCCGTGCATCGTTAAATCAAGACCGACTGATTCTTCTTCTACAGTTGCGCGAATCTTGAAGAAGATGTTGACGACTTTGATGATCACGTATGTGACAACTGCAACAAAGACGTATGTGGCCACGATGGCGACAACTTGTTTCCAAAGTAAGCTTGGATCGCCGTAAAATAAGCCGTTGGCTCCGCCATCATTGACAGATGTAGTGGCGAAAAGGCCTGTAGCAATGCCTCCCCACGTACCGCCGATTCCGTGCAGACCGAATGCATCCAGTGCATCATCATAGCCGAACTTGGCTTTAAGTGAATAGACGCCCCAGAAACAAACGATTCCGCCGATGATTCCGATGATAATCGAAGCAAATGGTGTGACAAAACCTGCGGCAGGTGTAATCGCTACTAGGCCTGCAATGGCTCCAGAGATTGCACCTAGCATCGTTGGTTTTTTGTTGATCATCCATTCGACTAACAGCCAGCCGATGATTCCTGCAGCAGCTGCTGTATTGGTGTTAATAAAGGCATACATGGCGACACTATCTAATGTGAGGGCACTTCCTACGTTAAACCCAAACCAGCCAAACCAAATCACAGCTCCGCCAAGAAGTGTGTAGATCAAGTTATGCGGAGAAGAACTTGCCGCTTCTTTTCGCTTCCCGAGAACAATGGCTACGACTAGACCAGCCACACCGGATGAAATGTGGACGACGTTTCCACCGGCGAAGTCAAGTGCTCCCATTTCGCCAATCCAGCCGCCACCCCATACCCAGTGAGCGACTGGAGCGTATACAAATGTGACCCAAAGGAGTGTAAACACGACCACCGCTGAGTAACGAATACGTTCAGCGAAGGCACCAGAGATAATGGCTGTTGTGAGGACAGCAAAGGTCATTTGGAACATCATGAACAATGAATGTGGAATCGTATCACTATATGAACCAGGTTCAAAGCCAACGCCTTTTAGTCCAACCCAGTCAAAGCCTCCGATCCATGCATTGCCTGGCGCAAAGGCCAGTGAATAGCCAAATACGATCCAGACGATAGAGACAATGGCTAGTGAGGTTAAGCTGTGCATTGTCGTACTTAACACGTTTTTACTTCTCACAAGTCCTCCGTAGAATAAGGCTAAACCCGGTGTCATTAACCACACGAGTAGTGTGCAGAAGAACATAAATACTGTATCACCCATTTGCATGCTGCATTCCCCCGAATCATTCAGAATTAATAGATTTCTTAATTCTTCATTATAGAGAGAAAAGTCATATATAACATATTCATGTAAGTTTATCTAACATGGTTTTTTGGTCATTATCAATATAAATGGATGAAAAGTTCGTAAAAAATGAGAATAAACGTGTATGAACGACGAAAAATAAAGGGCGTTTGACCTATAAAATCGAACTGAGAAACAATTTGGTTCGCTCCTCTTGAGGAGAATCAAATAATTCTGATGGGGTACCTTGTTCGACAATTCGTCCTTCATGCATATAAACAACTCGGTCAGCTACTTCTTTTGCGAAGCCCATTTCATGAGTGACGATGACCATTGTCATGCCTTCTTTGGCAAGACTTTTCATGGTTTGCAGCACTTCTCCTACAAGCTCTGGGTCCAGCGCAGAAGTGGGCTCGTCAAATAACATGACATCGGGCTTCATGGCGAGAGCTCGTGCGATGGCAACGCGCTGTTTTTGACCGCCTGATAGCTTTGAAGGGTACACTTTTGCTTTATCCGCTAGTCCGACTTTCTCTAATAAGACATTGGCTTCAGTTATCGCTTGTGCTTTCTTTGTTTTTTTCACCATAACCGGTGCTTCGATAATGTTTTCAAGCACGGTTTTGTGCGGGAAAAGATTAAAATGCTGAAACACCATGCCTATTTTCTGCCTCATTTCGTTTAATTGATCTCGTTTTGGATGAACGGGACTGCCATCAATGATGATCTGACCGTCATTTTTTATTTCTAAAAAATTCATACAACGGAGTAAGGTGCTTTTCCCAGAGCCGCTTGCACCAATTAAGACGACGACATCATTTTCATATACAGTGAGGTCGATATCTTTTAAGACATGCAGTTCTCCAAAGTATTTATTCAGTTTTTCAACACGAATGATCTCTTTTGATTCTGTCATGCTTCTCCTCCTAATGATCACTGACTGATAGTTTCTTCTCAACGGTTTGCACAGCGAATGTTAACAGCAGGACAAGAACTAAGTAATAGACAGCCACGACAAGTAAGTACGTCATGTTGTCAAAACTGTTGGAGCCTTGAGTGGTGGCTATGTTAAAGAGTTCATTGACGCTGATGAAGGCAGCAAGTGATGAATCTTTTAAGCCGATGATAAACTGATTGCCGAGAGGGGGGAGGGCGCGCCGCATCGCTTGCGGGAGAATGATACGTCTCATGGTTAGAAATCGCCCCATGCCAAGAGAACGTCCTGCTTCTTTTTGACCTTGATCGATTGATTGAATCGCCCCTCTGAATATTTCTGCTATATAGGCACCGTTATGGAAGGCAAGCGCAATAGAGGCTGCCCAAAAGTCGGGTATATTTAATTCTGTCAGCCCAAAATACAGGATAAAAATCTGCACAATGAGTGGTGTCCCGCGTACAAGGAAGATATAGGCATTTGCGATATAACCGAAAACGGCCACGCGGGATATTTTTAGTAAGGCAAAGAAAAGCCCGATGAACATGCCGATGAAAATACTGATGACAGTGAGTTGTAAGGTGAGCAGCATTCCTTCTAAGAAAACGCCTCTAGAATCAATCAGCGTTTGAAAAAAATGTGATAAGGTAGGCAAAACAATCATCTCCATTTGAAGAAAGTGCGCCTAGAGAAAGGCGCACAATCGTGGTTTTAATCCTGTTTGACGGTAATATCTTCGTCAAAATACTTTTCGCTAATTTGTCTTAATGTTCCGTCTTTTTTGAGTGCATCAATCGCATCGTTGATTTCTTTTATGAGCTCTTTATTGTCTTTAGAGACAGCAATTGCTTGCTCACTTTGCCCGAGTCTTTCTTGTGCTTCAATTTTTAGTTTTTTCTTCATGGCTTCTGCCCCTGTGGCAAAATCAGTGACGACCGCATCGTGTTTGCCATTGGCTAGTGCTTCTAAAGCGACAACATCACTGTCGTAATATTTCGGTTCCTGACCGCTATGTTCTTTGGCAATATCCGCATAAGACGAACCTTTAGAGACAGCGATTTCTTTGTTTTTTAAGTCATCTGCACTGTGAATGTCTGCGCCGGGTCTTGTGAAGATTTGCGGACCTGAGTAGTAATACGGTTGAGAAAAAAGGACGTGTTTTTTTCGTTCCTCGTTGATGGTATGACTTGCAATGGCGGCATCAAATTTACCTGCTTTGACGCCTTCGACGATGCCTGCGAATTTATATTTTTTCTGTACAGGCTCTAGGCCCATCTTGTCGCTAATCGCATTGCCGACATCAATATCAAAGCCGGACATCTGGTTTCCATCCATGTAACTGAATGGGTGGAATTCACCTGATGCTGCAAAAATAAATTTCCCATCCTCCAAAATCGGCGACCCTTTCGCTGTAGAATTACGTTTATCTCCGTTCCCATTTGTTTCATTTGAACCACACGAAGACAGAAGTAATACTGCAACCGAGAAAAGGGCTGGGACCCAAAACCGTCTTTTTTTAATAATAAGCTTCTCCTCCTTTTCAGCCGTTCTCCGTATAAGGAGAAAGTAGGCTTTTCAATATGTGTAGCATCTTACCATTTGTTCCTCATATTCTCAATTTTATATGCGCTTTTCCAACACTTGCCCTTTTTAAAATGTATGTCTTGCTTTTCGGAGAGAGAACTTGAATTGATCAGGGTAAAAAAGGGAAATGAATCTCATAATAACGAGGAGATAGACAAAGAACGTGTATGTCAAAAGAAGGGGGCGGGTGTATGATCAAATGGAAAAACAACCGAAAAGTCTTTTTAACGGCGATTGCTTTTGGAACGATGTTAAATCCATTGAATTCCTCAATGATTTCTTTAGCCTTGCATCAAATTCAGCATGAGTTCGGTTTGTCGTTTACGACGGTATCTTGGCTCATTTCAACCTTTTATTTGGCCAGTGCGGTCACGCAGCCGGTGAGTGGACGAATTGGAGATCATGTGATGAGCCGGAGAACCTTATTTTTATTTGGACTAGTTCTAGTGGCAGTCTCAGCCATTTGTGCGCCGTTTGCCCCGACTTTTGCGGTGCTGATTGTGATCCGGCTTCTACAGGCGATTGGAAGCAGTGCGATCTATCCTTCAGGTGTTGGACTGATTCGGGATCATGTGAAGGAACGACAAGCTTCTGCTTTAGCGGTATTGTCCATCTTTGCTTCAGCGATGACAGCACTCGGGCCGACGCTTGGCGGGTTTTTGATGACGATCGGCAGCTGGCCGGCGATCTTTTTAGTGAATCTGCCATTCATATTGATCAGTTTTTTTCTAGGCCTTTCCTTGTTTCCTAAGGAGAAGAAGAAAAAATTGCGTATCGGAGACACTGTCCGAAAGCTTGATTTGCCAGGGATGTTTCTATTTACAGTTTGTATTGTCCTTTTGCTTTCTTTTTTATTATCACTATCTGATGGTATTCAGTATGTACAGGGCATTCTCTGTCTTGTGAGTGCGGGTGCTTTTATATGGTGGGAATATCAGGTGGATGAGCCATTTATCCAAATTCGGATGTTCAGGCAGGAGAAACGGCTTTCGCTTGTGTATGTGCAATTTATCATTTTGAATATTTTCTTCTATTGTCTCTTTTTTGGCTTGCCAAGTTATTTTCAGGATGAATTGGGCTGGCGTGTGGAGATGACAGGTCTCTTTATGCTTTGCATGTCTGGCGTGAGCATAATGGTATCGCCGCTGACTGGCAAGTGGGTAGATCGCGGCGATGAACGGCATCCTGTTTTGGCAAGTGCTGTGCTGATGCTGGCCGGTGCTTCCGCAATGACTTTCTTTTTTATACCTGCGCCATTCTGGGGGAAAGGACTGGTTCTTGCTTTGCTTGGACTCAGTTACGGGATTGGAAATGTTGCGCTTCAAGCTGCGATGTTAAAAGCGAGCCCTCAACAAATGATTGGCACGACCTCTGGGCTTTTTCAAACATGCAGGTACCTTGGTTCTATTCTGTCATCTGCCGTGCTTGGCATGCTGTTTGGTGAGGAAATTGCAGGTTCTCATTTTGAACAATTAGGCTGGACATTAATCATGATTTCCCTTGTTGGCATTAGCGTCAGCCTTTATTTTTCGAGTATGGTCAGAGGAAAACAAACAATGAAAAAAGCGGCTGGGATAAAGTAGAAGAGAGGTCTTCCATACTTTATCGCAAGCCGCTTAAGAGTTGGACAGGTCTGACCCTTGGTCCTTTTGCTTCCTTCTGAAAATTTTGCCCACAATGTTCTCGTAAAATGTCACGATACGGTCAATTGGAGAGTCAAAGAACTTCCATAATTTATTCATGATAAAGACAACCACAATCGATACGATCAAGCTGCCTAATACATCAAATGGATAATGATGACCGACCCAGATGCGGGAGAACCCTGTCAGTAATCCAAAAACAAGCAAAATATTGCCGAGTTTTTTATTACGGGATCGAATGGCTAGTGAAAGAGCCAGTGCACCTGTTGTGTGGTCACTTGGGAAGGAAGCGTCTGCTGAGTGCGGGATGAGTGTGTCGACTTTGTGCGCCACAAACGGCCGCTCTTCATAATAAAACAGCGTAATGGCAAAATTGACGATGAGTGCCACGATGCCTGTTACACCAGAAAAGAAGACATGCTTCTTAAATTTGTGATTACCTAAAAACCAGCAAATCAATAAGACGAGGGCATATACGAGAATGGCCTTTTTCGTAATGAAAATCATGGCCTGATCTAAAAACTCAGAATGATGAGCCATCCCGTGTATGACTTTAAACAATTCGTAATTCAAAACATCACCTATACTTTCGCTTAACGCCAACTATTTTTCAAAAGACCTATCTGTTCATTTGAAATATCCTATATTTTAGCATGTTTTCAGTGAAGTTTAAAACAGTATCCTATTCTGATAGGGAAACCTTTTGTGCTTTTGCTTCTTGCGGTTTTCGTTCGCTCCAATAAAAAACGCCCATGCTGAGTAACACAACAACGCCAGCAATGAGATATACATTTGAAAAATCTGTGAAGCTGACAAGCAGTCCGAAGACAAATGATCCAGCGGCAATCCCCGTATCATATAGGGTAAAGAAAGTTGCTGTGGCGTAGCCTGTACGGTGTGCTGGTGAGTGCTGTATCGCAAGTGTTTGTAGACATGGCACCAAAGAGCCGTAGCCAAGACCGATGACAGCGCCGGATAAAAGAAGCATGGTGGCTGTTTGGGTAGCGGTCAGCATCCATAAACCAATCGCAAAGAGAGCAATCGATGGATAGATCACAATATGAGGCCCGACTCGGTCAAACAGTCTGCCTGTAAATGGACGTGATCCAAGCATCGCAGCTGCAAATACAATGAAGAAATAACTGCTTGCACCCATTAGGTTCAGGGAATTGGCATAGACTGAAATAAATGAAATGATCGGCGAGTAACAGAAGGAGATAATGATTCCAACTGCTGCCGTTTTTAAAGCACCTTTTTCAAACAGGTGAGAAAAAGTGAATCGAAAGATGACACTTCCGCCGTTTTCAGGCTCTGGCTGTCTAATCAGCATCGTGAAAGCTGCACCGATAGAGACGATGATCGAAAAGAGAAGAAATAAAGAATGGAATCCTACTTTTCCGACTTGATTCAGTGCGATAAACGGACCGATAACCACAGCGAGGTTCATTGACATCACAAAGTATCCAAGACCCTCTCCTCGTTTATGTTTCGGAATCATATCAGCTGCAATGGCACTTGCTACGGTTGTCAAAATGCTGAAGAAGATTCCTTGCACGAAACGCAGCATGAGAAGTGTTTGGAATTGATCAATTGGAATGTATAAATAAGTGAGCAGGGCAAAAGCTGTTGAAGAAAAAATCGCCATGCGTTTCTTGCCGAATTTCTCAATAATGGCCCCTGAAAATGGTCTTGTCACAATTGCTGATAATAAGAAGACCGTCACAAGGAGGCCGCCCTGTGATTCTGTTCCATTTAATTCATCCATTGTGTAAATGGGGAGTAGTGTCAAAAGGGCATAAAAAGAGGTGAATGTAAATAAATTCACCAGGACAATCATGATAAAGTCTTTTGTCCAAATGCGTTCGTTCATGGTGTATGTCACTTCCTATTCAGTTGATAATTTGTGTAAAAGTGTATGGAGGAGTTGTTTTTCTTCGTAGGTAAAATCTGAAAGACATTCTTCTTCAAATTGTTCCATCGTCTGTTTGATTTTTTGAAACTTTGCTTTTGCATCGTCTGTCATGACGATGAGATTCTCACGTTTGTCTTTTCCTTGGACTCGTTTCACCCAACCGTTTGCTTCTAGACGCGTCACGGTTCTGGTAATCGTCGGTGCTTCGACGTTCAAATAGGTCCAAATGTCTTTTTGCGTTTTAGGACCGAATGTATCCAAACAAAAAAGTACAGTCCACTGGGACATGTACAAGTCATAAGCAGCAAGCGCTTCGTTCGCTTTTTTAGACAGCAGCCGCGCGCTTTGATGTATTTGATGTAAACACTCTCTGTTTAACGTATCCATAGGCTCACCTTTATTCGTTATTTATCTAGGTAAATAAATTCACCTTTCCTATTTTACGTGTTACACCGATGCTTGTAAAGTGAAAATTTTCGCCACTCGAAATGATTTTTTGTTTTGTCTTTTCTGATAAATCCCTTGTCCCATCTTCATTTTTAGCATATTCCCTTTGCAATGCTAATACACTGTTACAAACCTGACAAAGAGAGTGTTTGAGGTGAGGGATCGTGTTTGGCATTTACTACCTAATGGATGAGAAATTAAGACGAACAAGCGCCGCTGAAAATGGATAATATTGATACGGATCTCATTTCACACTTCTCACATCCATTTTAGGGAGGTCGAGTGGTGTGCACGATTACATCAAAGAGCGAACAATCAAGATAGGAAAGTATATCGTGGAGACAAAGAAAACCGTTCGTGTAATTGCGAAAGAATTTGGAGTCTCTAAAAGTACTGTACACAAGGATCTAACAGAAAGACTGCCAGAAATTAATCCAGATCTGGCTAACGAAGTGAAGGAGATACTGGATTATCATAAATCAATCCGCCACCTGCGAGGGGGAGAAGCCACAAAGTTAAAGTATAAAAAAGAAGAAATTTTAGAAGGTGAGCCTGTAAAACAGTAAGCTTTAGTTCTTTGTTCATAAACATGATATATATATCTTCCTCTTATCGGTAGTTTCTAACCACAAATTTTGTAAAGACTTTTGTAAAGAAATATCTTTTTTTCTGCAAATTATGATAGAATATATAATTAGGGCAGAATGTGGTATTTGCTATGGAAACAGATTTTCAAGGAGGATATATATAGATGTTTGCTAGGGATATTGGAATTGATCTTGGTACTGCAAATGTACTGATTCATGTCAAAGGAAAAGGAATTGTGTTAAATGAACCATCTGTTGTCGCTCTTGATAAAAACAGCGGGAAAGTATTAGCTGTTGGAGAAGAAGCGAGACGTATGGTTGGACGTACGCCTGGGAATATTGTTGCGATTCGTCCATTAAAAGATGGCGTAATTGCTGATTTTGAAGTAACTGAAGCGATGCTCAAGCATTTTATTAACTCATTAAATGTGAAAGGGCTATTCTCTAAGCCGCGTATGCTCATCTGCTGCCCAACAAACATTACATCTGTTGAGCAGAAGGCGATCAAAGAAGCTGCTGAAAAAAGCGGCGGGAAGCATGTATTTCTTGAAGAAGAGCCAAAAGTAGCAGCTATTGGTGCTGGTATGGATATTTTTCAGCCAAGTGGAAACATGGTCGTAGATATTGGAGGCGGAACGACAGATATCGCTGTCATCTCAATGGGTGACATTGTAACCGCCTCTTCTATTAAAATGGCTGGAGACAAATTTGACTTGGAAATTCTAAACTACATTAAAAAAGAGTACAAGCTGTTGATCGGTGAGCGAACTGCAGAGGACATTAAGATCCAAGTTGCAACGGTATTCCCAGACGCACGTCACGAAGAGATCTCGATTCGTGGACGAGACATGGTGACAGGATTACCAAGAACGATTACCGTCACAAGCAAAGAAGTAGAAGAAGCATTACGTGAATCTGTATCTGCCATTGTTCAGGCTGCGAAACAAGTTCTCGAAAGAACACCACCTGAATTATCAGCTGATATCATTGACCGCGGCGTCATCATTACTGGTGGCGGAGCGCTTCTAAACGGGCTTGATCAATTGCTTGCAGAAGAGCTGAAAGTACCAGTTTTCGTTGCAGAAAATCCAATGGATTGTGTAGCAGTTGGTACTGGCGTGATGCTTGATAATATGGACAAGCTGCCAAAGCGTAAACTCAGCTAATGATTTCCCTCATTCTTTTTAGAAAGAATGGGGGATTTTTATTAAAGAAGCCTGCCAATATGCCGATATATTTCATAGAAGATTGTGTACTGATGATTTTAGGTCATGTGAAAGAATTTGAATGAGGTGAGCACGTGTTAAAAGGACTATACACCGCAACATCTGCCATGATCGCTCAAGAGCGGCGGACAGAAATGCTTTCAAATAATATCGCAAATGCGAATACTCCAGGCTATAAAGCAGATGAAGGGGCCATGCGCGCATTTCCAGAAATGCTGCTAAGCCGAATGGAATCAGGACGTTTCCAAACATCTTCAGGCAAAGGCTTTAGTATCCCACAGCAAACGGCGATTGGCGGAATTAATACGGGAACATACATGCAGGAATTGATTCCTCAATTTACACAAGGAACATTAAAAACAACGGATCAAACAACGGATATCGCATTAGTAGAAAATAATGTACCCATCAACCCGGAGACAAATCAAAAGTCAGCGCTTTTTTATGCTGTGAATACACCAGAAGGCGTTCGTTATACGAAAAGCAGTTCCATTACATTGAATGATCAAAATCAGTTGACGATTAATGGACGTGCCCTTCTTTCTGTGACGGGTCAGCCGATTACCGTTCAAAGTGAGAATTTCAAAGTGAACGCAGATGGAACCGTGAGTGAAAACGGACAAAACCTTGGACAAATTGATGTACGTGTTGCAATGGATACAAGAAACCTTGCGCGTGAAGGAAATGATTTATACCGTACAGCTGATAACCAGCCTCTTCCAAGTGCGGTCAATAACGGTCAAATGTCCTATACATTAAGCCAAGGTGTATCAGAGCTCTCGAACGTTGATGTGACGAAATCATATACAGAAATGACAACAGCCTACCGCGCATTTGAAACAAACCAAAAAGTGGTTCAGGCATATGATAAAAGTTTAGAAAAAGCAGTGAACGAAATCGGAAGAGTGTATTAATGAAAAAATGAAGAGAGAGGAGGATTCTCATGCTTAGAACGATGATCAATGCAGCTGTGTCAATGAACGAGGTGCAAAAGCAGCTTGATATCATTAGTAATAACATCGCAAACAGTGAAACAACAGGGTATCGCGCAAAAAACACCCGTTTTTCAGAGCTGATCAGACAACAGTTTAATCAAGTAGATGAAAAAAATGAGCAGGTGGCAAACAGTCGTCTGACACCTGCTGGTTTAAGGCTTGGAACTGGAACGATGGTCAATGCATCCATTAACTCATTGCAAGGGTCTATTAAAGAAACAGGCCGTGACCTTGATGTTGCATTTGGTGCGCCATCTCAGTATTTGCAGGTCAATGCTGGCGGTAACATCCGGTATACAAGAGATGGCTCTCTTTATTTACAGCCAGGAAATAATCCGAATCAAGTCCAGCTGGTGACAAGCGAAGGCCATCCGATTCTTGACGAAAACGGGAATGAGATTGTCTTAAATGCGAATTTCCGTGATATTTCTATCGATAAAAATGGCCGGCTTACAGCTATTTCTCGAGGTAATCAACCGAATCAGCAGGTGAATCTTGGGGTTGTTCAAGTGAATAATTCTTCAGCACTCATCTCTGAAGGAGAAAATTTGTTCTCAGTCGACGGCAACTATCAAGGCGCTTTAACGGCACTGAATGGGGCAAACCGTCAGGCCATTCAACTTCAGCAAGGTGCACTTGAAACGTCGAATGTGGACATGTCTAAAGAATTAACAGACCTCATGACAACACAGCGTTCGTATCAGATGAACTCAAGAACCATTACGATGGGCGATCAAATGCTAGGACTCATTAATACCATTCGATAATGAGCAGGCGGATGTCAGCCTCTCATGATAAAAAAGGCGGCTCGCTCAAAGTCGCCCTTTTTTTTATAAAAATCTGAGACATCTGCAAGCAGATCTTCAAGATCAATCCAGGCTTCTTTTCGTTCAAGACATGTGACGAGTGTAGCAATCTGTTCATCTGCCTTGGGCGCTTGGCTGTAGAGAAGGAATAAAATTTGGAACTTGATTCTTAATAGATCAAATTGGGCATCAACGGCTTCTTTTAGCCCTTTTTGAATATACTTCATTCCTTCATCAGTTAAATTCTCTTTAAAGCAGGAACGCACAGTTTCATAGAGACACGATACATAGGAGTGGGCAGATTTCCGGTATGCTGGGAGCCGAAGCGCTTTTTTAAAGTATTCTAGTGCTTCCTTATGACGATTCTGTCTCGACTTGATAAAACCAGCGTCATAATACACGATACCAAGCAGTTCTTGGTCATCAATCATTTTCACGTATTCGATAATTTCAATCAAAATAGCTTCTGCTTCTTCATATTTTTTTTGATCACTAAAGTTAAGGGCGAGCACAATTTTGCACCGATAAATGCTGTGGATATCCCCGTGCTTTGCAAAGATATCCATGGCTTTTTCAACATGTCGAATGGATAACAGTGAATAGCGGTTGTTATAATAAACACCACTTGTACGGAAATGAAACTCCGCTTCCTCTAGCTCATCGTCTAGCAGGGGCAGTTTTTCTTCTGCTTTTTCTAGATAATGAATGGCATCATTTTGATCGCTCTTTAAAGATTCGTATAAACCGAGAAAAAAGTAAAAATAATATTGCAGTTGATCATTCATTTGATCTTTGTGGAGCATGAGTTCATGCTTCAGTTTTTCTAAGTCTTCTGTTTGGTTCATCCAGAGCTGGTGCCGAAAAAGCATAAGCTGATAATGTAAATGAAGCTCCTGTTTCTTTGACAATCTACGTTTATATTTGGTTAAGGACGTTTTGATCTCTTCAGCCTTCGAAAAATGTCGATGTTTTAGCATTGTATACCACGAATGGAGAAGTTTTTTAATGGATTTATCGCTTATAAAATTCATTTTTACCCTCTTATTCAATCAATGATGTAATATATATTACCATATTTGTGAAAAAACGATGAGTGTAGAGTGGATTATATTTCATGACAATAGGTAATGGTAGATTCTATTTTTTACCATAAATGTTGGCTGAACATTGAAAAATGACTGCATTCATAATATACTTCAATAGGAATCAAATGAAGATTAGCGATATAGAAAAGAAGGAGAGATCAAGACATGCTTGATGCTCAGCAAATTCAAGACATTATTCCACACCGTTATCCATTTTTATTGGTTGACCGTATTTTAGAAGTTGATGGTGAGAAAAGAGCGGTTGGAATCAAAAATGTCACAGTAAATGAAGAATTTTTTAATGGCCATTTCCCAGGATACCCCGTCATGCCGGGTGTGCTTATTGTAGAAGCGCTTGCTCAAGTTTTTGGGGTCATCATGTTAGGTAAAGAAGAGAACAAAGGGAAAATTGGTTTGTTTGCAGGGATTGACAGCTGCCGATTCAAAAGACAGGTCAAGCCAGGCGATCAGCTACGTTTAGAGGTTGAAATCACACGTCTTCGCGGTCCAGTTGCCAAAGGAAAAGCAGTTGCAACAGTAGATGGCGAAGTGGCATGTGAAGCAGAACTGACATTTTCTATCGGTCCGAAAGTATCGTAATGTGTCTGACGGTTCATCTTGTATGAACCGTTTTTTATATGGAAACATTCATCCAGAGCGGATGAGGACTTGCTTTTTTGACAAAAAAACGTCATATTAGACAAAAAAAGATGAAGGTGATAAAGAATGCTGAAAGAATTTAGAGAGTTTGCCGTCAAGGGGAATGTGATTGACCTTGCTGTCGGTGTCATCATCGGGGGAGCATTTGGCAAAATTGTCACTTCTCTTGTGAATGATTTAATTATGCCGCTTGTTGGTATTATTGTTGGGGGGCATGATTTTAGTGGATTGTCTATTAAAATCGGTTCTGCTCAAATTTTGTATGGAAGTTTCATTCAAACAGTGGTCGACTTCTTGATTATCTCCTTTTCCATTTTTATCTTTATTCGTTATTTAAATAAATTAAAACGGAAAAAGGTAGAGGAAGAGGAAGTGGTTGAAACGCCAGATCAAACGGAAGTGTTGTTAACCGAAATTAGAGATTTATTGAAAAATCAAAGCCAATCGAAAGATGTGCAATAGAAAAAGAGCGGCTCATCCCGCTCTCAGCGTGTAGACAAACCCTCGCATTCTTTGTCAGGGCTGTGCTCCGGTGCTCACGAATATTAAATTCGCTCTGCTCCGGTGCTCGCCCTTCCTAGACTTCAAAGGTTTTCTATCACGCTGAAAAGGAAGACAAAGGGCTAAAATAAAGTTCATTTTAGCCCTTTGTCAACCATCTAAGAGCGGCTCATCCCGCTCTTTTTTATGTGTTCTGTTTAAAAGCATCCAGCAGTTTTTCTCCTGATAGCCCCTCTTTGACGAGGTCTTTTAATACTTCTTCGGTTTCTGTTCTGTAACGATTTGTGATCATTTTACCGTCGAGTAATACAGATATGTTTTCTTCTAAGGCAACGATGTTTTTGACTTGGACCGATAGATGAACAGGGCGGTTGTTTTCTTTTGTAATCGTCACGAGAATCTTTACTTCTGTATGCTGCTGGAAGAGCACCTCAAACACTTGTCTATGCTTCTTTGGAATCAGTGCCTCGATCATCCAGTGATTTTCGCCATCTTCTTTATTAATGATTAAGCCGTCACGAAGGGGAATGCTGGACATTTTATCTTGCTTTGGATCAAGTTCGATTTTTAAATCAATCAGCCTAAAGGTTTTCATATTTATCACCTCACAAGCGTTCATTATTCGTAAGTATCATTATAGCATACAACATCTGTATAAATGAAACCGCTGCCTACTCAGAACTAGCTGCATATAAGTGAAAGGAGATGTTTTATGGAGTCCTATCAACTTCGAAACATACATATTGGTGAGGAAAAGGAAAGCAATGTGAGGGTCTATACATGGGGAGACATTCTCTCATTTTGTGACGTGTATATGGAAGAAGGGGAGTCCCTCACTTTTCAATATGTGACAGACGATCAAATGGACTGTTTTGAATTTCAATTGTCAATTCATGATGGAAGGCTTTGTTTTTATTGGTTTGCGTGGGACGGGTCTGACTATATTCACATGCCTTCTAGTAATTGGATTCATTCAGATGTTTTTTATCAATTTATGAAAAATAAGTATTTCGTCAAACAAAATAAGATGATGTTTTATACGCAAGCGGTAAAAAGTAAAAATGATTGAGGAAATTAAGAATTTGAAGAACGATTTTGTCATTTTCGTTTTTTGTCTCTTGTGCTATTTCTCAGTAGACTAGGGTTAGCTGAAAGGAAAGGAGGCAAAAGGCAAAGGTCTAGCATCTCGTGGCCCCCCTCTAGCTATAGCTGATAGACTTTGCCTTGTACACATATTCACTGCGTAATAGTAGAACCAAGGTTTCTTTGTATCAGTCATGTGTCCCCTGTGAATCCCCTTATGCGTATCCGGTCATGTAGCGTGACCGGGTACTCTTATATTCATTGATAAGCCGATCATCCCTTGCAAATAGTGGATACTCATTTCATAATGATGATGGATTTGATAAACGGAAGGTCAACTGAAAATGCAGGCAAAAAAGGAGAGACCGATGACAAACATTCAATTAATCGCAACGGATTTAGACGGAACTTTATTGAACAGTGAGCACAAAGTGAGTCAGGAAAACGAGCAGGCGTTAAAGGAAGCAGCGGCGAGTGGGATTGAGGTTGTCGTTTCAACAGGAAGAGCGTATTTTGATGTGAAATCTATTTTTGATCAGCTTGGGATGAATACGTGGGTCATCAGTGCAAATGGAGCTGTGATTCATGATCCAGAAGGTCAGGTATATCATTCGGCTGTTCTAGAAGAAGAAAAAGCAAAACACATCTTATCATGGCTAGAGGAGCGTGATTATTACTATGAAGTGTTTACGAATGAAGCCATTTACACACCAAACCGCGGCAGGGAGCTTCTGGCGATAGAAATGGACCGCTTAAAGAGTGCAAATCCAGAAACGGATCAGCGTGTTCTTGAGCAAGCGGCTGAAGTTCAATACAGCCAGTCAGGTTTTGCTTATATTGATACATATCAAGAATTGTTTCGTGAGGATCAGAAGCTTTCGTTTTATAACATCTTAGGTTTCTCATTTTTTCAAGACAGATTGAAAGCCGGATGGGATGCGTTTGGACATGATTCTGAATTAACATTGGTTAGTTCGGCTGATCATAACTTTGAAATTGGAGCAAAGGAGGCGTCGAAAGGGCAGGCGTTAACCAGGCTGGCAGAAAAGCTCGGTATTCCATTGAGCCGAACAGCGGCTGTAGGAGACAGTTTAAATGATGAATCGATGATTCGGGCAGCTGGGGTTGGAATTGCAATGGGGAATGCGAGAAAGGATATAAAAGAATTAGCTGATCACGTCACGTTAACAAATGATGAACATGGTGTGGCACATATGATTCAACATCTTTTGAAATAATTGAATCGTATGTATTTGTATAAATGACATAGGATGAAGCGCATTCTACAAAAGAGGAATTCAGAACTACTTCTATTTACACCCGCTATGGAACATCATATAATTTAATTATGAATATAACCCGCTTGTAAGGAAGTTAAGGAGAGTAAACGAATGGCGCTGGAATCTTATAAGTCCGACAATCTGCATTTAATCAAGGAAGCCTTAGACTATACTCAGGTTGGCCTGACGGTGACGGACCCGTCTTTACCTGATAATCCTTTAATATATGTGAACAAGGGCTTTTTAGATATGACAGGCTATCAAGAAACCGAAGTAATAGGAAAGAACTGTCGTTTCCTTCAAGGAGATGAAACTGAACAGATTGCTCTCAAACAAATTAGGACAGCCATTGAAAACAAAGAGGCTGTCACTGTACAGTTGAAAAACTATAAAAAATCTGGTCAAATGTTTTGGAACGAGTTAAGTGTGGCGCCTCTATGGATTGATGAAAATGAAGGGAAACGCCTTTATTTCGTTGGTCTGCAAAAGGATGTTACGAAAGAGATGGAACAGCAAGAGCTTCTTGAGCAATCCATTGATGAAGTATTGAATATTTCTGTCCCGATTGTTCCGGTGAAGGATGGTATTTCTGTCCTGCCGATCATTGGTACGTTAACAGCGCCAAGGTTTGATAAAATCATCTCAACAGTCTCCACTTATATCTCTCAATCCAAAGACGATTACTTTATTGTGGATCTGTCTGGTCTATTAGAAGTGGATTCATTTGTGGCGGATGCGATCTTTAAGCTGAACGATTTGATTTTAATGACTGGCACAGAACTGATCGTGACAGGTATTAAACCAAATCTTGCGATGAAAATGGGAGAAATGAGAGAGGACTTCCGTGAGTTGAATACGTATATGAATGTGAAATCTGCATTGAAAAAGCTGCAAATTTAAGCATTCCTTTAGATGAGATTAAAAAAAGAGGACTTTTCATCAAGTTTGAGAAAAGTCCTCTTTTTGCTGTCATTAAGATGATTGAGCGGCTGCACTTAACGTGAATAAATCTTCTAGTTCATTCGTTGACAGCTCTGTAATCCAGCTTTCACTTTGGATAATTTGATCATTTAACGTTTGTTTTGTTTCGAGCATTTGATCAATTTTTTCCTCTATCGTGCCGGTTGTGATCATCTTATGGACGTGAACAAACCGCTTTTGCCCGATGCGGTAAGCACGGTCTGTTGCTTGGTTTTCTACAGCAGGATTCCACCATCTATCGTAGTGAATGACATGATTGGCGGCGGTTAAGTTTAGTCCGGTTCCTCCTGCTTTTAAAGAAAGAATTAAGATGTTGAACTCTTTTTTCTGGAAACGTTCCACCATTTTGTCCCGATCATGTTTTGATAAGCTCCCATTTAAAAATTGAACTGGTTCTCCAAACATCTTTTCGGCGAGCTGTTTGATCATGTTGCCCATTTCAATATACTGCGTAAAAATGAGACAGCTTTCTCCTTGTTCGTGTATGGCTTTTAACAGCTCTGCTAATTTATCCATTTTTAATGAACGCTTCAACAATTTCACATCTGTTCCGCTCTCTTTTAAATAAAGAGCAGGGTGATCGCAAATTTGTTTGAGTCTGCCAAGCATACTTAAAATGATGGCTTTCCGCTGCATCCCTGTTAATGAGGCCATATGTTCAAATGTATCTTTGACCAGCTGTTCATATAAAGATGCCTGCTCTGCAGATAGCGGGATGAATTCTTTTTCTTCTAGTTTCTCTGGCAGATTGAGTGCAACTTCTTCATCTTGTTTTGTTCGTCTTAATAAGAATGGCTTGATCAGCTGCTGTAGCTGTTGGATTCTTTTTTCTTCACGGTCTTTTTCAATCGGAAGGACGAACTTTTTATGAAAACTGGTCAGGCTGCCGAGATATCCTTTGTTCACGAAGTCGAAAATAGACCAAAGCTCTGTCAAGCGGTTCTCCATCGGTGTCCCGCTGAGGGCAATGTGGTGCTGTCCTTTTAATTGCCTAATGGCTCTCGATTGTTTCGTATGGGCATTTTTAATGTTCTGGGCTTCATCTAAGCAAATGGTATTCCATTTGGCTGCTGTTAATTCATCACGGTCAGAATGTGAGAGACCATACGAAGTGAGGACGATATCTGTTGATTCGTACGCTTTTGTAAAGTTCTCACCTTGTGGACGTGACGGTCCATAATGCAGAGCGACATTCAAATGTGGTGCGAATGTTTCAAGCTCTCTTTGCCAGTTCCCTAATACGGAAGTCGGTGCAATGATGAGAGATGGAGCGGCGTCTTGTTGATGCTCCTTCAAATAGGTGAAATAAGCGATCATTTGAATCGTTTTTCCAAGTCCCATATCATCTGCTAAACAAGCCCCGAATCCATGAGACCTTAAGAACAGAAGCCAGTTGACACCGTGTTGCTGATACGGGCGCAGTGTGCCCTTAAAGGACTCACTCATCTCATAGGATGGCAGCTCTTGTGTATCATTTAACTGATGAACAAGTCCTCGTAGTTGAGACGAAAGTTCAAATTGAATATGGGCAAAGGCCGAACTGTCTAGCAGCTCAGGAATCGACTCAGAGGAGGCCTCTTGGTCTGCGAGTTCACGTGATAAAATATCCGACATATGAAGTCCTTCGTTCTCAGCGCGCTCCATCCATTTCTTCATTTGCTGGATAAAGGTCGGATCGATTTTAATCCATTGTCCACGAATGTTGACAAGACGACGTTTACTTTGAACAAGCTCGTTGAACTCATCTTCTGTCAGCTCAATACCGTTTGTGGCAAAGCGCCAATTAAAGTCCATAAGGGCATCCATTCCAACGTGCGATTCGCCTCGTGGTGTGGAGGAAATCCGTGCTTTTAGCATCATGGTGCTTTCTTTGACGATCTGCCACCATGATGGGAGCAGGATCTCAATCCCCATGTTCACAAGTGTTTCACTCGCTTCAGATAGGAAGAGCCACGCTTCTTCTTCTGACATGAGGGTGGTACCAGATGTAAATGAGAGCCAAGGGACAATCTGACCGAACCGCTCCAGCTCTCTGGTGATTTTTTCTTGAAACGGACGCCATGATTTTTTTAAAGAACGGATGCCTTCAAAGAAATGCAGATCACTGTTTTTCTTATCACGCAAAAACAATTCAATTTTCCAATCATCCCCGTCGAAATCAGGCTCATTTAAACGCAAGCCGACAGTGAAAGGCGTCTCATCATCAATCCAGCCGATCGTTTCCAAGAAATCCTGTTCATCTAAAAAATGTCCCTGGAAGGAGGAAAGAGCAGGCGATTGTGCAGTCATTCGGTTCCATTTGTGCTGCAAGGCATCATCATATTGAATGTAATCCTGTACGGCAAAGGAGAACCAATCAGCTGTGTAGCCATCTAATAGGCCTTCTTTGTCTTTAAAGCGAAGCATGCCTTTTGTCCATGCCTCGAAATCTGGGACAAAATCTTCATCCTCGATGAATTCGTAAATGGTTGAGGCTGTTTTCATAAGCGGCTCTGTTTCATCCGTTAACGTCACATGGCTGAAAGTATTGAATGAATTTTTCCCTAGCAATTCAACGGTCATCCAAGGACTTAACAGGAAGGCAGGTGTGCCAATAAAGCTCACATCTTCTAAGAATGTTCCGTAAAAAGATGATTCGTGCCATTGGAAAAGCTGCCTCTTCATTTCATTTAGCGGTACAGGCTGTCCGTCCTCTGCTTGCGCTGAAATGGTGAAAGAGAAATCTTCGGTTTGTTCTGCATGAATGACAATTTGTTTATGGCGTGTCATCAATTAATTTTCCTTTCTTCATTTCCTCTTGGAACGCACGCAGCCGTTTTGTTGAATCTTGCAGCTGCTGTACATATCTTTCCCACACCGCGTTTTTTTTCGTTTTATGATAAAGCGTACGCAGTTTTTTGAGCATTTTCACAGATTCCCGGTAAGCACTTCGATTCTTTTGATCGAGAAGCAGTGAGATTTCCCGGTGGTATGAAGGAATGAGTGCTTCAGGCTCTTCCTTTGCAATCTGTTTGATCAGTTCTTTCTCCAATTCACTGATGGAGAAACCAACGAGGCTGTGTATTTCAATCCATTCTGCATAGCGTTCTTGTGCATATAAGAGCTGACTATATTCAGTAAATGCATAAGGCATACAGATTTGGAGATAGCGTTCATACAAGAAATGATCTTTCGTCTGTTTAAAGTACGCGTCTAAATAAAAGAAGAAATCGCTGACGGCTCCACGCAGTTCTCTATAAGATAGGTCAAGCTGGCAATATTCTTCTAATACATATGTGATCTCTTGATACCAAAGTTTGAGACGCTTCCAGTCCTTGCGATTTGTGAGATCCTTTAGCCAATTGAGCACATTCGGCAGCATATCTGCATTGAGCAATTTTAATTGCTGGAAGAGTCTTTCGTCTTCTTTTAGCAAATAATCCATATGCATGAGCCCAATGGTTCGCTCAACCGTTTGTTCCTGCTGTTGGGCGCTCTTGAGTAATTCTGTTTCTTTTTTGACCCATTTCCCTCTATTTAATATAGTTCCCCAAATCTCCATAAAGACCGCAACTCGTTCATGCTGGAAAGGTCCGCTGATTTGAAGAAGTGTCCGAACGGCAGTTGGTGTGTTTTCAAGAAAAGGATCGAGGGAAAAGGAAAGGGCGTATGTCCTCAAATGATCCACTGAATCAAAAATGGTGTTCATGAGCTGTTCTACATATGGATTCATCGAATAAAAGTCTTTTTCGGCATCAAGACGGCCGAGATCGATTAGCTCATGGAGCCTTAACCACACATCGATGGACGTATGAATCGCATACAAACTCTTGAATTCAGGTGAAGTGGGTGCGTGTTTTTTCAGGATCGATAAATAGCCGTAATACAAATGCTGTGGCGTTTGCTGGTGCTTCGGTGTCCGTTTCAGCCAGAGGTGAAATTCCTCCTGGAAAAAATTCAGCCAGCTCTGAAGTGATTGTTCATCTGGGCGTTTCACTTGGAAGTGCTGACGAATGAGTTCTTTGCTGCGCTGTAATTCATCCTTCTCTGACCAATTTTCTGTAAAGCCGGTCACACTCTCTACTTGAGCGTATAGCGAAAAGAAGACAGCGAGGATGTGTTTACATAGTCCATCAGCTGGACATGAACAGCTGCTTCTCACTGGAAACAGCACATGAAGGTGGACTCTTGCTGCCACGACATCATGTACATAAGCTGACCATTCGGTATCAGACTCTTGCTTGAGCCGATATACGCTGTCCTGTCTATAAGTAATCAATGCTTTTTTGATGAGTTGCTTGTTTTCATCTGTTGAAGGAAGAAGTTCTTTGATCTGTTCGGCTGTTTGTTTGATTTCTTCTTCGTTGATGTTGTGCTGAAGCATTTGACCCGCTCCTAACCAAGTAAAAGATTCCAATTCTTTTATTATAGCTCAATGATGATTTATAAAAAAGTTTTTCATGAAAATGGTCATAAATTTCAAAAGCTGTCGAATGATGTATTAGAGTATTGCATAAACCAACCATACAGCATATAATAATGAAATTAGTGGAATCGAAAGGATACAGACATGGATAATAAGGGTTTAAATCAAGAAGAGTTTTTAAAGATTTTGATGTACGCTCATGATATTGGTGAAAATTCCAATGATGTCACAACAAAAGAAATGCTTGAAAATCTGATTGCTCATATTCGAAATGGCCTTGTTTCATAAAAGTAGCCCCCTGCTCTCTCAGCAGGGGGTTTTTGTATGCTTTTATGAATGGATCGAAAATCCCCGGCATACGATGACATTACAAGCATAAGGAGTATGGGGAGCTGATGTGTCATGAAGGTTGCGATTGCAGGCTGTGGATATGTAGGGCTTGTCACAGGGGTGTGTTTAGCAGAGGCAGGACATGATGTGACATGTATGGATATTGACCGGCGGAAGGTCATGCAGCTGAAGCAAGGGAATCCTCCGATGTACGAGCCGGGATTAAAAGAACTGCTCAAACGGAATATGGAGCAAGGACGCATTCGTTTTCACATCAATGGAGCGTCAGCCTATTCGCAGGCTGACGTGTTAATGATTGCTGTCGGTACCCCGCAGCAGGCAGACGGTCAAGCAGATTTGCAGTATGTCTTTCAAGCGGCAAAGGAGATGGGCTTACAAGCAAAGCCAGGCGCAGTGCTTGTCGTAAAAAGTACAGTGCCTGTCGGAACGGGCGATCAAATTGATCATTTGATTCATCACGTATTAGGTCGTAAGGAGCCATTATCTATCGCATCGAATCCAGAATTTTTACGAGAAGGGTCTGCCATCTCAGATACGCTGCGAGCGGATCGGCTGGTGATTGGAGCTGAAACAAAGAACGGATTAGATCAGCTAGAGTCTATGTATGCGGATTTCCACATTCCATTCGTGAGAACAGATCGGAAAAGCGCAGAGATGATCAAATACGCATCAAATGCATTTCTTGCCACAAAAATCAGCTTTATGAATGAAATTGCTTCGATTTGTGGAAAAACAGGAGCTGATGTTGAGAGAGTTGCAGAAGGGATGGGACTCGATCAGCGGATTGGTGCTTCGTTTCTTAGGGCAGGCATTGGTTACGGAGGTTCCTGTTTTCCGAAGGATACTAATGCCCTTGTCCAAATTGCAGGGCATGTGTCCCATGATTTTGAGCTATTGAAGGCTGTCATCAAAGTCAACAATGAGCAGCGAGCAAGTTTTATTCGAAGTGTGAAGGAGCGGATGGGAGAAAACTTGGAAGGGAAGAGAATGGCTCTTCTTGGCCTTTCCTTTAAGCCCAATACAGATGATATGAGAGAGGCGCCGTCAATCCCAATCGCTCATCAGCTCCATCAATTAGGAGCGGAGATCGTAGCCTATGATCCTGCTGCCGCTCGCAATGCAGCTCAAGAACTGCCTGATCAAGTCCTTTTTGCTCAAACGATTGAAGAGGCGATCAAGGATGCTGATGCTGTCTGTATATTAACTGAGTGGGCGGATATTCAGTCCTTTCCACTTTCAGCTTATAAAGATTTCATGAGGCAGCCGATCATTTTTGATGGTCGGAATTGTCATACGCTTGAAGCGGCAGAAGTAGCTGGTGTCGAGTATCATTCTATTGGGCGCAGGTCTGTCTCTCCTATTTATATGTAATGAGAAAAACCGATAACTTCACGTGTTATCGGTTTTTGCGTTAATGCGGAAGAATGAATCCGCCATATAAAAATGCAGCCACAATCAGAAAGGCAGGGTGCAATTTGAATTTGGTCATAAAGAAAAATGAAATGGCGGCAATGGCAAGTGATTGTATCCAGCCAATGGCTTTCACGGCATCTCCGCCAATTTCCCATGTTAATAAAAGCATCATCATGGCAATGACAGGCTGCACAGATAAGGTCATGCCTTTGACGACAGAAGATTGGCGAAAACGGTCAATGAGTTTTAGCAGTAAAATCAATCCAATCGCAGACGGCAGGACCGTCGCAAGCAGTGCAACGATAAAGCCTGGCCATCCCATGACATCATAGCCTACATAAGCCGCAATTTTCGTAGCGATTGGACCTGGAAGTGCGTTGGCTAATGCGAGCATATTGGAGAACCCTTCGTTTGTCATCCAATGAAAATGATTGACGATTTCTTCATAATTGAGCGGAATGGAGGCAGGTCCTCCGCCATATCCTAACAGATTGGATAAGAAGAATGCCCAGAATAAAAAGAGAATCAGCATCACGAAGACACTCCTTTCTCTTTATTTGTTCGAGTCCAGCGATCTTTCAGTTTGAAATGAAAGGCACCATAACATAAAAAGATGATGACAATGATGCCTGGATGAATCGAGAGTACTTGAAGACCGACAAATGCCAAAAGGAATAGGACGATTCCGAAGATCATGCCGAAGCCCTTCAACGCTTTTTGTCCAAATTCATATGCCATCATTCCTAACAGAACGGCAATCACTGGTGTCACAGCACCGATCATATTTTGAATGATGACTGAAGAGCTTAAGACGCTGACAAGTGTAACAAGTGCCACCATAGCGAGACATGTCGGTAAAATATGTGCAGCTGTTGCAACAAAGGCACCAGATACACCTTTTAACCGATAGCCGAGGTATGCCGACATTTTCGTAGCAATCGGTCCGGGCAATGCGTTGGCGATGGCGAGTGTTTCTCCAAATTCGTCATCATTGATCCATTTGTATTTGACGACCGCTTCATGGCGAATGAGCGGGATCACAGAAGGTCCTCCGCCAAATCCCAGAATACCGGTTCGCACCATGGCGATCATGAGTTCAAGATATGATTGCAAGTGGTTCAACTCCTATCTACAATTTCATGCCCATTCGGCTTTTGTATCGTTTAATGAGCATTTGACAGTCAACACTGACGACGCCTTCAAGCGGGTACAGCTTCTTTGTCAGGAACGTCTCCATTTCCTGTTCATTTTGAAAAATGCCATGCATATGCAGCTTGCTTGGTCCTGTCATATGATAAAGGCTTGTGACGGCTGTTTCCTGCTCAAGCTGAAGGGCGACTGTTTCTAAACATTTCGGCTCAACCTCTACGTTAAAAAAGACAGAGACATGAATGCCGATCTTTGCTGGATTAATGACAGCGGTGAATCGTTCAATGACACCTGCTTCAATGAGCTGTTGAATACGGGCTTGTACAGCAACACGGGAAAGGCCGACTTGTTTCCCTAAATCTGTATAGGACATACGCCCGTCCTCGTGTAATAAGGAAAGAATTTGTTTATCTCTTTCATCTAATGTTAAGTTTGGAATGCGATATTCATGTGCCATCGTATAACCACCTTTCTTCTGTTGATATTCTATCATATTTTATTACGAATAGAATGTTTGATTTTTAATTGAGTAACGAAATGAAATAATAAAAGAAAATAACATATCTTTTTGCATAAAAAAACACCCCGACATCGGGACTGACCCCATAAGATGAGACAAATAAAAAACACCTTCAAGTTTGAAAACGGATCGTTGTGATCCGAAATAAAACATGGAGGTGTTTTTTCT